>CAVRNW010000025.1:0-111002 GCA_963722665.1 uncultured Flavobacteriaceae bacterium
TATTTAGCCATACGATCACTTCTTGAAGCAGAACCTGTTTTAATTTGGCCACAATTTAAAGCCACAGCCAGGTCTGCAATTGTATTATCTTCAGTTTCACCTGAACGATGTGACATAACAGATGTATAGCCTGCGTTTTTCGCCATATTTACCGCAGCAATCGTTTCTGTTAAAGAACCTATTTGATTTACTTTTATAAGAATTGAATTGGCTATTCCATTTTCAATTCCTCGTGATAATCTTTCTACATTAGTTACAAAAAGATCATCACCCACCAATTGCACTTTATCTCCGATCTTTTCGGTTAGATATTTCCAGCCTTCCCAATCGTTTTCATCCATTCCGTCTTCAATAGAAATAATAGGATATTTTTTAGCTAGTTCTGCTAAATAATCAGCTTGTTCCTTACTTGTCCTAACTACACCTTTATCTCCTTCAAATTTTGTATAATCGTATTTTCCTTTTACATAGAATTCAGCAGCTGCGCAATCTAGTGCTATCATGACTTCATCCCCAAACTTATATCCTGCATTTTTTACAGCTTTTCCAATAGTTTCAATAGCATCTTCAGTCCCTTTTAAGGTTGGTGCAAATCCACCTTCATCGCCTACAGCAGTGCTTAAATTTCTGTCATGTAAAACTTTTTTAAGATGATGGAAAATCTCTGTACCCATTTGTAAAGCATGAGAAAAACTATTTGCTTTTACCGGCATGATCATAAATTCCTGAAAGGCAATAGGAGCATCACTATGTGACCCACCATTAATGATATTCATCATTGGAACCGGAAGTGTATTAGCACTAACACCACCAACATATCTGTACAATGGCATGTCCAACTCATTTGCGGCGGCCTTGGCTACAGCCAGAGAAACACCCAAAATGGCATTGGCGCCTAATTTTGATTTATTTGGTGTGCCATCAATTTCGCACATCAAATTATCAATATAATTTTGTTCAAATACAGAAACTCCTAATAACTCCTCCGCTAAAATAGAATTTACATTCTCTACCGCTTTAAGGACTCCTTTCCCCATAAAGTTCTTTCCTCCATCTCTCAACTCTACAGCTTCATGTTCACCAGTTGATGCTCCGGAAGGAACTGCTGCTCTACCAATTATTCCATTTTCAGTTTCTACATCGACTTCTACTGTAGGGTTTCCTCTGGAATCAAAAATTTGTCTTGCGTGTATATTAATTATTGCACTCATAATGTTTTTAGATTTATTAATTTTTTTAGCCTATCAAAGTTAAGGTTAAATTACCTCATGGTAAACTTTTTAGCGAGAATTGAATAAAAAATATCCTAAAACGTTTTAGTATCTTAAAATTGCCAATAATACAATTTCAATATTAGCTTTTATGTATTATTTTAACTTGATATTCTCTATAAATTCATCAAACAGGTAAAACGAATCATGCGGACCTGGGCTCGCTTCCGGATGATATTGGACCGAAAAACAGTTTTTATTTTTCATTTTAATACCTGCCACTGTATTATCGTTCAAATGGATGTGCGTGATTTCAAGTTCAGAATTCTTTTCGGTTTCTTCTTTGTTAATAGCAAATCCATGATTTTGAGAAGTGATCTCTCCTTTTCCTGTAATCAAGTTCTTGACCGGATGGTTGATCCCTCTATGTCCATTATGCATTTTATAAGTTGATACTCCATTTGCTAAAGCAATTACTTGATGCCCTAAACATATTCCGAATAAAGGTAAATTCCTTTTAATGATTTCTTTAGCTAATTCTCTTGCTTCAGTAAGAGGTTCAGGATCTCCTGGTCCATTAGATAAAAAATATCCATCAGGATTCCATTCGTGCAGATCTTCAAATTTAGAATTATAAGGAAATACTTTTATATATGCACCTCGTTTAGCGAGGTTTCGAAGTATATTCTTTTTTATTCCTAAATCAAGTGCTGCGATTTTATAAGTTGCCTTTTTATCACCATATAAATATGGATTTTTGGTTGAGACCTTTGAAGCCAATTCCAATCCATTCATTGGAGGAATTTCTGCCAATTGTTTTTTTAGCCCTTCTATATCATCAACCCTTGTAGAAATGACAGCATTCATAGCACCATTATCGCGAATATAACTTACTAAGGCTCGTGTATCGACATCTGAAATTGCAAACAGATCTTGCTTCTCGAAAAAGGATTCTAAGGAGTCATCGGCACCTTCACGAGAATAATTATAACTGAAGTTCTTACAAATTAGACCTGCTATTTTTATGGAGTCCGATTCAATTTCATCATCATTAACTCCATAATTACCAATATGAGCATTTGTTGCTACCATGAGCTGTCCATAATAGGAAGGGTCTGTAAATATCTCCTGATAACCCGTCATTCCAGTATTAAAACAAACTTCACCGAATGCAGTTCCTTCTCGATTTGCAACCGATTTTCCATAAAAAATTGTCCCGTCTGATAAAAGAATGAGTGCGGCTCTTGGCTTAACGTATTTCATAAAAAAAGTTTTACAAAATTGCATAAAAAAAAGGATAAACTAAAATGGTTTATCCTTTTTTATCAAATTGCAATTGAATTTTGGTAATCCAAGATTTTATGCACATCTGATATATTATTATATTTTAATTTATGCTTTTTCACAAAATCTAAAACTTCTGGTTTATTCTCTAGTTCTATTAAATTTAAAATAGATGATTTTTTTAGTTTTAATCGTTTTAATGACCCCGTTTCACTATCAACAATGTATAAATATTCTTCATTGATGTATCTGTCTGCTGATATCTTTTTCTGGGTCATTGGATTAAAATTACCTTTTACAATTTTGACTGCATACTTCTTTATTATCATCCTGTTCTTAATACTGCCAACTTCTTCAAAGAATGTAAACTTATCCCTCTCACTATCATAGTAAGGCTTCATAACAACATCATTGATTTTTATTTGTTTAATCTTTCCGGTACTTATTACGAGTACAGAATCTTCAGAAAATTTAGCTTCAAATCGTTCCTTGGCAATATTATAGTTGAATGACCCAATCTTGTAGATCTTATCATCAGTATAAATTTTGGAATCGTTAGACCAGTTTTCAAACAAATATGGCGACCCTTTGATTGGTTCTTCAACAACCAAATTCGTTACCCACATGCCTCCGCTATGTAAATATTGAAGATCGTTCATATCTGTACCGGCTTTTGTTTGTGCTTTAACTGAAGTGGTTAATATAATTAAAGTAATAATAAATATTTTTTTCATTAGTCTTTTGTTTAATATCTGTGGTGTAATTAAATAAGTTTTTCTAATTAATTTGACTAAAATTTATAAAAAAAAGGATACACCACATAGTACATCCTTTTTATATTTAAGCCATTTTATCATTTATTCCTCTTCATCTGAAGCTTTTACCTCTACAGGAGGCGTTACTGGTTTTGTCCCTCCTCTTCTGCTTCTTCTTGTTGTTTTCTTTTTAGGTTTATCAGCATTGTATATCTCATTGTAATCAACTAGTTCTATCATTGCCATATCAGCATTGTCACCTAATCTATTACCAAGTTTTATGATCCTTGTATAACCACCAGGTCTATCACCTACTTTTGGCGCTACATCCCTGAACAATTCTGCTACAGCTTCTTTTTGCCGTAAACGACTATAAACAATACGTCTGTTATGAGTCGTATCTTCTTTAGATTTTGTAACCAATGGCTCTACAAATTGTTTTAATGCTTTTGCCTTAGCGACTGTAGTATTAATGCGTTTGTGCTCAATTAATGAACAAGCCATATTTGCTAACATTGCTCTTCTATGAGCTGTTTTTCGACCTAAGTGATTAATTTTTTTCCCGTGTCTCATGATTTTTTATATTAACCATCATCTTGCTGCAACTCACCATTAAGGAGCAAAATATGATGTGTTAGTCTTTATCTAATTTATATTTTGACAAGTCCATTCCAAAGTTTAAACCTTTAACATTAACAAGCTCTTCTAGCTCAGTTAAAGATTTTTTTCCAAAATTTCGGAATTTCATCAAATCATTCTTATTAAATGATACTAAATCACCCAATGTATCCACTTCTGCTGCCTTTAAACAATTAAGTGCACGAACCGACAGGTCCATATCAATTAACTTAGTTTTTAGCAATTGTCTCATGTGAAGTGATTCTTCATCATAGGTTTCTGTTTGTGCTATTTCATCTGCTTCTAAGGTTATTCTTTCATCTGAGAATAACATAAAGTGATGAATTAGAATTTTAGCTGCTTCTGTCAAGGCATCTTGCGGATTAATTGAACCATCAGTAATGATCTCAAAAACTAACTTTTCGTAGTCCGTCTTTTGTTCAACACGAAAGTTCTCAATACTATACTTCACATTTTTAATAGGAGTATAAATTGAGTCAGTAAAAATAGTTCCAAGAGGTGCCGAAGATTTCTTGTTTTCTTCTGCAGGCACATATCCTCTGCCTTTTTCAATAGTGATCTCCATATTAATGCTAACCTTAGGATCTAAATTACAGATCACTAATTCCGGTGTTAATACTTGGAAACCAGAAATAAATTTTTGAAAATCTCCTGCGGTAATTTGTTCTTGTCCAGAAATAGAAATAGAAACTGATTCGTTATCAACTTCATCAATTTGTCTTTTTAATCGAACTTGTTTTAAGTTCAATATAATTTCCGTAACATCTTCTACTACACCGGCAATTGTTGAGAATTCGTGGTCTACTCCTTCAAATCTAACTGAAGTTATTGCGAAACCTTCAAGAGAAGATAATAACACTCTTCTTAGTGCATTTCCTACCGTTAATCCGTAACCAGGTTCTAAAGGTCTAAATTCAAATTTACCTTCAAAATCGGTTGAATCGATCATGATTACTTTGTCGGGCTTTTGAAAATTTAATATTGCCATATTGCTGTTTATATCAGTTATTATTTAGAGTATAATTCGACTATGAATTGCTCATTTATATTTTCAGGAATTTGAATTCTTTCAGGTATTGAAACGTAAGTTCCTTTCTTAGTTTCATCATTCCATGTTATCCATTCATATACATGACTTGAATTTGAAAGTGATCTTTCAATTGCTTCAAGTGATTTTGACTTTTCTCTCACTGCAACCACATCACCTGCTTTTAAGCTGTAAGATGGAATGTTAACTCCTTCTCCATTTACAGTAATGTGTCTGTGAGACACCAATTGTCTTGCTCCTCTTCTTGATGGTGCTATTCCCATTCTAAAAACCACATTATCCAATCTGGATTCACATAGTTGTAATAAGACTTCACCTGTAATTCCTTGAGCTGCTGTTGCTTTTTTGAACAAATTTCTGAATTGACGCTCAAGAATACCATAAGTATATTTTGCTTTTTGCTTTTCCATTAATTGGATAGCATATTCAGATTTTTTTCCACGACGTCTATTATTGCCGTGTTGACCTGGAGGATAATTTCTTTTTTCAAAAGATTTATCTTCTCCAAAAATAGCCTCACCAAATTTTCGAGCTATTTTTGTTTTAGGACCAGTATATCTTGCCATTTTTAAATTTTGTTTTGAGAGTAATCACTAAATTAAGGTCTTAAATCTTATCCTTTAGCAATAAAAATCTCTCTTTGGTTATACTACTAATTATTATTATTAAACTCTTCTTCTTTTTGGAGGTCTGCATCCATTATGTGGTAATGGAGTAACATCAATTATTTCTGTCACCTCAATTCCGGCATTATGAATGGATCTTATAGCAGATTCTCTACCATTTCCAGGGCCTTTAACATAAACCTTTACCTTTTTCAACCCAGCTTCCAATGCTACGGCTGCTGCATCTTCTGCTGCCAGTTGTGCCGCATAAGGTGTGTTCTTTTTAGATCCTCTGAATCCCATTTTACCAGCTGATGACCATGAAATAACATCTCCTTTTTTGTTTGTTAAAGAGATAATGATGTTATTAAATGATGCTACAACATGAGCTTGTCCAATAGAATCAACTATTACTTTACGTTTTTTAGTACTTGACTTTGCCATATTACTAATTATTTAGTTACCATTTTTTTGTTAGCAACTGTTTTTCTTCTACCCTTTCTAGTTCTGGAATTATTTTTGGTTCTTTGTCCACGTAATGGAAGTCCAGCTCTATGACGAATACCTCTGTAACATCCAATATCCATTAATCGCTTAATGTTCAATTGTGTTTCAGAACGTAACTCACCTTCAATAGTAAATGCGGAAACAGCATCTCGAATATGAACTATCTGATCATCTGTCCAATCATCTACTTTAATGTTTTCATCAACTTTAGCTGCTGCTAAAATTTCTTTTGCTCTACTTTTACCTATTCCATAGATATAAGTCAAAGAGATCTCTCCTCTTTTATTTTTTGGTATGTCTACACCTGCAATTCTTGCCATAATTATCCTTGTCTTTGTTTGAATCTAGGATTCTTTTTATTAATTACGTAAAGTGTTCCTTTTCTGCGCACGATCTTACAATCTGCACTTCTTTTTTTAACTGATGCTCTTACTTTCATCTTGTCGTTTTTATTTCCTAATACTAAAGGATAAAACCTAACGGTTTCAACTTATTTAGTATCGATAAGTTATTCTGGCCTTAGATAAATCATAAGGACTCATTTCTAATTTTACTTTGTCTCCCGGCAATAATTTAATATAGTGCATGCGCATTTTACCAGAAATATGAGCTGTAACTACATGCCCATTTTCTAATTCAACACGGAACATGGCATTTGATAATGCTTCTATTATTGTTCCGTCTTGTTCTATTGCTGCTTGTTTTGCCATTATATAAAATTTAAGATACTGCTTTTCTGTTTTTACCCGTTTTCATTAATCCATCATAATGTCTATTCAACAAATAGGAATTTATTTGCTGCATAGTATCAATAGCAACACCTACCATAATTAATAGAGAAGTGCCGCCAAAGAATAATGCCCATCCTGCCTGAACATTCATCAACTTAACTATAAAGGCCGGAAACACAGCAATTAAAGCCAAAAATATTGAACCAGGCAAAGTGATTTGAGACATGATTTTATCTAATAATTCCGATGTTTCCGTTCCGGGACGTATTCCAGGAATAAAACCACCACTTCTTTTTAGATCATCTGCCATTTTGTTTGTGGGTACCGTAATAGCCGTATAAAAATATGTAAATACAATAATCAAAAATGCAAATAAGACATTATACCATAATCCGAATATATCACTAAACTGAGTTTGCATCCATTGCCCAACCGTTGAATCTTTGATCAAGGAAGAACCACCGATCAATCCCGGCACAAACATTATGGCCTGCGCGAATATAATAGGCATTACACCGGAAGCATTTAGTTTTAATGGCACGTATTGTCTTGAGCCAAAAACATTTTTTTCATAACCACCGGAAGCTGTTCTTCTTGCATATTGTACGGCAATTTTTCTAACCGCCATAATTAACATGATCGATAGCATAATAATTACAAACCAAATCACAAGTTCAATTAGGATCATTATCAATCCACCATTTGACTCTGTAACTCTGGCTACATATTCCTGAACAAATGATTGAGGCATCCTGGCTATAATACCAACCATTATCAATAATGAGATACCATTTCCAACACCTTTATCAGTAATTTTTTCACCAAGCCACATTGCAAAAATACAACCTGTTACTAATATAATAACAGATGAAAAATAGAATGTAAAAGTTTGACCTAAAATAAATGCCTGAGGTGGAATTCCTAATGCCGGTAAACTTGCTAAATATCCGGGTGCCTGAACTAAGCAAATAGCAATTGTCAACCATCGGGTTATTTGATTTATTTTACGTCTGCCACTTTCACCTTCTTTTTGTAATTTTTGAAGGTAAGGAATCGCGATCCCCATCAGCTGCACAACAATAGACGCAGAAATATATGGCATGATCCCTAATGCAAATACAGAGGCATTTGCAAAGGCTCCGCCGGTAAACGCATTTAGTAATCCCAATAGACCCTGATCTGTACTATCCTGCAAACCTCCCAATTGTGTCGCATCAATTCCTGGAAGTACTACTTGAGCACCAAATCTATAAACTAGTAATAGTCCAAGTGTTAGAATTATCTTATCGCGTAATTCAACTATTTTCCAAACATTCTTTAATGTTTCTATAAACTTCATAGTTATAAAATCTTATAAAGTTATTGCTTCTCCACCAGCAGCTTCAATTGCCGCTTTAGCCGAAGCAGTAAATTTATGTGCAGTTACTTTTAGTTTTGCTTTTAATTCTCCTCTACCAAGAATTTTTACCAGATCATTTTTACTCGCTTTTCTAGTTGCAATTAGAGTATCAACATCTACCGTTCCTTTTATTTTTTTCTCATCAACCAACTGTTGCAAAACATCAAGATTAATTCCTTGATATTCTTTGCGATTTATGTTAGTGAATCCAAATTTAGGTACACGTCTTTGAAGTGGCATTTGCCCACCTTCAAATCCAATTTTTTTGGAATACCCAGATCGAGACTTAGCACCTTTATGACCTCTTGTAGAAGTTCCGCCTTTACCTGATCCTTGACCTCTTCCTATTCTCTTTCCCTGACTTTTAACCGAACCTTCTGCAGGTTTTAAATTACTTAAATCCATTTTTTTTGTTTTTAAGCTTCTTCTACAGAAACTAAGTGTTTAACTTTATTTACCATACCCAATATATTCGGGGTGTCGTCATGTTCTACAACCTGACCGATCTTTTTAAGACCTAAAGCTTCTAAAGTTCTCTTTTGTCTTTGAGTACGGTTGATTGCGCTTTTCACCTTTGTTACTTTTATCTTTGCCATTATCTCAATTATTAACCGTTAAAAACTTTATTGATAGAAACTCCTCTATCTTTAGCAATGGTTCTGGCATCTCTTAACTGCAATAATGCATCAAAAGTTGCTTTTACAACATTGTGTGGATTTGATGAACCCTGTGATTTAGATAATACATCATGCACTCCAACGGCTTCTAAAACAGTTCTTACAGCTCCACCAGCAATTACTCCGGTACCAGGTGCTGCAGGTATAATGTTTACTCTAGCCCCTCCAAATTTTCCTTTTTGCTCATGAGGTAAAGTACCTTTAACTATAGGAATTCTAACAAGATTTTTCTTGGCATCCTCAACAGCTTTTGCTATTGCGCTTGCCACATCTTTAGATTTTCCTAAACCATGACCAACAACTCCAGCTTCATTCCCAACAACGACAATTGCCGAAAAACCAAATGCTCTACCACCTTTAGTTACTTTTGTAACTCTTTGTACACCAACTAAACGATCCTTAAGATCCATTCCACTTGGTTTTACTAATTCTGCGCTTTTATATTTTTGATACATAATTTCTTAGAATTTAAGTCCTGCTTCTCTAGCTCCTTCAGCCAATGATTTTACTCTTCCGTGATATAAATACCCTCCTCTGTCAAAAGAGATGGTCTTTACACCAGCTTTTAAAGCCTTTTCTGCAATTGATTTACCAACTAAAGCCGCTATTTCAATTTTAGTCCCTTTAGCTTTGCTAATACCTTTATCTCTTGAAGATGCCGAACTAATTGTTTTTCCAGTTACATCATCTACTATTTGAGCATAAATTTCTTTATTACTCCTAAAAACAGATAATCTTGGTCTGGTTACTGTACCAGAGATATCCTTGCGAATTCTGTTTCTTATCCTTGATCTTCTTTCAGTCTTTGTTAATGCCATAACTAAATTATTAAGCTGATTTACCTGCTTTTCTTCTTATTTGTTCTCCAACGAATTTAATTCCCTTTCCTTTGTAAGGCTCTGGCTTACGGAATGAACGAATTTTTGCCGCTACCTGACCAACTAATTGTTTGTCGTGTGAGGTAAGTTTAACAACTGGATTTTTTCCTTTCTCCACTATTGCCTCCACTTTAACCTCTGGTGCAATATTCAAAACTATATTATGGGAAAACCCTAAAGCCAATTCTAATTTCTGACCTTGATTACTTGCTCTGTAACCAACTCCTACTAACTCTAGTTCTTTCGTCCATCCTTTTGAAACTCCCTCGATCATATTAAACATCAACGATCTGTAAAGACCGTGTTTTGCCTTATTTTCAATACTATCAGATGGGCGGGTTACAAAAATATTTCCGTCTTCTACTTTTATTGATACATTAGAAAAATCTTGTGTTAATTCTCCTAACTTTCCTTTTACAGTAACAGTATGATCCTTTACTTCAACTGTTACACCTTCCGGAATCGCTACTGGGTTATTTCCTATTCTTGACATTTCTTTTTTGTCTTTAAATTAGTAAACGTAACACAATACTTCTCCACCTACATTTTCTTTTCTAGCTTGCTTGTCAGTCATTACTCCATGAGAAGTTGAAACTATAGCTATTCCAAGACCATTTAAAATTCTAGGCAGCTCTGTTGAGCCTGAGTATTTACGTAAACCAGGTTTACTTATTCTTACTATTTTCTTTATTACAGGTTCTTTTGTCTCCTTATTGTATTTAAGAGCAATTTTAATAGTTCCCTGTACTGTGGAATCATCAAACTTGTAACTCAAAATATATCCCTGATCGAATAATATTTTTGTAATTTCTTTTTTAAGATTAGAAGCAGGAATTTCAACGACCCTATGGTTAGCTAAAATTGCATTTCTAAGTCTTGTAAGATAATCAGATATTGGATCTGTATACATAATTTATAGTTTGCGGTTTTGGTTTTTAACTTCTTTGTTAAACCTTAAACCAATTTATAATTTTTACCAACTGGCTTTTCTAACACCCGGGATCAATCCCTGATTAGCCATTTCTCTAAATAATACACGAGAGATTCCAAAGGTACGCATGTAACCTTTTGGTCTTCCTGTTAGTTTACACCTGTTATGCATACGAATAGGAGAAGCGTTTTTAGGCAACTTTTGCAATCCTTCATAATCTCCGGCTTCTTTTAATGCCTTACGTTTCGCTGCATATTTAGCTACTGTTTTTGCTCTTTTAACTTCGCGAGCTTTCATTGATTCTTTTGCCATAACTTAATTTTTTTGAAACGGTAAACCTAATTCTGTTAATAATGATTTAGCTTCCTTATCGGTACTTGCTGATGTAACAAAGGTTACATCCATACCAGAAATTCTGTTGATCTTATCAATATCTATTTCCGGAAAGATAATTTGTTCAGTAATTCCTAAACTATAGTTCCCTCTTCCATCAAAGCCTGTGGCTCTAATACCATTAAAATCTCTAACACGTGGCAATGCTGAAGTAATTAAGCGGTCCAAGAATTCATACATTCTCTCTCCTCTTAAAGTTACTTTAGCCCCTATTGGCATGCCTTTACGCAATTTAAATGAAGCAACATCCTTTTTTGAGATAGTAGTAACCGCTTTTTGACCGGTAATTGTGCCAAGCTCTTCAACTGCATGGTCAATTAATTTTTTATCGGCCACAGCATCTCCAACCCCTTTAGATATTACTATCTTTTTAAGTTTAGGGACCTGCATTACATTTACATATCCGAATTCATCTTTAAGAGCTGGAATTACTCTTTCCCGGTACTCTTGTTTTAATCTTGAAATATAAGCCATAACTATATTACTTCATTAGATTTTTTTGAAAACCTTACTTTCTTTTCGCCTTCCATTCTATATCCTACTCTGGTTGTTTCTCCTTTTTTTGTCAGAAGTGACAGATTAGATATTTGAATTGAAGCTTCTTTTTCTACGATTCCGCCTTGAGGATTTTGAGCACTTGGTTTTGTGTGTTTCTTAACCATGTTAGTTCCTTCAACGATCGCCTTATTTTTATCTTTAGTGATAGTAAGAACTTTACCTTCAGATCCTTTATGATCACCGGCAATCACTCTTACATTATCTCCAGTTTTTATTTTAAGCTTTCCCATTTTTGTTTACATTAAAGCACTTCTGGTGCCAATGATATAATTTTCATGAATTGTTTGTCACGAAGTTCTCTAGCTACAGGACCGAATACACGAGTCCCTTTCATTTCCCCTGAAGGATCTAAAAGGACACAGGCATTATCATCAAACCTTATGTAAGATCCATCTGGTCTTCTTACTTCCTTAACAGTACGCACTACTACAGCTGTAGAAACAGCACCTTTTTTAATAGTTCCATTAGGAGTAGCATCCTTTACAGAGACAACAATTTTATCTCCTACAGAGGCATACCTTCTTTTTGTACCGCCTAGAACACGTATAGTCAATACTTCTTTTGCTCCAGTATTATCTGCTACTTTTAGTCTTGATTCTTGTTGTACCATGATTACTTAGCTCTTTCAATTATTTCAACTAGTCTCCAACTTTTAGATTTACTTAAAGGTCGTGTTTCCATGATCCTCACAGTATCTCCTTCATTGCAGTCGTTTGTTTCGTCGTGCGCAACATATTTCTTTGTTTTTAACACGAACTTTCCATACATAGGATGTTTTACTTTCTTTACCTCGGCAACTACAATAGATTTTTGCATTTTGTTACTGGTAACAACTCCTATACGTTCTTTTCTTAAATTTCTTTTTTCCATCTTTAAGCAGAATTATTGTAATTCTCTTTTAGTTAATTCCGTTGCAATTCTAGCTACATTTCTTCTGAAGTAACGCAGTTGAATTGGGTTTTCTAAAGGAGATATAGCATGAGCCATTTTAAGGTCTGCGTAACTCTTTTTTATTTCACCAAGCTTTTCTTGTAACTCAGCTACTGATAATTCTATAATTTCTGATTGCTTCATGATATTAAATAATTTTAAGCTTCGTAATCAGGAGCTGTAATGAATTTAGTTCTTACTGACAATTTTTGTGCTGCCAAGCGCAATGCTTCTTTAGCTACTTCTATTGTCACACCACTTACTTCAAATAAAATTCTTCCCGGTTTAACAACAGCAACATAATACTCCACTGCACCTTTACCTTTACCCATACGAACCTCTAATGGTTTCTTTGTAATTGGTTTGTCTGGAAATATTTTAATCCATATTGAACCTTCCCTTTTCATATATCGCGTTGCCGCAATACGAGCAGCTTCTATTTGACGTGCTGTAATGAAAGCTGAATCCAGAGATTTTAATCCAAAAGTTCCATCTGATAACAAATGTCCTCTTCCGGCATTCCCCTTCATGCGTCCTTTTTGCTGCTTACGATATTTCGTTCTTTTCGGCTGTAACATTTTTTCTTTTCTTTAAATATTATTTCCTTCTACGAGATTTATTTCTATCTCCAGCTCCTCTTCCGCCTTTTCCTTGCTTTTTAGATAATCCGACAAGTGGAGAAAGTTCTCTTTTTCCATAAACCTCACCTTTCATTATCCAAACTTTCACACCTAGTCTACCATAAGTGGTATGTGCTTCAACTAAAGCATAATCGATATCGGCTCTAAATGTTGATAAAGGAATTCTTCCCTCTTTATAGTGTTCGTTTCGAGCCATTTCAGCTCCATTTAAACGGCCACTGATCTGAACTTTAATACCTTCAGCATTCATTCGCATTGATGCAGCGATAGCCATTTTTATAGCTCGTCTGTAAGAAATTCTGTTTTCTATTTGACGTGCGATACTTGAGCCAACCAAAAACGCATCTAATTCTGGTCTTTTGATCTCGAAGATATTTATTTGAACCTCCTTACCTGTGATCTTCTTTAACTCCTCTTTTAACTTGTCTACCTCTTGACCCCCTTTTCCAATGATTATACCTGGACGAGCAGTAGTGATAGTAACGGTTACAAGCTTAAGAGTTCTTTCAATGATCACTCTTGATACACTAGCCTTAGATAAACGTACATGAATGTATTTTCTAATCTTATCGTCTTCGGCAAGTTTGTCACCATAATCGTTTCCTCCATACCAGTTAGATTCCCATCCTCTGATAATTCCTAAGCGATTCCCGATTGGATTTGTTTTTTGTCCCATACTATATCTTAGCTTTGTGTATTATTATTAGCTCCCACCACAATTGTTACATGATTGGATCTTTTTCTTATTCTATGAGCGCGGCCTTGTGGAGCAGGACGTAATCTTTTTAACATCGATCCGCCATCAACTCTTATTTCCTTCACAAATAATTCAGCTTGTTCAACATCTGCATCTTCATTTTTTGACTGCCAGTTTGAAATTGCAGATAATAACAATTTCTCAAGACGATTGGATGCTTCCTTTTGACTGAATTTTAATATATGAAGCGCCTTTTCTACTTTTTCACCTCTAACCAAATCGGCTACTAAACGCATTTTTCTAGGTGATGTAGGACAATTATTAAGTTTAGCAAAAGCAATTTGCTTTTTCTCTTCCTTAATGGTGTCTGCCATTTGTTTCTTACGAGTTCCCATAGCTTCTTACTTTTTTCCTTTATTTTTTGCACCAGCATGACCTCTAAATTGTCTTGTAGGTGAAAATTCTCCTAATTTATGTCCAACCATATTCTCAGTAACGTATACCGGAACAAATTGACGTCCGTTATGCACAGCAATGGTTTGTCCTACAAAATCCGGAGTAATCATACTGGCTCTTGACCAGGTTTTAATTACCGTTTTTTTGTTGGCTTCAACGTTTGCAGCAACTTTCTTCTCTAATTTATAATGAACGTAAGGTCCTTTTTTTAATGATCTTGCCATGATTTATTATTTCTTTCTACGTTCAACAATATATTTATTACTTGCTTTAGATCTGGAACGTGTTCTATAACCCTTTGCAGGAATTCCATTTCTAGAACGTGGGTGTCCTCCAGACGATTTTCCTTCTCCACCACCCATTGGGTGATCTACAGGGTTCATAACAACAGGTCTTGTACGTGGTCTTCTTCCCAGCCATCTGTTTCGCCCGGCTTTTCCAGACACCAACAATTGATGGTCTGAATTGGAAACAACTCCAATTGTTGCCTTGCAGGTAGATAACACTAATCTGGTTTCGCCTGATGGTAATTTGATAGTTGCAAATTTTCCGTCTCTTGCCATTAATTGAGCAAAGGTTCCGGCACTTCTTGCCATTACTGCTCCCTGACCGGGACGTAACTCTACACAAGAAACAATAGTACCCAATGGAATCTCACTAAGTGGCATTGCATTCCCAATTTCAGGAGCTATGTTTTCGTCACCTGAGACTACTTTCTGACCTACTTGAAGTCCGTTTTGAGCAATTATATAACTTTTCTCACCGTCTTGGTAATTCAATAGTGCAATAAATGCTGTTCTGTTTGGATCGTACTCGATTGATTTAACTTCGGCTGGAATTCCGGCTTTAGTTCTTTTAAAATCAATGATTCGATAACGTTTTTTATGACCTCCACCCAAATAGCGCATGGTCATTTTTCCTTGACTGTTTCTACCACCAGATCTTTTTTTCGGAGCTAATAAACTTTTCTCCGGCTTATCAGTAGTTATGGCGTCAAATCCATTTACTACTCTAAATCGCTGAGCTGGTGTGATTGGTTTTAATTTTCTTACTGACATTTTTGTCTAATTACATGTTACTGTATAAATCAATCATTTCACCTTCCGCCAGTTGTACAATTGCCTTTTTAACAGCACTTGTTTTACCATGTTGAACACCAGTTTTTGTAAACTTAGTACTTCTGTCTGGACGGACATTTATAGTACGAACTTTTTCAACAGAAACACCGTAAGCAGCTTCCACTGCTTTTTTAATTTCTACCTTGTTCGCCTTTGAATTCACCTGGAATGTATAGCAATTGTTAATCTCGCTATTAGCAGTCGCTTTTTCAGTGATTATCGGTTTAATTAAGATACTCATGTTTTCTATTTACTTAAATTCAATTCAATTTCTTCTAAAGAGCTTTCAAGAAGCACTACTTGATTTGCATTTAAAATCTTGTAAGTGCTTAACTCTGTGTTAGTTATAACCTCTGAGCCTTTTAAATTGCGTGACGACAAATATACATTATTATTTAACCCACCCAACACAAAGAGAGATTTTTTGTTTTCCAATTCCAGTGCCTTTAAAACTGCGCTAAAATTTTTAGTTTTTGGAGTATCAAAATTGAAGTCTTCCAAAACAGTTATTTCCTTTTGATTTGCTTTAATTGATAGAGCAGATTTACGAGCTAAACGCTTTAGGTTTTTATTCAATTTAAATCCATAATTTCTAGGCCTTGGACCGAACATACGACCTCCTCCTTTAAAAATACCGGATTTAATACTTCCGGCTCTTGCCGTACCTGTACCTTTTTGCTTCTTGATCTTACGAGTACTCCCTGTAATTTCAGCTCTTTCCTTTGCCTTGTGCGTTCCTTGCCTTTGATTAGCTAAATATTGCTTAACATCTAAATAAACAGCGTGGTTATTAGGCTCAATAGCAAACACATCATTAGAAAGGTCAACCTTTCTTCCTGTGTCTTTTCCGTTAATATCTATTACTGCTACTTTCATTATTTCCGAATAATTACATAAGCGTTTTTATGCCCAGGAACACAGCCTTTGACAACAAGTAAGTTCTTTTCAGGGACTACTTTTAAAACTCTTAAATTTTGAACTTTCACTTTTTCGCCACCCATTCTTCCTGCCATTTTCATTCCTTTAAAAACTCTAGCAGGATAAGAAGCTGCTCCAATAGAACCAGGAGCTCTTAATCTGTTATGCTGACCGTGAGTAGCTTGACCTACACCGGCAAAACCATGACGTTTTACAACACCTTGAAATCCTTTACCTTTTGAAGTTGCTGAAATATCAACAAATTCACCTTCAATGAAGTGCTCTACTGTTAAAGCATCACCTAATTTGTACTCCTCCTCAAAACCTTTGAATTCCGCGACTTTGCGTTTAACAGAAGTACCTGCTTTTTTAGCATGACCTTGGTCTGCTTTTGTAGCACTTTTTTCTGTCGCGTCATCGAAACCTAATTGAACAGCTTTATAACCATCCACTTCTTCGGTTCTGACTTGGGTAACGATACATGGGCCAGCTTCAATTACTGTACAAGGAATATTCTTCCCGTTTTCATCAAAGATGCTGGTCATGCCGATTTTTTTTCCAATTAACCCAGACATAATTATTTATTTAATTTGTTACTATTCTATTTAAAAAATTAAGGGTCAAAATACGTTTCAACCCTGAATTGTATTTTTTCCATTTTTCCTTCGCTCGCAGCTCCGGACATTTTATCCTGAACTTGATTCAGGATTTGCTTCTCCCCAGGGAGATTCCGAAACAAGTTCGGAATGTAATTCATCTAAAATGTTCATTTCGCTAACGCTCCTGAACATCAAGTCTCATTATACCTTGATCTCTACCTCAACTCCGCTTGGTAATTCAAGCTTCATCAATGCATCAATAGTTTTTGAAGAAGAGCTATAGATATCCAGTAACCTCTTATAAGAGCTTAACTGAAACTGTTCTCTTGCTTTTTTATTTACGTGCGGTGAACGCAAAACTGTAAATATTTTCTTGTGTGTTGGCAATGGAATTGGACCCGTAACCACAGCACCTGTACTTTTTACAGTTTTTACGATCTTCTCTGCAGATTTATCTACTAAGTTATGATCGTACGATTTTAATTTTATTCTGATTTTCTGACTCATTTTCTTAAATTTTAAGCTTCAACTCCTTTTGCTGCTTTAATTACTTCCTCAGATATATTTGAAGGAGTTTGAGCATAGTGTGAAAATTCCATTGTTGATGTTGCTCTACCAGATGACAATGTTCTTAATGAAGTAACATAGCCAAACATTTCTGATAAAGGCACTTGTGCCTTGACAACTTTTGAACCTGCCCGATCACCCATGGCATTTACCTGACCACGACGACGGTTAAGGTCACCTACAATATCTCCCATATTTTCCTCAGGAGTTAACACTTCTAATTTCATTATTGGCTCCATGATAACAGCCTTTGCAGACTTCGCTGCTGCCCGGAATCCCATTTTTGCAGCCAGTTCAAACGATAATTGGTCTGAATCTACATCATGGTAAGAACCATCTGTTAATGTAACTTTCATTGAATCTACTTCATATCCAGCCAAAGGACCATTCATCATAGCCTGCTTAAATCCTTTTTCAACCGAAGGAATGAATTCCCTGGGAATGTTACCCCCTTTGATCGAAGAGACAAATTCCAGACCCGGCTTTCCTTCTTCTGCCGGTTCAAGGGTGAAAACTATATCTGCAAATTTACCACGACCACCAGATTGTTTTTTGTAAATTTCTCTGTGCTCTGCTTTTCTGGTAACAGCTTCTTTGTATTCAACCTGAGGCTGACCTTGATTAACTTCAACTTTAAATTCTCGTCTTAATCGATCAACTATAATATCTAAGTGAAGTTCACCCATTCCAGAAATAATTGTCTGTCCTGAGGCTTCATCTGTTCTAACAGTAAAGGTTGGGTCTTCTTCAGCCAATTTTGACAATGCCATTCCCAGCTTATCAACATCGACTTTAGTTTTTGGTTCCACCGCAATACCTATTACAGGATCAGGGAAGTTCATACTTTCTAAAACAATCGGATGCTTTTCAGCAGACAGTGTATCACCTGTTTTTATATCTTTAAACCCTACCGCAGCACCTATATCTCCAGCTTCAATAAAATCAATGGCATTTTGTTTATTCGCATGCATTTGATAGATACGTGAAATACGTTCTTTGTTACCGGAACGATTGTTTAACACGTATGACCCCGCATCAAGGTGACCGGAATATACTCTAAAGAATGCCAAACGACCAACATAAGGATCTGTAGCAATTTTAAATGCTAAGGCAGAAAATGGTTCTTTTACCGAAGGTTTTCTTTTCTCTTCTTTTTCAGTATCCGGATTAATACCAATAATTGCTTCTTTATCTATAGGCGAAGGTAAATATCTGCACACAGCATCCAATAAGAACTGAACACCTTTATTTTTAAATGCAGAACCACATATCATCGGGATAATGGACATATCCATTACCGCAGCTCTAAGAGCAGCATGTACCTCATCCTCTGTTATTGAATCTTCATCTTCCATGAATTTTTCCAAAAGATGTTCATCATAACCCGCAACCTCTTCAATAAGAAGTGCTCTGTATTGTCTGGATTCTTCCTTTAATTCTTCAGGAATCTCTATTATATCAAAGGTAGCACCCATAGTTTCATCATGCCAGATAATAGCACGGTTCTTCACAAGATCAACAACACCTCTAAAATCTATTTCATCACCAATAGGCAATACTATAGGAACAGCATTGGATCCTAACATATCCTTAACCTGCTGGCAAACTGCTAAAAAGTTTGACCCTTGACGGTCCATTTTATTTACAAACCCTATTCTTGGTACTTTGTAATTATCGGCTAATCTCCAGTTAGTCTCAGACTGAGGCTCAACACCATCAACTGCACTAAATAAAAATACCAGACCATCTAAAACCCTTAAAGAACGGTTTACTTCAACAGTAAAATCAACGTGACCCGGAGTGTCAATAATATTAAAATGATATCCTTTAGCATCTTCAGTAGGCTGTGCATTTTCTTTTGGAAAAACCCATGTACATGTAGTCGCAGCAGAAGTAATTGTAATACCTCTTTCCTGCTCTTGCTCCATCCAGTCCATGGTCGCAGCACCATCATGTACCTCACCTATTTTATGTGATACACCGGTATAATATAGAATACGCTCTGTAGTCGTGGTCTTGCCCGCATCAATGTGAGCAGCAATACCTATGTTTCTTGTATATTTTAAATCTCTATGTGCCATCCTTAATTAAAACCTAAAGTGTGAGAATGCTTTGTTTGCTTCTGCCATTTTATGAGTATCTACTCTTTTCTTAACAGCAGCACCTTCTTCTTTAGAAGCTGCAAGAATTTCGGCAGCTAATCTTTGTGCCATAGATTTTTCGTTACGCTTTCTAGAATAACTTATCAACCATTTCATTGCGGTAGATATTTTTCTGTCAGGACGAATTTGCATTGGAATTTGAAATGTTGCTCCTCCAACTCTGCGACTACGCACTTCTACGTGTGGCATAACATTGGATAATGCATCTTTCCAAAGCTCTAATGATGTTTTTTCTTCATCTGTCTTCTTTGCTTCTACAATGTCCATTGCATCATAAAATACCTTAAAAGCTACAGACTTTTTACCAGCCCACATTAAATTATTCACAAATCTTGTAACCAGCTGATCGTTAAATCTTGGATCTGGTAACAGTGGTCTTTTTTTGGCTTGTCTTTTTCTCATTTCTTCTCATTAAAAGTTTTAAATTACTTTTTAGGGCGTTTTGCACCGTACTTAGATCTTCGTTGTGTTCTACCTTCAACACCTGCTGTGTCCAAGGCTCCACGAACGATGTGATACCTAACTCCTGGCAAATCTTTTACCCTTCCACCTCTAACCAATACTATCGAGTGCTCTTGTAAATTGTGTCCTTCTCCCGGAATGTATGCGTTTACTTCATTACCATTTGTCAACCTAACCCTTGCTACTTTACGCATAGCTGAGTTTGGTTTTTTTGGCGTTGTAGTGTAAACACGAGTGCACACTCCACGTCTTTGTGGACACGAATCTAAAGCAGCCGATTTACTCTTCTTGGTTATTTTGGCTCTTCCTTTTCGTACTAATTGTGAAATTGTTGGCATATATTTTAATATGTTTTTTTAAAACCCTCACTTTAGAGGGCTGCAAAGGTAAAAATTAAAATGAATAATTCAAACCCAATAAAATTAATTTTTAGATTTATTCAAAAAAAAATTACCCATTATACAAAACCATTCAATTTTACCTTAGTTTTACATTACAACTCCTACCTTAATATACGTGCCAAAATTTGTAATTCCATACCTTATTATATATATACTATTTTCTGCAAATCTAAATGCCCAAAACTTAGAATTAAAGATGCTTGGCAAAACGGATAAAGAAACAGCTATACTTGACTCATTATATAGCTTTTCCAAGTTTAATGATTATAAGTCTTTAAGGTCTGCAATAGACACGACGCTTTATACGCTTCAAAAGATCGGATACATTGAGAGTGAAGTAGCTCCTTTAAAAAGAAAGAATGATTCCCTGTTCATTTCTGAATTCGATCTAAAGAAAAAATACAACTCTATTTATATATATTATTCTGATGCCTATTTAAATAAAGAAGTCCTTGGTCAAATATCAGAAGATGTTTCCGATGATTATTTTAAAATCCCCATTTTTAAGAGTGAATCTGTGATGTCATTTTTGAATCAAAAAGTTTCGGAAAGTGGTATGCCATTCATCTCCTTTCAGATCAATAACATTTCCAAACGCAATGATTCAGACTTGCAGGGAGAATTGATCATAAACGAAACAGGTAAAAGGACTATCAACAACATAGTTATTAAAGGATACGAAAAATTTCCGAAAGCCTTCTTAAACAGGTTTTTAAATATTAAACCTAAACAGGAATTCAATCTGTCCGAAATAAAGTCAAAGACGAAAAATTTAAACAGCCTTTCATTTGCAAGTCAAATCAAGGAACCCGAAATACTATTCTCCAAAGATTCCACTTCACTTTATTTGTATCTTGAAAAAAGCAAGAGCAATACATTTGACGGATTTCTGGGATTTGGAAATAATGAAGCCACCAATAAAATAGAATTCGATGGCTATTTAAATCTGAATTTGATCAACAACTTAAATTATGGAGAATCCTTTAGCCTAATATATAAAAGTGACGAAAATGAGCAACGTACCTTTAATGTCAATACAAACTTACCTTATATATTAAATACTCCATTGGGATTGAATTTGAACTTGAACATTTTCAGAAAAGATTCAACCTTCACGGTTGTAAATCAAACCGCGAAAATTTACTATACGCTTAACAGAAACAATAAGATCTTTGGAGGTATCGATTTTGTCAATTCGGAAAATTTACTGGATGAAATAACTTCATCTTCAATGGTAAGCGATTACAAATCTACTTTTTATACCGTTTCGTTTGAACATATTGACAGGAGCTCTAATTTTTTATTCCCTATTCAATCTTATTTCTTTATGGAAGGCGGATTAGGAAGCAGAGATATTCAAGATCTAAAACAAGATCAATCAGCAATTAAATTCAAGACGTATAAAATTTTCAATTTGAACGACAAGAATAGCCTTTACTTAAATATAAATGGTGACATACTATTTTCAGACAGTTATTTCTTCAACGAGTTAAAACGATTTGGAGGCATCAATTCTATAAGAGGATTTGAAGAAAATAGTTTATACGCTTCACTGTATTCTGTTATAAACAGTGAATACAGATATTCTTTGAATAAGACCATTTACATACATTCTATCATAGATTGGGCCTACTATGAAGATGATATCAATCAAATTAAAGAAAAACTATTTGGCTTTGGTTTTGGGCTGGGAATAGCAACAAGATCAGGGTTATTAAAATTAAACTATGCAAACGGCTTATCTGAAAATCAACCTTTTAAATTTAGCAATTCAAAAATTCACATTAGCTTAAACGCATTCTTTTAGGTAAATCAGTACTTTCAAAACATTTTATTTCTATCTAATATTAAAAATTTAACCATAATTTATTGTTTTATTAACTTTTTATTATGATTTTTGGCATAGACTAATTCAAATAAATGATAAAATGAAAACAAAGTTTAGTGGAATTTTAACGCTAATACTGGCGTTTGCTGTGCAATTAACTTTTGCACAAGAAAAAACAGTTTCAGGAATTGTCTCTGATAATAATAGTTTACCCCTTCCGGGAGCGACTGTTTTAATTCAGGGAACAACATCCGGAACATCAACAGATTTTGACGGTAACTATTCAATTTCTACAAATGTTGGTGATGTATTAAAATTTAGTTATGTAGGTTATTCAACACAATCTGTTACTGTTGGAGCTTCAAACAACATTAATGTAATTCTTCAGCCTGATAATGAACTGGAAGAAGTTGTTGTGACAGCTCTAGGTATCAAGAGAGAAGAAAAAGCTCTTGGATACTCTGTACAAAGTGTAAAAGGTGAAGGAATGACCGAAGCAAGAGAAAGTAATATTTCCAATGCATTAAGTGGTAAAGTTGCCGGTGTCCAGGTTACTGCGAACATCTGGTAGTGTAGGTGCTTCCTCCAGGATCGTTCTTAGGGGTAACTCATCTATTACAGGTAACAATGAACCATTATATGTTGTTGATGGGGTTCCTATCGATAACCGAAGTTTTGGTAATGCAGGTTCCGGTGGTGGAGTCGATTTACCAAATGGTGCAGCCGATATAAACCCGGACGATATAGAATCTGTAACAGTCCTTAAAGGACCAAACGCAGCAGCACTTTACGGACTTCGTGCCGGTAACGGTGTAATTGTTATTACTACCAAAAGAGGTAGTGGAGCTAAAAAGTTTTCAGTTTCAGTAAATACAAACGTTACTTTTTCTAATCCATTATTACTTACCAGATTATCAAAATTCATACGGCCAAGGTGGTGGAGACTATTTTGAGTTTGTTAGATGGTGCTGGTCTGGTGGTGTTGGAGATGGTGTTGATGAAAGCTGGGGTCCAGCTCTTGACGTTGGTCTTGAATTTATCCAATGGAATTCAAATTTAATTAATAATGGAAATCCATTACCTTGGAGATCGTATCCTGATAACGTAAGTGACTTCTTGGATACCGGAATCAACATGAGTAATAACGTATCCATTACAAATGAAAATCTTAGATTATCTAGTTGGTAGTAGTGAGGAACGTGGTATGGTTCCTAATACTGAGTTGAAAAAGATGACCATAGGTTTAAGTGGTAATTTAGATATAGGTGAAAGAATCACTGCTGGAATTAATTTGAACTATTTTAATATTGATAGTGATAATATTCCTATTTCAGGTTATAACAATGAAAACCCTTTCCAGCAATTTATCTGGTCGGCAAGACAAGTTAATTTTTCTGATCTTAGAGATTGGAAAAGTTGGCCTGCTGTGAATGATGCGGGTTTACCAATTAATGATCTAACTTTAGGTACAGCTGCAGAGGGAACTCCTTTGAACTGGAACCATAACTTCCAAAATAACCCTTACTGGGTATTAGAAACCAATACAAATACTTTGGAAAAAGATCGTGTAGTTGGAAATATCAATGTAGGATATCAATTAAATGACTGGCTAAGCTTAACAACTAAAGTTGGAATTGATTCTTATCAACCAATTAGAAACATCTCGTCAGGCAAAAGGCAGTAACAATGCTCCGGATGGTACTTATTTTGAAATTCAAAGAAGATATGAAGAAATCAATGCTGATGTTCTTTTAAGCTTTAATAAGGATATATAGTGAAGATATTACAGTTGGTTTAAATGTTGGTGGAAATCAGTATGATACAGAGAATATCACAGTACTAGTGGATTCTTCCAGGACTTGGAATTACCAGACTTATATACATTGTCAAACTTGTTAACAGGATCAACTGCTGTTCTAACCAGTTTTGAGTCAAACCAAAAGATCAATAGTATCTACGGTTATGGTCAGATAGCATATAAGAATATGATCTTCCTTGATTTTACAGGAAGAAATGACTGGGCAAGTATTTTACCGGTTAAGAACAATTCATTCTTCTATCCATCTGTGTCTGCATCTTTTGTATTATCAGATATTTTCAATACACAGGAGGCGGGAATCAATTTCTTAAAATTAAGAGGAAGTTGGTCTGAAGTTGGTAGTACAGGTGCTTTGAGCCCTTATAATATCAACCAAACTTTTGGACTGACCAATACTGGATTTGGTAATCAGGGATTTGTACCTAATACTCAATTTAATCCAGAATTAAAGGCTGAAACCGTAACAGGTATTGAATTTGGTATTGATGCCAAATTATTTGACAACAGAGTGCGTCTAGCAGCTACTTATTATGAACAAATATCTGAAGATCTGTTAGTACCTATTCAGGTTTCATCTGCAACAGGAAGCACAAATTCATGGGATAATATAGCCGATATGGAAAATAAAGGTATTGAATTATCATTGGGAGCTACTGTAATTAACACAGAAGATCTAAGATTTGATATCGATTTAAACTGGGCTAAGAACGAAAATGAAGTGACTTCACTTGGTGAACTGGACAGTTATATTTTAGGATCACAATGGGGTATTCAATTACAGGCCAGACCAGGTCTACCTTATGGATCGCTGGTGGGACGTGATTTCGAAAGAGCTCCTGACGGACAGGTTATCTATTCAAATGGATTACCGCTTATTAATCCAGATCAACAAGTTCTTGGTAACATTGCTCCTGACTGGACGGGTGGTGCAAATTTTGCAATTCAATATAAGAGCTTGAGTTTAACTGCACTTATTGACGCAAAAATTGGTGGTGATGTGCATAGTATGACCTATGCCTGGGGTAGATTTGCAGGTACATTAGAAGAAACTCTAGTTGGTCGAGAAACTGGTCTTGTTGGAAATGGCGTAAGATCTGATGGTAATGGAGGTTATGTTGCTAATGATGTTGTTGTTCAAGCAAGATCTTTTAATCAGGCAACATATAGTAATTCTGTAGAATCAAGTTCTATTTTTGATGCATCATATGTAAAGTTAAGACAGGTTACTTTAGGATATAGTTTACCTAAGAAACTTCTAGACAACACATTTATTGATGCTGTTAAGATCTCAGTTGTGGGTAGAAATTTAGCTCTCTTATATAAGAAAGCACCTCATATTGATCCTGAAACAGGATTTAGCAGTGCGAATGGAAACCAGGGACAAGAATTTGGACAGTATCCATCTGCAAGAAATCTTGGGTTCAACGTAAACTTACAATTCTAATAGAAAAAAATGTTAATTATGAAAAATATAAAACTAATTTTAATAGCTATTTTTAGCTTATCGCTTCTTACAGGATGTGATCCTGATTTTGAAGAGCTAAATACAGACCCTAATAACCCAGTGGCACTTCCTGCTGATTTATTATTAGGATATGCACAACGACAAAATATGAACTCCTTGTATAGTATGTTTGTAGGTGGTGATATGGGAGCTGGTTGGTCACAACAATGGTCTAAAGTTCAATATAACGATGAAGAAAGATATGTGCCAAGAAGAGGGGTCATTGATGGTCTATGGAGTAACCAATATACATTGGTAATCTCGGAAGGTAGAGCGATAGCAGATCTATCAGCTGCTGATGGAAATACTAATTTACAAGCAGTTGGTATGGTTATGCAGGCAATAGGATTCCAGAATTTGGCAGAAATATTTGGCCCTGTTCCATTCACTGAAGCAATTAATGGGGCTATTTTACAACCAGTCTATGATGACGAAGCTACAGCATGGGCGGGAATCATTCAACTCCTTACAGATGCTGCAGATCTATTATCAAATGGTACTGGATCTATAACAGCTTCATCCGATCTTTATTATGGAGGTGATGCATCAAAATGGCTCAAACTGGCAAACTCATTAAAGTTTAGAGCTTTAATGAGAATATCCTCAACAAGAGATGTAAGTGCTGAATTACAAGCATTGATAAATGGCGGAAATATGATGTCTTCTAATGCAGACAGTGCTGAATTACCATATTTGGCTGCACAACCAGACGCAAATCCAATTTATGAAACAATTGTAGACGGTGCCAGACCAGAATATAAAATAGGGACTGTGGTAGTAGATCTATTAACAGCTCTTAACGATCCTAGACTAGAGGTCTATGCCGCTCCGGCAGAGTCTGACGGTGAAATTAGAGGTAAGCCGGCAGGATATGGTAACGCAACCACCTTGCCTAGTGAAGCTTTAGGATATACTTATGCCAATATATCAGCACTTGGCGACAAGTATCTGGATCCAACACTTCCGGGAGTTGTTTTGTCTTATGCACAATTAAGCTTTTTAAAGGCTGAAGCCGCAAATGAAGGCTTAATTTCAGGTAGTATTGCTGCCGCTAATAATTTCTATAATCAAGGTATCGCTGCCAATTTCGAATGGAACGGTTTAGATCCTACTGAGTATTTATCTCGAATTGATATTCCTTTTGGATCACAAGCATCTGGAAGAGAAAAAATTGCAACTCAGGAATATCTCGCATTATTTGGACAGGGAATAGAGTCCTGGACAGAATGGAGACGTACTAAAATCCCTGCTTTGCAACCAGCCATTGAAAGAGATCCTCAGGTAAATTCAATTCCATCTCGATTTTATTACCCTACTACTGAACCATCGTTAAATGGTGATAATTATTCAGCAGCGGCAGCTTCAATTGGAGGTGATTTATTAACTTCTGAATTATTTTGGCAATAACAAAAAAAAATGAATATGAAAAAATTTAAAATTATGAAAACTTTAAACAGACTATTCCTTGTATTGTTTGTAATTGCAATAGCAATTTCATGTGAAAACAGTACGCTAATAGACGATAGCGAGGATATATTAAGTGGTGGTGCTACATTGGCTACCAAAGTAGAACTATCTGGTGCCTCAGGAGGTAAACTTCTAGGTGTGCCGTCTTCTTTAGACTTTGAAACAGCAACCGTGGGATTTGCAGAATATGAATTATTTATGGAAGTAAAGTATATTTCGGGCGGTAACAATGTTGTTGGTTATGAAATAACTAAATCTTTAAACGGAGGTACAGAAACCACTGTTGCCCAAAGTTCAACACTTCCTTTTTCATTAGAATATTCAACTCTTGAAGAATTTCTTAGTGGATTAGGTGTTACTGACACTGATTTAAGAATTGGTGATCAAATAATATTTAGAACTAAAATGATTCTAGATGATGGTAGTGTAGTATATGCAGCTTCAGGTGATGGCAGTGTTGTTCTTACTGTAAACTGCTCTTCTAATTTAGCCGGGACTTATGATGTTGCAGCACATTACATTCGAACCGGTTCAGGTATTGACGAATGGTATTATTATACAGAAACAATTTCTGAATCAGCACCAGGGGAATATAGAACTGCTGAAGTTGGTCCATGGATCAATGCCCTTGGAGGAGGTCTTGGAGTAGGTGATCCTGGATATACATTTACAGATACTTGTGGTTCAATTACTGTTCCTGAACAGAATTTACTTGAATTTTATTCAAATTTAGTTGAAGGTGCTGGAACGGTAGACGGTGTAACCGGAGTTTTACAAATTGATTATACAATTTGTGCATCGGATTGTAGAGAATTATATGTAACGTATACACCTGTACCTTAATTTATAAAAAACAAAATATAATTATGAAAAATATAAAAATAAAAATAGTTTTAATGTTAAGCGCTTTTGCCTTCATGTTGTCTTGTTCAGAAGATGAATTTACAGGCGATAGTTCTCTTGAAGCATCAAGTCCAACCCTGAGTGTACAATTGGGGTTTGCAAATTCAGAAACTCTTGTCGAGCAGGAAACGTCATATCCTTTTACAGTTACTATTAGTGAACCACAAATTGTAAATGTGGTTGTGTATCTAAAACAGACTGGTGGTACAGCTACAGAAGGAGCAGATTTTAATTTTCCTCATACGGTTACAATCCCTGCGAGATCAACTTCCGTTTCTGGTACAATTGATATCTTAGCAGATGATTTAGTTGAAGCTACAGAAACCGCCACAATTAAAATTGGGTTGGGGGATGAAGCAAATGTAGACGCTGTGAATAGTCAAACAGTAACGTTTAATATTATGAATGTTACAGATGGTGACCTTGCAATTGGTTTATCTTGGGATATGAGTATAGCTACAGACAATGCTGGTAATGAAATAAGTGCAACAAATTTTGCCGATCTGAGATTATTAGTAACTTCCGCAGCGAATAATACCACTATTGTTGGTGGTGCTGATGGAGGATCTTTTGAATCTTATGTGTTCGCGTCTTCACAACCAGATGGAGAGTACTATGTTGTTGCTGATTTTTATGCAGCCAGTGATATTTCTAGAGATCTTGATCTAACAGTAACATTTGATCAAGTTGGAGTGATAAATGGACAAACTCATGTTTTCCCTTCTGTGTTAAGTACAGCTTCCGTATGCGATGCATACTATGCTGTTTTAGCAAAATTTACTAAAACAGGTGACAGTTATGCCTTTGAAGAGGTTGGAACCAATAGTTTTGCAGTTGTGCCTTGGTCTGGTATAGACGCAACAGATGCATTCGCATGTGTTGGAGGCTGTCCTAGTCAAATTACTTCTTCAATTGATTGTACAGGATCCTTCTTAAGAGGAATAAATGCCAATTGGATGTTTGGTTCTTGGGGTGAAGAAATTATTGAAGAAGCTAATGTTTATTATACGGATGATGGTGCAGGTAATATCACTATAGATTCTCAGTATATCTTCACAACTCTATATAGTGGTTCGGAATATGATTATACTATTTCTGGAACGGGTGTAATAGATGGAACCGGTACACTAACGCTTCAATACTATTTAGATCAAGATGGATTTGGGGTTAGTGAGTGGATGTTTGCTAATGGCTATATGACCACAGACTATTTTGAAGCTATAGTTTCAGCGAATTAAATAAATAATAAATAATGATAAAAAAACCACCCTATTTGGGTGGTTTTTTTATATAAATAATTCTTATAAGCCTGTCTCTCCACTTATCAAAAACTCTGTCAAATACAGTTTTTATCGATAATCGAACTCAAATTGTAAATAGGTAAGCGTTTATTAAGTTTTAAGATAAAAAAGTTGTTTTATTAACTTTTTATTATGATTTTTGACGTTGACTAATTCAAATAAATGATAAAATGAAAACAAAGTTTAGTGGAATTTTAACGCTATTACTGGCGTTTGTTGTGCAATTTTCTTTTGCACAGGAAAAAACGATTTCAGGAACAGTTTCAGATGATAATAATATGCCTCTTCCGGGTGCTACAATTGTTATTAAAGGAACTACTACTGGAACATCAACAGATTTTGATGGAAAATATGCTATTAATGCCAATGTTGGTGATGTTTTAACTTTTAGTTATGTTAGCTATGCAGCACAATCAAAAACTGTAGGCGCTTCAAACACAATAAACATCTCCTTGAAACCAGACAATGAACTTGAGGAAGTAATAGTTGTAGCATATGGTACCCAAACAAAGGAATCCATTGTAGGTTCAGTTGGCGTGGTTACAACAGCTGTAATTGAGACACAACAGGTTACATCTCCTTTAAGAGCAATTCAAGGAACTGTTCCAGGTGTAAATATTATTTCAGCTGGAGGACAACCAGGAACAAATCCAGATATACGTATTCGTGGTTTTGGAAGTATTAATGCAGATCAATCACCATTAATAATTTTAGATGGAGCTGCTTTTAACGGTAATTTAAATAGCATTAGCCAGGATCAAATTGAATCTATTTCGGTGCTTAAGGATGCATCATCAACCTCCCTATATGGATCCAGAGGTTCTAATGGTGTAATTGTAATAACAACAAAAAAAGGAAAGAAAAACTCTGCTCCACAAGTCTCCTTCAGAACACAAGTAGGTCTTTCTAATCCAACCGTTGGATTACACGATTTGGCAAGTACTGACGATTCTTTCAAATATACTTTCGAGGCATTAAGAAATACCAATCAGTACTTAAATGGGCAAACTCCTACTGATGCTGCACAAAACGCATCTAATCAGTTGGTTGATTATTTTGGATACAATCCTTACAATGTCGCTAACCCTGTAGATGCTAATGGAAATTTAACTTCCAGTCCTAAATTATGGGATACGAATTGGGAAGATGAAGTAATCAGGCAAGATAATCTGAGAGTAAATCATAATTTAAGTCTATCTGGTGGTGATGAAAGAACAACATACTTTATGTCTTTTGATTATTTAAATGAGGAAGGTCCAGTTATTAGATCGAATTTTGAAAGAATTGCTGCCAGAGTAAATTTAGAATCTCAAATTTCTGATTGGCTAAAAGTTGGCTTTAATACCAGTTTTTCTCGCTCTAACTCTGGAAATCCAGATCAAACAAGTGGCAGTACTACTCAAGCTATTACATGGATTTATAATGTTTCAAGTGCTTATCCTATTTACGCACGAGATGGTAATGGTGTTTTAAGACTAGACGCGGCTGGGAATCCTCTTTATGATTTAGGAAATGGAGGTGTTCCAGGTCAATCTGTTAACAGTGTTAGACCTGCTTTTGGCGGACAGAATCTTTTAGCTGAACTTTATTTAGGAAGAGAAAATAGAAGGCGTACAAGTTATTTAGGAAATGCTTTTGCTGAAATCAAACTTCTGGAAGGCCTGACCTTTAAAACCAATATCAGTTATGAAAACTATCTTTTCGATAGTTTCAGTTTCGATGATGATTTATTAAGTTTTGCTTCCAATCTAAATGGTCGTGTTAGTCAGTTTAGAAATATCACAACCACATTAAATGCTGTGCAATCTTTAAATTATGTTAAAGACATTGGAAATCATAATGTATCTGTAGATCTTATTACAGAAGCATATACATTCGAACAGGATGATTTAGGAGCTCAAGGTACCGGCTTTTTACCAAATGTAGAAGTACTTGATGGAAGTACAATTCCGGAAAGTGTGAATGGTAATGTTGTTTCTGAAAGAATAAACAGTTATTTGGCAAGAGTTGCTTATAACTTCAACAAAAAATATTTTTTAGAGGGTTCATTTAGACGTGATGGTTCTACTAGATTTGCTACAGATACCCGATGGGGTAATTTCTTTTCAGTTGGAGGAAGCTGGGTTGTGTCTAAAGAATCTTTTTTAAGTGACAATAACACCTTAAGTTATTTAAAATTTAGAGGGTCTTATGGTGAATTAGGAAATAACAGAGGAATTGGATTTTTTCCATATCAGTCCTTATTTAATTTAGGTTGGAATAATGAAGGAAACACCGGGATATTACTTTCTGGTGTAGCTGACCCTAATATTAGTTGGGAAAAAACAGCCTCTACCAATTTTGGTGTTGATTTCGAATTATTTAATGGTACACTTTCAGGCACCGTTGATTACTATAATAAAGAATCTGTAGATTTAATTTATGATAAGCCTATTCCTTCCTCTACAGGGGTTTCTGAAATTACTACAAACATTGGAGCAATAAAAAATTATGGTTGGGAATTCGCATTGAATTCTAGAAATATTATGAATGATAATTTTACATGGACTTCAGGTATCAACTTTTCACTAGATAATAATGAAATTACAGAGCTAACCCAAGATGAGTTTATTAATGGTTCTAAACTATGGAAAGTAGGAAATTCTATTTTTGATTTCTACATCAGAGAATGGGCAGGAGTAGATCCGGCAGATGGCTTTGGAATGTGGTATAAAGATGTTGAAGATGCGGACGGTAATGTTATTGATAAAGTAGTTACAAAGGATTACAGCGAAGCTACTCGTTACCAGCAAGGATCGTCAATACCAGATATTATTGGTGGTTTTAACAATTTTTTGAGATACAAACAATTTGATCTAAATATACTAGTTAATTTTAGTTTTGGAAGCACATTATTAGATTCGGATTATTCCGGTTTAATAAACCAATTTTCAAATCCAGGTTCACCTGCTCATGCAGATACACAAAACAGATGGCAACAACCTGGAGATATTACGGACTATCCTTTGTTGTTAACTGGCAATAATGATTTCTCATCAAGGTCTACAAGATTTTTATTTGATAATGATTATATTAGATTAAAAAGTTTAACATTAGGTTATAACCTTCCGGAATCTGTTACCAGCAGAACAGGATTTTCTAGTTTGAGATTATATATACAGGCAGATAATTTACTAACTTGGCAATCACATAAAGGTATTGAACCTGAGCAGTCATTTAATGGTTTAACAGCTAATAGGTCTCCATTATCTAAAACTATCTCAACCGGTGTTATTGTAAAATTTTAAAAAAAAAGAAAAATGAAAAATGAATTTAAATTAAAGATTAGGTTACTTCTAGTACTCATAACTATTGCTATGACGATTAGTTGTAGTAATGATTTTTTAGAAGAGCCAAAAAATACAGATGGTGTAACTGCAGATGTAGTTTTCGCAGACAGAGCTAATTTAGATGCCTTTGTTACTGGCATTTTAAGACGTTTTAGGGGTCAATATTCAGCTACAGATACGGGAGGTTTGTACTCCTTATATTATGCTAGGACAGTAAAAGGAAATGATATAATACAAGGTCCGACCTGGTACCGTTTTGATTATGAGCATGGGAATAGAGAGCCCAATTATAGACGTGTTATTTTTAATTGGGACTACAACTATGATATGATTAATCAGGCAAATGTTTTAATTGACGGTGTTACGAACAGTTCGTTAGACGAAAATGCTAAAGCTGAATATATTGCTATTGGTAAAACTTTAAGAGCCTTTCATTACTTTCAATTAGCATTAGAATATTGTCCTAACTATAATAATGATAGAAGTATTGCTAGATTACCAATATATGTTGAACCAGCAACTGGAGCTTCTGAAGGTAATGCACCTAGCCCGCTTAGTGCTGTTTATGATTTAATACTGTCTGATTTAGATTCTGCAATTCCAGACCTGCCTGAATCAAGGTTAGGAAAAAGTTATATAAATAAAGCTGTAGCTAATGGCATTCTTGCAAGGGTTTTATTAGTTACACAGGATGATTGGTCGTTAGCGTCAGCTGCGGCTAAAGATGCTTACGGAGGATCTGCTGCTTCTGCAGTTGTTTCTACAAACTGGGGAGCTGGTTTTAATGATTTATCAGATCAGGACTGGATTTGGGGTCTATATCAAGACGATATTGAAACAAATTACTATTATGGCGCGCCACATGCTCAGATGGACCATCTAGTATTATCGTATTATGCAGCTTATATAAATCCAAATTTTGTAAGCCAATTCGCTGATACAGATGTTAGAAAATTGTTTTTCGATATCTATGGAGTTAGCGCTTCTACCCCATATAGAGAGTTTATTACAACAAAATTCGCCTTTACTTTTGATGCTGATTCACCAATAATGAGAAAATCAGAAATGGTTCTTATTGACGCTGAAGCACAGTACCATTTAGGCAATGTAGGTGTAGCACATGATCTGCTTTTTGCATTGCAGTCAAATAGAGATTCAAGTGCAGTGAGATCAACTAATACAGGTCAAGCATTATTAGATGAAATTTTACTTGAAAGGCGTAAAGAACTTTATGGCGAAGTTGGGGTTGAATGGTTTGATGTAAAAAGATATAATAAAGCTATTAATAGGGACCCGGAACATAGAGTTGTTGTTGATGTTCCCGTAAATAGCAACCTATTCTTTTTAAAGATTCCAGAAAAAGAAATAGATGCTAATCCAAATATTGATGCGAGCATCAATAATGAATAATTATATTTAAAACTATACAAATATCAGTTATTTTATTGAAGAGCCTAGTTTAAAATAGGCTCTTCAATAAAATTGTAATAAATTTTTTATTATATTCTAGATATTTTTAAAGCATGAAAAAGAAAAACATCATTTTTATTCTTGTTGGTATTCTTTCCTTTCCTCTGTTCGCTCAAACAAAAGCGGAACGTGAAAAGATTGTAGCGTCTTATAATATGGAGGAAATTGAAAACTTAAAACTTTTGTTGAATAAGCGCTATTTAGAGAAAGAAGAAAGGATATCACGATACTTATTAGAAAATATAAATGCTAAACGTAAGGTAACAGTTGGAAATAAAAATTATGTTATCTATGATATTGAGGACGGAAAACCGGTTTACAGAACTACAACTAATATGAACAGCGCCAAAGGAACGAATACTGATAAATTATATCCAGGCGGTGGTTTAGGTTTAAACTTAGAAGGGCAAAACATGTCTATTGGAGTTTGGGATGAAGAAAGTGCCTTAGGTACTCATGATGAGTTTAAAGACGATCAAGCTATTCCTCAATCTAGAGTTGTATACCCAGAATTTGGTGATGCAGGATTTTTAGGAACAACAAGTTCTCATGCGACTCACGTTGCAGGTACTTTAATAGCTAAAGGTGCAAATCCTGAAGCTAAAGGTATGGCACCAAAAGCCATACTAAGATCTTTTGACTGGAATAGTGATGATGCTGAAGCACTTACTGAAGCAGGTAATGGATTACTTTTATCTAATCACTCTTATGGCATACCTCTTTCAAGTGTAAGTGCTGCCAATATAGGTGCATATGTATCAGATGCTAGAGTATGGGATCAGGTGGCTTATGCTGCCCCTTATTACTTACCAGTAAAATCTGCCGGTAATGGTGGAACGGAAACCTATTCTGGAGGTTTAGCTAGTGGTTATGATAAATTAACAGGTAATAAAACCGCAAAAAATGCGCTTATTATTGCCAATGCTGATCCTTTTTTGACAGCCTCTGGTTTTATATTAAGAATAAATTCAGGTAGTAGTCAGGGCCCTACAGATGATTTTCGAATTAAACCAGATATTGCTGGTGATGGGTCTTCTGTAAAATCTTCTACAAATGCTGACAATTCAGATTATTCGACATTTAGCGGAACATCTATGGCTGCGCCTAACGTTTCTGGTACTTTATTGCTTTTGCAACAATATTACAATCAGTTAAACTCTAATTACATGAGAGCAGCCACCTTAAAAGGATTGGTTTGTCATACTGCAGTTGATGATACTAGAAAAGGACCAGACCCAATATATGGTTGGGGGTTTTTGGATGCTGAAAAATCTGCAAACATAATCTCAAATGATAATAGTAATACTGCTGTTATTAAAGAGTTATCACTTAATGATGGAGCTACTTACACTTATGAGTTTTCAGCAGCAACCGGAAGCGAATTAAGAGCAACTATTTGTTGGACCGATCCTGCTGGAACATCCTCATCTAGTTCAGGTAATGTATTAACTCCAAGGTTAGTTAATGACTTAGACTTAAGGCTAGAGGATAATGTTAGTACTGTTTTTACACCTTGGAAACTTGATAAGACAAATGTTGCCGCAGCAGCAATTAAAGGAGATAATGATGTAGATAATATTGAACGAATTGATATAGCAAGTCCTGTTGCCGGTAATTATACATTAACTGTTACTCATAAAGGCACATTAACTAACGGTTCTCAACCCTTTTCCTTAATTTTAACAGGAGCAAATCTTACATTAAGTACTCAAGAAAATTCACTAGTCAATGTAAAAATATGGCCTAACCCTGTAAATGATAAATTAAATATAAATTTCAAAACAACTAATAATAAAACAGAAATTAGCTTTCATAACATTCTTGGTAAAAAGATTTATCACGAATCCTTAAACACAAATTCTTCTATAATGGAGTATAGTTTAAACATAGAAAGTTTTCCAAAAGGTTTTTATTTCTTAAATATTATTAACGGAACTAGTAATTACAATCAAAAAATTATAATTAAATAACTTTTTAAAAAACCAATATTATGAAAAAAATATTAACTCTATTCACAATTCTAATGAGCGTTTTTCTTTTTACTAATTGTGAGAAAAATGATGACACACCAGAAATTACCAAGATCAATTATGTGGGTCTTGAGTCAGATTTTGTAGTTGGAGTTGACCCAAATGGGTCTACTACGAAAGAAATAACTATAGCTACATCACAAACAACTTCTTCGAGTCGTACATTTAACATTGCCGTTGATACTGATTTAACAACTGCAGACCCTTCAGCATATTCTGTACCTGCATCTGTCACTGTACCAGCGAATTCAAACATTGGTACTTTTAATGTTGAAGTTATTGGTCCAAACGTTAATCCTTCTGGATTAGATATTTTGGCAATTGGTTTTACCTCAGAAGATGAGGATTTATCGATTAGCGATCCAATTAATATAAATTTAAAACAAGTTTGCCCTGTTAATGAGCTAACTTTGGAAATTACATTTGATAATTACCCAGAAGAGATATATTGGGTATTCTATAATAATGATGGTTTCGTAGTCGAAAGTGCGCCAGGTGCTTGGGGAGCCTATGCTGGTTTGACTGGCGGTATAACAGTAACATTTTGCTTACCTGACGGTACTTACACATTCGAAATATACGATCAATATTCTGATGGGATATGTTGTAACTATGGTAATGGATCTTATAGCATAACTGGTGGAGGTAATATTTATGCTTCTGGTGGTGATTATGGAGGTGGAGAAGCAACAACTTTTACATTAGGAGATTAACATTAAATTAATTCTAAATGAAAACCACCTCTAATTGAGGTGGTTTTTTTATATAATTGCGCCAATGGAACAAGAAACTAAAATATTTGGATTTATAGCAGTTATTGAAACCATAAACTCCAGCAAATTACTTGATAATATTTTGTTATATCTGAATCAACTGAATTCACATTAAATAGCTAAACAAGTTATAATTGTTAGTTTTAAAAAGCCGAGCAAAAGTAAATTGCCGGGCTTTAATATATAAAATTGTGGGTATTAATTTTTTATTAGTAGTATTGCATTTACAGTTTTTAATTCTATAACTACAATTTTTTTCTTTGAACAATATAAAATTAGCTATGAAAATGTATTCTATTTTATCTGTTCTCATTTTTGTTTGCACTGGTTTATTATCACAAAACACAGTTGGTACGATATTGAATACTTCGGATAGTTTTGAAGCATATACACTTTTCACTTTGTATACAGAAACATATTTAATAAATAATTGTGGGGAAGTAGTTAACCAATGGTCCAGTAGTTATCCTCCAGGAAATGCAGTATACCTATTAGAAAATGGGAATTTATTGAGAGCTGGAAGAACTGAAAGCTCTGACATTGTTATGGGTGGTGCTGGTGGTAGGGTTGAATTATATAATTGGGATGGTGATTTAATTTGGGGAATTGACTATGATACACCAAATAAAAGACAACACCATGATGTTTTTCCTATGCTTAATGGAAATATTTTAATTTTGGCTGCCACAGTTTTATCTCAACAAGAAGCTATACAAGCTGGTCGTGACCCAAATAATATGACAGAATCTACATTATATAACGAACAAATAATTGAGATTGAGCCAATTGGTACAGATTCTTATAATATTCTTTGGGAATGGAACTTAATAGACCATATAATTCAAGATTTTGACGTCTCCCAAGATAATTATGGAACAGTAAACTTAAATCCTCAATTACTTGATATAAATTTTGTTAATGGCCTGTCAGGAGGAGCCAATTGGATACATGCCAATTCTATTCAATATGATGAGACACTGGATCAGATTATTTTTAATTCCAGAAACTTAAGTGAACTCTATATAATTGACCACTCTACAACAACTTTAGAAGCAAGTTCTCATTCTGGTGGTTTATATAGTAAAGGTGGGGATTTTTTATATAGGTGGGGAAATCCTCAAGCTTACAGACAGGGCTCTGAAAATGACAGGAAATTATATGGGCAGCATTATCCTCATAGGATAAAAGAAGGTTATGTTGACTCTAGAAAAATTATTCTTTTTAATAATGGTAATGGTAGACTCCCAGCCTTTTCAGAGGTTTTTATTTTTGATCCTCCCATGGATAGTCCTGGTGTATATTCCTTAATCGACGACTCAAATTATGGTCCTTTAAACCCAGAGTATATTTACACTAATTCTAATGATTTTTATTCTGCAATACTTAGCAGTGCACAACGCCTTGTAAATGGTAACACTTTAATATGTGAAGGAAGAACAGGGGAATTGATTGAGATTGATCAAAACGATAACATTGTATGGAACTACGTCTCTCCTGTAAACAATACTAATGGAACTATTCTGTCCCAAGGAGACAGTACATTAGGAGCCAACAACAATACATTTAGAGCTATCAAATATGAACCAGACTACTCCGCTTTTACAGGTAAAGATTTAACTCCAGGAAACCCAATTGAATTAAATCCTGATTTGAGTGAATGTACTTTATTAGGTGATAGTGACGAGTTGGAGTCTTACACTACGATATATCCTAATCCAGTTCAAGATTACCTCATCATTGATTCGAAACAACCAATAACAAAAATTGAGATCTATTCTGTTCTAGGTACGCAAATTAGAACTGAAAGAAATTCCAAACAAATTGATTTCACAAATTTAGCCTCGGGTATGTATTTTGCCAAAATATCTTCAGCTAATGGTGCTATAAGCAAACGCATAATAAAACAGTAAAATACTAATTCTGTAAATTTAAAATTACCAGTTTTCGGATGGTTTTTTTTATACATTTGTCCCAATGGAACAAGAGACTAAAATATATGGATTGCGAGCGCTTATAGAAGCCATAAACTCCAACAAATCAATTGATAAGGTTTTTCTGCAAAAAGGATTAAAAGGTGAGCTATTCCAGGAATTAGAATCATTATTGAGGAAAGAACGTATTAATACATCATACGTTCCGGTTGAAAAATTAAACCGACTGACACAAAATAATCATCAAGGGGCTGTGGCAACTATTTCTCCCATTGAGTTTTATGATATTGACAATCTGGTTTTAAGCGTTATCGAATCAGGTAAAACACCTCTATTCTTGCTCCTGGATCAAATAAGTGACGTCAGGAACTTCGGAGCGATTATTAGAACTGCAGAATGTACCGGAGTTGATGCAATTATCATACAGAAAAAAGGTGGGGCTCCAGTGAATGGTGATACCATTAAAACAAGTGCCGGAGCTGTATTTAAAGTGCCTCTTTGCAAGGTAGATCACATAAAAGACGCCATGTTCCATTTACAGGCCAGTGGTATTAAAATAATTGCTGCTACTGAAAAAACAGAGAAGACCATTTATGATATATCGTTTAAAGAACCTTGTGCTATTATAATGGGATCTGAAGGTAAAGGGATAAACCCATCTGTACTAAAACTTGCCGACGAAAAAGCTAAATTACCTCTTCTGGGTGAGATTGAATCCCTTAACGTATCTGTTGCCTGCGGTGCCTTTTTATACGAGGTAGTAAGACAACGTCTTTAAAAAAGACATAGGACCGCTTCGCTGTTAGATGTTAGAAGTTAGAAGTTAGATGTTAGAAAATTACTATTTAATGTAAGCTTCATAATCCTGAAGAAAAATTCATTTATTGCTTCAAATGTGAGCCATTATCTTTTTTTATGGTATATTTTATGGTAGGTGGCTCCTCCTCTACTGCCAATTCTTTGTGTTCAATAAAGTTTCCATTTTCATCGAAATGCTTGAGGAATTCATCATCCTCTTCGTTATAATTTTCCTCTTCCCAAACGTATTTTTTGGGTTTTGCAATTTCTCTTCTGAATATCAAGGCAAAAATTAATCCCGTAATGAGTCCGGACAAATGTCCTTCCCAGGATATACCTTCCTCTATTGGCAGTGCGTACATTACCAAACTTCCGTATAAAAAAATAACTAATAAGGAAAGTGCAATCAGCCTGTAGTGTTTGGCAAATATCCCTTTAAAGAAGGTAAAACTGAATAAGACATATATTAAACCACTGGCACCAATATGATAGGCAGGTCGTGCAAATGACCAAGTTAATAATCCTGACAATAATATCCCCAAACCAATTACTTTCCAGGCGATTGGACGATAGAAATAGAACAAGGCAGCTGATAAAATAAATAAGGGAATGGTATTATGATAAAGATGATTTATATCCCCATGAATAAAAGGACTAAGAACTACACCAACAAGTCCCTTTATTTTTTGCGGATAAATTCCAAAACTTGTAAAATCCTGACCAAAGCGTATTTCATACCAAAATACGATCCATATGAGTAAAACAAATAATAGCGGGTACGCTATCACACCATTGGAAAAAGTAAAATGTTCCTGTTTTTTCATTATTGAATTAAATATAGCAAATACTTATCCAATTTGGATCTTAATGATAATTTGTCATAATAAATTATGCGTGAGCGATTGAGCGATTGTTTGAAATCCTTTGAGACGCTGAAAATAAATTCAGCTCGAGAAGATTGTGTAGTGAAATATTTATATTCATGAGTTCCATATTTTACAATAAAAATCAACGAATAAAGCGCGACCCCGAATTTATTTCGGGGACACGCCCAATCCATAAAAAATACTGTAATTTTGCCGTATGAATGAACCTTTAGCAGAACGGTTAAGGCCTAAAATCCTGAAAGACTTTTTGAGTCAAGCTCATTTGGTAGGGAAAGATGGCGCATTGACCAAGCAAATAAAGCTGGGGCTTATTCCTTCAATGATCTTTTGGGGACCACCCGGAACGGGTAAAACGACTTTGGCAAATATCATAGCCTCAGAATCCGGCAGGCCTTTTTATACGTTGAGTGCTATTAATTCCGGTGTTAAAGATGTGCGTGAGATCATTGAAAAAGCCAGACAAAGTGGCGGCCTGTTTACGACTAAAAACCCTATTTTATTCATAGATGAGATCCATAGGTTCAGTAAATCGCAACAGGATTCTTTATTACAGGCCGTAGAAAAAGGTTGGGTGACTTTAATAGGTGCCACAACTGAAAATCCAAGTTTTGAGGTCATACCGGCGTTACTGTCTCGCTGCCAGGTCTATATTTTAAACTCATTTGGAAAAAACGATCTGGAGGCCCTTTTAAAGCGTGCAATTAAGAATGATAAGATTATATCCCAAAAAAAGATAAAGCTTAAAGAAATTGATGTTTTATTGAGACTTTCCGGTGGTGATGCCAGGAAACTTCTTAATATTTTTGAGTTGATCGTGAATTCTGAAGAAACCGATTCCATTACCATAACGAACGATCTTGTTTTAGAGAAAGTACAGCAAAATACGGTGAGGTATGATAAAACCGGTGAACAGCATTACGACATCATTTCAGCTTTTATTAAATCAATAAGAGGCAGTGATCCCAATGCTGCCGTCTATTGGTTGGCGAGAATGATCGAAGGTGGAGAGGATCTGAAATTTATAGCAAGACGCATGCTTATACTGGCAAGCGAGGATATTGGGAATGCCAATCCTACCGCGCTGGTCATAGCCAATAATGCATTTCAGGCTGTTTCTGCAATTGGCTATCCTGAATCAAGGATCATATTAAGTCAATGTGCTACTTATCTGGCCAGCTCTGTAAAAAGCAATTCGGCCTATCAGGCAATTAGCAAAGCACAACAACTGGTGAAAGAAACTGGTGATCTGTCTGTACCGTTAAGTATAAGAAATGCTCCTACTAAATTAATGAAGGAGCTGGGTTATGGAGACGAATACAAATATGCTCATAATTACGAGAAGAACTTTGCCGAACATGAATTCCTTCCGGATGAGATCAAAAACACAAAACTTTATGATCCTGGTAATAACAGCCGGGAAAACGCTTTGCGTGATTTTTTAAAATCCCGATGGAAGGATAAATACGAGTATTAAAATTTAATGTTTATACTATTTACCTCCAGATCATTTCCTTTTTGCTCCGCAATGACCCAGGCGTCATTTAACTTATAAATTAGAGCGTCCTTTCCCTTTACAATATAGATATCCTTTTTGCCTGAATAATAAATAGTGTATACAACCCTTGGTGAACTATCAACCAATTGAAATCCGTTAGGTATTACCTGAGCATATAATATATCTGAAGGTTTTGTCTCTTGTAATACTATATTTTTTTCATCGGGTTTTATTTCTTCCTTGATTTTTACTACTTCCTTTACTTTGGTTCTTTTATAATGGGCTTTTCAAGTTCCTTTTTAGATACAGATTTGACCTCGTTGATTTCTTCTGCTTTTAGCGGTTCAACCACGGGAGTTTTTTCCACAACAGGTTGTTTCATGGGTTCAACACCTACCGGAATATCCTTTCTGATTTGATCTGGTTTATAGGCGTAATTTACAGTCTGGAATGATTGAAAGGCCTCTCTCAATGATTCATAATAGGCTTTTTGATATTCTTTCTCCTTAGAGTCGCCCATTCGAGATGTAAACAGAATAGTATTTTTACAATCCTTTAATTGAACTATTAATTTAGTCTTAAACAGTCCACTTTCATCTATAACATTTGCTTCTAGAGCAAGACATCTATTCTTTGCCAGATCTTCGGGAAAATCTTCATCATCAAAAATTGCTTTAAAGTTTTCTTTTTCAAATAAAAACTTTAGTTAGTGAATTTAATTGATATTGATCTGCCTCTTTTAAGAAATCAAATTTCTTTGGAACCAGAACATATTTGTAATTATTAAGATTGGTCGTGAAACATGTTAATGCAATTATAAATACACAGGAAATGAATATTGAAAAGAATTTAGTTTTCATTTGTTTTAAAAATATAATTTAGTCCTAGTTGTAAAGATACACTTTGTGCTTTTGCTAAATTCTGAAATTCCAACAAATTATCTACCAAAAAATAAAAATTTATGTTGCTTAAATGAGCAGACAATCCCAGTCCTAAATTGGTAAATGAATACGAATCCACTGTATAAGTGGCCTTAATTCTTAGTTGATCCATCAATCTTCTATAGTAATATGTTGTTAATGAAAATTGAGGAAATTTTGGTCTGTTTACAGAAAATAATTGAACCCCAACCTTGTTCATGTATTCAGTATCTTCCTCTAAACAATTACATTCCTTATTTACTTTTTTACCATATGCATAATCTAAGGACGCATTAAATTTTATAGGTCTCCAGGTCGTAAATTTAGAAGTTGACTCCTTTAAGGTGAATAATTCTTCAAATTCATCTGCTATTTCATTCCAGTAGTTTTCAGCGGATTGTCCCTGTTGGCTTTCTTCAAATACCGGATTGATACCATCAAATCTGTAAATTCCATTTAGTGAATAATTTTCGATATCCTTACTATGGGAAATAAATCCAATATCTTGCAAGCTGCCGGTTATTGTCCATTGATCTCTGGGCTGATAAGTAAAACCAATATCAAATCCCAGTCCTAAATTACCTCCAAATAAGATTCTATTTCTTAAATCTTTTAAATCCTTTGAGAAATCTGAATTGTCATCATTCAGCAATGATGCGGCTCCGGAGGTGTTTAACTGTTAAATTCAAATCAAAAATATGATCGTAATAATTATTCTCTCCGGGAACAGTGACAAAAGTTCCTGAGTTATTATTAGAACTAAAGTTCATTAGGCTTGAATATATTTTTCCTCTTGCACCTACTGTAAGTTTTTTATTTAATTTTTTATTATATCCTACATGAAAAACGGACAGCAATTCTGCCTGCACATTTAAATGGCTTAGATCGAATATTCTGTTGATGTTGTTTTGATTGCCTTCGTAGGCTAAAATGGCATAGTCCTTTGGAAAGTAAATAAACACATCAGTTTCCTGATACAATCCAAAGGACAGATATTGATCTTTTTTAAAATAGCTTCCAAAGGCAAATCCTCCTGAAATAATTTCCAGTTGCTGATTGATTGCAAAATGATCTTTTGAATCCATGCTGTAAATGGCCTCTCGTAATTTAGAGTTGAAGTCGGTTCCATCATCAGCAAAAACATCGTAGATGGAGATTCCGGACATTCCAACATTTGCATGAACCTGTGATAAGAATGGCACTCCAACAAACCAATCATTTTCGACATATGCTCCAGGATTTAGTAATAACGATTGTGGTATTTCGTTAAATCCATACAGCACCTGCTTGTTCTGAGAAAAAGAATAACAAGTTATAAGAAACCATAACAAGCATGCATTTTTCATTCAGAGGTATTTATATCAAAATAAAAAGAAGCTTTAGATCGTAATTTTAAGTTTCCTGGTGAGTCATCTGTAAGAATAGAACCATCACTGCTTGGTTGCAAAGTGAGAGTTAATACAAGATTAGTTGTAGTTTTCAAAGCTTCCAATTCTTGACCTTCAAAAACCTCAACGTATTCCACTACAATGGCTTGATTATTTGTTGATGCCCCAACTCCAAAACTAAAGCTATGTTGTAATTGATATAAATCATCATAGAAATCTATTTCAACTTCATACGCTCTATTTATGGTATTTGTAGCCTCAAATAAAAAGTCTGCTTTAATCAAATTATCAACTACAAATTGATCACTAAATATTTCAATATTTACCGAATCTTTAGCGGTAATGAGCTCAACTCCATTTTCGTCTATAAATCTATGTGCCGGTTCTTCAAAATGAATAAGGCTTACTTCTAAGACAGGAGTGATTGATAGATTTTCAGCTTGCTCAAAGTCAACATCTTTTATACATGCATTAAAACAACATATAATGCATAGACCAATAAAAATATTTAATGTGATTTTCTTTAGCATAGCGAAAGCCTTTACACTCTAACGATACTAAAGTTAAGATATTATTTTACAAGTATTTCTTTAAGTGGATTAATTCATTTATTTGCTTGATGTTCTCATCCAAATTCTCATTATGATAATTAAAACAAATGGCATCTAAGCCTATGTTCAAAGCACCTAGAATATCAGCTTCATAATTATCACCAACCATGACACTCTCCTTGACATTTGCATTGGCAATCTTCAAAGCATGGTTAAAAATTAATGGATTGGGTTTCTTTACTCCTACCATTTCCGAATTTGTAACTGTATCGAAGAAATGATCGATTTTGGCCTTACTCAATTTACCAGATTGTACTTCCTTGAACCCATTTGTAATTATATGCAATCTGTAATTTGGTTTTAAGTAATCCAAAATCTCTAATGTACTTTCAAACAAATGATTAAACGAGGTTAAATTAGTAATGTAATCCTCTGATAATTGATGAATAACCTCATCGGTGACCGATAAGTTCAACGTCTTAAAAGTATCAGATAGACGACCATACCTTAAACTTTCCTTATCAACTTTTTCTTCCCGGTAAAGTTTCCAGTAATTTAGGTTTAAAGGCTCGTAAACAGTTAAAAAACGCTTTAAATCAATATCAATATTGTTATGCTTAAATATTTTATCAAAGGTCAAAGCAGAATTCCTGTCAAAATCCCAAAGGGTATGATCAAGATCAAAAAAAACATCTTTTATATTAGTTAACTTCATCTTTCCAATCTAATATTAAATTGAACAATTCTTTAAATCCTTTCCATCTGATGTCATTACTAAACGTGTAATTATGGAAAATAGGTGTAAATGTACCATCTACTTTTTTCACTTCATCTATAATTTTTAATAATTCCTGTTTTTTATCTAAAAGAGAGACCGATCTTAATAAGGCAAAATCAATGACCTGAAAGGGACATACTTTAAGAGGGGTTTGTATCTCATAATCCAGATCATAAAACAAAAAAGGTGTGCAGGTACCCGCCCTAAAACCTATGGTATTCAAATAACCCATGGAATAATCTTCAGCTATTTCAAGATCGATCAGATGCCTGTAAGATTCCGGTAAGTTAAATTTATTATGTGAGAACCGTGTTACCTTTAGATCTGTGTTTATAATGGACTCCATGGTTGTCTTTTCCTTCTTTAAAAGCAATTCGTCTTCCACTGCAAAATATGAAGCTTTTAATCCAACATAACAATAATCTGCCACAGATTTTATAAGACTTTGAAATTCACGTTTATTAATGTTAATATTTTTGTCATAGGTGGAATAATCGGCTATTAAAAAGAAGACAATAAACTTGGTTTTCAGACTCTTTTGTTTATTGATAATATATCTGAATGTGTTATAAGGATCTTTTACAAGGCCAAACAAAACAGCATAACGTTCATACAGATGAGTAAATTTAAAAGTAAACAGGTCTCTTATGGTTCCGCCAATAGTTCTCATAATTCCCTTAAGTTTATAATTATGAGAAATAGGGACATCTATGATGGGTTGAATATTATATTTTCTGTCGGGGAATTGAAATTCAGGAAATTTATTTTGCAAAGCAGATCTAAATTTATAAGCCCAAATGTCTACAACAGGCTGATTTAAAAATCCGTTATTGTAAGCAACACTTTCCGTAGCAACATAGCGTCCGTATTCATCCTTGACATGAGGCAAATATTCTTCATACCGACTGATCAAATAAAATGAAGCCGCAAAAATATCATATGGTACAAAACTTTTATCATTGGTTGAAAAAAAGCCTTTTGTTTCTTCCCAATCCTGTACATGAATTTCTATGTCAGACAGACCTTGTTCAAATAATATCTTATGACTTCTTATATAAAATTCATTAGCAAGAGGTTGATTAGTATAAGACATCTTAAGGCTTTTATGTGCTATAAAATCCTCGACTTTTGCAGTAAATATGACTGGAATACCTAGAATTCTGGTACAAATATGTTTGAAAATGTACTTTAATCTTGGTGTTATTTTATGTGAGTAAACTAAAAGCATAATCTATCGCAAATTCCAAATGCTAAAATACCAAATTCCTAATGCTTAAAGCAGATTTTTGTCTTATGATTTTTAGTGCTTTCACAATAACAATTCATCCGCAAAACTAAAATAGGCTTTTTCGGTTACAATTAAATGATCCAATACTTTAATGTCTAAACTGTCTGCTGCAGCTTTTAGTTTTTGGGTTAATTGCTTATCAGCTGTACTTGGTTTTAAGGTTCCTGATGGATGATTATGGGCTAAAATTATACCTGTAGCACCAAGTTCCAAGGCACTTTTTAAAACCAGGCGCACATCAACCAAAGTACCTGTGATCCCGCCTTTACTTAACTGATTCTTTTGAAGTACTTTATTGGAATTGTTTAAATAGATGATCCAGAATTCTTCATGCTGCAATTCACCAATAATAGGTTGCATAAGCTCAAAAACTGATGCGCTGGATGTAATCTTCTTTTTTTCCAATGCTTCCTCTCCTCTTCTGCGTCTCCCAAGTTCCATGGCAGCAGCAATTGTTATTGCTTTTGCTTCTCCAATACCTTTAAATTCTATTAATTGTTTAATAGATAGTTTACCCAATTCACTCAAATTATTATCCACACTTGCCAATATGCGTTTGCATAAAGCGACTGCACTTTCATCTTTGTTACCAGAACCAATTAATATGGCAACCAACTCCGCATCACTTAATGCAGATTTCCCTTTGTAGAGCAGTTTTTCTCTAGGTTGGTCATCTTGGGACCAGTTTTTTATTGAAAAGGAAGATGGTTTTTCAGACATTTGATAAATCTACATAATTTTTTCGTTTTTAATTTATTCATATTTGAAGAAAATGGAAAAGTAGATTCCCTATAACAATACCACAAAATAATTAATAGGCAAAGGAATTATAAAATTTGTAAATTGATCAATCAAAAATCGTAAATCGTAAATCAAATTGAATTATCCACCAAAACATCATCAGGACAATGATAAAGGTCATATGGTTGAAGTAATTAAAACTTATCCTTTGGCTACAGTTATTTCCGTAAAGGATAATAAACCCTTTATCACACATTTACCTTTAATATACAGGGAAGATGGAAAACTAATTGGACACATTGATAAATTCAATCCTCAAGCTGAATTATTGAAAGATAACAACCCAATATCCATCCTTTTCACAGGCCCGCAATGTTATATATCACCGAGTATTTATGGTACAACACAACTGCCAACCTGGAACTATATAAAAGTGCATTTAAAAGGGCAGGTCAAAAAAATCGATAGTAAAGAAGCTTTAAAAGAATCCCTAATAAAAATGACTGAATTTTTAGAAGCTCCAGATCACAAATATATTCTTGAGCCTGATAATCCAAGATTAGACAAAAATCTTGATTATATTAAAATGTTCGAGATTACCATAACCAGCTGGGAAGGTAAATTCAAGCTTTCCCAAGATAAAAAACCGAGTGATATTGAAAATGCAAAAGCCGAATTGATTAGAGCTAATCAAAAAAGTATTGCGAAATTTTTAAATAAGGTTTTCTAAAAATCATTAAATTAGTTACTATGAAAAAAATAAAAAAAGAAGATATTAGTCAAGATGTATTTGACTTATACGACGATTATGCCCATAATAAATTGGAACGAAGACAATTTATAGAAAGACTATCTCTGTATGCAGTTGGCGGATTAACAGTTCCTTCCCTATTGAGCTTTATGTCTCCAAACTATAAGGACACCAAATTGGTACAACAGGACGATCCCAGAATAGATTCTGATTACATCACTTATGATTCACCAAAAGGTGGTGGTAAAATAAAAGGCCTGTTATCTAAACCTAAAGGTCTTAAAACCAAATTACCGGGAATTGTTGTTGTACATGAAAACCGAGGTCTTAATCCTTATATAGAAGATGTTGGCAGAAGGACCGCTGTTGAAGGTTTTATAAGTTTAGCACCGGATGCTTTAACTCCACTAGGAGGTTATCCCGGAAATGATGATGATGGCAGAGCTTTACAAAAACAACGTGACAGAAATGAAATGCTTGAAGATTTTATCGCAGCCTATGAGTATCTTAAATCTCATGAAGATTGTAATGGTAAAATTGGTGTGGTTGGATTTTGTTTTGGTGGCTGGATCTCGAATATGATGGCCGTTAGAATTCCGGAACTGGGAGCAGCTGTACCGTATTATGGAAGGCAACCTTCTGATGAAGATGCTGCACAAATTAAAGCACCATTACTTTTACAATATGCCGAATTAGACACAAGAGTGAATGCCGGCTGGCCTGCTTTTGAAGAGGTACTTAAAGCTAATAATATTGCTTATGAAGCTTTTATGTATCCTAAAGTGAATCATGGTTTTCATAACAATACAACACCGCGATTTGATAAAAAAGCAGCTGATCTTTCCTGGAAGCGAACTATAAGTTTCTTTAATGAAAAACTCAAGTAAATTAGTTTAAACAATCCTTAAACCTCATCAAATTATAATCTTTTGAAATAACCTGAATTTAGTAGAGCAAATTAGCAATGTATTGAGGCATTTTAAATGTGACTTTTTTTAATTGACGGTATACAATTGAATTCACATGTCAGAAAAAAATAAACTTAAAGAAATAGCTCAATTGTTTTTTAAATTGGGTTGCATATCCTTTGGTGGTCCTGCTGCCCATATTGCCATGATGGAGGACGAAGTGGTAAAAAAAAGAAAGTGGATGACCCACGAACACTTTCTGGATCTAATTGGCGCTACCAATTTAATTCCCGGCCCTAATTCCACCGAAATGACTATGCATTGTGGACACGAAAGAGCAGGATGGAAAGGCTTGTTCGTAGCCGGCATTTCTTTTATATTTCCGGCCGTCGTTATAACAGCTGTTTTTGCATGGTTATATCAACAATACGGACAATTACCGGAAGTTGAACCCTTTATTTACGGAATAAAACCAGCCGTTATCTCTATAATAATTATGGCTGCATACAGACTTGGTAAAAAAGCAGTAAAAAATGTAGAACTAGCAATTTTAGGAATAGTGACTATAGTTGTTTGTCTTCTTGGCGTTAACGAAATAATAGTTCTTTTTGGTTGTGGGTTGGTTGGTCTGTTGATCTATTTTTTTAAAAAGAAAATTACAAACCTAAACACCTTCATCCCATTGTTATTATTTCAAATCGTAGACCCTATAAAAATTGGGAGCCTGAAAATATTTCTGACCTTTCTAAAAGTTGGTGCTGTTTTGTATGGTAGTGGTTATGTTTTATTTGCGTTTCTTGATTCGGAATTGGTGAGCAATGGGTGGCTTACAAGACAGGAACTTATAGATGCAGTTGCAGTTGGACAGTTTACTCCTGGCCCTGTGCTTTCGACAGCAACATTTATAGGTTGGCAAATGAATGGAATTTCTGGCGCTTTAGCTGCAACCATTGGCATATTTCTTCCTTCATTTTTATTTGTTTTGATATTAAATCCTCTAATCCCAAAAATGAGACAATCTAAACTTATTGGTACTTTCTTAGATGCTGTAAATGTGGCAGCAGTTGCCTTAATATTGGCAGTTTGTATAGAAATGGGAAAAGACACCTTAACCGATTGGCGGACGATTACAATAGCTATAATTAGTTTAATTAGCGTTTTCTATTTTAAAAAACTAAATAGTGCTTTTATTGTTTTGGGTGGAGCGATTGGAGGGTATTTGTTGACTTTGTAAGAAAATTTGGCTAACTTAGTTTAACATTATGAAATATTTAAAATACCTCCTTATAATTATTGCATTGCTTGCTATAATATTTTTTGGCAAAGGATTTTTAACTCCAGTAATTTCTTATGAATCTGAGGTTATTGTGAATAAGCCTGTCAAGGAAACTTGGGCTATAATGTCTGATGAATCAAGAGTATCAGAATGGTTAATAGGAATTAAAAAAATGGAACTGGTTAGTGGTACAGAAAACACAGTTGGTGCTGTATCCAAAATTTATTTTGAAGAAAATGGCCAAGAAATGGTAATGGAAGAAACTATTACAGCAATTAAACCAAATGAACATATTGCCATGACTTTTACTATGGATTTCATGAATATGGATTATGAAATGAATCTAACAGACGAAGATGGCAAAACTCGTATCCTGTCTAAATCTGAAACAACGGGAAATGGTGTTATGGCTAAATCCATTCTATCTTTTATGACAAAATCAATGAAAGCACAAGAAGAAGAGAACTTAAAAAACCTGAAAAGTGTAATTGATAATAACACAAAGAATTACTTTCCAGCACCTGTTCAAGAATCATCAAGTGAAGAGGAATCCAACTGAAAGGATTAGATTCTAAAACAATTTCAGCATAACAAAATTAACCTATCAATTTTGTCACCTCCTCAAAATCCAAACCTCCATAATTTCCAGAACTCATTAACAACAAAACTTTGTTATCATAGTTCTGAGAGAATAAAAATTGTTTAAAATCGTCTGGATTGGTGTAAATAATCAAATCATCACGCTGAAATGCATTGGCTATTTGTTCGTGAGTGACTTCTTCTAATTTTTTGATCTCAACTGCATGAGGCGAATAAAAAACAACAGCTACATCTGCTAAATCCAAAGCGCCTTTATATTCTTTTAAGAATTCAGCGTTTAAACTACTGTATGTGTGCAATTCTAAACAGGCTACCAAGGTTCTGTTCTGGTATTGTTCTTTCACCGCTTGTGTAGTAGCTTCTACCTTACTCGGTGAATGCGCAAAATCTTTATAAGCGACACTGTTTTTGCTTTCTGCAATTTTTTCTAATCGTTTGCTGGCTCCTTTAAAAGTAGCAATGGCTTCGTAGAAATCGTCTTCATCAATTCCCATATGCTGACAAATCCATTTGGCTCCTGCCAGATTATTTAAGTTATGCTTTCCGAATACTTCAATAGGTAATGGTCCTTCAGGAGTTTCCAAAAAGGTTTGTCCATTTTCAACTGTATATTCAGGAGTTTGATACGGTAATTTGCGAATAGTATTTTCGCTTGCTTCTACCACTCGTTTCACTTCTCCATCTTCTTCGTTATAAGTGATGCTTCCTCCTTTAACAATACTATCTACAAAAATGCTGAACTGTTCTACATAACCTTCATAAGTCGGAAACACATTGATATGATCCCAGGCAATTCCACTCAATAAAGCAATATTTGGTTTGTAAAGATGAAATTTTGGTCGTCTGTCTATTGGTGAACTTAAGTATTCGTCACCTTCAAGCACGATAAAATCGTTGCCCTCGGTTAGTTTTACCATAACATCAAAGCCTTCTAACTGCGCGCCTACCATATAATCGACATCTCTGTTATGATAATGCATGACGTGTAAGATCATAGAAGTAATGGTTGTTTTTCCATGGCTTCCGCCAATTACAACTCGTGTTTTGTTTTTAGATTGTTCGTACAAAAACTCAGGATAACTATATATCTTAAGACCTAATTTCTGTGCTTTCAATAACTCCGGATTATCTGCTTTGGCGTGCATGCCTAATACAATGGCATCCAGATTTTCAGTGATCTTTTCCGGAAACCAACCATAGGTATTCAGGCAATAATCCTTTAGCTTCTAATCGAGATCTTGATGGGTCAAAAATAGTATCATCACTTCCGGTAACGTGATACCCTTTATTGTGCAGGGCGATGGCCAAATTGTGCATTGCAGCACCGCCAATTGCGATAAAATGTACGTTCATAAAACAAATATCAAACTACAAAACCCAAATTCCAAATAAATATTGTTCGAAGTTGGAAAAACGAAACTTGAAGTTTTAACTTTGTTGGTTTGCGTTAGCGATTGAGCAATTGTTGGAGCTCTTTTTGTCACCTCGAGCATTTCAAACTGAGCATTACCTTCTAAACAAAAAAGCGACTTGTGAAAGCGCGACCTGTGCATCCTGAACTTGTTTCAGGAACAGGGAACGCCCCCAAATTACATGTTTAAAATAGCTTCTTTTTCAGTTTTAAAAGGTTTCAAATCGGTTTCAGTTAAGGCCAGATCAATATATTTCATGGCCTGATCCTTGTTGCCTTTATGCTTGTAGATTTGAGCCAAACGATAATATGCCCATGATTTTGGAACACCGTCGTTTACCGAATAATTTGCAATATACTTTTCCAGACACCCAATACCTTTATCAAGCTGGGCATTATATTGTGCACTGACCTTTCCTAATTGATAATGCAACGAATTACGCTGATGTTTACTTTGCGCTTCTTCTATATTTGCAATAGCTTTTTCCGGTTCTTTAGTAGTATTCTCATAAAGGTCTGTAAGCTTCTGATAACAGGTAATAGAACCTCCTATATTAACAGCTTTTTTATAATACATTTCAGCATCTTTGGGTCTATTGCTATATTCGGCTATATAACCCTTAGCTAAATGACCATCTACTGCAGATAATTTTTCAAGTTGATCTGCATATTCTATTGCTTTTTTTTCGCTACCTCCAATAATTCCCGGTAACTGCATGTAAAACTCAACTAAAGCCCAGCGTACTTCAATATGATTTGGGTCTAATTTGGCAGCTGTAAGAAAAGAATTCTTTATATCGCCAATCATCGTTAAAGCTTTAAACTTATTGGATTTCACAGCCTTCATTCCCAAAACGCCTCCATATTTATAATGGTAGTTGGCTTTATCTTGATTTGTTTCAACAAGTATTTTGTAATAGTCAATTGCCTTATCCCAGTCTTTTTGATGACCTGCAATGTCTCCCAAATATTCAATTGTTTTTAAATCCTTAGGGTTGTTAGCAAGATGAGTAATAAATAAAGTTTCTGCTGCGTTAAAATCATTATTCAAAAATAATGATCTGGCTTCTTCAAAGCTACTTTGTGCCATTGAAAAACTTGAAAAACATAATATAAAGTATAATACTCGTTTCACTTTTTTTTTAATCCTTAGGAATGCAAATCTAAAATAATTATAATTTTAAATATCGATTCTTTTGGTATTCTTTTTGATATTCTATGATTGAATTACTCAATAAAAGCGTTTAACTTTATTCAGAATATAATAACGCACTAATTTCAAAAATATTAGAGTATAAATCATTTACAAATGAAAAAACTCATTTCCCTTTTAACCATCATTTTACTTACCAATATGACCTTAGCTCAAGATCCTGACTACAATAACTACTCCAAACTCTGGAAAGACGTTGAAAAATTTGAAAATGATGGTCTGCCAAAATCGGCTTTAAAAGTGGTTCAAGATATTTCTGCAAAAGCCAAAGCAGATAACAATTCACCTCAAATAGTAAAGACATTAATGTACAAAAGCAAATATGCTTTAACACTTGAAGAGGATGCCCAATTGAGCATTATAAATGACTTTAAAGAGGGCATTGCTAATAGTGAATTCCCTACCAAAAACATTCTGGAAAGTGTGTTGGCTAATTTATATTGGCAATATTTCCAACAAAACAGATATAAATTTTATAACCGAACCAATACAGAAGAGAAAGTAGACTCTGATGATTTCAGAACCTGGGATCTGCAAACCTTATTTGATGAAGTCCATCTGTATTTTCAGCATTCCTTACAAAGTGGATTACTGCTGCAACAACAAAATTTAAGTGCTTTTGATGACATTTTAAATACTCAAAAAGATTCAAAACTTTACAGACCAACTTTATATGATTTTTTGAATCATAACGCATTGGATTTTTATAAAACCAATGAAACAAGCATCACAAAACCAGCCTATAAATTCGAGATTGACAATCCGGAATTCTTAACTGATGCTAATACATTTTCTAGGTTGAAAATTGATTCGAAAGATTCTACTTCCTTACAATTGAATGCATTGAAGATCTATCAGGATCTCATTCAATTTCATTTAAAAGATAAGGATGCTTGCAGCTTTAGCAGATGTAAATATTGAACGCTTACTGTTTGTTAAAGCAACATGCAACTTTTAATGATAAGGATACTATTCTTTTAAAAGCTTTAAAAAATGAAGTTGAGCAAAATAAATCTTCTGATATTTCAGGATTATACAATTTTGAGATTGCTTCCATTTATCACCAACAAGGTTTACAATACAATCCGAAAACCAATGAAGATGTACGTTGGAAAACTAAAGAAGCCTATGAACTTTGTAATTCAGTCATTGAACAATTCCCAAAAAGTAAAGGTGCCGAAAAATGTGTCGTTCTTAAAAGAACAAATTCTTCAAGAACAACTACAACTTACTGCTGAAAACTTCTTGCCAATTCAGAAGCACTCAAGGATTTTGGTAAGCTATAAAAACCTGAATCAGCTTGATTTTAAGGTTTATAAATTAACCAAAAGCCAATTTGACCAATTCAATGGAACACATCGTGAAAATGAAAAATTAAAATTTATCAAAGAATTAGATGTTACAACACATTGGCAAAGTAATTTACGTGATGAAAAAGATTATCAAAATCATACCACCGAAGTCTTATTTCCAAAATTGACAATGGAATTTATCTAATTCATTCTCAAGCAAAGGACAGTTCTATTAATGCCTTTAAAACCATACAGGTAACCAATTTTGCCTTGGTTGAACAAGCTGAAAATGATAAAAACACCTATCAAATAATCGACCGAAACAATGGTTCACCTATAGTTGAAGCCAAAGTAAAAATCAGTTATCAAAAAAATTACAGAGACAGTTTTGAAACCAAAAATCTGGTTACTGAGAGTAATGGAAAAGTTATCATTAAGAAAGATAATAGCAGATTGACCAATGTAAGAGGTTGAAGTGACTCACAACAATCAGAAAGCATATTTTGGCGATTACTATATCAACAAACATATCATAAAGAACTTAAAGACAAAGACACATATAAAGGCTTCCTATTTACAGACAGAAGCATTTACAGACCTGGACAAACGGTTTATTTTAAAGGGATTGCAATGCAAACTTCAGAAGGAAAATCTAAAGTTTTAGATAATGAATTAGTATATGCTGTTCTTTACAATGTTAATCACGAAGAAGTAAAAGAATTAGAATTTAAAACCAATGAATTTGGATCCATTGCCGGTGAATTTATTTTACCAAATGATGGTTTAACCGGTCAGTATCATATCGAATTTGATGCTGAATCTGGTGGTATCGATATAGATACCAGAACTTACTTCTCTGTGGAAGAATACAAACGTCCTAAGTTTGAAGCCAAATTCAATCCAATAACAGAAACCTTTAAAGTCAACGACAGCGTCACTGTAAAAGGAGAAGCACTTGCTTTTGCCGGTAGCAATATTACTGACGCCAAGGTGGTTTACAGAGTCCACAGAAAAGTACAATATCCACGTTGGTATTATTGGTATCGTACCTGGTTTACAAGCGAACCACAGGAAATAGCTCATGGAGAATCCACTACTAATGATAAAGGTGAATTTGAAATTACTTTTAAAGCAATACCAGACGAAAGTGTTGATAAAACATCCTTACCTGTTTTTAATTATGAAGTCATTGCCGATGTAACCGATTTAAATGGTGAAACCAGAAGTGCAACAACCATTGTTAATGTTGGTTATCATGCTTTAATTGCTAATATTTCTATTGATGGAAAATTGGATAAAACAAAGAAAGACCACAAACTGACTATCGATACCAAAAACCTGAATGGTGAATTTGCACCAGCTAAAGGTATGATGAATATTTACAAATTACAAGCACCAAATAAGGTGTTAAGACCTCGTCCTTGGTCTGCTCCGGATTATCAGGAATTTTCTGAAAGTGAATTCAATAAGTTATTTCCACATGATGCTTATAATGATGAAGATGACAGTAAGAACTGGAAAAAAGGAGACCTGATGTTCTCTGAAAAATTTGATACCAACAAATCCAAAGAATTAGAAATTGGAAACATTAAAAAATGGGAATCCGGGCAATATATAATTCAACTGGAAAGTAAAGATAAATTTGGTCAGTTGGTAAAAGATGAAACCAGAACAACCTTATACAGTGAAACAGATGATGTTCTGGCAGACAAACAATTGTTTAGTATTACTCATAAAAAATCTGAATATCTACCTGACGAAACAGTTGAGTTAAGCATTGCATCTGCTGCAAACAATATTACTGTATTTGTGGAGGTTGAGAAAGATCATAAAATAATTAACAGTTACAAATTCAACCTTAATAACAATAAAAAAACAATCAAGATTCCTGTAAGTACTGAAGATATTGGTGGATTTGCAGTACACTATAGTTTTGCTGTATTTAACAGTTTTCAATCTGGAACATCTCCAATTGATGTGCCCTATCCTAAAACCGAATTGGAGATTGAAACACTAACTTTTAGAGACAAACTACAACCAGGAACAGATGAAACCTGGAGTTTTAAAATAAAAGGCCCAAAAAGTGATAAAGTAAGTGCTGAAATTTTAGCAAGTATGTACGATGCGTCTTTAGACCAATTCAAGCCTCATAGCTGGAATTTTAATCCAATAAACAAGCCTATTTATTATTCCAGAAATAATAAAAATGCTGGAAACAGCTTTGGACAAGGAGGATTCAGAATCTACAACCAAACAAATAATTACAGAAGCTATCCACAACAAGGCTATGACCAATTGAATTGGTTTGGATTGCATTTTGGATATGGAAATATTAGAATTAGAGGATTGGCATCTGGTGTTATGCTGAAGAACCCGCCAATGGCTCAACCTGAGGCTATTCAGATAGTCCAAGATGGCGATGAAGTTGTTATGATTGGTTATAGTGAAAAAAATGAAACAGTCTGAAGATGTAGACGTGCCATTTGCCAAGAATTCTGAAGGTTATCAAAGGGAACAAAAAGAAGATAAATATGGATACTGATGGTATCCAAATTCGTAAAAACCTTCAGGAAACTGCCTTTTTCTTTCCGCAATTACAAACAGATAAAGAAGGCAATGTGAGTTTCAGTTTTACAACTCCAGAAGCCTTAACCAAGTGGAAATTACAATTATTGGCTCATACTAAGACACTTGAAAGCAAAACCTCAACTTTAGAGGCAGTTACTCAAAAAGAACTCATGGTTATACCTAATGCGCCTCGTTTTTTACGTCAAGGTGACCAGATAACCATCAGTAGCTAAGATTGCTAATATCTCTGATAAGGATTTATCTGGAGAAGCTGTTTTACAATTGTTTGATGCCTTAACTGGAAAGGACATTTCCAAAAAGTTAATAATTAGTTCGAGTAATTCTCTCCCTTCGGGAGAGATGTCAGGAACTGACAGAGTGGGATTTAATGTTGACGCCAAAGGAAATACTCAAGTTTCATGGAATTTATCCATTCCAGATGATGTGCAAGCAGTGCAATATAAAATCATTGCAAAAGCAGGCGATTTTAGTGATGGTGAACAAAATGTCTTACCTGTTTTAACCAACAGAATGCTGGTGACCGAAACCTTGCCAATGTGGATTCGAAGCAATGAAACTAAAACATTCACTTTAGATAAGTTAAAAAATGTGTCTTCGACTACGCTCAAACATCACAACCTTACTTTAGAAATGACAAGCAATCCTGCCTGGTATGCTGTTCAGGCATTGCCTTATTTAATGGAATTCCCGCACGAATGCAATGAGCAGATCTTTTCAAGATATTATGCTAATGCCTTGGCAAGTCATATTGCGAATTCCAATCCGAGAATTCAGGAAGTGTTCAATCAGTGGAAAAATACAGATGCCTTGTTGAGTAACTTGGAAAAGAATCAGGAATTGAAATCCATTTTAATTCAGGAAACACCTTGGTTGCGTGATGCACAAAGTGAAACAGAACAAAAGAAACGCATTGCTTTGTTGTTCGACCTCAACAAAATGAATAATGAGTTGCAATCGGCAATTCGTAAATTAAGACAAGGACAGATGCCAAATGGAGCCTGGTCCTGGTTTAATGGTGGACGAGCAAACCGATACATCACACAACATATTATAACCGGATTTGGCCATTTAAAACATCTTGAGGTTGATTTTTCAGATGAATCACAAATGGTTCAAAGAGCAATCAATTATTTAGATGCTGAATTTGTTCAGGAATACAAAGACATAAGAAAATACAATAAAGATGTCGATTTAAGCAAAGATCATTTAAGCTACACGCAATTGCATTATTTGTACATGCGAAGCTTTTATCCGGAAATTAAAAAATCGAAAGAAGTTGAAGAAATCAACAGCTTATTATCATACTCAAATCAAAAAATATTGGTTGAGCCGCAGCTTATATGCCAAAGGATTGATGGCTTTAGTGGTTGACAGAATGGATGACAAATCAACTTCAGCAAAAATTTTGAAATCTTTAAAAGAAAACAGCATCACTTCCGAAGAATTAGGAATGTACTGGAAAGCAAATACCAATTCATGGTATTGGTATCAGGCGCCTATTGAAACTCAAGCTCTTATGATTGAAGTATTTTCAGAAGTAGGCAATGTCATTTCGACAGAGCTCGAAAGTGCGACGAGAAATCTCAACGATATTGATAACCTAAAAATATGGCTATTAAAGAACAAGCAAACAAACCGCTGGAAAACCACCAAAGCCACAACAGAAGCTGTGTATGCATTATTACTTCAAGGAAGTGATTGGTTAAGTGTAACTGACATGGTTGATGTAGTAATAGGTAATGAACCTATTTCGCCTTTAAAACTTGAAAATGTAAAAGTTGAAGCCGGAACAGGTTATTACAAAACCTCCTGGAAAACTGATGAAATTAAACCTGAAATGGCTGATGTGAAAATCACTAAAAAAGGAAAAGGCATTGCCTGGGGAAGTTTATACTGGCAATATTTTGAGGATCTGGATAAAATAACTTCTGCTGAAACACCTCTTAAATTGAAGAAAAAACTCTTCCTTAAAACAAACACCGATTTAGGTGAAGAATTATCTGAAGTTACTGATTCCACCAAATTAAATGTTGGTGATCTGGTAAGAGTGCGAATTGAATTAAGAAGTGACCGAGCCTATGGAATTTGTGCATATGAAAGATATGAGAGCGTCAGGATTGGAACCAATTAATGTTTTATCCCAATACAAATGGCAGGATGGTTTGGGTTATTATGAAAGCACCAAAGATGCTTCTACCAACTTCTTTTTTGACTATTTACCAAAAGGAGTTCATGTATTTGAATACGACTTACGAGTAAACAATGCTGGAAACATGAGCAACGGAATTACAACCATACAAAGCATGTATGCGCCGGAATTTAGCAGTCAAAGCGAAGGTGTTAGAATTACGGTAAACTAATATAAATAGGCTTCGCATTAAAGTCTTTATTTTTATTTACTAGGTGGTGTGGTAGGCCGTACCTCAATTTTACTAGGCAAAGTTCTTGGATTCATTTTTAATAGATCAACTACCAATTCACCGATATCTTCTATCTGAATTTTCCAGGCATCTTTATCACCCGGCTCGTTTGCATTAAAGTATGTAGATACCGACCCAGGCATAATCGTACTTACCTTAATTCCATATTGGCGTAAATCTAACATCACAGCTTGTGTAAATCCGGTAACTCCAAATTTACTGGCATTATAAGCAGAACCTCCTGCAAAAAAATTTGTACCTGCTAAACTGGAAATAGTTATAAAATATCCTTTAGATTTTTTTAGTTCGTCGACACTTGCTTTTATAGAATTAAAAACACCCGTTAGATTGGTATCAATAACTTCATTCCATTGATCGGAAGTAAGATCTTCTATACTTCCAAAATGACCTAATCCTGCATTAGCAATGACAAAATCCAATTGATTGAAATTCTTTAAAACCTCTTTAACAGCTTGTTTTTGACTCTCGATGGATCGGACATCTGCTTTTATGCCGATAGCTTTGGCATTTGTGTTAGATTGGTCATTTAATTTTTTTGCAGAGGCAAGAGCAGATGAGACATTCCTGCCGGTTATTGCCACATTAATACCTTGTTCCATTAATGATTGTGCAATACCAAATCCTATGCCTTTAGTACCACCGGTAATGAGCGCAACTTTATTGTTGAGTGTATTCATCGTTCTTGTTTTTTGAGTTTACCCAAAGTTACAAAACCAGACACTTAAACCGAAGATTTATCAGATATGAAATTGAAGAAATTGCTATTATCCTCTAGGTGGATAGCCGTTCAAAACTTTTTGAACTAAAGCTCTAAATCGTTCCTCTCTTCTTTCAGGAGAAGATTTTGGATTGTAATTGGTCTCTGTTATAGCTTGCCAAAACAAACCTATTTTACTTTCATCAACGAAATCTATGATAATTTCTCTGTTTATATTGCTTTGACCAATTGGAATACCCATGGATAGACCGCCACCAAAATTTCGTCCAGTACTTCCAATACCAACACCAACCGAACTTTGTTGAACACCCTGAAACTGCTGACTTTTGATATTGACATAGAAATCTGGTGTTTCCGACAAACTAAATCCCCTGGTCTTCATTTCGGCATCCAAAATTGTCATCAGGCGATTAGAATCCAGTTCACTTAAACCAGTTTCTATATTGGAATAATAATTGTAGGTTCTATATTGACTAAAATCAACACTTTTCTCGTAATCATAGTTTACATAGATTGGTGCACATGAAGAAGCTAGTATTATCAGAATTAAGGCTATTTTTGATCTCATTTTCTCGTTCTCTTAGTCTTCAATCATCAAAAATTATTCCAATAATTAATTATTAAGCAAATGCCACAATTTATCTTTGAGTTCGGTTATCCCTTGTTGAGCTACTGAAGAAATAAATAAGTAATCAATTGGCAAGGTATTGTCCAATTCTATTTTGAGTTCGGCTTTCAATTCGTCATCCAACAGGTCGCTTTTGGAAATCGCAATCAAGTCTTTCTTTATCCAACATCTCCGGATTGTATCGACGTAATTCATCCAGCAGAATATCGTATTGTTTTTTAATATCATCAGCATCAGCAGGAATTAAAAAGAATAAAACAGAATTTCGTTCAATGTGTCGTAAAAAATAATAGCCTAAACCTTTTCCTTCTGCAGCACCTTCAATAATTCCGGGAATATCTGCCATTACAAAGGATTGAAAATCACGATATTCAACAATACCTAAATTGGGCTTTAAGGTTGTAAATTCATAATCAGCTATCTTTGGTTTAGCCGATGTCATTACAGATAGCAAGGTTGATTTTCCTGCATTTGGAAATCCAACAAGGCCAACATCGGCCAAAATTTTTAATTCTAAGGTTATATCTCTTTCTTGATATGGTATTCCTGGTTGAGCATAACGAGGCGTTTGATTTGTTGGGGTTTTAAAATGCCAGTTTCCTCTTCCACCCATTCCTCCTTCACAAATGATCTTTTCTTCACCATTTTCGGTGATTTCAAATATTAATTCATTTGTTTCCGGATCTCTTACTACGGTTCCTAAAGGAACGTCAATATAAATGTCTTTTCCATCAGCACCTGTGCTTCTGCTCTTACTGCCATGCTCTCCATGACCAGCCTTAAAATGTCTTTTGAATTTTAGGTGATAAAGAGTCCAATAATTTGAATCACCTCTTATTATAATGTGACCACCACGACCACCATCGCCTCCATCCGGACCACCTTTTTCAACATATTTTTCTCTATGTAAATGCGCAGACCCTTTACCTCCATTCCCGGAAGCAACATGTACTTTTACGTAGTCAACGAAGTTCCCTTCAGTCATTTCTTGAGTTTAAAGTTTATAAGTTTAAAGTTTTAAAGTTCAAACTCTTTGGAAGATTCTATAAATTATCTATTACGGAGCTTAAGCGCTTGGTAATCTCTTCAATACTGCCAACACCATTTACCCCAAAATATTTATTTTGAGAAGAATAGTAGTCCTTTAGAATAGCTGTTTTTGAGTAGTATGCTTTTATTCTGTTTCTTATAATATGTTCATCGGCATCATCTGGTCGACCGCTTGTTTCACCTCTTTTCAGAAGACGTTTAACTAAAACTTCATCTTCCACTTCTAATGCGATCATAGCATTAATTTGAGAGTCCTTGCTTTCCATTAATTTATCTAAAGCTTCGGCCTGAGCATTTGTTCTTGGGAAACCATCAAAAATGAATCCGTTGGCACCTGAATTTTTTTCGACCTCAGCGTTCAACATATCAATCGTTACTTTGTCAGGAACCAGATCTCCCTTATCCATAAATGATTTAGCAAGCATTCCTAAGGCTGTTCTGTTCTTGATATTATATCGAAAGACATCACCTGTAGAAATATGCACCAAATTGTACTTTTCCTTTAAAAAATCTGCTTGAGTTCCTTTTCCTGCTCCCGGAGGGCCAAAGAGTACTAAGTTTGTCATAGGTTCTTCTGATTTTAGTTGATAAACTTCCGGTAGATCTCTTCCCAATCCATTGTAGTCCAAACCATATCCGACAATAAATTTATTAGGAATTTTTATACCTATATAATGTAATTTATAGTCCTTATTATATGCTTCTGGCTTATAAAAAAGTGTTGCTACCTTTAAGGATTTGACCTTTTCATTTTCAAAGATCCGGTGCACTTCTTCCAAGGTATTTCCGGAATCAATGATATCCTCTAAAATAACAACTTCCCTTCCTGTAAGATCCTGTGTCAAGCCTATAAGTCTTTGAATGTCCTCAGTAGATTTTACACCTTCATAAGATGCCAACTTAATAAAGGTCACTTCGCAAGGTTTTGGATATTTCTTGACAAAATCGCTTACAAACATAAACGACCCATTTAGAATACCTACAAATACGGGAATCTCATCCCCCAGGTCCAGGGATATTTGATCTGCCATTTCCTGAACTGCCTCATCTATTTTTTCGGCAGAAATAAATGGTTTAAAATATAGATCGTGAAGCTTAATCAATTTTAATTCTTTTTAAGAAGTGCAAAGATAATCAATTGAATATCGAATTGCGATTTTTGATTTACCTTTTTCTAAGTTAGTTTAATTTTTAAATGTATTTTTGTGGGAAATGATATAGATTAAGCCAGAATTAACTTAATGAACTACTTCTCATCCAATTTCAAACTCGGCATTCTAGGTGGTGGACAATTAGGGAAAATGCTTCTCAATGAAACCAGAAAATTTGATATTTATACCTGTGTTCTAGATGCCAATGATGATGCACCATGTAAAATTGCATGTAATGAGTTTTTTAAAGGTGATTTGTTGGATTATAATACAGTTTTCAATTTCGGCAAACAGGTTGATGTACTGACTATTGAAATAGAAAATGTGAATGTTGATGCGTTGGAAGCGCTGGAAAAAAAAGGTGTAAAAGTATATCCTCAATCAAAAACCATAAGGACCATTCAAAATAAGATCAAACAGAAATTGTTTTATATTGATCATAATCTGCCTACTGTGCCTTTTTCGCGATTTGCCTATAAAGAAGAGATATTGACCGCAATTAAGCACGAAACACTTAATTTTCCATTTGTTTGGAAAAGTGCCCAGTTTGGTTATGACGGTATGGGTGTTAAGATCGTTAAGACCTATTCTGATCTGGAGAGTTTGCCTAAAGTTGAATGTGTTATTGAGGATTTTGTACCTTTTAAAAATGAACTTTCAGTAATCGTCGCTAGAAATTTAAACGGTGATAAAATAACGTATCCTGTTGTGGAAATGGAATTTCATCCGGAAGCTAATCAAGTTGAATATGTGATCTGTCCTGCGAGAATTTCAAAAGAAATTTCAAGGAAAGCAGAGTATCTAGCTTTAAAGACATCAGAGGCTTTTGGACATGTAGGCCTTTTGGCAGTTGAAATGTTTCTCACAAAAAATGATGAGATACTTATCAATGAAGTAGCACCACGTCCGCACAATTCGGGACATCATACCATTGAATCTAATTATACATCTCAATTTGAACAGCACATAAGAGCTATTTTAAATTTACCCTTTGGAAGTACAGAGATAAAAGCAGGTGGGGTTATGGTCAATTTGGTAGGGCACGAGGACTATACAGGAAATGTTGTTTATAAAAATATTGAGAAAATTCTAGGCCTTAAAGGTGTTACTCCACATATTTATGGTAAAAAACAGACCAGACCATTCAGGAAAATGGGACATGTGACTATTGTTCATGAAGATGTTTCAGAGGCAAGAAAAATAGCAGAGGAAGTCAAAAAAACAATAAAAGTAATAAGTGAATAAGATGAGTAAAGTTGCAGTAATAATGGGTAGCAATAGTGATCTTCCGGTAATGCAGGATGCTATTGATATTTTAAAAGAGTTTAAAATTGAAGTGGAAGTTGATATTGTATCAGCTCACAGGACGCCTGAAAAAATGTTCGACTACGGAAAGAACGCTCATACAAGAGGTATTTCAGTTATAATTGCGGGTGCTGGCGGAGCCGCTCACTTACCGGGAATGATCGCTTCATTATCTCCATTACCTGTTATTGGAGTACCTGTTAAAAGCAGCAATTCCATTGATGGATGGGATTCTGTGTTGTCAATTTTACAAATGCCCGCAGGTGTTCCGGTAGCTACTGTTGCTTTAAATGGCTCAAAAAATGCAGGCATTTTAGCAGCTCAAATTATTGGTTCTTCAAACAAATCTGTCTTGGATAAGGTTATAGCTTTTAAAGAAGAATTAAAATTAAAGGTTGAAAAAGCGTCAAAAAATTTAAAGTAAAAAGCCCCGATAGTGTCGAGGCTTTTACTGCTATTAATCAATTAATTCTTATTATTAGAATATATTTATCTAACCTGAAAAAATTGATACTACTAAATTGTTAAATTTTAAGCAATTACACAAGTTATTAACAAATTTTTATTTTTTTAACCGATTATTAACAATTATCATCGATAAAGTGTTGATATATTTTCCGTTATAACATACTATTTTATCGTTTAATGACCTTTTTTGAAACAGTTTTTGAATCTTCAAAATTGTATTTCACAATATAAATACCAGTCTCTATATTTTGCGTTGATATCTTTTTCTTGAATTTAACATTTATAACTTCTTTTCCTAAAATATCGAACAACTCGATCGTGCTTGGTTGTGCATTGTTATTAACATTGGTTAAGAGTTGATCATTCAAGAAGTATGTATGTACTTCATTTTGATCAATAACAGAATCATCTACCGCCAATTGAGCAGCATAGTTATAATGCACAACAAATCTGTTATGATCTTCAATTGGACTCGGTACATTGAATGTGTAATTCGATTGTCTCAAATCTGTTATAATATCTAATAATTTATCCTCTAAAAGAATATTAAAATTTGGATCAATGTATTCTAGCACTATGGATACGGTATAATCTCCTGCACTAACAACTTGATAACCCAGAGGTATTTCTATATCTTGATTTTCCTGTAACTCTGATCGCCCTTGGATCTCTAGCTTGTTTGGGTCCAATAAACTATAAAATTCTATGGATGAACCTTCACTAATAAACGTGGCGTCAAACATACTCTCATAATCATCTGTTGCTCCGGGAATAAAACCAATAAGTATTGGGCTATAACCCATTGAACCTGACAATCTGAACCATGATTTACCATCATCTTCATTATCATTACTTCTTAAGAACTGGTCATTGTTTCCAGTAACTTTATGAGAGTTTTTAAATGTTGCTGTTCCGGCTTGTAACGATTTTACAAAAACACCGGCCCCTGCTGCTATAAATTCTGTAATTCCTGGTTCTGCTGAACCTGTTCCATAATTATAGCTTTTATAATCTCCTGCATTATTATTTGCACCAGTTATACTTTGGCTCCAATAGTATATTGTGCCTTCTAATACATCACTGTTATCTTCATATACTTTTTTCCAGTTAATTGCTGATGCATAAGGATTTCCAATTAAATTTGCTTTATCAGTAGGACTATTGTAATTAATAGGTATATCTATATTTCCGTTATTAATAGTTCCTGAAAAAGTTCTTGTCATTACACCTGATTCACTATCAGAACGAATAAAATAACCTTTACCAACTTCCATATTTGCCGATGTAGAAACCTGAACATATGCAGATGGATTTTGTGAAGAATCATATTCATATATAATAACACTATTCGTAAAAATAGTATTGAATCCGGAATCTATTTCAGCAACTGGTGTTGACCAGATTGAATAAAAATCTGAACCTAGATAATCCGGTGTGTCTCTTGTTATATTAAAAGTCCCTGTGCCGGCAATTGGGTTACTCTCTCTAACTTGTAACGAACCTCCATCTTCAATGATCAAATCACCATTATTTAAAACATCATAAGCAACATCTAAAGTGCCTCCATCTGCAATAGTAATTGATCCGGGAGTAGACCCGTCTGCTTCAAGTTCAATATCACCAACGACCACGGTAGTATTAATTGTTGGGTAATAGCTACCTCCTCTTTTTACTTTGACTGGCTCCTGTTTAGCATTGTCAGGAATTATTCCATTTTTCCAGTTTGTTGCAGTTGTCCAGTTAGTGTCTGTATTTCCTTCCCATTCTTTTACTGTTAGGCCACCTTCGCTATCCCTTACATCCGGTAGACTGTTATTGTCCAGATAAGTTACTGTGTCCCCATCAAGGACTGCTAATAAATTATTGTCTTCTGATTGTAATATTAAATTTGTTTTATTATTGTCTAGTTCAGTTTGAGTTCTTACAGAGTTCCATACTCTAAAACCCCATAAATAACCATCTAAATAATTTTCTCCACCACCATCTTCATTTATTTGTTCTCCAAAAGAATATTCAGAAAGTCCAGAAGCTGTCCAGGTTGCACCTGCTGTAGGAAAAAATAGTTTATCATCCTTAAATCCTATATTCAAATTATTATGATCTCCTCCAGCATCACCAATTTGAAAGCCCGCTTTCTCATCCTGCAAAACGCCATCCAAATACCATTTTAAGTTTGTATTGTCTAAAGCTGTTACAGGTGGAGCTGCAGCCGGGACTGCCACATTATCAAAAACCAAGGCGACATGATACCATGTAGAAGCTGTAATAGGCTTTCTAAAATAGGTACCAGTCCATAAATTGGTATAATCATTATCTGTATTATAGGCACCAACCACTAAGTAACCATTTTCTATATAAGCAAGAATACCTCTTTTGTCGTTACCTTCCATAAAAATGAATTGTCTGGCAACTGTAGAGTTGGAAAAAAAATAGGTTTCGTAGGTACGATTGTTTATTTGAATATGATTTATTACATCAGAATCAGGAATTTTAAAGACATCCTCTTCTACACTGTTAACATAAAAACCATTGTTTGGTGCCTGGGCCTGAACACCATTAAAAGTTAAAAAAAACAGACCGATTAGTAGGGTAAAAGTTCTCATAGACTTGGGATTCGGGTTGTATTTAAATTATAAAATTCCTTAAAAAGCGCTGAAATATCTTAGTTTAGATCAACATTTTTTGAGGGAATTATACAATGAATGTAGTCAGGCTTTATAAATAAATACGTTTTAATGCAAATATTTTCGATGAAATACAAATTTTTGTAGATTATATACTACAATAAAGTCATAATAATATATAGTTTCTAAAATTTAAAGGGAGAGAAAAATGCTATTTTTTAATGACTTTTTTAGAGATAATCCTAAAATCGGTCAAAGAATATTTCACAATGTAGATCCCGGTAGACAGGTTATTAGTATTAAGAGATTGTTGAAATGATGCATTGATAAGCTCCTTACCTGTTACATCATATAATTGCATTCTACTTATTTCAACATCATTTGAAGTAGTTGTAGTAATTAAATTATTATCCTGAAAGAATGAATGAATTTGTTTTGAGTCAAGAATAAAATCATCTGTTCCTAATGTAGAACTATAGTTGTAATGCAAGATGAACCTGCCATTATTCTCAACTGGACCTGGTATGTTGAAAGTATAATCTGAAGTTCTTAGATCGGTCATTGTATTTAGTAATGTATCCTCCAAAAGGATTTCAAAATCAGTATCTATATAATCAAGCACTCTCGAAATTGTATAATCACCTGACGTTGTCACCTGAAATCCTAGTGGCACACTAATCTGTTGATTAGCCTGCAATACAGATCGTCCTTGAATTTCATACTTGTTGGTATCAATAAAACTATAGAATTCAATAGCCGCTCCATCATTTGCAAAGACACCATCATGTGTATTTTCATAACCATCTGTTGCATCAGGGACAAAACCAATTAAAATAGGGCTATAGCCGGTTGATCCAGACAACCTAAACCAGGACTTACCGTCATCCGGATTATCAGCATTCCTAAAAAATTGATCATTGTTACCTACAACGCGATGCGTATTTTTGAAAGTTACCGTACCTGCTTGCAATGTTTTAACAAATACTCCTAAACCTGTTGCAATATTTCCTGTTGTCCCAGGTTCACTTGAACCTGTAGCATTATAACTTATATAATCTGATGCTGAATTATTAGGTCCAACCTGACTTTGGTTCCAATAATACATGGTTCCTTCAATGACATCTGAATTATCTGCATAGAACAAAGACCAATTTAACGCAGATGGATAAGGATTACCTATTAAATTGTAATTATCTGTACTACTATTGTAATAAACTGTTCTATCAAGACACCCATTATTTACAGACCCGGTAAATGTTCTTGTAAAAACACCTGATTGACTATCGGAACGGATGAAATAGCCTTCACCAATATCCATTTTATGTGAAGATCCTACCTGCACATAATGGGAAGGATTTTCTGATGAATCAAATTCATAAACTAATATTGCATTTGTAAATATGGAACCTATTTCAGAATGCGCGTTTATTATTGGAGTAGACCATATAGAATAATAATCTGCAGGGTAATTAGGAGAGTCCCTTTCTATTACAAAAGTACCACTTCCGGAAACCGCTTCATTATCTTGTAAAATAAATGAGCCATTATTTTCAACTTTTATCGTTCCGGAATTAGTTGCATCATAATAAACATTGAGAGTTCCTCCATCTTGAATTGTTATTTCTGAAGCCGCCGATGAAAGATCTAGTCTCCCTATCTTTACTTCTGATGAAATGACCGGATAATTTGTGGAAGAGGGTATAACTACTTGCTGTAATTTTGTTGATGGAGGGCATATTCCCTCCCTGCCAGTTACTAGTATGTTGTCCAGGAAGAGGATGAAGCCGATGCAGACCAGGTGTATGTTGTATCGTTACCATTAGCAGAAGCTGTCACCCAATTCCCACTACTTTCTAGATATTCTACATTATCGTCATCTAAATACGCAACTAAATTAGTTCCGGAATTCAATTCAGTATTAATATTAGTATTGATCTCTGAAGATGTTCTCCCGGAATTCCAAATTCTAAATCCCCAAATATTTCCATCAAAATAATATGGTGTACTTAAGTTGCCTGTTGAGGTATTTGTACAATGCTCGCTACCTGATCCGGTTACAGAACAAGTTGACCATGTTGTACAGTTTCCATACCTCATATTCCCATTTCTCCCTAATTCAATAGCTCCTGTATGCTTTGGTATAGAAAAACCAGTTTGACTGTCCTGCAAAACACCATTTAAATACCAGAGAAAAGTGGTTGTGGATCCGGAAGTACTAATAACAAACGCCACATGGTACCAAGTATTATCTATAATGTCACCAGCTGCCGATCTAAAAAATTCAGCAGTATTTCCATTACTTCTATAAGCTCCACAATATAGTTGATCTCCACTTAAATAAATAAGAATAGCATTCGTACCTCCTCCTTCTTCAAAGATCATTTGCTTAGTGGTGGCATCATTAGTCCTAAACCAGGTTTCAATAGTTCTATTTGCTACTGCTGTATTGTTGGAATTAATATAAGTTGTATTAGGAATAACTATATAATCATTATTACCGTTGAGTTCGTAGCCCACATCACATGGTTGAGCTTGAGAGAAAAAAGTTAAGAAGTAAAAGATCTGAAATAGTCTTTTCATTAGGTCATTATTCAATTTAAGGGCGTCGCAAATTATATATATTTCAGCAATTCCAACTTATTTTGTAGTATTTTCAATATTTATCTCGTTTATATGTATCTTATTATCGATATAAAACATTTTATTGTTTGATTTAACAACATAATTAGTAAACATTTTGAAGATTATTCGTTGATTTTCAATCCATTAAAAAAAGTATACATACTCATTCAAAATAATTAGTAAAATATTATAGTTGCTCAGTTACATTGAAATCATACTTTTGTCAATTATTAGCATAACCTATTACATCAATGAATATATTAACTCAAAAGTTTGAAAGGCCCTTTAATACAGTACCATTCTCAAAGATCAGAAATCGGGACTTTTTTCCTGCCATTATACAACTGATCAGTGATGCTAAAACCGAAATAGATTCCATATCAAATAATAAAGAAATTCCATCATTTAAAAATACAATTGAAGCGTTGGATTTTTCCGGTGAACAACTGGATCGTGTAACCAGTCTGTTTTTTAATTTGAATTCGGCTGAAACCAATGATGAAATACAAGAAATAGCACAAAAAGTGTCTCCATTGCTAACGGAATTCAGTAATGACATTCGTTTAAATAAGAAACTTTTTAAAAGGATCAAGGCTTTATATGAAATTAAAGACGATTTGAACTTAACTCCGGAACAGGATATGCTACTTGAAAAAAAATACAGGAGTTTTTCAAGAAATGGAGCTAATTTATCAGACGATAAAAAACAACAATTAAGAAACATCGATAAAAAGTTGTCTCAGCTAAAATTAAAATTCGGCGAAAATGTTTTAGCCGAAACCAATAAATTTGAAATGCTTGTAACTCAAGCTGATGATCTTGCAGGATTACCTGATGGGGAAAAAGAAGCTGCCAGGCAGTTGGCTGAATCCAAGAACAAAAAAGGTTGGTTATTCACTTTGGATTATCCAAGTTATATTCCCTTTATGAAGTATGCTGATAACCGTGATTTGAGACAAAAATTAAGCCTAGCCTTTGGCAGTAAAGCTTTCAAAAATGATGCATTGGACAACCAAAAGAATGTCTTGGAGATTTCAAATTTGCGACATCAAAGAGCAAGACTTTTGGGTTATAAGACCCATTCACATTTTGTATTGGAAGAGCGAATGGCTGAAACTCCAGAAAAAGTATCTGAATTTTTAAATGAATTACTAGAAAAAGCGAATCCAGCGGCTAGAAAAGAATTTGAAGATCTTGAGAAATTTGCCAAAGAATTAGATGGAATACAAAAACTAGAAAAGTGGGATGCCGCTTATTATTCAGAAAAATTAAAACAAAAACTTTTTGATCTTGATGATGAAAAGCTTAAGCCGTATTTTAAACTGGTAAACGTTATTGATGGTGTATTTTTGGTTGCCAACAAATTATATGGGTTAAACTTTGAAAGAATTACAACCATCGACACATACCATGAAGATGTTTTGACCTACAAAGTAGTTGATGGCAATGGTGATCTGGTTTCTATTTTTTATGCTGATTTCTTCCCTAGACCAGGAAAACGGAATGGGGCATGGATGACAAGTTTCAAACCGCAATACATAAAAGATAAGGTTAATGAGAGACCACACATTTCGATAGTTTGTAATTTTACAAAGCCTACCAAAAGTAAACCGTCATTACTCACATTTAACGAAGTGACTACTTTATTCCACGAATTTGGTCATGCCCTTCACGGCATGTTGGCAAATACCACTTATCCGAGTCTATCTGGAACCAGTGTATATTGGGATTTTGTTGAATTACCTAGCCAAATATTAGAGAACTGGTGTTATGAAAAAGAAGCTTTAGAACTTTTTGCCAGACATTATGAAACAGAGGCAGTAATTCCTATGAAATTGATAAAAAAGATCAAAGAATCTTCGACGTTCCAAGAAGGGATACAGACCCTGAGACAACTAAGTCTTGGATTATTGGATATGAGCTGGCATGGCCAGGACCCAACAAAAATTAAGGATGTAAAAGAAAATGAGATAAAGGCCTTTGGAGACACCCAGTTGTATCCTGATGTTCCTCAAAATTGTGTTAGTACATCGTTTTCACATATTTTTCAAGGCGGTTATTCGTCCGGATATTACAGTTATAAATGGGCAGAGGTCTTAGATGCAGATGCCTTTGAGTTATTTAAGGAAAAAGGAGTTTTTAACCCAACTGTTGCAAAAAGTTTTAAAGATAATATACTAAGTAAGGGTGGCACTGAAAACCCTATGACTCTTTACAAACGGTTTCGAGGGCAAGAACCAAATTCAGATGCTTTGCTAAGGCGTGCCGGATTAATCAAATGAAACCGTTTTATAAATAAAAATATCTTATTTTTGATACCATGAGCCATGGTAAACAGCCAAAACATTTGATTGACCCAAATAATTGGATAGATCGATATTCAGATTACTTATTCAATTACACAATTTCACGAGTAAATGATAAAGAAATTGCGCAAGATATTGTTCAGGACACTTTTTTTGCAGGCTTGAAGTCCATGAAGAATTTTAAAGGTGAAGCCAGTGAACGGACCTGGTTAATATCTATTTTAAAACGAAAGATCATTGATCACTATCGCAAGATAAATTCTAAAAAAGGGAAGGCAGAAGTTAGAATGAGTTATAATTCAGATATCGAATCTGAAGGCGATTGGCTGGAAGAACAAGTATCAGATTCATCAGAAAATAATGCGGAAGATATCTTAATAAATGAGGAATTAGGATTGGCAATTCTGAATTGTCTTGGTAAGTTATCAGAAAAACAGGCAGTGGTTTTTAAAATGAAAACAATTCAGGGATATGATACTGAGGTTATATGTAATGAATTAAATATTACGGCGTCTAATTTATGGGTAATAATTCATAGAGCCCGAACTGCGATGGCGAATTGTTTAAAAGAAAATTGGTTTTAATTATGAGTAAATTTTTCTTAAAATGTGAGGAAGCAAGTCATGTTTGTGATAAATCACAATATCACGAAGCATCGTTTTTTGAAAAAATTAAATTGACTATTCACCTTTTATATTGTAAAGTATGCAGAATGTATTCCAAGAACAATTCAAAGTTAACAAAGTGTATTGAAGGATCAAATGTAACATGCTTGGATAATTCAGTTAAAAAAGAAATGAAAAAGAAATTTGAAAAAAAATTACCCAAACACTAAAATTAAAATCAACCAAAATACGGGCAATCCTTCAACCCAAAAAGCACTGTAATTTCTTCCTCGATCTTTACTGGAAAACATAATAAACAGAAAGGCAATCAGGATAATGACAAAAAATATTATTACTTGCCTAATATCTAATTCATCCTTAAAAAATTCCAACAGGATATTGATACTCAAAAGTAAGAAACCAAAATACTTTGTCTTTTTTATGCCTATTTTTTGAGGAATAGTGGACAGCTTCAAACTATCATAAAGTAGATCTCTTATATCAAAAGGCAGGATCAATACTATAACAAATAAGTAACGTTGGACAGAGATTATAAAAACATCGAAGTTCAAGGGGTAATCATTGTTCACAACAGGCAAAACAACTGTTACAATAGTCCAAACAAAAGCAATAACATAGACTTTTAACCCTGAAATTGTCCTAAGGTTGTAGGTGTTGTCCAAAAATAATTCTTTCGGTAAAAAAGGGGTTGCATAAAAGAATGTAATTACAGCCATCGCAACAACGATAAGTAATGTATTCGTTTCCAATTTTAAAGCAAAAAAACACATTACCACAAAACAAAGCATTGAAAATATTTGAATGACTCTTATCCAATTTGCCAAACTCCTGTGATGAAATTTTGCCAGACCAAAATATTTAACAAAATTATAACCGCTTATTGAGCTAAAAAACACAAAATTTAAAACTTCCAGATCATAAGAAATGTTTAATTGTTTTAGCGTTACAAAAGTGAATGCATACGCAGCCAATGCCACATGAATACTGGCATTAATATAAAAATCAAAAATATGCTTAAATATGCGCATTAAACAAAAGTAAGGAAAGTGTTAATAAACACATTATTTGGTTAAAAACTTTGGTTTTACTTAACATAAATGATTGAAGTATTACTTATTTTTACACTCAAAACTCACAACATAAAGTTCCATGGATACAAACGCTTTCAAGTTGCGTCATATTGGCCCAAGAGAAGAAGATCAAAATCAAATGTTAAAAGCACTTGGATTGGAAAATATGGACCAACTTATTTATGAGTCAATCCCCGATGATATTCGCCTTACTAAAGATTTACGGTTGGAAAAAGCAATCAGCGAGCAGGAATATTTAGTACATATTAATGAATTAGGCAAAAAAAATAAAGTTTACAAAACGTATATTGGATTAGGTTATCATCCAACTATACTTCCAGCAGTCATACAACGAAACATTCTTGAAAATCCGGGTTGGTATACTGCTTATACGCCGTATCAGGCAGAGATAGCACAAGGCAGACTGGAAGCTCTACTGAATTTCCAGACTATGATCACTGATTTGACTGGAATGGAAATAGCCAATGCATCATTATTAGATGAAAGTACTGCTGCTGCTGAAGCTATGAGTTTGTTATTTGCTATCAGGGAACGTGATCAGAAAAAAGAAGAAGTAAATAAATTCTTTGTGTCCGACGAAATTTTACCGCAAACTCTTTCGGTGTTAAAAACAAGAGCCATCCCTATAGGAATAGAGTTGGTTGTTGGCAATGAAAATGAGTTTAATTTCTCCGGCGATTTCTTTGGGGCTATTCTTCAATATCCAGGAAAATATGGTCAGATTACCAATATTGAAGCATTTATTACAAAAGCGAATAAAAACAGAATAAAAGTTGCTGTTGCTGCAGATATAATGAGTTTGATCAAACTAAAAGCTCCGGGAAAATTTGGAGCAGATGTTGTAGTAGGCACTACCCAGCGATTTGGAATTCCAATGGGCTTTGGTGGTCCACATGCTGCTTATTTTGCAACTAAAGAAGCGTATAAACGTGATCTTCCGGGACGTATAATTGGAGTAACTAAAGATGCTAATGGCAACAGAGCCTTGCGGATGGCCCTGCAAACCAGAGAGCAACATATAAAAAGAGACAAAGCAACTTCCAATATCTGTACAGCTCAGGTATTACTCGCAGTTATGGCTGGGATGTATGCTGTATATCACGGATCTAACGGACTTCAGTTTATAGCTGATAAAATTCATGATTCGGCATCAACTTTAGATTCAGCTTTACAAAAATTAGGGTTTAAACAAGTTAATTCACATTATTTTGATACACTTCAAATAAAAGCTGATGCTAACAAAATAAAGTCTATTGCCGAAAAAAATAAAATTAATTTCTACTATCCTGATTCCAATACTGTTTGTATTTCACTGAATGAAGTTACCAGTATTTCAGATTTAAATGATATAATATCGATTTTTGGTGAGGCTTCAGGAAAAAATACAATACTTATTGAAAGTTTAAATACAGATGATCATATCCCTAAGGGATTAAAAAGAAAATCAGATTTTTTAACTTTGGAAGTATTCAATTCGCATCATTCAGAAACTGAGTTAATGCGCTACATAAAAAAATTAGAACGTAAAGATCTGTCTTTGAATCACTCCATGATATCTTTAGGATCCTGCACAATGAAGTTAAACGCAGCAGCCGAAATGTTACCGTTAAGTATGTACAAATGGGCAAATATTCATCCTTTTGTGCCCTCCTATCAAGCTCAAGGTTACCTGGAAATGTTAAAGACATTAGAAAACCAATTAACCGAAATTACAGGTTTTGCTGCAACATCTTTACAACCAAATTCAGGAGCTCAAGGAGAATTTTCTGGCTTAATGGTAATTAAGGCTTATCACGAATCTCGTGGTGATCATCACAGGAACATATGTTTAATTCCATCTTCTGCTCATGGTACAAATCCTGCAAGTGCTGTAATGGCAGGAATGCAAGTTGTAGTTACAAAATCTACAAATGAAGGTAATATTGATGTAGAAGATTTGAGGGAAAAAGCTGAAATGTACAAAGACAACCTTTCTGCATTAATGGTAACATATCCTTCTACTCATGGTGTCTATGAGGCTTCAATTAAAGAAATTACCAAGATCATTCATGATAATGGAGGTCAGGTCTATATGGATGGCGCCAATATGAACGCTCAGGTAGGATTGACAAATCCAGGGAAGATAGGCGCTGATGTTTGCCACCTCAATTTACATAAGACCTTTGCAATCCCACATGGTGGGGGTGGTCCAGGAGTTGGCCCAATTTGTGTTGCTAAACAATTAGTTCCATTCCTACCGGGGAATCCTGTTATAAAAACTGGAGGAGACCAAGCTATTCACGCCGTTTCGGCAGCTCCTTACGGCTCAGCTTTGGTGTGTTTGATCTCCTATGGCTATATTAAAATGTTAGGTGCAAAAGGTTTAACTGATGCAACTAAAGTGGCTATATTAAATGCTAACTATTTAAAGGAACGACTAGAAGAACATTATCACACTTTATATTCAGGTGAACGAGGTCGTTCTGCCCATGAGTTAATCGTAGATTGCAGGCCATTTAAGGAACATGGAATTGAAGTTTCTGATATTGCAAAACGATTGATGGATTATGGATTCCATGCTCCGACAGTTTCTTTCCCGGTTGCAGGAACACTAATGATAGAACCTACTGAAAGTGAAAGCAAACAGGAAATTGATCGGTTTTGTGATGCCATGATCTCGATAAGAAAAGAAATTGATACTGCTTCCGCAGAAGATTCAAACAATGTCTTAAAAAATGCGCCACACACTATGGAAATGTTAACATCTGATCACTGGGATCTTCCTTATTCCAGAGAGCAAGCCGCTTTTCCTTTGGAATTTGTCAAAGACAATAAATTCTGGCCTAGTGTAAGACGAGTTGATGATGCCTATGGTGATAGAAATTTAATTTGCACCTGTGCTCCAATTGAAGCATATGAATAGTAAAAAATGTATTTTGGACATCGTAAAAAACAACAAAATTTAAGTTTGCATGTTGCTATAATGACTAATTTAGCAACTTATTAAATTTTTATTCTTATTATGAATATCAAAATTACCGGCTCAGGATGCTATATTCCTGACATTATAGAGAAAAACGAAGACTTTCACCAACATACTTTTTTGAATACAGACGGCACCTCAATTGATTATCCAAATGAGGTAATTGTAGACAAGTTTAAAGCCATTACCGGTATTGCTGAACGTCGTTATGCTGAGAAACATTTGGTTAGTTCAGATATAGGTGCGATGGCAGCAGAACGCGCTATTAGAGATGCTAATATAGACCCTGAAGAACTAGATTATATTATAGTGGCTCATAATTTTGGCGATGTAAGAGCAAATACCATTCAAAGTGATATTCTACCCTGTTTAGCTTCCAGAATAAAGTATAGTTTACGTATTAAAAATCCAAAGTGTGTTGCATACGATATTCTTTTTGGTTGTCCCGGTTGGATCGAAGGTGTTATCCAAGCACAGGCCTTTATTAAAGCTGGAATGGCTAAAAAATGTCTGGTTATAGGAACAGAAACTTTATCTAGAGTCGTGGACAAACATGACAGGGATTCTATGATCTATTCGGATGGAGCGGGAGCAACTGTTATAGAGGCAACAGATGAAAAAGGTGGTATATTATCACATGAAACAGGATCCTTTACCTATGACGAAGCTTATTATCTCCATTTTGGATGCTCTAACAATCCTGAATTAGGTAAGGACACACGTTATATAAAGATGGATGGTCGAAAAATATATGAATTCGCCTTAAATAATGTTCCACTGGCTATGAAAGATTGTTTGGATAAAAGCGGAGTAGACATTCATGATGTTAAAAAAATACTCATTCATCAGGCTAACGAAAAAATGGATGAAGCTATTGTAAAACGTTTTTACCGACTATATAAAACACCTATGCCGGAAGATATTATGCCAATGAGCATCCATAAATTAGGTAATAGTTCGGTGGCTACTGTTCCTACCCTATTCGATCTAATAAAAAATAACAAATTAGAAAAACACAGGCTCAATAAAGGTGATGTTATTATATTTGCAAGTGTTGGTGCAGGAATGCACATTAATGCAATTACTTACCAATTATAGCTTTTAATTAATATTTTAATAGATTTCCGAAAATCCGGGAGCCAACAATGTACGAAGGTAAATTTCCGCACAAAAGATATAAACTTACATTACAATTCTTAAAGGAACATATTCCTAAATCCTCTAACATATTAGATCTTGGTATTGAAAATCCATTCTCTAAAGTTATGAATGAAAATGGATATAAGGTCAAAAACACAAAAGGTGAAGATCTTGATATGGATACATCTTCAATATTAAATTCTGATGCTGAAGTTGTAACTGCCTTTGAGATATTCGAACATTTACTCTCTCCTTTTACTGTTCTACAGGATATTAAGGCCAATAAATTAGTTGTCAGCGTTCCTTTAAAATTATGGTTTGCCTCCGCATATAGAAGTAAAACTGATAAATGGGATAGACATTATCACGAGTTTGAAGACTGGCAGTTTGATTGGTTACTGGAAAAGACAGGATGGACCGTAAAGGCCAGAAAAAAATGGACCAATCCAACAAAAAAAATTGGCATCCGGCCAATTTTACGATGGTTTATACCACGATACTACATAGTTTATGCGGAAAGAGATCCCAAGTGACAAAATCAAAATCGTTTAACTTAAATTTGGAATTTGGAATTTTAATATTGAAATTTCAAGAATGAACATATACATTGTCATTCCGGCTCATAATGAAGAGGACCATTTAGCATTAATGCTCGAGTCTTTGGCTAATCAGACTAACCTACCCAAAAAAGTTGTTGTAGTCAATGATAATTCTACCGACAGTACTTCTGAAATTATCTCGAAATTTGTCCATAAATACGATTGGATCATCATCTAAAAAAATAACTTCATCTGCTTCCCATAAACCGGGAAGTAAAGTAATCCAGGCTTTTAAAAAAGGTCTGGAAACATTGGATGACAAATTTGATATCATTTGTAAATTTGATGCAGACATCATTCTTCCCGATAATTATCTGGAAAGTTTGGTAGATCTCTTTACTTCTGATGAAAAAATAGGAATTGCCGGTGGATTAGCTTTTATTGAAAAAGATGGTAAATGGGTTTACGAAACCATCGCATCTAAGGACCATGTTCGCGGCCCTTTTAAAGCTTATAGAAAATCATGTTTTCATCAAATTGGCGGATTAAAAGAATCCATTGGCTGGGATACTGCTGATGTGTTATTAGCCCAATACTATGGCTGGAAAGTGAAAACAGACAGAAGCTTGCACGTTAAACATTTGAAGCCTACGGGCAAGACCTATCATAAAAATGCTAGATATGTATCTGGCGAAGCATTGTATAAAATGCGTTATGGATTTATTCTAACTTTACTTTCTGCAGTTAAAAGTGCTATAAATAAAGGCAGTTCGTCATATTTTTTTAATACGATAATAGGTTATTTTTTAGCTAAAAAGAAAGACATAGAATTTATTGTAACGGAAGACCAGGGAACTTTCATTAGAAAACTTCGTTGGCGAAATATATTCAAAAAACTATTCTAATCTAAAACCGCTTCTATTGGTTTGCCAATCGCCCCATTAGGAAAACTGATGTTCAACAATGCTGAAATTGTTGGAGCTAGATCTGTTATCTGTACCAGTGCCACCGAACTTCCTATTTTTATACCGTTTCCATAAAATAGTAAGGGAACATGAGTATCGTAATTAAATCCTGAACCATGAGTTGAACCGGTTTTGCCATAAGATATTACTGCCGGATCTAAAACATACAAGACATCTCCCGAACGTTTTTGATTAAACCCTTTTTGCAATAACGCTTCCACTCCATTATCAAAAAATACACTGCTCATGGTTGTTGCGGTATAGGCCTTGTCTATATGCTTGTAGTTTATGATCTCATTCACGATATCTTCCTGAACATCATCTAAATCCAGATCCAATAAAGCAAGTTTACTTTTATTTAAAAATATTTGATTATTACTTATACTTTCAATCAAATCTGACGATCCATATTTTTTTGTAACAAATTCTTTTACCCTAGTTCTAAATGAAGTAGAATCAAAATAATCTGCCGGAATATGGACACTTTGTAAATATGCCGGAACATCAACAGCACCATGATCGGCCGTTAAAAATACTGTGTAGTTTCCTTTTCCAACCTTAGCATCCAATTCATTCAATAAGCGCTCAATCTCTTTATCCAAACGGATATAAACATCTTCTATTTCCTTAGAATTCACACCAAAATTATGACCTATATAATCTGGACTTGAATAACTTATTGCTAGGAAATCGGTATCTGAGTCTTTTCCCAATTCTTCACCTTCTATAGCTGCCAGGGCAAAATCTGTGGTGAGGTTATTACCGTAAGGTGTTGATTTTAGAATATCAAACCCATTGTTGTAGTCTTTTAATTTTAACAGATCATATGGAAATGTTGGAGTTATCTGACCATTAAATCCGCCCTCAAAGTTATTAAGATCACTTCCACTTTCTGTATAAGTATCAATATCATAAAACGTGTCCCAGGTTTTAAAGTAACTTTCTGCAATATCAGAATCATTGAATTTTTTCACCCATTTTGGCAATTCATCCATGTAAAATGAACTTGTAATCCAATTGCCTTCATCCAAACCGTGAAACCAATAGGCTGCATTTGCCGAATGACCTGCAGGTAATGCAGCTGCTCTGTCTTTTAAAGCAATTCCAATTACTTTTCCTCGCATTTGAGTTGCCATTCTAAGCTCATCTGTTACAGTTGAAACCATCATTCTTTGTGGTGATACCTTACCCGATTCACTTGTTGTTCCAACCGGAAGATAATTGTCATCTGTTACACAATAAATAAATTTCTTAGTTTGTTTATCAAACCAATTGTTTGAAATTATTCCATGATATTTTGGAGTTGTTCCGGTATAAACTGAAGCGTGTCCGGGCCCCGTATAAGTCGGTATGTAGTTAAACTGAGTGTTCGTACAATTAAAACCCTCCTTTATCAGCCTTTTAAATCCGCCATTCCCATATTTGGAATCAAATCTAGTTAAATAGTCATATCGCATCTGATCTACTACTATACCAACGACCAATTTTGGTTTAGGTTGCTGAATTTGATCTTCTGGAGTTGAATGGCTTTTAATAACGCCTCCATGGGCATTACATGCTAATAATGTGAAAATTGCTAAAATTTGGAATGTGATTTTTTTCATCTTGTGAATTGTAATACGGACAAAAATAGGGTTTTTTATATTTCCTTTATTTAAAATAATAGTTAAATATCTAGTGTTATTTTTTACTTTAGCAGATGTAAAAAATCTTTATGAAATACCTTCACAGTATTGGAGTTTATTTTATCATGTTGGTGGAAATCTTCAGAAAGCCAACAAAATGGTCATTTATGCGTGGTTTAATTTTTAAGGAAATTGACGATCTCATAATTGGTTCTCTGGGTATTGTTGCATTTATCTCATTTTTCGTTGGGGGAGTTGTAACTATCCAAACTGCATTAAATATTGACAATCCTTTAATTCCAAAAACATTGGTAGGATTTGCAACCAGACAATCTATTATCTTAGAATTTGCTCCCACATTTATTTCCATAATCATGGCTGGTAAAGTTGGTTCCTTTATTACTTCGAGTATTGGAACTATGAGAGTGACCGAGCAAATAGATGCCTTAGAGGTCATGGGAATAAATGCAATTAATTATCTGGTATTTCCAAAATTCATAGCATTGTTATTTTATCCATTTGTTATTTCCATAGCCATGTTTTTAGGTGTTTTGGGTGGTTTAGCTGCATGTGTTTATGGTGGATTCACAACCATGGATGATTATATCACAGGTGTTCAAATGGATTTTAATCCGTTCCACGTTACATATGCTTTCATCAAGACATTGGTTTTTGCTGTTCTGTTAGCTACTATTCCATCGTACCATGGATTTTATATGGAAGGTGGAGCATTGGAAGTAGGTAAGGCCAGTACGACATCATTTGTCTGGACAAGTGTGATGATCATACTTGTAAATTATATTCTAACTTCAATGTTGTTAAGCTGATGATAATAGTTGAAAATTTGCATAAATCTTTTGGTGATGCACATGTTTTAAATGGCATAAGCACAACCTTTGAGCCGGGAAAAACCAATTTGATCATTGGGCAGAGTGGATCAGGGAAAACTGTGTTTATGAAATGTCTTTTAGGATTGCTCAGACCAGATGAAGGAAAAATTATATATGACGGTAGATTATACTCTGATTTGACAGTGGATGAAAGAAGAAATTTGAGAGCGGAAATGGGTATGGTCTTTCAGGGAAGTGCCCTATTTGATTCTATGACCATTGAAGAGAACGTCATGTTCCCTTTGCAAATGTTTACTAAAAAAAGTAAGAGTGAAATGCAGGACAGAGTTGATTTTGTCTTGGATAGGGTTCACTTACAAGATGCGCATAAGAAATATCCGAGTGAGGCTTCTGGTGGTATGAAAAAACGGGCAGCCATCGCAAGGGCCATTGTAAACAATCCAAAATATTTGTTTTGCGATGAACCTAACTCGGGACTGGACCCCAATACGGCCATTGTTATAGATAACCTGATTCAGGAAATTACCGATGAATATAATATTACAACTGTAATTAACTCACATGACATGAATTCAGTCATGGAAATTGGAGAAAAGATAGTATTCTTAAAAAATGGCGTAAAGGAATGGGAAGGAACCAATGAAACCATTTTCAAAACAGATAATGAAGCCATCACCAATTTTGTTTACTCCTCTGAGCTATTTAAAAAAGTAAGAAAACTATATATAGAAGAAGACCAATAATCATTTGCGTCTTAAAGTAATCTTATCTGTTTTTAATTCCTTTTTAACCCAATCTCCTAGTTGTTTTTCTTTAGCCACAACTAAGCTATCTTTTAATCCTGATTTCCACTTTACGTAGACAACATTTATTGTATCCACTTTTATAAAATCATTAGATTCCAGCATTTTTGCATAACTAAAGTACTCTAGATCACTAAATCTAACTTTCGCATCTCGGGCAAAAGAGGAAAAATGAACGCCTTCACTTTTTGCTTCAATCAGTTCATTAAGTGATAGAATCTCATTCTTTAAATCCTCTACTTGTAGTTGCAATCCACTTATAACATTTTTGCTTTCCTTTAATTCATCGCGTGCGTCTTGATAAGCATTTGAAATAAGATCATAACTCTTGGTATCACTTCCTTTAATTTTTAGCGTAACCTCCCTTAGATTGGGATACTCCGGATTATTACTTAATTCATTAAGAAAATCTTGTTTTGTAGCTTCAGAAATTTCATTAAAAAAATTCAAGGATAAAGTTTGACCATGAAAATCCTTATCAAAATTCATGAGTTGAAGGGCATCATTTGGTTTTACTTCGTTGTCAATAAACTTAGTTATTTGATTATCAAATCTTGACTCCTTATATACATTCCAAAAGGTCCACACAGCAGGAATCATAACGACAACTGCCAATAAAGTTGCAATTCTGGATATTCTGTTTCGTTTTTTTGACCCAACATATTTAAGCATTGGAAAGCGCAATAATTTCAATACTAGAAACGTAGCCAAACCAATAAAGATGGTATTGATGATAAACAAATACATGGCACCTGCGGCATACTTAAACCCTTCAGGTCCAGCCTTAGCCAATCCATAACCCACCGTACAAAGTGGTGGCATTAAAGCTGTAGCAATAGCTACCCCGAATATCACAGATGCTATGGTACCTTTCTTGGTCCTTGCAATTATTAAAGCTAATCCACCAAAAAAAGCTATTAAAACATCCCGAATGTCTGGTTTTGTTCTTGCCAATAATTCGGAAGAATCTTCACGTAACGGAAAAAATTCAAAAAATAAATAAGCGGTTAGTACACTAAGAACAACCATCACACCAAAATTGATCAAAGATTTCCTTAAGGTATCAATGTCATTAATTGCAATGGACATTCCTATCCCTAAAATGGGACCCATTAGTGGAGAAATTAACATGGCTCCAATTACTACAGCAGTAGAATTGGCATTAAGTCCAACGGAAGCAACAAAAATAGAGCAAATTAATATCCAGGCAGTTGCCCCTTTAAACGGAATGTCCGATTTAATTGCGGCAACAGTGGCATCTCTGTCAGTATCATGATGAAAATCAAGAAGTTCCCTAAAGAAGGTCCTGGTACTTCCCCATAAATCCTTGGCATCTTTTTTTATTGCTTCTTTAGATTGATCTACAGCTTCATCTTTTGCTTTTTCTTGTTCAATATTTAATTTACTTTCTTCCATTTTATCAATTAATTCTGATATTAAAAGTTAAGAATTATATATAATTCTCGCCAAATTTTTTCTTTACACTTTGAAGTACTTTCTTGATATCCTGTTCCTTTTCTTTCGGAAATATAAGTAAAACATTGTCTTTATCAACAATTACATAGTCGTTAATTCCATCTACAACCACAATTTTACCTTTTTTGCTGCTTATCATGTTTCCAGTGGAATCCTCAGCCAATATTTTTGCATTTACAACTGCATTCTTGTGTTCATCCTTTTCTAACTTATCGTATAAACTTCCCCAGGTTCCCAGGTCATTCCAGTCAAATTGTGCAGGTAACACAAATACATTTTTTGATTTTTCCATTATCGCATAATCCACTGATATATTTTCAGCTTTGCCATAATTATCTCTAATAAAATCGTCTTCAAAATCTGTGTTATAAACATCTATTCCACTATTAAATAATCCATAAAGCTTCGGCTCACAAGTTTTAAAAGCTTCTACTACACTTCTGGCACTCCATATGAATATACCGGCATTCCAAAGGAAATTCCCTTGCGCCAAAAATTCCTTTGCCTTATTATAATCTGGTTTCTCTCTGAATTGCTTGACGGGCTTTATTGGTTGGTCAATTGATTTGTCATACTCTATATAGCCATAACCTGTATTAGGAAATGTTGGCTGGATACCTAATGTTATTAGCGCATCATTTTTAGCACTATATTCGAATGCCTGTTTTACATTTTTATTGAATCTTTCTTCATCTTCAATCCAATGATCACTGGGAGCAACTATCATAACTGCATCCTGATTTTCCTTTTGAATTTTTAATGATGCATACAAAATACATGGTGCTGTATTTCTCATTTCGGGTTCCAAAACTACCTGACGATCAGATAAAACGGGAAGTTGAGCATGAACCAGTTCCTTATATCTTTCATTGGTCAAAATAAATACATTTTCGTGCGGAATTAGTTTTATCAACCTGTAAAATGTTTTTTGTAACAGGGTGTCTCCTGTTCCCAACATATCATGAAATTGTTTTGGGTTGTTTTGAGTACTTACAGGCCAAAACCTTGATCCTACACCTCCTGCCATAATTATGGCATAATAATTTTTATTCATAGTATTATTTTTTGCCGTTTTAACGGATTTTTTAATTTTTTGTATCGTTAAAACCTTCCGACTGCGCTTAAGATGGTAGATCATTTCAAATCATTCCCATCAAAAGAGCAATGTAACTATTCAATTAATTGCACTTCTGCATTTGGATTGAATAAATAGGTCCTTCCTGTTTTTAGTTCTATGCATTCAAATCGTTTAACTCGTTTTGCTCCTTTTCTGAATATTTTTCCATTATATAATTTAAATATCTTGCCCGAAGGTATCTCAAAAACATAATTAAGATCATTAGTTTCGTCGAATTGCTTTAAAGCTAAGCTCAATTGCTGATCTGTGTCGCTGGATGCTTTCGGATTTTTAAAATGATTAGCTAACAAGGGTAAAAGTGATTCCGGAAAAATGTCAGGATTCAAAAAAGGCAACATGATGTGTTGAAATTTAAGTTTCCATTCTTTGCCATGTGGTTTTATCCTTCTTCCGTATTGCTTATAAACTTCAAAATGAGCAATTTCGTGTATTAGAGTAATTAAAAATCTATAAATATTCAAGTTGGAATTAATAGTTATTTGATGTTGATCATTTGGCAACTTCTTATAATCTCCATGTCTGGTCTTACGCTCATTCTTAACTTTTACAACTAAATGATCATGATCAAGAAGTTGTTAAAACTTGTATTAATGACTCTTCTTTGGAAGATATTGATATAGGTTATTTTGCATCGGTTCAAAAATAAGTCAAAAAAGCTACATTAATATTTTATTTTCAAAATTTATAATTTTTGATTTTGTAATAATATTCCAGTAAATTGAATCATCATTAAAAAAGGTTAATTTAATTTATATGATTTCAAATAAATTCATCTGTTTTTTATTTTTTATTTGTCTTTGTTTACAAATATCTGCCCAAAAGAAGCCTTTAAAGGTTGGAGTTGCCAGATTAACACATACTCACGTTCATTGGATCCTAGGTAGAGAAGATCTTGGTGATATAGAAATCGTTGGCATCGTCGAACCTGATAAAGCATTGGCTTTAAGATATTCTCAACAACATGGATTTGATATGAAACTTGTGTTTAACACCTTAGATGAAATGATAAATGAAGCGAAACCAGAAGCTGTCACTGCTTTTGGAAGTATCTATGAACATCTTGAAGTGGTTGAAATCTGTGCACCTAAAGGTATTCATGTGATGGTTGAAAAACCGCTGGCTGTTAATTTAAAACATGCCAAAAAAATGAAATCCCTTGCAGAAAAGCATAATATTCATTTGCTCACCAACTATGAAACTACATGGTATCCAACAAATCATAAAGCTTTTGACCTTTTAAAAAAAGGTAGTGTTGGTGATTTACGTAAGATTGTCATTCGAGATGGTCATAGAGGGCCTGTTAAATTGGATATCAACTCAGAATTTCTTGATTGGTTGTTAGATCCGGTTAAAAACGGAGGTGGAGCAATAGTGGATTTTGGATGCTATGGTGCAAATCTTGCTACTTGGATTCAAAATGGCAAAAAGCCTAACACAGTTACTGCCATAACTCAGCAATTGCAACCTGAGAACAATCCTAAAGTTGACGATGAAGCTAACATCATTTTAACTTATGATAACGCAACAGTCATCGTTCAAGCATCTTGGAATTGGCCTATTGGAAGAAAGGATATGGAAATCTATGGATTAACAGGTGCTATTTTTGCCGACAACAGAAATGATCTACGAGTAAGGATTGCTGAAGGATATGATGGTTTTAAAGAACAAACCTTTAAATTAGAAGAACGTGATTCTCCGCTTAATGATCCATTTGCTTTATTTGCGGCAGTTATAAAAGGAGAAATAACTTTACAACCATATGATCTGTCCTCTTTAGAGAACAATATGATAGTAATGGAAATTCTGGATGCTGCAAAAAAAAGTGCCAAAACTGGTAGGACAGTAAAATTAAATTAAGGCGTAGAACTAGAAACCTGCAATAACTTACCATTATAGAATTGGTTTCCTGTTAAAGCAAAATCTGCAATATACTTTGCCATTTGTAAAGAAGTTGTTGGTGCTTTGTAACCAGGGAAAGCTTCCTCAAGCATTTCGGTTTGTACGGCTCCTAAAGCCAGAACATTAAAACTTGGCCCTTCACCTTTATATTCCTCTGCTAACAGTTCAGTTAGCGTTATTACAGCTCCTTTGCTGGAACTATATGCGGACAGCCCCGGGAATTTTAAACTGCCTTGTACACCTCCCATAGAGCTTATCGTTACTACATGACCATCATATTTCATAAATGGCAGAACGGTTCTTGTCAATTCAGCAACGCCAAAAACATTGGTTTTGTAAACCTCCTCAAAATTACCCATAGTCGTTTCAGCAAATGGTTTATTAATTAAAGATCCTGCATTGTTGATTAAGATATCTACCTGTTTCCATTCCTTTTTGATGAACTCAGAAACCTTTAAATAATCTTTTGAATTACCCAGATCAAAAGCAAAAGAATTTACATGATCAAGTTTAAGATTCTTAACAGGTTTATCATTTCTGGATAATGCCAAAACCCGATGTCCTTTTTGGCAAATAACTTGCACCAATTCATATCCAATTCCACGACTCGTTCCTGTAATTATAACATTCTTCATTTTGACCTGTTGTATTTGAGATTAAAGATAAAAAAGTTAATCGTTCTTTGGTCAAATCTCTATTATTTATCCTAGTATTTCAAGTGAAAAATCATTAAATTGTAGAAAATTGATCGACATGTCCAAAGATCATGATGACATACAACAATTTGTCATGGTAATTGAAACCAGCAACTACCTGAACAGACTGGAAGCGAATCAATTCAATCTATTTACCCAAAAACTTCATAACAGTTTATTAAAATCATTCAACCATTTTAAAGGTAAGATCCTGGTCAATAATGACAACATGTATATTGTCAAGTTTAAATCTGTGACCAACACCATTTTATGTGCTATAAAGATTCAAGATAACTTTAAATATATCACTCCTAAATTTGATACGTCCATTAGGCAACTTAAAATAGGTGTTGCTTCAGGTAAAAAAGATAATTTAAATTCTATCATTAAAGTTGCCACAAGGATTTGTGAAGTGGTGAAGGATCAAATTGTTGTTACTTCTGAAGTGAGAAAATTATATGAAAAGGTAAACAAGAATTCCTTTATTAACAAGGAACATATCAAAACATTAAAACCTGAAAATGAGGTTTTTATCAATAAGATCATGGATTTCGCGGAGACCATTTGGACGAACAATGACTTCAATGTCAATGAATTTAGTAAGAATTTAGATTTAAGCGAAGTTCAGGTATACAGAAAATTGAAGTTGCTCACCGGAAAAACCCCAAGTAGATTTTTACGTGATTTCCGTTTGAATAAAGCATTGATCCTCTTGCATCAAAAGCAAGCGAACATCACTGAAATAGCAGAAAAGTCAGGATTCAACAGTTTAACCTATTTTACTAAATGCTTTAAATCAAAATTCGGAATATTACCATCTAAATATTTGCAGCAGCACTAAATAAAAAGTCCATCATAATCATGATGGACTTTTCTATAATTTACATCTATTTCAATTTCATATTAAACCAGCATCGTCACCGGATTTTCTATGTATCCTTTCAAGGTTTGCAGGAATTCTGATCCTGTTACACCATCTACTGTTCGGTGGTCACATGCTAAGGTTAATTTCATAGTATTCCCTACTACTATCTGACCATTTTTTACAACCGGTTTTTGAACAATGGTTCCAACAGAAAGAATAGCCGAATTAGGTTGATTGATTATAGAAGTAAAACTTTCTATACCAAACATTCCTAAATTAGAAATAGTAAACGTACTGCCTTCCATTTCCTGAGGAGTCAGTTTCTTATTTCTTGCTCTAACCGCATAATCTTTTACCGCTGCTCCTATTTGAGGAAGACTTTGCTCATTAGCAAAACGAACAACCGGCACTACCAAACCGTCTTCAACGGCAACAGCTACACCAATATGTACGTGATTGTTCAATACCATTTTATCATCAAACCACTGAGAGTTAACCTGTGGATGCTGACGCAATGCTAATGCACAGGCCTTAACAACCATATCGTTAAAGGATATCTTGGTATCCGGTATGGAATTGAATTGTTCTCTGAATGCAATAGCATTATCCATATCATATTCTACTGCCAGATAATAATGAGGCGCCGTAAATTTAGATTCTGCCAGTCGTTTAGCGATTACTTTACGCATTTGTGAGTGCTTGATCTCATCGGTATTCTCCTGACCAGATGGCACGAATTTAGCAACTGGTGCTGATGATTGTGCAGTAGCAGCAGATGGAGTAAAGTTTTCTATATCTCGTTTTACGATTCTTCCATGCTCTCCTGAACCCTGAACTTGAGCTAGATTAATGCCTTTTTCTTCGGCCATCTTTTTGGCCAAAGGCGATACAAATAGTCGTCCGTTAGTAGTATTAACTTGAGTTGGAGTTGATGCTCCCTTTTTCTCAACCTTTGGAGCTTCTGCTTTAGGAGCTTCGTCTGCCTTAGATTTTGATGGTTGTTCACTTTCAACTTTAAAATTACTAGCCAAAGACGAAACATCAGTTCCCTTGGGACCAATTATAGCCAACAGTGAATCTACTTTTGCCGTTTCGCCTTCTTTTAATCCAATATATAATAAGGTGCCGGCATTAAAGGATTCAAATTCCATTGTCGCTTTATCAGTCTCAATCTCGGCTAAAATATCTCCTTCATTTACAGTATCACCAACTTTCTTTAACCAGGTAGCAACAGTGCCTTCTTCCATGGTATCACTCAGTCTTGGCATGGTAATAATTAAAACCCCATCCGGTATTTTTACTGAATCTGAATTTGCCTTAGCAGTTTCTGGTTTGGCTTCTTCCTTTTTAGTTTCTTTTTTAGCAGAGCTTCCTGCTTTTTTCAACAAGGCAGAGACATCTTCTCCCTCATTTCCAATGATTGCCAAAAGTTCATCTACTTTAGTTGTTTCTCCTTCTTGCACTCCAATGTGAAGTAATACACCTTCATGAAAGGATTCGAATTCCATCGTTGCTTTATCAGTCTCAATTTCAGCAAGGATATCTCCTTCATTAATTTTATCTCCCACCTTTTTCAACCAGGAAGCAACTGTACCTTCTTCCATGGTATCACTTAAACGAGGCATTGTAATTATTTCTGCCATGTCTTATAATTTATGTTGTAAAAATGGATAATCTTTTTGTTCGTAAACAGCATCATACATTAAGCTCTTTTCTGGATATGGTGATTCTTCAGCAAATTTTTCACATTCAATAACCAATTCCTTAACTCTCTTGTCAATTACTGCAAGATTATCTGCAGTTGCAAATTTCTTTTCTAAGATAATATCTTTTACTTGAGTTATAGGATCAATTTTTTTATATTCATTAACCTCATCTTTTGTTCTATAGTGCTGAGCATCACTCATAGAGTGTCCTCTGTATCGATAGGTTTTCATTTCCAAAAATGTTGGTCCATCACCCTTTCTGGCTCTCGCTATAGCTTCATCGAGTGCCTTGGCAACTGCCTCAGGATTCATTCCGTCCACAGGACCACAAGGCATTTCATAACCTCTGCCTAATTTCCAAATATCCGGATGGTTTGCTGTTCGATCTACAGAAGTACCCATCGCATACCCATTGTTCTCACAAATAAATACAACCGGCAATTTCCATAGCATCGCCAGGTTAAACGTTTCATGAAGGGATCCTTGTCGGGCCGCGCCATCTCCAAAGCAACATAAAGTTACACCACCAACACCATGATATTTGTCCCCAAAGGCAATTCCTGCACCTAATGGTATTTGGCCACCAACAATTCCATGACCTCCATAAAAGCGATGTTCTTTTGAAAAGATATGCATTGATCCTCCAAGCCCCTGTGAAGTTCCCGTAGCTTTTCCATATAATTCTGCCATAACTCGCCTAGGGTCGACTCCCATGCCAATTGGCTGAACGTGGTTTCGATATGCTGTGATCATTTTATCCTTGGTCAGATCCATAGCGTGCAAAGCACCTGCCAATACCGCTTCCTGACCATTGTAAAGATGAAGAAACCCTCTAACCTTCTGTTGGATATACACTGCAGCAAGCTTGTCTTCAAACTTTCTCCAGAATAACATATCTTCATACCACTTTAAATATACCTCTTTTGTTATTTTCTTCATTGTTGGTTTAATTTACAAAACGAGCAACAAAAATAGCATTTTAGTTACTAATATAAAAAACAGTATGGAGTTAAAATTGCACTAAATTGTTAAAGTGATGACTTTTTGAATATAAAAGGTAATAAATTAGCCAGTGATTCTGATCTAACAACATCTCCTGTTTTTCCCATGAAATATATTTCAATTGGAGAATTTTGTTTCACTTCGTATTCCGATATTGCTTGCCTACAAGCTCCACAAGGTGGAATAGGTGTTGACGTTTTTTGATTTTGAGATGAAGCAGTAACTGCGAGGCTGATAATTTTAGCATCAGGAAATTTTGAGCCGGCATAGTATATTGCAGTACGTTCGGCGCATAATCCGGAAGGATATGATGCATTTTCCTGATTATTACCAGTCACAACTTCACCATTATCCAATAAAATTGCTGCACCAACAAAAAAATTTGAGTAGGGCGCATAGGCTTTTTCTCTGGCTTCGATGGCGTTTTTCATCAGGGATTCAATATGATCTGGTAACTCTTCTACAGAATTGTAGACAAGAAAATTGGACTCAATTTTAATTTCTTTCATAGAATAAAGTTAAGAAACTAATTTGGACAAAAAAACTATTGCAATTGGCAATAGTTTTTTTGATTTTAATGATATTTTTATATTAATATTCTGAGTATTCCCCGTCTCCTAAATTAAATGATAGTGAGAATCGCAAGGTTCCTTCTAAAGGACTTTGCACCTTTGATGCTGAGAATAAATATGACAGGTCAATATTTGCGACATTATATTTAAATCCTGCTCCAAGGCCAAAGAATTTTCTTGCTCCTTTGTCTTCACTTTCGTTAAAAAATCCCGCTCTGATTGCAAAGGAGTCCTGATATAAATATTCTGCACTTAAAGCCCATGTAAATTCCCTCAATTCTTCACTAAATCCACCTGGTGCATCTCCAAACGATTGGAAGATGCCAGAAATAAAACTAACGTCGGGATCTTTACCTTCTACAATTATAGTAGGTTCATTTACATCCTGTTGTCCATTTGGTTCCGTATCACCATCTTGAATAATATCTTCATATCCATAGATTGGAGGTGATGGCACTAATAATTTTCCGAATTCTGCCGTAACAGCCAATTTATTGTATTCATCAAAAATAAAATCAAACCCTCCACCCAAACGCATCATTGTAGGTAAGAAATTATCTCTTCCGCTATTATCGTATTTTATCTTAGGTCCAATATTCTGCAATGCAAATCCCGCTCTCCATCGACCATTGAAATCACTATATGCGGTTTCTTCACTTTGATAGAATCCGGAAATATCAACTGCAAAGGAACTTGCTGAACCGGCATCCGGATCAACAGCATTAATTTTTAAGTCAGAATTTAAATAGCGCCCTGTCACTGCCATGGCAAATAGGTCACTCAATCTCAAGGAATATGTAGCATCAATAGCAAATTCATTAGGCTTTACATTTTCAAGAACCGTTCCGGTAAGATCGGTTATTTCAATTTCTCCTAAAGAAAAATACTTAAAGCTTGCTGCAAATGCACTACGCTCATTCAACCTGTTGTAATAAGTTAAATTCCCTAAGAAAATATCATTCACCAACTTACTTAAATAAGGTGTATAACTGACTCCAATTCCTGATTTAAAGGTAGAAAAAGTGTATTTCGAGGGATTCCAGTTTTGTGAAAATGCATCAACAGAAGTAGCAACTCCCATATCTCCCAAAGCTGCCGCTCTTGCATCTGAGGCTATTAATAAAAATGGAACACCAGTTGTAATAACTGAAGTTTGATTATCGAAAACTACAGTTTCCTGAGCATTTAATTTAAAAACAAATACCAATGCTATTAATACTAAAAATCGATTTCTCATGTAGTTAATTTAGTTAACAAATATAATTTTTATTAAAGTATGACAAGCTTTTCAAACTTTTCTACTTTTTTATTCAGTGTGTTCGATCTAACTGTAAGTTTATAAACATAAACCCCTTTTCCTATCTTATCGCCAAAATCATCTCTTCCATCCCAGGACATACTCCTCGATAAAGAAGAAGTGCTCTGGTCACAACATTCAGCACTTCCAGTTTGTCCATTTAGAGTCCTTATCAGTTTACCTGATACAGTAAATATCTTTATAGAAACGTCTAAAGGTTCCGAACTATTGTGATTAAACCAAAATTCTGTATAATTTACAAACGGATTTGGGTAATTAAGAACGTTCTCTATTTTTAGCTTTTGGTCTTTATCATAAACGATAAATTGTATTTCGGCTGTTGACGAATTGTTGTAAACATCCCATGCTTTCACAGTTAAGGTGTGCAAGCCTGGCTCGAGATCTCTAAAAGGATATGTTAGTTTTCCTTTGTTATAGACATCAACATCCGTTTCATAATAATTATTTAAAACAACCGGATTTGTTTCGTCATTATCTAAAATTGCTACAATATCATGTCCTATACCACTTGCGGTATTTATACCATTCTCATCTTCAAGTATGGCAACTAAAGATGGTTCCTCATTTGTCACACCTCCAGAAACAAAATTTTCATCATTCATATAAAGCTTTATGGTTGGACCTATATTATCCTCTGGGGCATTTTCATTCAAACCACCTATCCTTATATCATAATTTGCCCCTGCATTATCTTGAAGAGGATTATCTGTCCTAGAATAAAAACTCACTTTTCCATTTCCTACGGGAATACTAATATCTCTGGGAACAATGAATTCAAATTCAAACAGACCCTTAGATACAGTTGCCTGTCCTCTGAATATTATTGAACCAAGTGTTTTAAAGTCCATAATTATTCGTTGACCATTCTCAGTAGTACCATCATTTCCTAGGGTTTGTCTATCAATATCCTTATCATAAATAGTTGAAGAAAGGATTCCGTTGTAATCGGTTAAAAGTTCTCCGGCTTCATTAGTAACTTCGCCGGTTAATTTAACTTTACTCAATGCTTTTAATGTGTCTGTGGCCTGTGTTATGGGCACTTCATTTAGATGGGTCAATCTTATATTTGGTTTTGGAATTGACAATTTCATTGCAGGGTCACCAATGAAAAAAACGAGCCTTCTTTGAGTTGCATTGGAAATACTTGGGTCTGTTTTTGTAAGCCGAAGTGATTCTGCCATCGAAGGAAAATCATTGGAATCATAAGAAAACAAGTATTTACTTAGGGTCACGTTAAATACAATACCAGTACTAACAAATATTTTTCTGGTTGTGGAAATCAATCCAATTGCGCCACCATCTGAATTCCAATATGTTAATTCTCCTGCAGTTTCGCGCAGTGGGTTATCAAATCTGGTGAATTCACAAGTAACCGTTACAAAACAACTCAATTTACATACATTATGAAGATTAATTATATCCGGCTTCCCAAATATCCGTTCTTCGGCCAATCGATCTTCACCTCCATGTCCAAAATAATTAATTACAAGGGCGCCCTGTTCGAAAGCATTTACAAATGCTTTATTCACTTCAGGATAACGATTCCCGCCTGCTGAAGATTCCTGTTGATAGGCATCAGAATGTATTTTAGTGACATTAACATTTGGTTTTTCCTGAGTAACCTCATCTGCAATATCATTAGTGGTTTGTTGAATGATCTTCTCCCATGACTGATTTACATCATCAGATACTACGACAAAACTATTTCTCCAACTGCCGTATGAAGCTTGTTTGTAATATCTGTCAATTTTATCTACCAATTCAATTGCCCTTTGGGGCGAATCAGCTAAAACTCTCCCCACTGCAATATCTAATTTATCACTGTTGCTCATCGTTCCTTCGTTCGCATCCATCATTCCAAAGAAATCATCTGATACAAACGAATTGGTTAAATTAAAGCTACTATACGCATGCCATGAAGGAACAAAATTAGTGTTACCAGAAATCCTGTCTTTATAATCAAAAGAAGCATCCCCAAATAAACACAAATACTTCAATCTATTTTCAGGAGAACTCGCATTGTCATATACATACCGAACCAAATTCTTAATGGCTGATGCATCCTGGTTTCCTGAACTAAATTCATTATAAATTTTTTCAAGTTCAACTACTTTTACATTCAAATTATTTTGGATTCTATTTATTTCAGCCATTCGTTCTGCTTGTAAAACAAATATTTGTGGAGCAACAATTATATAATCTACATCTTGAAATTGTCCTTGCTCATTTTGAAAGATAGTTCCTTTTATATTCTGATTTGCAACACTAGGATTAGAATCCCTAAGAGGCTCCATAAAACTGGAGTTATCCATTGCAATGTAAGTTCTTAAAGTACCTAAAACAGATTTATAACTTAGCGTACTTGAACTTTCAGAATTGATCAAACTGGATAGCATTGTACTTATCGGTTATATCCCAGACTTCTGTTATATTACCTGTATTACTTATATTATACTGCCCAATTCCAGAATTTTGAGCGACATCACTATTTTTAAAAATAAACTGTTCTCCCGCATAAGTAAGATTTCTTAAGGCTTCAATGGATATATAATCCAGATAGGCTAAAGCACTTGGATTACCATTATTATTGTATTCAAGAGAAATATTAATATTATTTGAAGAAACACTAACAGTATTGTTTACCCAGTCTTCTGTAGCAAGTGTATCATCATCTATGGTAGAGAAATTCAAAGTTTCAACTGCCGATCCGTTGACATTGACCTGCATGCTTGTCTGAGATTCTGATACTGCCGCAGCATACACCTTGAGTTGAATAGGAGATGATGTGACCAAATTGGGAAATTCGAATTCAAAGCTTTTGTTTGGTTCAATATCAAATCTGTCTCCAAACCAACGTCTACCGGCTTTTACAAGATTGTATTCATCCAGCTCATGAAATTTGTAATCATTAAATGTGTCAATTATTAAATTTGGTTCACCATCAGGTTGTTGCATGGATTGAATACGTTTTCCAAGACCTGAACTAATATTTAAGAAATAATATGATCTATCCGAATAAATATTAATATTCGTATTACTTTCCTGATTATAACCCGTAGGACCCTCCGCATAAAATAAGATGTAATCCTGTTCATTAAAGACTCCATCCTCTTCTCCAACAAATTTTATAGCATTTTCCTGCAGATCAAAAGGATAAAAAACATCATTACTGTACGGAATCATTGCACCTCCATTTCCGTATATTTTAATTGTTCCTGGATCTATGTTACTTAGATTAGCACCAAGACTTTCTAAAAACCCTTTACTTAATTTAAAAACTCCCGTTTTATCCACATAAAACTTGTACCATGAGCCTGAACTTAAAACAGAATTTGAAATTGCTGAAGGAGATAATGCACTCCTTGATGCATTTCCGTTAGAAAATTGATAATTAATCCTAAAAGAAGTAATTTTTTTAAAAGTATTTCCTTCCTTGATAATTGGATTTAGTTCCAAATAAATGTAATTCTTACCTCTGGATGTGGAATTTTTTAAACTATAGGTTATTTCTGTTGGTATTGTTTTTAAATCAAGATCTTTAAGTTCTGATCTGGATATATTATTGTATATAATATTACTAATACTCGCGGTTCTTTCGTTAGCAAATCTGGAAGACCCCCATTGTGAAACAAACTTTAACCCAGAACTAGCATCAAAACTAAAATTTTCATCGTTAAATCCTGGTAATTCTACTGTAGATGTTCCTGTAGACAAAACCTTTGTACTCTCCCAATCTATTTTAAATTGTCTTTGTTGAGAGAAACAGATGGTAGATACTAATAATAATATTAATAGTATTTTCTTTTTCATTGCTTATTTAACGCCAATAATTATTGCTTATTATGAGGCGATAATTTTTAATTTGAATAAATATTAAAACTACAATAATAATTCCTTTAATCTGCCGTTTTAAAAACACGATTGGTGGTCAAAAATAGTAAAAAATACCGATAACCTGTAAGATAAATAGGGTGAAATGCACTTTTTTTATCAATCTTATCGAAAAAATGCTTGTAATATTAGCTTTAATTGTTATATTGCGTGACCGAAATTTAATTTAACTTACTTAAAAGTATGGAAATGAAAAAAATCTTAACACCAAAGGTTTTACTACTTGCACTGTTATCAGTGACAATGTTTAATTGTAAAAATAACTCTAGTTCCTCAAAAAATAGTTCTAGAGCTACTGGATGGCAAATTAATTCCAAAGACGGAGGTTTCCAATACAACACAAAATTTGAAGAACAAGAAACAGCACCAGGCTTGGTATTTGTTGAAGGCGGTACTTTTACTATGGGTAAAGTACAGGATGATGTGATGCATGACTGGAATAATACACCAAACCAGCAGCATGTTCAATCCTTTTATATGGATGAAACTGAAGTAACCAATAAAATGTACACAGAATACCTTCATTGGGTAAGACAAGTTTATCCTCCGGATGATGACAATTTTAAAAACATTTTAAAAGGAGCTTTACCAGATACTTTGGTATGGAGAAACAGACTTGGTTATAATGAGGTTATGACCAATAATTATTTACGTCATCCTGGTTATGGTGAGTACCCGGTAGTTGGTGTTAGTTGGGTACAGGCAGTAGAATTTGCCAGTTGGAGAACCGACAGAGTAAACGAATTATATTTAGAAAATGCAGGTTACTTGTCAAGAGGTGCAAAAACAACTGAAGCAACGGCCGATAGCAATTTTAATACTGATACTTATATTAATGCTCCTGAAAAAACCTATGGTGGTAATGAGGAGATTTTAGCAGGTGGGAGGCGAAATGTTCAAACCGACGACGATGGAAATCCTATTAATATTTATGCAAAAAGAGAGTCTGGTATCATTTCACCAGAATACAGATTACCTACTGAAGCGGAATGGGAATATGCAGCATTAGGAATGAGTGAGTTACGAAATTATAACACATACAGAGGACGTAAAAAATATCCTTGGGATGGCCAATATTCAAGATCAGGTAAAAGAAAACTTCGTGGTGACCAGTTAGCTAACTTTAAGCAAGGTAAAGGAGATTATGGCGGAATTGCTGGTTGGTCTGATGATGGTGCCGATATTACTGCACAAGTGAAATCATTTGAACCTAACGATTATGGGTTATATGATATGGCTGGTAATGTTGCTGAATGGGTTGCTGATGTTTACAGACCAATTGTAGATGACGAATTTAATGACTTCAACTATTTCAGAGGAAATGTATACACTAAAAATGCGCTTGGCCCTGATGGAAAAGTAATGGTTGTAACTGTTGATTCTATAGTATATGACACATTGAGTAACGGTAAAATTATAGCTGTTAACTTACCTGGTGAAATCCTTCAGCTGCCTGTTGATGAAGAGGAAACCTATTTAAGATCTAATTTCTCTACTAGTGACAACAGAGACTTTAGAGATGGCGATAAACAATCTACTCGTTACTTTGAAAGTTTTAATGATGAAGAAGATGCTAATAGAAAAATGTATAATTCGCCTAAACATACTGTTGATTCCGATACTTTTGGAAATTTAGTCAGAGAATATGACAAGTCAAATAAAAGAACATCCTTAATTAACGATGAAGTACGCGTATATAAAGGCGGTTCATGGAAAGACCGAGAGTATTGGTTAGATCCGGCTCAACGCAGATATTTCCCGCAGGATATGGCAACAGATTATATTGGTTTTAGATGTGCTATGTCTAGAGTTGGTTCTAAATCTAAAAATAAGAATAAAAAAGCAAGAGATTAATTTTGTTTAATTAATATATAAAAGCCTTAACGATGAGTTAAGGCTTTTTTCTTACATTTATTTTATGAATATTAAATCCATATACTACCATTTTCTTGAATGCAATTCTATTTGTATTGATACGAGGAAATTAATTAAAAACGATTTTTTCTTTGCTCTTAAAGGAGATAATTTTAATGGAAATTGTTTTGCTAAGGAAGCAATAAAAAGTGGAGCGAAATACGCCTTAATTGATGAGAAGGAATATGAAGATAAAAATATTTTTCTAGTTAAAGATGTTCTTAAAACCTTGCAAGAATTGGCTACCTATCACAGGCAAAAGTTAAATGTGCCAATAATCACTTTGACAGGAAGCAACGGTAAAACAACTACTAAAGAACTTATCAATGCAGTATTATCGAAAAAAAATGTGACTTCTGCAACTGTTGGCAATTTAAATAATCATATTGGTGTTCCATTAACATTGCTAGCTATGACTAATAAAACTGAAATTGGTATTGTAGAAATGGGTGCTAATCATTTAAAGGAAATTGAGTTCTTATGTAAAATAGCGCTGCCCGATTTTGGATTAATAACAAATTTTGGAAAAGCACATTTAGAGGGATTTGGAAGTGTAGAAGGTGTAATTAAGGGTAAGTCAGAACTCTTTGATTATTTGAAAGCGAATAATAAAATTGTATTTATCAATACAGACGATAAAAAACAAGTTGAACAAATAGGAACCTATCCCAATGTCATAACTTTTGGTTCTAAAACAGATAATAATTGTATTGTTAATTATATTGAAGCTGATCCATTTGTAGTTCTAAAATATAAGAAAGAAGTAATTAAAAGTAAGCTAATTGGAGATTATAACTCTGGAAATATATCGGCAGCAATTGCTATAGGTGATTATTTTAAAATTCCTGAAATTGACATTAAAAGTGCCATTGAGAATTATAGTCCGAAGAATAATCGATCGGAGATCATTAAAAAAGGAAGCAATGAAATTATCATGGATGCCTACAACGCAAATCCATCCAGCATGGCAGCAGCCATTTCAAGTTTTAATAAGTTGGAAAGACCCAACAAAATAGCATTTCTTGGCGATATGTTCGAGTTGGGTGAAACCAGCACAAAAGAACATCAAAAAATTGTTGATCTAATAGAGAAGATGAAATTAAACGAAGTATATCTCGTTGGTGCAAACTTTTATAAAACAAGATCGACATTCAAGAATATAAGAATCTTAAGATCCTTCGAAGATCTTGAACAACATCTTTTAAATAATAAAATTAAAAACTCAAGTATTTTGATAAAAGGATCCAGAGGAATGGCAATGGAACGAATCTTGGGACTTCTAGGGTAATCCGATTCATTGACTGTTAGAATTAATTTTTATAAACTAAAATCCCGATGCAATTATGCAACGGGATATGCTTGATGTGGGTCATACTGGATTAATTACTTTGATCCAGAAAGAACCTCTGTTCCAAATACCATCCCAAAGTGCCCAAAAAGCACTTTTTGTATTTTGTTGCCTCCAAACCCTCAAGGCTTCGACTTGGGTTTTCAGAAAACAAAAATCCCAATGCCTTCTGCATTGGGATGGTGCTTGATGTGGGTCATACTGGATTCGAACCAGTGACTTCTACCCTGTCAAGGTAACACTCTAAACCAACTGAGTTAATGACCCGTTTGTAAAACCAAAAAAGTCCGCTTTTTTCTGCGAACTTTAGTGGGCACAGAGGGATTCGAACCCACGACCCCTTGGGTGTAAACCAAGTGCTCTGAACCAACTGAGCTATGCGCCCTATAAATAGGAAAGCAAAGATAAGTCAGTTTTTTTATCTACCAAATTAAATTAAGCAAAAATCTAAAGAATTTCGGCTACTACAAAAGTGCTCCCTCCAACATAAATTAAGTCGTCAATATTTGCCTTTTTCTTGGCAGTATTTAGTGCCTCCAAAACGCTTTTGTATGCATTCCCTGAATACCCTTTACTATTAAATTTATTTTTTAAAATAGTCACGTCTAATCCTCTAATGATATTTGGTTTACAGAAATAGTACGCGGCATTTTTAGGAAATATTTCAATAATACTATCTATATCCTTATCCTTCACAAACCCTAAAACAATGTGAAGATTACCAAATTTTTCCTGTTGGATCTGTTTCAATGCTAACAAGAGCCCCTCCTTATTGTGAGCAGTATCACAAATAACTTTTGGGTCAACCTGTAAAGTTTGCCAACGACCTTGCAGTCCTGTATTTTTAATTACGTTTTTGAATCCTTCGGTTATATTACCCTCGCTAATTTTAAAGCTTTTCCCTTTTAATTCTTTTATTGTTTGCAAGGCAGTTTTTATGTTATTCTTTTGATAGCTCCCTTTAAGGTCACATTCACATATTTGATTTATTTCATTATCTGCAAAAACTATCTTTGAATTGTTCTTTTTAGCCATTGCCAAAAAGATCGGTTTGGTTTCCTTTTGAGTTTCCCCAATAATCACAGGAATATTTGGCTTGATTATTCCACCTTTTTCTTTGGCAATTAATTCCATAGTATCACCTAAAAATTGCGTATGCTCTAATCCTATATTGGTAATAACAGAAACTTCAGGTGTAATGATATTAGTAGAATCCAGTCGACCACCCAAACCAACCTCAATTACCGCTATATCTACTTTCTTAGATGCAAAAAAATCGAATGCCATGCCAACAGTCATTTCAAAGAAAGATAAGGAATGAGAATCCAGAAAAGCTTTATTTCGTCTTATAAATCCAATAACAAAATTCTTACTAATTTCCTTTCCATTAATTTTAATTCGTTCTCTGAAATCTTTTAAATGGGGAGATGTATAAAGTCCTACCGTATATCCTGACTCCTGCAATACAGAAGACAGCATATGGCTGGTTGACCCTTTGCCATTAGTCCCTGCAACATGAATGGATTTGAAATTTAAATGAGGATTTTTTAAATGAGCAACAAGCTTTAATGTGTTGCCAAGATCTTTTTTATAAGCAGATTTGCCTTGATTTTGGTACATTGGAAGTTGAGAGAACATCCAATTGATTGTCTCATGATAATTCATGATTCTATTGGCCCAATTTGAAATTCACACTTACAAAACCAACTTGTCTTGAAGGTGCTTTAGAGTCTGGTCTCCATTTATGGGAAAAAGCTATTTTCTTTGCAGGTTCCAACAAACATGACGCATTATTGGTTGTGCCTTTTACCCCTGGTTCTGCTTTTGTAACGTTCCCATTTCTATCAACCTCAATCCTTACAACAACTAATCCTGATTCGTTGCAGTCCTGTTTAAATACTTTTCTGGTTGGTGCTCCTCTTCCATTTAAACCAAATCCTATTCCACCGCTTCCAGTTCCCGGGTCACCATAATAACTATTTGCATAGGGATTACCATCTGGACTTCCTTTATCCCCTGCCTGATCGTCATTTCCCTCACTTCCTGTTGCTTCACCATCAGACTTTCCAATTCCTCCCATAAGTTCATCCAACTTACGTTTCTTCTCTTCCTGCTCTAGTCGCTTTTTTTCTTCTGCTTCTCTTTTAATTTTTTCAATGCGTTCCGCTTCAGCCTTTGCTTTTGCTTGAGCTTCTTTTTGTTTTTTTATTCTGATTGACTCCGCATTTTCCTGAGTTGCCACATCTTCAACTTTATCAACTATAGATTCTTTAGGTTCTGATTTGACAGGAGTTTCCTGGGGTATTTTGTTTATTTCCTTAGGTTCAGATTTTATTGGTTCTTTAGGTTGAACTTCACCACTTCCAAAATCCGTAGTACCAAAATTAACAGCAACTCCATATTCTGTTGGTGGTTCTAAATATGGTGGACCCATAACAAAAAACAGTAATATCAAAATCAGCATTAACAATGCTGTAATTTTTGCAGAATTACGTTCATGTTTAGTCTCTAAATATTTCACCTTGATAATGGATTAATTTGGCTTAACTGCTAATATGACCTTAAATTTATTCCTGTTTGCAATATCCATAACTTTTACCACATTTTGCACCGGAACAGATTGTTCTGCTCTTAATACAATTGTAGGTTGACTTTGAGAGGACAACATTTGCACCAATTGATCTTCCAGCATACTTTCACCAACTCTTTTTTGATCAATATAGTAAGTAAGATCTTTTTTTATGCTCACCGAAATTGACTTTTTGTTTTCAGTTTTACCACTGGCTTTAGGTAATAAAATATCTATTGCACTCGTGGTAACTAAAGTTGAAGCTAACATAAAGAAAATAAGAAGAAGAAAAACAATATCTGTCATGGATGACATATTGAATTCTGGAGTTACTTTATTTCTACCTCTAAATCTCATATTAAATTGGTTCGTTTAGGTGGTCTAAAAATTCTAATGAATTCGCCTCCATTTGATACACAACTTTATCGGTTCTTACAACTAGATGATTGTATGTAACGTACGCCACTATTCCAACAATTAATCCCGCAACAGTGGTTGTCATTGCGGTGTAAAGGCCACTTGCCAAAACATCCATTTGGATTGTTCCACCGGCATTAGCAAGTTCAAATATTGCTAATATCATTCCAATTACAGTACCAAGAAAACCAATCATTGGTGCTGCGCCAGAAATAGTTGCAAGTACGCTCACATGCTTTTCTAAACCATAAATCTCTAAACGACCAGCATTTTCGATAGCCGTATTAATATCTTCCAGAGGTTTTCCAATTCTTGTAATCCCTTTGCTTATTAATCTGGAAACCGGAGAATTAACTTGAGAACATAAGTTTTGGGCAGAATCTATTTTACCATTACTTACATAATCTTTTATCTGATTCATAAAGTTCGCATCTATTTTAGACGCTTCTTTTATCGCAAATAATCGTTCAAAATAGATATAACAAGCAACCATTAATAAAACAAAGAGAACGGCTATAATGATTTGCCCAGCCAATCCACCACTGCTGATGAGTTCTATTATGGATAGTGTTTTCTCAACTTGCTCTGGATCAGTAAGTAATTCTGCTCCTTCTAGAGCATTATCTTGTATTAAAATACTTAACATAAATTAGATTTTGATATTGTAATAACGCTCTTTTTGAAAGTAACGTATGTTTAAAATAAAGTTCTTGTGAAAAAGAAGACCGCTGTTCCGGCAAGAAAGCCTATAAGCGCAAGCCAGGCGATCTTTCTTAAATACCAGAAAAAGTCTATTTTCTCCATACCCATGGCCACAACGCCAGCCGCTGAGCCGATAATTAGCATACTTCCACCAGTTCCTGCTGAATACGCAATGAAATGCCATAATTCATTATCAATTGGTTCAGAGAACATGCCCAAACTTGCTGCTACCAAAGGCACATTATCTATAACTGCCGATCCAACACCCAGTAAAATAATAACAAGATCTGAAACCCCTGAATGGTGCAATTCTGTTCCAAGCATTGGCATAGATTCTTTTAAGGTGTTTGCAAACCCGAATAATATTCCTAGAGATTCCAGAGCAGCAACTGCCATTAAAATTCCTAAAAAGAATAAGATACTAGGCATTTCAATTCTTGACAAAGATGTGTGAACTGGACTATGATGCGCATGTGCATCACTTTCTTCCACGGAATTATATTCTGTTAGACTGAATTTTTTTGAACTATATATTTCAGCAAAAATTGCGACGACACCAAGTGCTAACATCATACCCACATATGGAGGTAAATGCGTCAATGTCTTAAAGATCGGAACTGATACTATAGCACTTAATCCTAAATATAGCATTATAGAACTATACTTGCTTTTAGGTTTTTCAACGGCATCAACATCAGTATCTAAATTACCTTTAAATACAGGTAAAAATGATGCTATAAAAGATGGAATTACCATACAAACTAATGATGGTAGAAATAAATAACCTATTAAATGACCTGTTGTTACCTTTTTACCTATCCATAGCATTGTAGTTGTTACATCACCAATTGGCGACCAGGCACCACCCGCATTAGCCGCTATAATAATTAAACTCGCATACCAAAGTCTTACATTTCTATCTTTGACTATTTTCTGTAGTATAGAGATAAGAACAATAGTTGCAGTAAGGTTATCTATTATAGCTGAAAGGATGAATGCCAAAAAAGAAAATATCCATAATATTTTAACTTTGTTTTTTGTCTTTACATATCCTTTTATAGTGGCAAATCCATCAAAATAATCGATGATTTCAACAATGGTCATTGCTCCTAATAAGAATACCAGAATTTCCGCTGTTTTACCTAAATGATGCAACAAAGTTTCCTCCATTAAATGCATTTTTTCCTCATGTCCAAATGCACCAAAATTTTCAAGCAAACTGTGCTTTGCAGAATCAAACCATTGCGGAAAACTATCAATTCCTAATGAAATTAATGCCCAACTAATGGCCATCATGACCAAGGCTGGAATTAATTTATCGATTTTTAAACTATGTTCAAGGGTAATGGCCAAATAGCCAAATACAAATACTAGAATAATGATGGTTTCCATAATGTTAAATTAGTTGTTTTAGTGCTATTTCGAATGCTGTTTTACTGATATTGGTTTTTGATGAATTTCTATTGTAAACATCTTGTATGGCTTTTTTTATAACATTTGATGTGTCTTCAAAAATAGCATCATCTGTCATTTGAACTTTTCGTTCCATAAAATACGCAAAAACTCTAGCCATTCCACAATTTGAAATAAAATCCGGAATTAAACTGACTTTTTCATCTGTATGTTCCATAATTGATCCAAAGAAAATCTCTTTATCTGCAAAAGGGACATTTGCGCCACAAGATATAACTTCTAATCCAGAATTTATAAGCTGATCTATCTGATCCCGTGTTATTAAACGAGATGAAGCACATGGAGCAAATATTTCTGCTTTTAATGACCAAATTTTGCGATTCATTTCTTCAAAAGGGATCATATTATCTGCCCTCAATGCATTACCATCCTTATTTAAAAAGAAATTTTTAATCTCGTCTTCCGTAAAACCATCTTCATTTATTACACCTCCAACCCTATCAATAATTCCAACAATTTTTACACCCATTTGTGCTAAATAAAAAGCTGCTGCCGAACCAACATTACCAAATCCTTGCACGATGGCTTTTTTACCTGCAACTTTCCCTCCATATATGGTGTAGTAATGTTTAACCGCTTCACTAACCCCATATCCGGTTACCATATCTGCAACCGTATACTTTCGAGTGACATCAGGAGAATAATTTGGATTTTCAATTACCTTGATTACACCTTGACGTAATTGACCAATTCTGTTAATTTTATCTGCTTCAGTAGGTTTGAAATGACCATTAAATACACCTTCCTGCGGATGCCAAACCCCAGATTCCTCCGTTATTGGAATTACCTCATGAATTTCGTCAACATTCAAATCACCTCCAGTACCATAATAACTCTTGAGCAAAGGGGAAACCACTTTATACCATCGTTCTAAAACACCTTTTTTTCTGGGATCTTTGGGATTAAAATTAATTCCTGATTTGGCTCCCCCTATAGGTGGTCCGGAAACCGTGAATTTAACCTCCATTGTTTTTGCCAATGATAGAACTTCGTTTATGTCCAAACCTTCACGCATCCTTGTTCCACCACCTGCAGCTCCTCCTCTTAGGGAGTTAATAACAGTCCAACCTTCTGCTTCAGTTTCAGGATCTTTCCAGTTAAATACAATTTCAGGGGCTTTATTTTCGTAAATTTTAAGTAATTCTTTCATTTAAAATGCTTTAATTCTTCTTTAACTATTAATTTAAAGTCCGAGGTAATACTATATTATGAAGTTAAAGCTGATTCATTTTGAAAGTTTTTAAATTTAATGCTAACAAAGATAAAAAAACTAAGAGTGCTATATATTAATTTAATTACTTTTTTAAGGGTGAAATATCATCCCACTTGAATGATCACTTTTTGCTCCTGTCACACTACATAAACAATTCACTTCATTTCGAAGCTTAAGCACTCCTAATAAGCCAAATATCAGAGCTTCTTTATAGTTAATTATCAAATTATCTGGAATTACTATTTTATTATTTGTCATGCTTTTAATTCGATCAATTAAAAACAAGTTATAGACTCCTCCTCCGGTTATCAAAACCATTTCTTCACTATTTCCAATTAATTCCTTTGTAATCTGAAACGCAATGTGCTCTACAAATGTTCGCAAAACATCTTGTGGATTTAAATGATAATCATCAATTAGCGGAAATATTTCTTTTTTGACCCATTCCAAACCCAAGGATTTCGGAAACGATTGAGAAAAAAAATCAAGGCTGTTCAATTGCTTGAACAACTTCTCGTTCATGGAGCCTTTTGAAGCAATTTCTCCTTTATCATCATATTTATGGCCTAATAACCCAGAATAATGATTCAATACAGTATTAACAGCACAAATATCATAGGCAATTCGGTTTCCGTTTTTTTCGTTTGATATATTAGCAAAACCACCAAGGTTCAAACAATAACCATAATCGGCAAATAACAGCTGATCTCCTATAGGAACTAAAGGCGCTCCTTGTCCGCCAAGTTTTACATCCTGAACTCTGAAATCACATATTAATGTAATGTTTAATTCTTTAGACACCGAATCTCTATTTCCAATTTGATAGGTCAATCCTTTTTCTGGTTCATGTAAAGCTGTATGACCATGAGAACAAACTGCATCAACGAATTCAATACTATTCTTGCTCAAAAAATCTCTGATTTTATGAGCAAGATAAATCGAGTAATCATAATCGATTTTCTGAAGTTTTTCTAAAGAAAAGCTTGTTAAATTATGCAATATATTTAACCAATACGAATCGTATTCCAGAGTTTCAGCAATTTCAATTTTAAAATCCCAAACTTCATCAAACTTAAAAGTTACATAAGCCAGATCTATTCCATCTAATGATGTCCCTGACATAACTCCGATAACTTTATATTCATTTTTTAACATATTCTGTAAAAATAGCAATCCTTATTGAAAAAATATTATTTAAAACTTATCTTTGGACATATTTATTATCATATTAATATTTAATTCAAATTATGGATTTTAATCTTACTGAAGAACATCTAATGATTCGCGATGCAGCTCGTGATTTCGCACAAACAGAACTGCTTCCTGGGGTGATTGAAAGGGACAATAAACAAATTTTCCCCGATGAATTAGTCAAGAAAATGGCTGAACTAGGATTTATGGGAGTTATGGTCGATCCTAAATATGGAGGAAGTGGCATGGATACCATTTCCTATGTCTTGATCATGGAAGAATTATCAAAAATTGATGCCTCTGCTTCTGTCATTGTATCTGTAAACAACTCCTTAGTTTGTTATGGTTTACAAAAATATGGTAATGAAGATCAAAAGCAAAAATACTTGACCAAGTTAGCTACTGGGGGGTTAATAGGAGCTTTTTGTTTGAGTGAGCCGGAAGCAGGAAGTGATGCAACATCCCAAAAAACTACCGCTATTGAAAAAGGGGATCATTATGTATTAAATGGTACTAAAAACTGGATTACTAACGGAGGACGTGCAGATATATACTTAGTAATGGCTCAAACCCATCGCGAAAAAGGGCATAAAGGCATTAACGCCTTTATTGTCGAAAAAGGGATGTCTGGTTTTGAAATTGGGCCTAAAGAAGATAAATTAGGAATTCGTGGCAGTGATACACACACATTACAATTTAATGACGTAAAAGTTCCAAAAGAAAATCGTATTGGAGAAGATGGTTTTGGATTTAAATTTGCCATGAAAACCTTATCCGGAGGGCGCATTGGTATTGCAGCTCAAGCATTAGGGATTGCTGAGGGAGCTTATGAACTTGCTTTAAAATATTCAAAAGAAAGAAAAGCATTCGGTACTGAAATCTCTAATCATCAAGCTATTGCTTTTAAGTTAGCCGATATGTATACTGAAATAGAAGCTGCACGCCATCTAGTTATGAAAGCTGCCTGGGATAAAGACCAAGGTAATAATTATGATATCTCTAGTGCGGTTGCCAAACTATATGCTTCAAAAGTAGCTATGGAGCAGACTGTTGAAGCAGTTCAGATTCATGGCGGAAATGGTTTTGTAAAAGATTATCATGTTGAACGATTGATGCGTGATGCAAAAATCACCCAGATTTATGAAGGTACTAGCGAAATACAAAAGATTGTAATTTCAAGAAGTATTCTTAGAGGTTAATTCTAAATATTAAGAAGCATTAGAGTCTGGCCAAATAAGCCAGACTTTTTTTATGATTCAATTTTTATATAAGCATAAAAAAAAACACTTACCATAAAAATGATAAGTGTTTTCAAAAAAGGCGGTGACCTACTCTTCCACAATGTAGTACCATCGGCGCGAATGGGCTTAACTTCTCTGTTCGGAATGGTAAGAGGTGAGCCCCATTGCTATAACCACCTTAAAATTTAAGTTAGCAGTCTCAGTAATCAGTTTTCAGTAATTAATACTGTCAACTGTGACTAGTAACTGTTAACTGCAAGCTATGCTTGCAAATATCTTAACATATTGAAAAAAGGGCGATACTCGCCATTATACACAAAAACAAATTCTAATTATTGTACTCTTTTTAAAAAAACAGCCGTACAATAAGCCTATGGGTTATTAGTACTACTCGGCTATGACATTACTGCCTTTACACCTGTAGCCTATCAACGTGGTAATCTCCCACGACCCTTTAAAGAAATCTCATCTTGTGGTGGGTTTCGCGCTTATATGCTTTCAGCGCTTATCCCTTCCAAACGTAGCTACCCAGCAATGCTCCTGGCGGAACAACTGGTACACCAGAGGTTTGTCCAACTCGGTCCTCTCGTACTAGAGTCAGATCCACTCAAATTTCTAACGCCCACAGTAGATAGAGACCGAACTGTCT
>CAVRNW010000026.1:0-46005 GCA_963722665.1 uncultured Flavobacteriaceae bacterium
CTTTAATCAGAACTTATAGAATAACCGATGCATGTAATAATTATATAGATGTAACACAATCTATTATTGTTAATGACAATATTGCTCCAACAGCAAGTAATCCAGCCAATATAAATCTAAGTTGTACTGAAAATATTCCAACTCCTAATATTACCGTAGTAAGTGATGCAACAGATAATTGTTCAACTCCTGTAGTTACTTTTGTTTCTGATGTTTCTGATGATCAGTCTTGTCCAGAAACAATCACGAGAACATATAGAGTGACAGATGCTTGTAACAATTTTGTTGATGTTACTCAAAATATTATTATTAATGACGATATCCCTCCAACTGCAAGTAATCCAACAAACATCAATCTAAGTTGTACTGAAAATATCCCAACTCCTGATATTAATGTTGTAAGTGATGCCTCTGATAATTGCTCTAATCCAATCGTATCCTTTATTTCTGATATTTCTGATGATCAGTCTTGTCCAGAAACAATCACGAGATCATATAGAGTGACAGATGCTTGTAACAATTTTGTTGATGTTACTCAAACTATTATCATTAATGACGATATCCCTCCAACTGCCAGCAATCCAGCAAACATCAATCTAAGTTGTACAGAGAATATCCCAACTCCTGATATTAATGTTGTAAGTGATGCTAGTGATAATTGCGCAGCACCAACTATTACCTTTCTTTCTGATGTATCTGATAATCAAACCTGTCCTGAGACAATTTCAAGAACTTATAGAGTAACAGATGCCTGTAATAATTTTGTTGATGTCACTCAAAATATTGTTATTAATGACGATATTCCTCCAACAGCAAGTAATCCTACAAACATCAATCTAAGTTGTATAGAGAATATCCCAACACCTGATATTTCTGTAATAAGTGATGCATCTGATAATTGTTCGAGTCCCATCGTTACTTTTGTTTCTGACATATCAGATAACCAGTCATGTCCTGAAACGATAACCAGGACGTATAGAGTTACTGATTCTTGTAACAATTTTATTGATGTTACACAATCCATTGTTATTAATGACGACATTCCACCATCTGCCAGTAATCCTGCTAATATCAATATAAGTTGTATTGATGGATTGCCTGATCCTGATATTAATGTAGTAAGCGACGCCAATGATAATTGTTCAAACCCAACTGTCACGTTTATTTCTGATGTATCCGACAACCAAACATGTTCAGAAACAATATTAAGAACTTATAGAGTATCAGACGCATGTGGAAATTCGATAGACGTTACACAATCTATTTTTGTTGTTGATGATATTGCTCCTGATCTTATTTCACAAGCAGAGAATGAAATCTACATTACCTGTGAAGAGGTTCCTGAGATACCCAACCTGGAGTTCGCTGATAATTGCGACCAGAATCTGGATATACAGTTTAATGAAACTTTAAACCAAATCGATGACTTAAACTTCGATATACAGAGAATCTGGACGGTCACCGACAATTGTAATAATCAAAATACTTTTAATCAATCAATACATGTCAATAGAACTACGGAAAGTAATGTTCAATATGTAGATCTTTGTATTGAAGACAATCCACTAGATTTATTTGCTTTAGTTCCATACCAGGAAACTGTCAACACAAATACCCAGATTAATCAATGGAACAGTAATTCCATGGACCTTTTGGTAAACGGATATCTTGATCCCAGTAATGTTGAGTTAGGTGAATATGAGTTTATAAACAGGATAACCAATAATGATTGTACATGGACAACAACTATATATGTTAGAGTGAATGATGATTGTGTGTATTACCCTTGTGTAGAAAGTACAGGAGATGTTACCATTTCAAAGATGGTTACTCCTAATAATGATGGTTTCAATGATTTCTTTGAAGTTAACTATATCCTAAATGAAGAAAGTAACGAAGTGTGCGATGTAGTGACCAAAGTTGAAATTTATAATCGCTGGGGAACTAAAATCTTTGAATCAAATAACTATAACAACGATTGGGCTGGAGTTGCAAATTCAACTTCTATGAATAACTCTAATTATTTACCTACAGGAACCTATTATTATATTGTTGAATTGATCAATGGTGGCTTAAAACCAATTCAAGGATTTATCTATTTAGGTACAGAATAATATGAAATTAAGAAAGAACATATTGATTCTTATTATTTTATTGGCCTCATCCTTTTTAGGGTGGGCTCAACAGCAGCCTCAGTTTACTCAATATATGTATAATACTATTTCCTTTAATCCGGCTTATGCAGGCTCCCGGGAAATTATGGTCATCAATGTGCTGAACAGAAATCAATGGGCTGGAATAAATGGCGCGCCAATAACACAAACGTTATCTGCCCATACCTCATTACCTAATACAAATTTAGGGGTAGGTCTTTCTATAATTAAAGATGAATTGGGTTATGAAAATTCAACTTATGCATATGCCGATGTTTCATATACCTTAACTTTAAATAAATATGATAAATATAAGCTAGCCTTTGGTTTGAAATTAGGTGCCAGTAAATACGATCTGGATGAAAACTTATTGAATGAAAGCGTAAATTCTTCCGATCCGTTTTTAGATATGGTTAACTTTAATTGGTCCCCCAATATTGGTGCAGGTTTCTATTTTAGAGGTGAATCCTTTTATTTAGGACTGTCCGCTCCAAAACTGATCAATTATAAAAAAACCAATATTGATTACGTCTCCCTGGACAGAGTCAGTTACTTTTTTAACGGTGGTTATTTATTAAATGTCAATAAAAATTTAAAATTCAAGCCTACATTTCTTGCAAAATATACAGAAGGAGCACCAGTTTCCTTGGATCTGTCTACTTTGTTCTTTGTCAATGAAAAACTTTGGTTAGGTGCCTCCTATCGTTTATTCGATTCCTTTGGAGCTATAATCAATTTTAAAGTCTTTGAAGGGCTGTCTTTAGGGTATGCTTATGACTATATTACATCCGATCTAAGCTCCTACTCTTACGGATCACATGAATTTATGATCAATTATGAATTCGTCTTTCCTAAACCAAGGTGTAAATGTCAAGACCTTTACAATTAGGATTTTAGGTCGCGGGGAAATACCGTTTCAATGGTTTTGCCTTTTTCCAGATCTTTCCAGCTATCTATTTCAAATTCAATATGTGTAAATCCGCTCGTTGGAACATTACCGATTGGTCTATTGCCATAAGTGTTGACAAAATATGTCATAGCATGATTATGACCAAAGGCCATTAATGTATTAACAGAATCATCACAAGAATTTATAACCTTGGTCAAACTATGACCGCTAAAATCATATAGATCATGATTTAAAACGATGTCGTCTTCATTTAATCCTAAATTACTGATAAATATATTGGCGGTGGTCAAGGCTCGCATGGCATCACTTGAGATTACCAGATCCGGTAAACGAATCAATCCTTTTATGTGCTTTGAAACTAAGTGAGCGTCCTTAAACCCTCTGTTTTTTAAAGGCCTTTTGTGATCACTTACATCGTGTTTCCATGATGATTTAGCATGCCTTACTAAGTATAATCTCTTCATATTTCTAAGGTTGTAATCTTTCAATTTTCCAGTTATAATCCTCCTGTAATTTATAACGGATCCTGTCATGCATTCGGTTTGGTCTACCCTGCCAAAATTCCATTTCAATTGGTTTTACAATATAGCCACCCCAATGTTTTGGTCTGGGAATTTCCTTATTTATATACTTCAATTCCAGTTTCTTAAGCTTTTCATCAAGCGCTTCTCTGCTTTCAATTACTTCGCTTTGCTCTGAAGCGATAGCCCCAAGTTGACTCCCAATTGGTCTGGATTCAAAATAACCATCACTCAAATTTTCAGCAATTTTTTCGGCTTGACCTTTAATAATAATCTGTCTTTCAGCGGCATGCCAAAAGAAGGTTAAACACACATTTGGGTTTACATCAATCGCTTTCCCTTTTTCACTATTGTAATTAGTGTAAAAAATGAATCCTTCGTAAGTGTATTTCTTTAAAAGAACGATCCTGTTTTTAGGGTAACCGTCTAAACCAAAAGTGGATAAAGCCACAGCATTGGCCTCATCTACTGCGAAATTTATGTCTACATCGTAAAACCATTTTTGGAATAATTCCATGGGATTTTCAGGAACATTACTTTTACGTAGTTCACTCTTCTCATAAGTTTTACGATAATTGCCTAGATCTTTGTTCATTGCATGCAATTTACAAGAATAATAAATTCTGGTTTATAAATGTATTAAAAATCTTATATTTAAATTTATTGAAAATACTATGTTTTTTCCAGAGCTTATAACAGGGGCCATTCTTATTATTACCGGTGTTTTAGTAAAGTTATTCCCGGATTTAATCGCAGGATATAATACACTTTCTGAAGCACAAAAAAAGAAAGTCAATATAGACGGATTGTCTACTATGATGAAGAATTACCTGATATTTTTAGGAATTCTGGTAGTTGTATTTGGAATTGTCAGTAAACAAATTGGAATGAAACAACAGTATTCAATCATTATCACCTCTTTAATAATAGTATTAGTAGTTTTTTTAATGATCAGTAAAGCACAAAAATTCTATAAGCTTTAAAATTCAAATGTTTTGCCATCTTCAGCCAGTAGTGTATTTTCGAATATTTCCTGTGCTTCGGTTTTAAAATATTCAATCCCGTCGTATCTGGTTGAATAATGACCTAATATAAGGGTGCCTGCGTTTGCGCCCTTGGCAATTCTGGCTGCCTGTTTTGCAGAACTATGCTGTGTGGGTTCACATAAATGTTCATGTTTTTCCTGAAAAGTAGATTCATGATATAGTACATCCACATTTTTTATTAATGGTACTATACTTTCATCAAAAGCTGTATCACTACAAAATGCGTAACTTTTCGGATTGTTTGGAGGTTTTGTTACTGAGCTGTTTTTTATTAAAACCCCATCCCTATTTTCAACATCAAATCCTTGTTTCAGTTTTCTAAAATAGGCCAGATCTATGTCTGCAGCTTTTACAGCATTCATATCTAATTTCCGTTCACCCGGTTTTTCTTTGAAAAGAAATCCATTGGTATAAATCCTATGGCTAAGTGGAATTGTGTGCACTTCAACCTTATCATCTTCAAAAATCAATTCTGATGACTTGGAGGATAATTCATGAAAAATTAGTCTGTAATTAGTCCAGGAATCTGATAATTTCATTTGTAAAGTAATGACCTCTTTTAATCCTTTAGGTCCATAAATGTGCAAATCGGTTTCTCTGGTAAGTAACCTGAAAGTTGAAATTACTCCAACGAGACCAAAGTAATGATCCCCGTGCAGATGAGATATAAAAATATGCTTGATCCTGGAAAACTTTATTTTATTCTTTCTAAGTTGTACTTGTGTTCCTTCTCCACAATCAATGAGAAACAAATGATTGTTAATTTCCAGTACCTGGGAAGTTGGATTGTTAAAAGTTCTTGGAGTAGCGCTGTAACAGCCTAATATTGATAGTTTCATCTTAAAATCCCAGATCCCTCTCAATTTCTTCCATTTCAATGATATCGAAGCCTTCCTGAATTGTTGGAACAACGATCAATTCATCTGGAACATCATCCATATCTATCAACTTGCTGACGACCACAAAAGAATGCTTTGCTTTCCGGTGTTTATTAGAGATTTGAAGAAAATCAAGAATATCGTCAGGACCTACTTTATTCAAGGTTTCCAGATCAACTATGATGTTATCGTTCTTCAACTTATCATATACCTTGTTGAATTCCAGAACAAATTCATGAATAGTTGCCTCATCCTGAGTGATCACTGTTGTATTATCCTTTGAACTTATGATCATTTTTCATGTTTAATTTTTGAGGCCAGTAAATAAATAACAGCCATTCTTATTGCGACACCATTTTGTACCTGATCTAGGATAATAGCCTGTTTTGAATCTGCAACATCACTTGTGATCTCTACGCCTCTATTGATCGGTCCGGGGTGCATAATTACTATTTCCTTATCTAATGAATCTAATATCTTCTTATTAACTCCAAACTGCTGTGTATATTCACGAGTTGAAGGAAAATAACTGATCTCCATCCGTTCATTTTGAACTCTTAGCATATTAGCTACATCACACCATTTAAGGGCTTTAAGTAAATCTGTTTCAACTTTTACTCCAAGGCTATCAATGTGTTTCGGTATCAGTGTTTTTGGTCCGCATACCATGACATTAGCTCCTTGTAACTTTAGCGCAAAAATATTTGATAAGGCTACCCTACTATGCAATATATCTCCAACAATAACAACATTCTTTCCTTTTACACCTCCTAATTTCTCTCTTATTGAAAACGAATCCAACAAGGCCTGCGTAGGATGTTCATGAGCACCATCACCAGCATTTATAATACTTGCATTTACATGTTTCGCTAAAAATATTCCAGCACCGGGATTAGGATGTCGCATGACAACCATGTCTACTTTCATTGACAGAATATTATTCACAGTATCAATAAGCGTCTCTCCTTTTTTTACAGAAGATTGAGAGGCTGAAAAATTTATGACATCTGCCGACAACCTTTTTTCGGCCAGTTCAAAGGATAATCTTGTTCTAGTCGAATTTTCAAAAAACAAATTAGCAATAGTGATATCTCTTAATGAGGGAACTTTTTTAATAGGCCTGTTAATGACTTCTTTAAAATGGTCGGCTGTTTCAAAAATTAGATCTATATCCTGTTTATTAAGATATTTAATTCCCAGTAAGTGATCTACACTTAATTCGCTCATAATTTTAAATCTTCAGTTGGCAGTCTTCAGTCTTCAGTTGCCAAATTTTATATTAAAAACTAATACTTGATAGTTTAAATTCAAGATCCCTTTCTTTATTTCCATCCACAAAATTTAGATATACTGTTGCATTTTGTAAAAAATCGTATTCTTTTAATATAGGAGTCATCTTTTTAAATAACTCTTCGGCATTTTTACCATAAATAAAAAACCTTCCATGAGAATCATCCATTGCTACTTCATGCATATCATGTCTTCCTAATTCTTCCGGAATGACATTGATTAGTTTAGTATCTATTTCATGTATAATATCTAATCCTTTAAATTCTCCAAATTCAATAATTACAGAATCTTCTTTTTTTATATTATCAAAATCTATTTTTTCAAGATCTAAAAGTTTCATCTCTAAATATTAATCACAATTTCTATTATCAACAACACTTCACGCGTCACGCTTCTCATCTACTTATCTATTAAATAAACCGCATCCTTACCATCATTCTCTTTCCAGTTAACCATAACTTTTTCCTGGTTAATGGCATCAACCTGTCTGCCATTGTAATCAGGTTGAATTGGTAAATGACGACTAAATCGACGGTCAATTAAAGTCAAAAGTTCAATTTCGCTGGGTCTTCCAAATGATTGAATAGCTGTTAACGCAGCCCGAATACTACGTCCAGTATACAATACATCATCTACAAAAACAACTTTTTTATTTTCTACAATAAAATCAATTTCAGTTGTATTGGCTTCAAGGGGTTTTTCTCCTCTTCTAAAATCATCTCTATAAAACGTAATATCCAAATACCCTAATTGAACGTTTTTGATCTTGTAGTCTTCTCTCAACATTTTGACCAGTCTATTCGCAAGAAACTTGCCTCTGGGCTGGATTCCTATAAGAACTGTATTTGTAAAGTCGTCGTGATTTTCAATTAATTGACAAGCCAGTCGATGAAGAATGATGTTTACCTCTTTGGCGTTAAGTAAAACTTTTTGACTCATAAATTATCCAAACGTATCTGGTATGCAAAGTTAAGGCAAAAAATTAAAACTGAACAATTAATTATTAGGAATAAAAAAAGCCTTCAAAAAATGAAGGCTTTAGTTTATTGAATGACGAAAAAATTACTTTTTTCCATCCATTTTATCCTTAAGAGCCTGTAATGCATCATTAGCATCGCCCAATGTAGGTTTAGCTTCTGCTGCTGAAGCTTTTGCCTTTTTGACAGCCGCTTTTACATTTCTCTTTTCTTCTTCTTTAAAGATAGCTGTATGAGATGCAACTACACGCTTAAATTCTTTATTGAATTCAATTATTTTAAAGTCTGCCGCTTCACCTTTCTTAAGTTTTTTGCCGTCTTCTTTCTCCAAATGGCGTGACGGAACAAAGGCAACTATATCTTCATTGAAATTGATTGTAGCTCCTTTATCAACTATCTCGGCAATTTCAGCATTATGAACCGAGTCCAATGCGAAATCTTTTTCATATTCATCCCACGGGTTTTTTGTAGTTTGTTTATGTCCTAAGCTTAGTTTACGTCCTTCAACATCCAATTCAAGAACAACAACATCTAAATTATCACCTACCGCACAGAATTCACTTGGGTGTTTTATCTTTTTAGTCCAAGACAGATCAGATATATATATCAATCCATCAATTCCTTCTTCAAGTTCAACAAAAACTCCAAAATTGGTGAAATTTCTAACAATTCCGGTATGGTTCGAACCAACAGGGTACTTAGTCGTAATATCCGTCCATGGATCTGGAGTCAATTGCTTGATCCCAAGAGACATTTTACGGTCTTCTCTGTCTAAAGTCAAAATAACTGCTTCAATCTCATCACCAACCGAGACAAAATCCTGAGCTGATCTTAAATGAGTTGACCATGACATTTCTGACACGTGAATTAGGCCTTCTACGCCTTCTTCTACTTCAATAAATGCACCATAATCTGCAATAACAACTACCTTTCCTTTAACTTTATCTCCAATCTTAACAGTTTCGCCCAAAGCTTCCCAAGGGTGTTTGTTTAATTGTTTTAAACCGAGTTGAATTCTAGATTTATCTTCATCAAAATCAAGAATTACTACGTTCAATTTCTCATCTAATTCAACAACTTCATTTGGATGATTGATCCTTGACCAAGAAAGGTCTGTAATATGTATCAAACCATCAACACCACCAAGGTCTATAAACACACCGTAAGAAGTAATGTTTTTAACAATACCTTCTAATACCTGACCTTTTTCCAGTTGACTTATTATTTCTTTTTTCTGTTCTTCGATATCTGCTTCTATCAAAGCTTTATGTGAAACAACAACGTTCTTAAATTCATGATTGATCTTTACAACCTTGAATTCCATTGTTTTGTTTACATATTGATCGTAATCTCTAATTGGCTTCACATCAATTTGTGAACCGGGTAAGAATGCCTCAATACCAAACACATCAACGATCATTCCTCCTTTTGTTCTGCATTTTACAAAACCATTAACGATCTCTCCATTATCATGAGCATTGTTTACTCTTTCCCAAGCTTTAATAACTCTGGCTTTTCTGTGTGATAGAACTAGCTGACCTGTTGCGTCTTCACGTACATCGATCAAAACTTCTACCTTATCTCCAACTTTTAAGCCAGAATTGTAACGAAATTCGTTCAATGAAATGACACCTTCAGATTTTGCATTAATATCAATGATAACATCTCTATCAGTCATATAAATAACAGTACCTTCTACAACTTCATCATTCAATGTGTCAACGAAGTTTTCAGCAACCAATTTTTCAAATTCTTCCAACTGCTTATCTTCAACAGGATCAATACCTTCCTGATAGTTATGCCAATTGAAATCTTTAAGAAATTTTTCCGGGTTTGCCTGAGCTTCTGATACAGTTTCAACTTTAGGTTCTGCAACTGCTACTTCTGGGGTTTCAACTTCAGCTTTTGTTGATTTAGCTTTAGTTGCTTTTGCTTTTGTTTCTTTTTTTTCAGCCATGTGCTGATTTAAATTTGTATTCTGATTGTTTCGGATGTATTAAGCAATGAACAAACAGAAGGGTTAATTTTATGTTTTCTGATCCTTTTATCATCCAGTTATACCGCTAAAAGGAGCGCAAAAATAATACTTTTTAAGAGAATCGCCTAATTGTAGGTTAAAAAAGTGATGAATTATTCATAATCTTCTAAAGTCATGGTTACCAATTCCATTACTTTTTGAAATGATTCTTCCTTGGTAAGGTCTGAATTATCGATCTCAATGGCATCTGAAGCTTTGCGCAAAGGAGAATCTTGCCTGTGAGAATCTATATAATCTCTTTCCTCAACATTTCTTAACACCTCCTGATAACTCACATCATCTCCTTTCTCAATCAGCTCATAATATCGTCTTTTGGCTCTTTTTTCTGGTGAGGCGTTTAAAAAAATCTTTAATTCGGCATCAGGAAACACGACAGTACCTATATCTCGGCCATCCATTACAACACCTTTGTTCTTACCCATTTCCTGTTGTTGTTTTACCAACTGATGACGTACTTCGGGAATTGCAGAAACCTGACTAACAAGACTTGAGACTTTAAGCGTCCGGATTTCCTTTTCAATATTTACAGAATTTAAATATACCTCAGAAAAACCGAGGTCATTATTATAAATAAAACTGATATTTATTTTTGATAATGCTTTAATAAGATCACTTACACGAAATTCTGATTTGTCGATAAACCCATTTTGCATCGCATAATAAGTTACGGCCCTGTACATGGCTCCTGAATCTACATAAGTATAGCCTAATTCTCCAGCAACATATTTCGCAACCGTACTTTTGCCGGTTGAAGAATATCCATCTATAGCAATTGTAATTTTTCGCATTTATTCCAAATCTATATTCAATCCAAAAAAACTAGTGTTCGCTGCACTGCTATAACGAGCGTGAGCATAACTAAACCTGATCTTATTCATTTTTAAACCAATTCCAAAAGACAAGCCTGAAAAATTACGTTGTTCTAATATCCTTAGTTCTTCAGCACGTCTAAAGTTATAACCTAATCTTATATTAAATCCTTTTTCTGGAAATAATTCAGCGCCAAGAACTAGATGTCTCATAGCATTATTAAAAAAACTTACTTTTTCACTGGTTTGATTTCCATTTAAATCAGTTATAACTCTGGCCGGATTTGGTTCTGCAATGTTCCATGTTTGAATGTTTTCAATTGTAAGATGCCATCTAATAGGAACATTTTCAAGTTGCTGGGACATACCAAAATCCAGCTCCAAAGGTAAGGATTCATTTTGACCGGCGTAAGTGGATATCTGTGTTCCTATATTGCGTATTGCAATTGCTGCCTGAAATCCGAGGGTATCATTTATATAGATAGCACCTAGATCCAGGGCCATTCCAAAAGAAGAATATTGTTCCAATTTTGAAGTGATAAATTTAATATTAGTACCTAAATAAATATCTGTCCATGGAATGTTGAACGCATATCCCAATGACAAAGCCGCTTCATTACCGGAAAATGAGCCCGTTTCATTTCCTGCTTCATCATACCCGTCAAAATTACCATAATTAATATAGGTAACACCCCCGTGAAATGTTTTCGTTTTTCTATCCACAGTATAAGCATACGCAGCCGTACCATAACCAATTCCTCCCAAATAACTGGAATAGTTCAGAGATAACTGACTATCCATTTCAGCATTAATGGTTGCAGGATTGAAAATGGCCTGAGTCACATCATAATCATAAATTGTAATAATTTTACCACCCAAAGCTGCCTGTCGTGGCGAAGAAACTAAATTAAGGAACTGATACGTTGATTCACCGCCTATTTGAGAAAAAGCAAATGGAGCCATTAACAAAAAAATAAGAATGGTAAATTTCTTTTGCATAGATGTGCAAAGTAACTAAATCTAACTTATAACGTTTGGAAGTTTTTTTTATTTCTATTGGAGCTTAAGCTTTTGTCCAATACTCAAATTATTCAAAGTTAAATTATTTAAACCTTTAAGTTGTTCAATTGTCATTTTATACTTTTTTGCTATACCGAATAAGGTTTCACCACGTTTTACAACGTGAACTGATTTCACATCGGATACTGCATCTTCTTCAATCCTTTCTTTTTTTTCTCGCTCTTCACTAGAAGCTAATTCAGCATTATTCGGATTAGTTGAACTAGGTACTACATCTGGTGGATTTAAGTTTGGTGGAGATTGACCAGGACTTAATCTTGCTATAATTCTTTCTTCACCTGCATAACTTATTACTGGACTACTGGATTTAACCAATAATTGTTTTGCAATTTTAAGCTCTTGTCCAATGTCAAGATTATCATTAGAGAGATTATTCTGTTTTTTTAATTCTGAAATTGATAGATCATATTTTTTTGCTATACTGAACAAGGATTCCTTTGCCAATACAGTATGCATCATTGTATCTGTATAAACTACGCCTGAAGGAGTTGTTTTTATGGCTAAAGGGTTCGTTTTTTCATGTGATATAAATATATGTTCTCCCGTCCTAGTCGATATGAAAGCTTCTTTTCCTTCTATAAGTATTGGAAGAAATTCTTCGTCATCTTTAGTTTCTTCTTGAGTAAATGCAGCAAATGATACAATACAAATAATTAGCATTACGAATATTTTCATATTATAATTTTTTGGCATTCTTAACCCTTGTATTGGTCAAGGCAATTCGTATCACGTCATTCATGTCCTTAACATAATGGAATTTCAAACCTTTGAGATATTCCGGTTTGATTTCTTCAATATCTTTACGGTTGTCTTCACTTAAAAGAATTTCTTTTATTCTTGCGCGCTTTGCTGCCAGAATTTTTTCTTTTATTCCTCCAACAGGCAGTACCTTGCCACGCAAAGTAATCTCACCAGTCATTGCTAAACTCTTTTTTACCTTTTTTTGAGTGAACAGTGATACTAAGGAAGTTAACATGGTAACACCTGCACTTGGCCCATCCTTAGGTGTAGCTCCTTCCGGTACATGTATATGTACATTATACTTAGCAAAAACTTCCGGATTTATGCCATAATTCTCAGCATTAGCCTTTATGAACTCCATAGCTATGGTTGCTGATTCTTTCATGACCTGACCAAGATTTCCTGTAATATTAAGTGCGCCTTTACCCTTGGATAGTATGGATTCAATAAACAATATATCACCTCCTACCCGTGTCCATGCAAGACCGGTAACTACACCGGCAACATCGTTGTTTTCATATTTATCCCTCTCCAATCTTGCAGGTCCTAAGACATCTTCAACTTCTTTATTGGTCACCTTTACGCTATAGGACTCCTCCATAGCAATATTTTTAGCAGCATAACGTACCATTTTTGCTAATTGCTTTTCGAGCCCCCTTACACCGGATTCTCTTGTATATCCCTCCACTATTTTTGCTAATTGAGGTTTAGCAATTTTAAGATCATTTGAACCTAGACCATGTTCTTTTAATTGTTTAGGTAACAGATGTCTTTTAGCAATTTCAATTTTTTCCTCTATCGTATAGCCAGATACATTAATTATCTCCATCCTGTCTAACAATGCGGGCTGTATTGTGGATAAACTATTAGCAGTTGCAATGAACATTACTTTTGACAGGTCGTAACCTAATTCAAGGAAATTATCATGGAAATCATTGTTCTGTTCAGGATCCAGAACTTCTAACATTGCTGATGACGGATCTCCCTGATGTGAATTAGAAAGTTTATCTATTTCATCTAAAACAAAAACAGGGTTTGATGTACCCGCTTTTCTGAGATTTTGGATTATCCTTCCAGGCATGGCGCCAATATACGTTTTTCGGTGTCCTCTTATTTCTGCTTCATCCCTCAAACCCCCTAAAGACATTCTTACATACTTTCTACCAAGTGCTTCGGCTACAGATTTTCCTAATGATGTTTTACCAACTCCCGGAGGACCATACATACATAAAATTGGAGATTTCATGTCATTACGAAGCTTTAATACCGCCAGATACTCAATAATTCTTTGTTTAACATCATCCAAACCATAGTGATCCCTGTCCAGAATTCGTTTGGCTCGATTCAGATCAAATTTATCATTACTGTATTCATTCCAAGGTAATTCTAAAACCAGATCCAGATAATTCCTTTGAATTGAATACTCTGCAACCTGAGGATTCATACGTTGTAATTTTGCCAATTCCTTTTCAAAATGATTTTGTACTTCTTCATTCCAGGATTTATCTTTGGCCTTTATACGCATCTCATCAATCTCTTCATCATAACTCACACCACCCAATTCTTCCTGGATGGTCTTCATTTGCTGATGCAAGAAATACTCACGCTGTTGCTGATTTAGGTCACTTTGTACTTTAGATTGGATATCGATTTTTAACTCTAACTTTTGCAACTCAACATTCAAGTATTTCAATGTTGCCAATGCTCTGTCCTTTAAATTATTCAGTTCAAGCAGTTTTTGTTTTTCAGAAACACTTAAGTTCATATTGGACGAAACAAAATTTACAAGAAACGAGTCGCTTTGAATATTTTTTATTGCAAAAGAAGCTTCACTTGGAATGTTTGGACTATCTTTTATTATTTTAAGAGCTAAATCTTTTATGGATTCAATGATAGCATTGAATTCTTTATTTTTTTGAGCAGGACGTGCTTCTGGAACTTCCCTAACCGTGGCATTAAAATAGGGCTCTTCAGTTAAAACTTCAGCAATTTTAAATCGCTTTTTTCCTTGAATGATAACGGTGACATTTCCATCAGGCATTTTTAAGACCCTTAATATTCTAGCTGCTGTCCCGGTAAGATTGATGTCTTTAAGGGTAGGGTCTTCAATTAATTCATCTTTCTGAGATACAACACCAATAACTTTGTTTCCTTTATTAGCATCGTTAATTAATTTTATAGACTTATCTCTACCTGCCGTAATTGGAATAACAACACCTGGAAATAATACAGTATTACGCAATGGTAAAATGGGTAACGTATTTGGTAACAATTCTTTTTTTATTTCTTCTTCATCTTCAGGTGTCATCAACGGAATTAATTCCGAATTTTCATCGAAATCCTGCAATGACAATCTGTCAAGACTAATAAAATTTGATTTTTTCATATATCTATTTCAGTCATTATGTCATAAATACATAACGAATTTGATTAAAGTTAATTATAAATTAAGTATTGAATCCTAAGATTACCCGCATAAACCTGAAATCTCATTATTCTTTACATCATTAAAAGTCAATTAATATGCCAATCGTTACTATACTCCAAATATATACAAGGGCAATTATATTTTTTTTAATAAAACTGTAACAAAGATTAAGTAACTTCATCATTATAATAGAAAGCAATTGTTTTTTGACACTGACCAAAGAAAATATAGATCAATTAATACAGCTATGTAAAACTGGCGACCAACGAGCACAAATGGAAGTTTATAATAGATATTGTAAAGCCATGTTTAATACAGCCTTCAGAATTGTGAAAGACAAATTTGAAGCAGAAGATATCATGCAGGATTCCATGCTGTCTGCATTTACAAAACTAGACAGCCTGAAAGACTCTAAAACATTCGGTTCGTGGTTAAAAAAAATTGTTATCAATAACAGTATTTATCATTACAATAAAAATGCTAAATACAAAGAAGTTCCTTTAGATGATGTGCTTTATAAAGTTGAAGACAGTTCGGGTATTCCCGATAATTATGAGTTTACCAACATAAAGGCAAAACAAGTTCTGGATTCGATTAAAACTTTAAAAGACAGTTATAGAATTACTTTGACTTTAAACTTAATTGAAGGATATGATTACGATGAGATCTGTGAAATTATGAATATGTCTTATGCTAATTGCCGAACGACCATATCGCGGGCTAAAGAAAGTCTTCGAAATAAAATGATGCAACAGGCCTAATAAAATTAATAGTTATGAAAAAAGATAATATAGATACGCTTTTTGAAAATCTTAAAAATGATTTTGATATCGAGAATCCTAATCTCGACCATCAACAACGTTTTTTAGATAAGCTCAAGAACCAAAACAAGGTTGCTGATTCCACTATAATTAAGCGCAGTTACTGGAAACCCTTATTAAGCATAGCCGCATCGGTCGTGTTATTGGTTGCCTTATTCCTTGGAACACAGCAAGAAGCAAGTGCCAAAGATTTGGCCAGTGTTTCACCGGAAATGGCCCAAACTCAAAATTTCTTTACTGCTGCAATCTCAAATGAACTGGCTAAGCTGGAAGCTGAAAGTACACCAGAAACAGCAATCATAGTGGAAGATGCGTTAAAGCAAATTGAAATTCTCGAATCAAAATATGAATTGCTTAAGAAAGACCTTTCTGAAAGCGGAGATGACAGCCGAGTGATCTATGCCATGATTTCAAACTTTCAAAACAGAATTGATCTGTTGCAAAATGTAATACAAAAAATAGAAGAAATTAAACAACTTAAACAAAATACAAATGAAAACGCAGCAACTTTATAAACTGGTATTGCTCCTATTAATTCCGGCTATTACCCTTGCGGGAGATGAATGGAAAGGTAAATACACCAAAAATAAAATGATCAATAAAGTATTCACCGTGAATAGTGACGCTACTCTAAAGATCAATAACAGCTATGGCAATTTAGATATTGCTACATGGGATGAAAACAGAATTGAAATTCAGGTTTCTATTACAACCAATGGTAATGATGAAGAAAAGGTTCTAAAAAAATTAGATGAGATCACAGTAAAATTTTCTTCAAGTTCAGAATGGGTATCAGCAGAAACCATATTCAATAAAAATAAATCGAATTCCTGGTGGAACTGGGCCAAAAACAACAATGTCAATATGGAAATCAATTATCTGGTAAAAATGCCCGTAACAAATGCAGTGATTTTAGATAATGACTATGGCAATATTAATCTGGATAAATTAAAAGGTGTGGCTAAAATTAATTGTGACTATGGAAAAATAACTACTAAAGAGTTAATGGCAGATAACAACTCCATTAGCTTTGATTACACAAACAACAGTTATTTTGAGTATATAAAAAGCGGAAAAATCCATGCTGATTATAGTGGTTATACTGTTTCTAAGACAGAGAATTTAGATATAGCTGCAGACTATACACAATCTAAAATTGAAGTTGCCGAAAACATCCGGTATAATTGCGACTACGGCGGAATTACAATTGAGAAGGTGAATAATGTAAATGGAAATGGAGATTACTTAACTACAAGAATAGGAGACGTCTACAAAAATGTTACTATTGAGGCAGATTATGGATCTATAAAAATTGATAACATGACCGCCAATGCAGGAGATTTGAAAATCAATTCAGATTATGTCGGTATAAAAGTAGGAATAGACCCAGCTTATAATTTTGATTTTGAAATCGATCTGGAATATGGGTCATTAAAGGACACTGAAGGATTTCAATATAAAAAACAAAATATAGAATCTGGTGACAAATACTACTTTGGTTATTACGGAAAACAGAACAGTGGTAATTTGATTAGAATATCCTCAGATTATGGTAGTGTTACATTTATTAAAAATTAATTAGCTTCAAAATATTTAAACATGAAAAAAATCAACTCTAAATTATTACTTGTTATAGCTCTAATATTCACAACCTCAATAAGTGCTCAAAATTGGTGGAGAAACTCCGTCAAAGGTAATGGAAAGGTTACCAAAATTACAAGAACCACTGCCGATTATGACGCGGTGAGATGTGCAGGTTTTATGGATTTTGAACTTGTGAAGGGAAAAGAAGGAAACATTACAATTGAAGGAGAGGAAAACCTCTTGGAACATATTGTAACCGAAATAGAAAATAATGCATTGATTGTTAAAGTAGAAAAGGGAGTAAACTTAAAAACCAGTTGGAATAAAGGAATTAAAATCACGATCCCTTTTGAAGATATTGAAAAAATTTCATTATCCGGATCAGGCGATATTTGGAATCAAGACACAATAATTACGGATAATTTGAGTATTGATCTTGCAGGTTCCGGAGATATTAAACTTACTGTAAAAACCGAATCCCTGAACAGCAATATTTCCGGTTCTGGTGATATTAAGGTCTTGGGAGAAACTAATAATCTGGAAACGAAAGTAACAGGTTCCGGGGATTTCCACGGGTATGAACTAAATGCTGATAACACGGAGGCATATGTCACTGGTTCTGGTGATATAAAAGTTGTAAGCAATAAAATGCTTAAAGCCAGAGTAACAGGTTCTGGAGATATCCAATACAAGGGAAATCCGGAAAAAGAGGATACAAAAGTAGTTGGATCCGGAAGTATCAGTAAGTAATCAGATTTCTAAAAATATACAAGCCACTGGATTCAGTGGCTTTTTTTATTGTCTAAAGAAATTATAAAATGATTCTAAATCTAATTCTCATAGATACAATCACCAAGACTATCTATTATTTCTTGAACTGTGATATCAACACCGCAAATATTTAATTTATTTTGCAATGCCAATTTATAAGCATTACATAGTTCAGAATAATTAACTTGAGTCGCATTATTAAAATTTGCTTTCTCCAGTTGAACTTCATTGTTAGCCTCTGTGCATGAATTTCCATTCTCTATAACAAAATCGTCTTCCAAGGGTTCGTTTTCACAGTTAAAATTGGTAAACAGGACTAAAAAAGAGAAAAGCACAACTAATTTTTTCATGTGATATTATTGTGGCGCAAACTTAAATAATTTCTTCTAAACGGAAATGGCATTTTTAGGAATCTTAAACAACAACACGATGCCAACTAAAAAGAAGATTACTAAAAACACGATCGAATTACGCATACTACCCGTAACTTGGTCTATAATAGCAAAAATTAACATTCCAAAAACAATCCCGATTTTTTCTGCAACATCAAAAAAACTAAAATAAGATGTTGTATCATCTGTTTTAGGTAAAAACTTTGAATAGGTAGAGCGAGCTAAAGATTGTATTCCTCCCATTACCAATCCTACAAATCCTGCTGCAATATAAAATTGAAGAGGAGTTACCATAAAATAAGCATAAAAACATAAAGTCATCCAGACGAAATTAACAAAAATGAGGGTATTTATATTTCCAAATTTTGCCGAAGCTCGCGAGGTTAAAATTGCTCCTATAATAGCGACTAATTGTATTACCAAAATACTTACTATTAATCCCGTTGTTTTTTCGCTATTACTTCCCCAGGCAATTTCTTCTTCACCAAAATAAACAGCTACCAACATTATAGTTTGAACTGCCATACTAAATACAAAAAATGCTCTTAAATAACGTTTTAATCTTAAGTCTTTTTTTAGCTGTTTCCAAACTAAATTCAACTCTTTAAAGCCATTAAAAATTACTCGTTTAGTGACTTGATGCCCAGTTGAAACACCTTTAGGCAAAATATAAAATGAATACTGGCTAAACAATATCCACCAAAAACCTACAGTTATAAATGAATAGCGCATCATCTGCATTTTATCTTCTCCAGTATCCTGAGTCATTACCATTGCTAAATTCACTATTAACAAGATAACACTCCCAATATAACCCATTGAAAAGCCTTTTGCACTAATACTGTCTTGTTGTTCTGGAAAAGCAATATCTGGTAAATAGGAATTGTAAAACACTAAACTTCCCCAATACCCTATTAGTCCCATAAAATAAAATAACAGACTTAAATATATACGTTCCAGGCTAAACCAGTATAACCCAATACAACCAACACCCCCAACATAACAGAAAAATTTCATAAAATTTTTCTTATTACCAACGTAATCAGCTATTCCAGATAATAATGGAGATGTAAAAGCAACTACTAAAAAGGTACAAGCCGTTACAAAAGTTATAAGTGCAGTACTTTTAAAATCAAATCCAAAAGCACTAACAGTTTTAATTTCACTTAAAAATAAGGCTGAATAAAATATTGGAAATATTGAAGAAGCAATAGTTAAAGTATATACTGAATTTGCCCAATCATAAAATGCCCATGCATTCAGTAATTTTTTACTTCCTTTTTCAAGATCTGCCATAATAAAAAAAGCTGCTCTTTATTGAGCAGCTCCTAAAATAAACTAATTTTTTGAAACGATGCTTAAAAATTGGTAATTGGTCTAAAAGACGCTACACCAAATTTCTTGGCTTCTGCCTTGGCAGTTGGAGCCAACGCTGTTAAATTATCGATACGAGTTTGATTTGAAGGGTGCGTGCTTAAGAATTCCGGTGGTGCCTGACCTCCGCTTTGTGCAGCCATTCGTTTCCATAGCTCTGCTGCTTCATCCGGATTATAACCTGCTATAGCTGTAAGGTATAATCCAATTCTGTCGGCTTCAGACTCATGACCTCTGCTAAAAGGCAGCATGACCCCAACAGTTGTTCCTAATCCATAGTATTGATTGAACATCTCTCTGTCCCTATCATCTTTAATCGCTATATTTCCGGCTACAGCTCCTATTTGCTGCAACATTCCTGCACTCATACGCTGTTGACCGTGATTTGCGAGAGCATGAGCCACTTCATGACCCATTATGGCTGCCACAGCAGCTTCATTTCCGGCAACAGGCAATATTCCTGTATAAAAAACAATTTTACCGCCTGGCATGCACCATGCATTTACTGCAGGATCATCAACCAAAGTGTACTCCCATTTATAATCATTTAGATAACCCTGATATCCGTTGGCATTCAACCAGCGTTCTGCTGCTACCGCAATACGTTGTCCTACTCTGGTTATCATTTCAGCTTGTGAAGTTCCTCTAACCACATTGTTCTCGTTCAAGAACTGATCATACTGGGCAAACGCAGTAGGAAATAATTGAGAATTAGGCACTAAGGCCATAGTTTGCTTTCCTGTAAACGGATTGACAGTACAAGCAAGAAATAGTGTTACCACCATTACGGCAACAATAATATTTTTTAGTTTCATTCTTATGATTATTAAATTAATTAATCTATGGAATAAATTTACAAAAACCGTTCCTTTTTTATCGGATATCTCAATTAAAAAAAAATAGTAAGAATCGATTAACGGACGATTTTTTCTTTGAAAGGGTTGTTAATTATTTCTTAATGCATCATTTATAAGATCGATCAATGTAAACATCAATATAATTAATCGACTCATTAAAAAATCGAACGATTAATTATGTATTTTTAAGTATGAAAAAAATTGCACTGTTTAGTTTAGCTTTATTGCTGTTCAATTGTAATGGCAAAGCACAAAAAAAAGAATCCGGAAAATAAAGTCTATAAAGTCTCAAAGACTGATACCGAATGGAAAACCCAGTTAAGTGATCTGGAGTATAAGGTTTTAAGAAAAGCAGGTACTGAACCAAGATATTCAAGCGAATTCAATGACAATAAAGAAGTTGGAACCTATGTTTGTAAAGCTTGTGGAACACCATTGTTTAAAAGCGAATTTAAATACGATTCGGGTTCTGGATGGCCAAGTTTTGACAGAGAAATCGAAGGGAATGTTGATTTTTCTACTGATAAAGATCTGGGATATTCCAGGACAGAGGAACATTGCGCTAATTGTGGTGGCCATCTGGGACATGTTTTTAATGATGGTCCAAAGGAAACCACAGGTAAACGTCATTGTGTTAATGGTGTTGCTTTAAAATTCATCCCTGAGGGCAATTAATTTTTGAATTAGGATTAATAATGGAAAATTATAAAGAAAGTATTATCAAACAATTTCAGTATTACAAAATGCTGGGAGATAAAACTTTCGAACAGTTGGAAAATAAAGATATTCAATGGCAATACAACAGTGAAAGCAATAGCATTTCCATAATTGTAAAGCATATCGTTGGCAATATGCTAAGCCGCTGGACCAATTTTTTGTCGGAGGATGGTGAAAAGGAATGGAGACAGCGTGATTCAGAATTTGAATATTCCTATTTCTCAAAAGAAGACATGATCGCAGCATGGAATAAAGGTTGGGATTGTTTATTCAATGCGATCACTCCTTTACAGGAAGATGATTTTAAACGCATTGTTTACATCCGAAATCAAGGACATACGGTTAACGAGGCTATCAACAGGCAATTAGCTCATTATTCATATCATATTGGACAGATCGTTTTTCTTGGTAAAATGATTAAAGGAAATGAATGGAAATCCTTATCAATTCCTAAAGGAAATTCTGGAAAATATAATAAGGATAAATTTAGCAAGAATAAAACCAGAAAACATTTTACAGATGATTTATAATTTGTTTATTAAAAAATATGCCTGCAAGTTAGCAGGCATATTTTATTATTATATTTTTCAATTTTATTCCATTGATTTTGTTGTGTAATAACCTGTTTCTTGTGTCATCTTACCTTCATCGTTAAAATCATTAATTAGAAGAATTGGTAAGATCACTTTTATTTTATCATCAGATTTTTTGGTCATTCTTACATCCCACCAGGATTGAACAACTTTAGCACCACCCAGTTCATATTCTAAATAATCCGGATATCCTCTAACATCTATACTTGTAATGTTCCATTCGGATGTTAGGCCTTTAAACATTTCCTTTTCTTCTTCAACTGTGCGAGATTCGCCACGTTTCATATCCAAATCTGTGAAAGTAGCATCTTCAGTAAAATAACTAAATGCTTTGTCAACATCACCATTCGCTAAAGCTCCCATATATAATCTAATGGTATTTATATTATCATGGTTATTATAAATTACACCATTAGTTCTTGGTGCAAAACTGCTTCTTCGTTCCAACCATGGCAAGTCATTATCATAAATGAGCATCAATTTTATCGTATTATCAGCCGTCATTTGAAACAACCTATGAATGGGCATATCATATTGTACTCCGGTTGCGTTGTCCATAGCTTTAAAATGATCCCAGGTTTGTACCCATACTCCAGTATCACCGTCATACTCTATAGCATCAGGAAACGCTCCAGGGCTCCTTTGATGGCTAATGTAAGACCAGTTTTCCTTTACCCATTTTGAAGCATTCTTCGTCCACTCTTTATCCCTGCCTTCTGCATCCTTATTAAGAGTGGTTCCTTGATAAGACTTAAAGTCATCGGCTAAATAATTGCCTGCTTTATCTGCATCTCCGGCATAAAAAGCCTGCATGAATGATTCTACAACTGCAATGGCAGGATGTTCATTGTAAACGGTTCCGTTCTTCTTTGATTTTTGGGAATACATGATGCTGGAAATTAGCAACATGATAACAATTACTTTTGTTTTCATTTTTAAAAATTTAGTTGGTTAATAATTTTCAATTTAATAAAAAAACTGAGAAACAGACTATTATGTTAATAAGTATTTTCTTAAACATCATCAGAATTTAGGATTTGCACGTGGTAATTTATTTATTCCAATTTGGTTTTGTAAATTTGAAACTTCTAAAACCATCATAATAAAATAACATGAGTAAATACGATATAATTGTACTTGGAAGTGGTCCCGGAGGCTATGTTACAGCAATCAGAGCATCACAATTAGGTTTTAAAACCGCCATTGTAGAAAAGGAAAACCTTGGAGGCGTTTGTTTGAATTGGGGATGTATCCCAACTAAAGCACTTTTAAAATCGGCTCAGGTATTTGAATATCTTAAACATGCTGATGCTTATGGATTATCCGTAAAAGAATTTGACAAAGATTTTGATGCTGTTGTAAAGCGTAGTCGAGGTGTTGCTGATGGAATGAGTAAAGGAGTTCAGTTTTTAATGAAAAAGAATAAGATTGATGTAATTGAAGGTTTTGGAAAATTAAAACCCGGCAAAAAGATAGAGGTTGAAGGCAAAGAATACAGTGCAGATAATATAATTATTGCAACTGGTGCACGATCACGGGAATTACCAAGTTTACCTCAGGATGGTAAAAAAGTGATAGGATACAGGGAAGCCATGACCTTGCCAAACCAGCCAAAAAAGATGATCGTTGTAGGTTCTGGTGCAATTGGAGTTGAGTTTGCTTATTTCTACAATTCTATGGGAACAGATGTAACTATAGTTGAATTCCTTCCAAATGTAGTTCCTGTTGAAGACGAAGAAGTTTCAAAACAATTGGAACGTAGTTTTAAGAAAAGTGGCATAAAAATAATGACATCTTCAGAAGTTACCAAAGTTGATACGTCTGGAAAAGGAGTTAAAGCAACTGTAAAAACATCTAAAGGTGAAGAGGTTTTAGAGGCAGACATTATCTTATCGGCAGTAGGAATCAAATCAAATATTGAAAATATTGGACTGGAAGATGTTGGTATTGCCGTGGACAGAGATAAAATATTGGTGAATGATTTTTATCAAACCAATATTCCGGGTTATTACGCCATTGGCGATGTAACTCCCGGACAAGCCTTGGCTCACGTAGCATCAGCAGAAGGTATTTTGTGTGTTGAAAAAATTGCCGGTCAGCACGTAGAAGCTCTTGATTACGGAAACATTCCGGGATGTACTTACTGTTCTCCAGAGATTGCCTCAGTTGGTTTGACTGAAAAGCAAGCAAAGGAAAAAGGTTACGATATCAAGGTTGGTAAATTTCCATTCTCAGCTTCCGGTAAAGCTAGTGCTGCAGGAAATAAAGATGGATTTGTAAAAGTAATTTTTGATGCCAAGTATGGCGAATGGTTAGGTTGCCATATGATCGGTGCCGGAGTTACTGATATGATCGCAGAAGCCGTTCTTGGACGTAAACTGGAAACAACAGGCCACGAAGTATTAAAAACCGTTCATCCTCATCCAACAATGAGTGAAGCAGTTATGGAAGCAGTTGCTGCTGCTTATGATGAAGTGATACATCTATAGACAAAAGATAAAAGAACATAGATCTTAAATTAAAAAGTTCCGATTGTTAAATTGGAACTTTTTGTTTTTTTATAAGAGTCTTGATTCTATAAGTGAACAAAGTGAACGGTCTATACTCTAAAAGAGAAGCGGTCTAATTTAAAAAACTTTGAATAGCCAGTTCATAACTTTGCAAACCAAAACCAAGGATAACACCTTTGGCCACAGGAGAAATGAAGGAGAAATGCCTGAATTCTTCTCTCGAGAAAGTATTCGATATGTGTACTTCAACAACTGGTGTTTTAATAGCTTTTACGGCATCACCAATACCTACAGATGTATGCGTATAGGCTGCAGCATTTAATATAATTCCATCGTAGCTAAAACCAACCTCTTGAAGCTTATCTATTAACTCGCCTTCAATATTCGATTGGAAATAATCAATGGATACACCCGGATACTTGGACTTTACTTCATCTAAAAACTCAGTAAATGACAAGTTTCCATATATCTCAGGTTCACGTTTCCCCAAAAGATTCAAATTTGGTCCGTTAATGATGATGAGTTTTTTCATTTAAACAAAAGTACAAAAGTTATTGCATAAAAAAAGGGAGCCAATTGGCACCCTTTTAAATAATTTGCTTTTCTGAATTTTAGAAGAAATATCCAACACTAACCTGAATAACACTATTTTGATTTTTAACACCACCAGTATCAACATCCCAAAGGTCTGACAAACCCAAATTATACCGTGCGCCAAAATTTAGTCCACTTTCTAATTTATAACCAAGTCCTAAATTAAAACCAAAATCCATTCCTTTAATTACATCTTTTAAATCTTCTGTACCTGATTCACTAAATTCTGGATCTTCTTTATCAATGTAATCATAATCTGCTTCAGAATTCATTAAAAATCCAATTTGTGGCCCAGCTTCTATACTAAATCCTTCAGCTACATAATATTTAGCCATTATTGGTAAGTTAATGTAATCCAATTTAATTGTTGCCTCATCTTTTTCAAATGCATCTTCATAGTTTGACTTTGCTCCTTGAGCAGAATATAATAATTCCGGCTGAACTGAAAACTTGTCTGAAATTGAGATTTCAGCAACAACTCCAACATGAAAACCAGTTCGTCCTTCAATGTCTTCCGTTTCATCGCCTGAAATAGAAGCCAAGTTTAAACCGGCTTTAGCTCCAAATGTTACCCCTTGTGCATTTAGATTAGTTAAACCAAACACAACAATTGCAATAATTAAAATTAATTTTTTCATAATTACCATGTTTTTAAAATTAGTATATATAAAATTATTACATTTTTTGCCACAAAATTTTTATTCGATAAAACATTAACAATTAACATATAATATATTATCTATATAACTGTTTTTCAATTATTTAATCCTTTGTGTTTTTAACAATTATTGAAGTAACTCTTAGAACAAAAAAACTTAAATCTTTAATATTTTTTGACCAATAAAAAAAACCGAAGTATTCAACTTCGGTTTTAATATTAAGTTTTAGAATCTTAGAAGAAATATCCAACACTTATCTGGATGACGCTATTTTTAAAATCTGAATCACCCAATTCATCAGGATTATCATTAGCATCTGTTAAACCCAAATTATAACGTGCTCCAAAGTTCAATCCGCTGTCCAATTTATAACCTAATCCAAAGTTGACACCGAAATCTATACCCTTTAAATCGTCCTTAATATCTATTGAAAACCATCATCTTCTGTATATTTGGCTGACAATAAGATACCGATTTGCGGACCAGCTTCTAAACTAAGCCCTTCAACTACATAATATTTGGCCATGATAGGGATATTAAGATAATCTATTGGTCCTTCACCTGAAAAGGTATCACCTTCAAAATCTTCTTCCCAATCAGATCCCTGTGCGGAATACAATAATTCTGGTTGGACGGAAAACATGTCTGAGATCATAATTTCAGCAACGACTCCTACATGAAAAGCAGTTCGTCCAGTGAAACTATCTACATCATCACCGGTAATGTCAGAAAAATTTACACCTGCTTTTGCACCAAAATTTACTTGTGCAATAGAAATTGTCAAACTTAATAGCGCTAACGCTGTGAATAAAAATAATTTTTTCATAATAAAGAGTTTTAATTGATTATTTCCTTAATTAAAAAAATTATCTTTTTTTTGTTTTTCCCCTTGAAATAACTATCTAAAATACAAATTTTATTAATTATTACCTAACTAATAAAGGTGTTTCTTAGTGGTTATAAAGTAATAATATTAGATTATTTTTACAAAAATGAAATGGGATCATAGTTTAAAGGATTATAAGCACTACCTAAAATTAGAACGTGGTCTGTCTATTAATTCAATTAACAGTTACTCTCTCGATATAGAAAAATTAATACTATTTCTTGAAAACAACAATTATACAGTTAGCCCAATATCCATAGACAAAGAAATCATTCAGGAGTTCATATATTCCATTTCAAAACAAGTTAATGCACGTTCTCAATCCAGAATAATCTCAGGCTTACGCAGTTTTTTCAATTACCTGGTCTTTGAAGATTACAGGTCAACCAATCCTATGGATCTCATAGAATCGCCTAAAATTGGCAGGAAATTACCGGATACCCTTTCCACAAAAGAAATTGATGAACTCATAGCCGCAATAGATCTAAGTAAGCCCGAAGGTGAACGAAATCGTGCAATCATAGAAACGCTCTATAGTTGTGGTTTGCGAGTTAGTGAATTAACTACTTTAAAACTATCCGATCTGTTCTTTGAAGAAGGTTTTGTGAAAGTTACCGGAAAAGGTAATAAACAACGTTTTGTGCCTATTGGAAGCAACACCATAAAATATATTAATATTTACAAAGACGAAATAAGGTCGCATTTAGAAATAAAGAATGCATTTAAGGATACGTTATTTCTAAACAGAAGAGGAAAACAACTTAGCAGAGCTATGATCTTCACAATTGTTAAACAACTTGCAGAAAAAATTGGTATAAAAAAGAGTATTTCACCACATACCTTCAGGCACTCCTTTGCAACGCATTTGCTTGAAAATGGTGCCGACTTAAGATCCATTCAAATGATGTTGGGACATGAAAGTATTACAACAACTGAAATATACATGCATATGGACCGACGTCATCTTTCTGAAGTCATGAATAAATACCATCCAAGAAAATAAGTTATTTAGCAATATTCACTGCTCTGGTCTCCCTGATTACCGTTACTTTAACCTGACCTGGATAGGTCATATCGGTTTGTATCTTTTGAGAGATCTCAAATGACAGATTTGCAGCCACATCATCGCTTACCTTTTCACTTTCCACAATGACCCTTAATTCTCTACCCGCTTGTATTGCATAGGCTTTTTGAACTCCCGTAAATCCGAAGGCTATATCTTCCAGATCTTTAAGTCGCTGGATATATGAATCAAGCACCTGTCTTCTGGCACCTGGACGAGCTCCTGAAATGGCATCACATACTTGTATGATTGGTGATAACAAGAATTTCATCTCAACTTCATCATGGTGTGCTCCAATGGCATTGCAGACTTCAGGCTTTTCACCAAATTTTTCTGCCCACTGCATGCCTAGTATTGCATGAGGTGTTTCCATATCTGCTTCGGCATCCGGGACTTTACCAATATCGTGTAATAGTCCGGCTCGTTTGGCTATTTTAGAATTCAATCCTAGCTCAGCTGCCATAATTCCGCACAATTTGGCAACTTCTCTCGAGTGTTGCAGAAGGTTTTGACCATAAGAGGATCTATATTTCATTCGACCCACCATCTTTATCAATTCTGGATGTAAACCATGAATACCCAAATCGATAACAGTTCTTTTTCCTACTTCTATAATTTCCTGCTCTATCTGTTTTTGGGTCTTATTAACTATTTCCTCAATTCTTGCAGGATGAATTCTGCCATCAGTAACCAATTTATGAAGTGATAAACGGGCGATCTCTCTGCGAACAGAATCGAAACATGATAGAATAATTGCCTCGGGTGTATCATCAACTATGATCTCCACTCCTGTTGCAGCCTCAATTGCACGAATATTACGTCCTTCTCGTCCTATAATTCGTCCCTTAACGTCGTCGGATTCTATATTAAAGACTGAAACGCAATTATCGATTGCTTCTTCAGTGCCAACTCGTTGAATGGTATTGATTATAATTTTTTTGGCTTCCTGTTGCGCTGTTAATTTAGCCTCCTCCATTTTATTCTGGACATAAGCCATGGCATCGCTTTTAGCCTCACCTTTCAAGGATTCGATCAATTGCTCTTTGGCATCTTCGGCTGATAAACTGGAAATAACCTCAAGTTGCTCTACCTGACTTTTATGCAATCGTTCCACTTCTGATTGTTTCTTGTCAAGAAAATCAAGACGTTGATCGTAGTCCTTGATCTTGGACGCTATATTTTCATTTAGTTGCTTATTTTTAGATAGTTCACTTGATATCTGAGATTCTTTATCACGCGTACGCTTTTCAGATTCCGCCATCTTTTTATCTCTGGATAAGATCACTTTTTCATGTTCAGATTTTAATTCAATAAACTTTTCTTTGGCTTGTAATATTTTATCCTTCTTTATAGTTTCTCCTTCACTCTTGGCTTCCTTCAAAATTGTGCCAGCTGTCCTTTTTGCATCTTTAATTAATTTAGATGCTTTATTTCTTTCCAACAATTTTGCAATTAAGTATCCTACAATTATTCCCAGTACAATACTTCCAACAACAATTAAAATTGTATTTCGATCCATGATTATTTGATTTTTATGTATAAAAAAAGCCTACATTAATTTTGGTTTTTGAATAAACTCCTTAAAAACAAGTTTAGGGCTAACAAACTGATCAAGTATCTGCTCGAGATACTGAAACAAGTTCAGCACTAGCAGCTCGCTTTTACAGCTTAAACTCACCCTTTTTAAAGAATTAACGTTGAGTTTAACAAATAAATATAATTAATGTAGGCAGTAAATTTTTGTTATGTAAAGAACGTATCAAGAATTTAAATGCTGAAGCAGTAATGTATCCAAGGCTTTTAACTTGTCTTCCACTTCTTCATTTTCAGTCTTATTATCTATAGATCTCTGCTCTATTTGAGAAGCAAATTGCAATGCGCACATTGCAAGTACATCTTGTTTATCCTGAACAGAATAACTTTGCTCAAACTGCTTGATCATAGCCTCTATCTTTTTAGCTGCCTTTCGTAAACCTTCTTCCTGACTTGGGTCTATTGTCAAAGGATATACTCTGTTAGCTATAGATAGCTTTATTTTAAGCTTTTCAGACATTGATCGCTATTTTTACATTATTCAGAGAGTTGGACGATACAATGGTCTATCTCCCTTATTAATGCATTTATTTTAAGCTTAGTTTCTCTTTTATTTTCTTCACTGCCAAGCATTGAACTTGCAATCTTGAGTGATTCATACTTGTCTTCCCAGTTTAGCAACTCTTTCTCCTGATCTACAATTTTTTCCTCAGAAATTGTTAGTTCCTGATTCAATTTTAAGTTGGATTGCTTTAAAACTTCCAGCTTATGTAACATTTTGCTAATTCTGTTTTCCAGTGAATCTACAATATCTTGGATGTTACTCATTTACAATTTTCAACACTTATTTCACAAAGTTAACATACCTAAATTTAAATAACAATTGTTTTTATATAAAATTTATAACAGGCTAATAACTAGTCTTTTAAATATTGTGGATTAGTATTTGATATATCCTTTGCAGATTTGATTCAAATTAATATTTTAGCAGTATATGAAAATGATTAAAACCCTGACTTTTTTTATTTTTGTTTGCAGCCTAAGTTTTGCGCAAAATAATTACCCACAGGACTATTTTAGAAGCCCATTGGATATACCAATAGTTCTATCTGGCACGTTTGGTGAATTAAGAACAAATCACTTTCATTCCGGACTTGACATAAAAACTGAACAGGTTGAAGGAAAAAAGGTGTATACTGCAGCAAAAGGTTACGTCAGCAGGATAAAAATTACCCATTGGGGATATGGAAAGGCCTTATATATTACACATCCTAATGGATATACATCTGTCTACGGACATTTACAAAAATTTTCTCCAAAAATAGAAGACTATGTAAAAAAGAAGCAATATCAAAAAGAGACTTTTGAGATTGAATTATATCCCGGAGCCGAAGAGTTACAAATTAATAAAGATGAAATTGTAGCATTTAGTGGTAATTCAGGAGGATCAGGTGGCCCTCATTTACACTTTGAAATTCGTGATAAAAGTTCCAGACCAATAAATCCAATGTTCTTTGGCATAGAAGTTAAAGATACCCAAGATCCGTCCATAAGGGATGTTTACGCCTATCCAATTGATCAGGGATCACACATAAACAGGTCAGCTAAAAGGGTCAAGCTTAGGTTAATTCCGCTGCAAAATGGAGATTATACAGTCGAAAGTGTGGAAGCTTTTGGAAGAATCGGGTTTGGCATAAATGCCACAGACAGACAGGATCTGGCAGCAAACAATAATGGTATATACAGTATTCAAACATTTTTGAACGGAAATAAAAATTTTGAATTGGCTTTTAATAAATTTTCATTTAGCGAAACTAAACATCTTAACAGGTTAATAGATTATGAATTGTTCTCTGAAAACAAGGACCGTATACAAAAATTATTCGTGGAACGAAATAATCCTCTGAGTCTATATAAGAATGTTCACGAAAATGGATTCCTGAATATAATGGACAGTACCTCTTATATCTATAAATTAAAAGTAACGGATTATAAAGATAATGAGGTATTGATCACTATCCCAATTAAAGGAAAATTAGAGAATGATCTTGAACCAACTTATGTCAACACAACACCATACTTTGTTGTACACGATCAGCCAAAAACTTTTAATAAAGGTAATGGATCTGTTTATTTCCCTGAAAATACATTTTATGATAATTTATACCTTGATTTTGATGTCTCGGGAGATACTTTAAAGATCCACAAACCAGTCATCCCAACTTTAAAGAACTTTGTAATAACTTATGACATAAGTAAATATAAACCTTCTGATAGAAGTAAACTTTTCGTCGCCAGAGTTACAGGATACAAAAAAAAATATCTAAACTATGTTTATTCAACCAGAAAAGGAAACAAACTAACTGCAAGGACCAAAACATTAGGTGATTATATGTTAGCCACAGATACAGAAAAACCAGAAATAAAACCTGTCAATTTTGATGACGGAAAGTGGTTAAGTAATTATAGATACATAAAGATTAAACTCAGTGACGATCTTTCCGGGATAAAAAATTACAGAGCAACAGTGAATGACAAATGGATCCTGATGGAGTTTGATGCAAAAAAGTCTATTCTTACCTATGATTTTAATGACAATGCAGTCACTGATACCAAAAACAATTTAAAACTAATTGTGACAGATTATGTTGGAAATAGTGCTACATTTGAAGCAACTTTTTTCAGAAAATAAATCATATCCTTTTGAAGAATTCCTTCGTTATAATATTAATTTTCTTATCACTAATCTCATTAAACAGTTTAGCTCAAAATGCAACCTTACGTGGTGTTATTCTGGATGATTCAAAAAAACCAATAAGTAAAGTAAATATCAAAGCCGAAAACTTTGGCACTGAGACCAATGAAAATGGTTTTTATATGCTGAAAATCGCCAGTAATAAAAATGTTACTGTGGAATTTTCTCATTTATCACATAAAAAAGTTGTGGCCACTTTTAATTTAAAAAATGGTGAAGAGTTAGAATTCAACCCGGTGATGGATATCAGGATAGAACAAATTGCTACTGTTGTAATTAAAGGTAATCGCCGTAAAGATGTCGAGGGAATCATAACCATAAAACCGGAACAGATACGTAAAATTCCCGGTGCTAATCCCGGAGTTGAAAACATTTTACAAACGCTACCAGGAGTAAGCAGTAACAATGAATTGAGCACGCAATACTCAGTTCGTGGCGGAAACTATGATGAAAACCTAGTATATGTCAATGAAATAGAAGTGTATCGTCCATTTTTAATTCGTTCAGGACAACAAGAAGGACTAAGTTTTGTGAATACAGATCTGGTTCAAAATGTCGATTTTTCTGCCGGCGGATTTCAAGCTAAATTCGGTGATAAACTTTCATCAGTTCTTGACATAACCTATAAAGAACCAATTGGCTTTGGTGCATCTGCTGATTTGAGCTTATTGGGAGGAAGTGTTTCAATAGAAGCTTTAAGTAAAGATTCTAAACTATCCGGAATAGCCGGAATTAGATACAGAGATAACAGTTTATTGGTTGACGCCAAACAAACGGAAACCAATTTTATGCCACGCTTTGCCGATGTGCAGACTTATTTAACTTATAAATTCTCAGATAAATTTCATTTAAACTTTTTAGGAAACATCGCCTTAAACAAATATGATTATCAGCCATTCACAAGACAGACCAATTTTGGTACTTTAGAAAATCCTGTGGCCTTATTGGTTTTTTATGATGGCCAGGAAAAAGATGAATTCAATACTTATTTTGGATCTTTTAAAGCAAACTACTTTTTAAATGACCAAACTACTTTAAAGTTAATTGGCTCGGCATACCACACTACAGAACAGGAATATTTTGATATTCTGGCACAATACAGATTGGGCGATGTCAATAGTAATATAGGTGATGAAAACTTAGGTGAAGTGGAATTCAGCGAAGGAATAGGTTCACAATTAACTCACGCAAGAAATGATCTTGATGCCTTAATTACCAATATTGAGCACAGAGGAAATCATCAGGTTGATGGCCACACTTTTGAATGGTCTTTAAAATATACACATGAGGATATCAGGGATAGAATTGTGGAATGGGAAGTGATCGATTCTGCCGGTTTTTCGATTAATCCACCAAACATTGACAACTTCAACAACCAACCTTACACGCCTTATGATGGGCCTTTAGTAGCGTTCAATAATGTGCGAGCCACAAACCAGGTAAAGATAGACAGATTGCAGGCTTTTGCACAATGGAGCAAGCGTTCGTCAATTGGTAATAATGAAGTTTGGTATAATTTAGGGGTTAGAGCTCATAATTGGAATGTCAGCGGAGAAGGACTGGAAAGCAACTCTCAAACTGTTTTTAGCCCGAGGGTACAGTTTACAATAAAACCTGACTGGGAAAAAGACATGCTTTTCAGATTATCCGGCGGACTTTATTATCAGCCTCCTTTTTACAGAGAATTAAGAGATTCCCTGGGAGCTGTTAATACAAGTGTGAAAGCACAGAAATCAATTCATGTTGTTCTAGGCAACGATTATAGTTTTAAACTTTGGGACAGGCCATTTAAACTCATTTCTGAATTGTATTATAAAAATATAACAGATGTGAATCCGTATACCATTGAAAATGTGAGGATACGTTACAGAGCGAGAAACATAGCTAAGGCATATGCTTACGGACTGGATTTGAGATTAAATGGTGAATTTGTTCCGGGAACCGAATCCTGGTTCAGTTTTGGGTATTTAAAAACTGAAGAGAATATAAATGATCAAGGTTATATTGCCCGCCCGACGGATCAACGATTGAAATTCGGATTATTATTACAGGACTATGTTCCAGTTATGCCTAATATGAAAATGTATTTGAATTTGGTATATAATACAGGATTACCCGGTGGATCACCAAGTTATGCGAATCCTTATGATTTCCAAAACCGATTACCGGATTATAAACGTGCCGATCTGGGGTTACAATATGTTATTGTGGATGATGAATCTAAATTTGACATTGGCTGGAAAAAACCTTTTAAATACTTATCAGTCGGATTTGAAATATTCAATATGTTCGATGTGCAAAACTCAATAACAAATACGTGGGTCAGAGATGTTTACAGTCAGCGCCAATTTGCAATTCCTAATTATTTAACACCAAGAGTATTCAATGTAAGGACTACAATGCGGTTCTAAATTTCATCAAAATTATAGTCATATTTGAGTTTAAATGACCCGAAATATTCGTGGTAAAAAATTTAACGTAAAACAATATTTATTATATTTACTCTTATTAATATTTAAATTTTAACCATGAGTAAAGGAACAGTAAAATTCTTCAATAATGCCAAGGGATTTGGATTCATTACTGAAGAAGGTTCTAACAAAGAACATTTTGTACACATTTCCGGCCTGATCGATGAGATTAAAGAGGGTGATGAAGTAGAATTCGATTTGCAAGAAGGGAAAAAAGGATTGAACGCAGTAAACGTAAAAGTAATTTAATATATACTTTCAGTTTAATGAACTCAGAAGCCTATCCGTTGATAGGCTTTTTTATTTCCCGTATTTAATTAGAAATTAGTCCTTTCAAAACATCAATCGTATAGTTTACCTCTTCTTTGGTATTGTAAACACTAAACGAAAATCTAACCGAAGGTTTCTTTAGTTCCTCCTCAGTTAAAATTTGCTCCAAAACATGCGAGCCTTTATCACTACCACTTTGACAGGCGCTTCCTTTTGAACAGGAAATTCCTTTTAGGTCCAGTTGAAATAAGAATGTTGAGGCTTTAGCAGGATCTACAGGCAAACACACATTGATCATTGTATATGTACTTTTATCCATATCATCACTGTAACCATTGAACGCTATATTTTTAAACTCCTGTTTTAACCTGTCAATAAAATAACTCTTGATTCCTGAAATATATTTACTTTCCTCAGAAAGGTTTTCAATAGCAAAATTTAATGCTTGTTCCAATCCAACTATATTGTGTAAACTTTCTGTTCCGGCTCTAAATCCTCTTTCCTGTTCACCACCAAAGATCAATGGTTTTAATCCGGAATTTTTTCTTATAAAGGCAAATCCAACGCCTTTAGGTCCATGAAATTTATGAGCACTGGCAGCCAAAAAATCGATTGGAATTTCATTCAGGTTCAGTTCAAAATGCCCTACAGATTGAACTGTATCACTATGAAATAAAGCATCATATTTTTTACATAATTCAGCAACCACCTTAATATCTAACAAATTGCCGACCTCGTTGTTAACATGCATCAGGCTTACCAATGGTTTATCGGTTGATTTAAGCAATTCTTCCAAATGATTCAGATCAATTCCACCTTTGTCATCCAATTCAACAAAGTTTACTGAAATACCATATTCCTTCTTTAATTGTTCGGCTGTATGTAAAACAGCATGATGTTCAATTCTGGACGTAATTATGTTTTTAATTCCCAAATCCCGTACACAACTTCTCAGCACCAAATTATCCGCTTCAGTTCCACCAGATGTAAAAACTATTTCCCCGGCACTAACATTCAAGTGTTTTGCAATGTTTTTTCTGGCCAGTTCCAATATAGATTTTGAAGAACGACCATAGGCATGACTGGAAGAAGCATTCCCGTAAGTATGACGCAACACTTCAGTCATTTTATCAACAACCTTATTCCTGACCTGAGTAGTTGCCGCACTATCAAAATATACTTGCTTCATTTGGAATTATTGGAATTGTCAGTAAAAGTAGTGAGAATAAAATTATTTACAATGAGTAGCGTTATAAATGCGTATTTACTTATTTTTGCTACGTCTTACAAAAGAACTATGCGTAAACTTCTATTTATTTTTAGTATTTCTTTTTTGTTAACAAATTGTGATGATGGTGATATAATTACAGTCGATCTGGAATTTGATGACACCTTTAGTTACTGTGGTGAACTGGTTTTTTATAAGATAAAATCAGATCCTGCAGAATCTTTATCACTCAAAATTAACTTCACCGGTTACGACTATTGATGATTTGATAGATGTCGATCCTGATGGTACCCTGGAAACAATATTCACTTTAAACGGAAGCACAAATATTTTCAATTATAGATCCTACAATACAGCACCTAGTAATGTGTTTTGCAATGCCATTCCGGTAAATATTATCATTACTAATGATTCACAAAGCGATATAGGAACAGTGGTCGTGAATACATTATTGACGGAAGATGACAATGATGGGATCCCGGCAGCATTAGAAGATTTGAATGCAAATGGTGATTTAGAAGATGACGATACAGATGGTGATGGCTTGCCGAATTATTTAGATGATGATGATGATGGTGATAATGTTAAAACAGCGAGTGAAAATCCGAATTATTCTGCTTCAAATGGACTGAGTACTGCTTTGGATACTGATATGGATGGCATTCCAAATTATTTAGATACTGATGATGATGGTGATGGAGTACTTACCAGGAATGAAGAAAATGAAACTCAGGATCAAAACCCAACTAACGATATTTCGGATAATACGATTGGTCCTGATTATTTGAACGATCAAATTAATACAGAAATACTAGCAACGGCTTATAGAATTCATACGATCAAACAAACTTTTACTATCACTGCCACAGTTGCAGATTTTAGTTTTCCAGATTTGACTCAGGATGTACTTGACTTTGGAACATTAAGTCCGTCACCAACTACAGAAAGAACATTAACACCAGATTTTAATTAAGGAGCAACATTCTGATAAATGTAAACTTCCGTTGCTCCCAACCCATATTTTTGAAGATTAGCATCATAATACTTGACATTATCATATCTGCCAAATAGATATTGAAGTTCAAGTTTTAAAACACCATCTCCTACTCCATGTATAAAAACGACTCGCTGAATTTTTTTCCTGATCGCGAATTCCAATTGTCTTTTAGCGGTATCCAGCTGTAAGGTCAGCATGTCATGATTGGTCATGCCTCTCGAAGAATTTGTAAGCTGATGAATGTGAAGATCAACTTCCATGGCTGGTTGTTTACGTTCTTTTGGTTTAAGGCCAACCGATCTTTTCTTCTTATAACTTTCTTTTTCAGAAATGATCTCTTCAGCAGATACCTGAGAAAAAGCATCTTGCCTTAATCTTGACGAACTGGGACTCATGATTAATTCATTAGCAGAAAATACCATTTCAAAACCATCTTTTGTCTCAATCGTAATTTGGTCAGTAGAAACATTTTTAACAACACCTGACAGTTCTTCATCTAAAACAGTGACCATATCTCCAATTTTAAAACTCATTGATCTGTATTGTTTTGTTCATCATCTACTCTACTTCGTATATTCCTGGATATATTGAATAAGCTCAACATTACTAAGACTACGCCTAATATATATAAGTATGGCGAACTCAGTTTGTCTGTATCGGCACTAAATAAAATTAGTGCACCTATGATTAATGGAAGGTATGTTTTTATGAATTTCATTTAATTAGATTCTCTACATGTAAATGTCGTTAATATTTTTAAATTTGTTATTGAATACCAACAAAAATGCTATCACCTGAAGATTATATGATTCCCTGTTTAAACAAGAAATTGTTTGGCTTTGAATGTCTGGGCTGCGGTCTTCAAAGATCTGTTTCTTTATTATTTCATGGAGAATTTATTGCTTCATTTAAGATGTACCCGGCAATTTTTACTCTTATCCCTTTATTTATTCTTATTGGAATAAATATTTTTTATAAATTTAAAAATGCGAATAGAATTATTAATATACTTGCAATAGCTTCGGTATCAATAATTATTATAAGCTATATACTAAAATTAATCAACTAAAATTAACACATGGAAAAACAAAAATTACCTAACGCGACAATAAGTCTTATTTTAGGAATACTATCATTTATTGGTTGCTGCTGTACAAGTGGTTTTGGAGGAGTAGTTCTCTCAGGAATTGCACTTTTCTTAGCAAAAAAGGATGAAAAGACATATGCTGAAAATCCGGACCAATATGAAAATTATAGTCAGGTAAAAACAGCGAAAATAGTTGCTATAGTCGGGCTTGTTTTAAGTTTAATTATTGTAGCTGTATATTTCTATATGATATCAACCGGGCAATACGATGAATTAATGGAGAAGTACGAGGAGATGATTGAAGAAATGCAACAGAACAATTAAACATTTTCATAATAAGAAATTAAAAAGTGGCCAATTGGCCACTTTTTTTTTGAATTCTTTTTATATAAATTTCCCCAATTCTGTTAAGGTAAAAAGAAGATAAAGTGCAACTAGTATTATTACATACATACCAACAAACTTATAGTGGTTCTTCAAATGTACAAATGCCTTTAAAAGTTCATTATTATTATTTGAATTTAAAGCACTTTTTAATTTAATTGAAAATCTGAATAGGTCCCAAACAGGAATTAATAAGATCAAGCCAACCCAGACAAATATCAATCCGTAATAACTAATATTAGTTCCCACATTCTCAAACGGATTAACAGGAATATTCCTAAGAATATATCCGAACAGTGCTCCCATGATCAGTAAAATCAGCACTCCAATAAAACCTGCAATGGACAAAAAATAAACCCATTTATAAGTCTGCTTTAAAGCTTTCCTGATGTCATCTGTAAATTTTAACTCATTTTCAGAAGTACTCTCCTCCATGATTTTCTTATTCGAATGTTTTAAGTGTTTTAGTAATAATATCAACACAATCCAGCAACTCTTCTTTGGTCATTACCAAAGGAGGTGCAAATCTAATAATATTACCATGCGTTGGTTTTGCTAATAATCCATTATCCCGAAGAGCCAGGCAAATTTTCCATGCCATTTCACTTTCTTCATCTTCATTTATCACTATAGCATTTAACAAGCCTTTCCCTCTGACCAACTTTACTATTTTACTAGTTTGTATGTACTTATTCATTTCTGATCTGAAAAGATCGCCTAAATTTTCAGCATTTTCAGCTAGTTTTTCATCCCTAACCACTTCCAAAGCAGCGATAGCTACTGCTGCCGCAACCGGATTTCCACCAAAAGTACTTCCATGGTTCCCAGGCTTGATGACATCCATGATATTATTATTCGCCAATACCGCAGAAACCGGATAAACGCCTCCACTTAAGGCTTTGCCCAAAATGAGGATGTCAGGTTTTACATCAGGAGTTCCGGAACAATCCTTATTCTCGCATGAACAGTTTCCGCAAGTTGCCAATAATCGTCCTGTTCTGGCGATGCCTGTTTGAACTTCATCTGCTATGAACAGAACATTGTATTCTTCACATAATTGTTTTGCTTTGATCAAATAATCGTCACTAGGAACATAAACTCCTGCTTCTCCCTGTATAGGTTCTACTAAAAATCCGGCTACATATCTATTTTCTTTTAATGCATCTTCCAATGCTTTTAAATTGTCATATTCAATCTTTATGAATCCTTCCGTGTAAGGTCCAAAATTATTTTTCGCAACCGGATCATTGGAAAATGAAATGATGGTAGTCGTCCTGCCATGGAAATTATTCATGCAAACAATGATCTGAGCCTTATTATTTTCAATCCCTTTCACTTCATATGCCCATTTCCTGCACAATTTTATAGCTGTTTCAACAGCTTCTGCTCCTGTGTTCATTGGTAATATCTTATCAAAGCCAAAATACTCGGCAGCATATTTTTCATATTTACCTAGAACATCATTATAGAATGCTCTCGAAGTCAAAGTTAAATTTTTGGATTGTTCAATTAATGCATTGACGATCTTTGGATGACAATGTCCCTGATTCAATGACGAATAAGCCGATAGGAAATCATAATATTTTTTCCCTTCAACATCCCAGACATATACACCTTCACCTTTGGTAAGAACTACAGGCAGAGGATGATAGTTGTGAGCTCCATATTTATTTTCTAATGATATTGCATCTTGCGATGTAATCTGGTCTAAAACAGCCATTTTAAATTTCTTTTTAATTAATAAAATAACCATTCCTATTACTTTATCCTTTCGAAGAGTCGAAAATTCAGCGTGGGAGAGAAATCATCCATTTTGCCCTGCAAATTAGTAAATATAAACTAGTCTAAAAAAACTTATTAATTGGATAATTTTGATGACAAAATGGATACCTGAAATTCCAATCTTTTCATTTCTCTTAGAATACTATTCTTATCCATTTGCATCCAAACAAATAATTTTAACATGACAACTATTAACATACAAAAAGTTCCTGATATTGACCATCTAATTAATTCGTTGGTTTCTTCAGTATTAAAAAACTGAACAGAACAGTATATAAACAGCCCAAATACAATTATGCTTACAATATTCATATTTACTACAAGCCAGCCTAATTTTCCTTTAAATACCCATCCCAACATTTGAACAAGGTTTTGCTCCCCGAATTCATCATAAAATTTAGCTTCTTCCTGAGTCAATGATTCTTTTATGATCTCATCGGTTTTATTATTATTCTAATACATGCCTATATTCAATAATGTTAAATCTATTTGAAGTTTATTAAAGGTAGGATAATTTTAATTAGTTACTATTAATTCACGATTGAAGAAACCATAAGGTAAAATAGAAAAAGTCTTAATATTTTTTAAATAAGTAACAATTATGTAACATTAAATCAAGTAAAAATAATTATTTTTGGCCTCCAGTTAAATAACAATATACTATGAAAAAATTATTAGTTTTAACAGCACTTGGAACCCTTATTCTATTTTCAAGTTGCGGTGACAAGAACTCCGATAAAAAACCTGAAAAGATCACAATTCAATCAGGTACAGAAGTTAAAAAAGAAAAAACAGATGGTACCTCAACAAATTCTGATGATGCAGAGTTGATTGCCAAAGGTAAGAAGTTGTTTAAAGACAAGACCTGTTTTACTTGCCATATGCCTAATGAAAAAGGTATTGGACCTTCCATTACAGAAATGAATAAAATATATAAAGAAAAAAATGCTGATTTTGTGGCTTTCCTAAAAGAAAAATCCGGACCAATAGTCGATACAGACCCGGGCCAGGTTGCCATAATGAGAGCCAACCTTGATGGTTTTGTTAAAGACCTGAAGGACGATGAATTAAATGCGCTGAAAGCGTATATGATGAGCGTAAAATAACACGTATCTAATACCATCAAAAGCACCTGAAATTAAGGTGCTTTTTTTATTTCTGGTTTAACCAGTTTATATTCAAAACAATCCTATTTTTGCAAGATGTCAAGAAGAAATAAAAAAGAAACATTTACGAATATAGAAGTCATTGATGCCGGTGCAAAGGGAAAGACTATCGCCAAGGCACCTGACGGAAAAGTGATTTTTCTTTCAAATGCTGTTCCCGGCGATGTTATTGATGTGTTTACCTTTAAAAAAAGAAGAGCCTATTACGAAGGTAAGGCTACTGTTTTCCATCAACTATCTGATAAAAGAACTGAACCCGTTTGTGAGCATTTCGGGACATGTGGTGGATGCAAATGGCAAAACATGGAGTACAAGCATCAGTTGTTCTACAAAGAAAAGGAAGTAGTCAATAATCTGGTTAGGATTGGACATCTTGAACTACCGGATGTCAATCCCATAAAAGGATCAAAAAAACAATATTTCTACAGAAACAAAATGGAGTTCTCATTTAGTGACAGCCGTTGGTTAAGTACTGAAGAGATCAATTCAGATAAGGACTTAGGAGATAAGAACGCCCTGGGATTCCATATCCCGGGAATGTGGGATAAAATATTGGATGTTAAAACATGCCATTTACAGGAAGACCCTTCCAATGCAATAAGAAATGCAGTCAAGACCTTTGCTGTAAATAATGATCTTGAATTTTTTAATACCAGAAATCAAACTGGACTTCTAAGAACCTTAATGCTACGCACCTCTTCCATTGGTGAGATCATGGTTCTGATTCAATTCTTTAAAGAAGATAAACCTAAAAGAGAATTATTGTTGAATTTTCTTGCAGTAGAGTTTCCGGAGATCACTTCATTGCAATATGTGATCAACAACAAAGCCAATGATACCATCTATGATCAGGAAGTTATATGTTTTAAAGGACGTGATCATATTTTTGAAGAAATGGAAGGTCTGAAGTTTAAAATAAATGCAAAGTCTTTCTACCAAACCAACTCCGATCAGGCTTTTGAGCTTTATAAGGTCACAAGAGACTTTGCCGGACTTTCAGGGAATGAATTGGTTTACGATCTTTATACAGGAACAGGAACTATTGCACAATTTGTAGCCAGACAATGTAAAAAAGTAGTAGGTATTGAGTCAGTACCGGAAGCAATACATGCAGCCAAAGAAAATGCACAATTAAATAATATTGATAACGTTGAGTTCTTTGTAGGTGACATGAAATCTGCTTTTAATGATAGTTTCCTGGAAACGCATGGACAACCTGATGTGATAATAACCGATCCTCCCAGAGATGGTATGCATAAGGATGTTGTTGCACAATTGATCAAAATAGGATCAGAAAAAATTGTTTATGTGAGTTGCAACAGTGCGACCCAAGCCAGAGATCTGGCTTTATTAAATGATATGTATAAAGTAACTAAGGTGCAACCTGTAGATATGTTCCCGCAAACCCATCATGTGGAAAATGTTGTACTTTTGGAAAAAAGATAGCCATAATTTGGTTTTTATAGTATGAAAAAACTTTTAGCTCTGCTTCTTCTCTTTACCGTTCTAAGTAATTGCGAACGCGACGATATTTGTCCCGATTCAACGGCTACAACACCTAAAATAATTATCAGATTCTATGATATAACAGAACAAACGGAAACCCAACGTGTTTTGGGCTTACTGGTCCAGGGTGTTGATAATGAAGAGATCTATCAAGCAGCTGCTTCAACAGATTCGCTGGCATTACCTTTAAAAACCTATGAAAATATTACAAGTTTTAAATTGCATAAAGAATACGCAGTAGATGGTAATGGAGATATTACCGGCAATGAAGATATCATTAATATTGAGTATGGCACTGAAGAAGTCTATGTTTCCCGAGCTTGTGGTTATAAAACCATTTATAATAATGTGGAATTATCTGTTGTTGATGATGGAGATAACTGGATAGAACTCATACAAATTGAAAACCCTTTAACAGTTGACAATGAAACATCAGCGCATGTCAAAATATTTCATTAGCGGTTTACTGGTCCTTATTTTTGCGAATGTCCTTGCGCAAAACAACACAAAATCAACTGATTCTGTGGTTTATAAACATAAATATGGACTACGAGTTGGTGGCGATCTTAATAAACTGGTTCGTTCCTTTGTGGACGATAATTATAAAGGATTTGAGGTCAACGCCGATTACAGGATCACCCATAACCTGTATGTAGCAGGTGAACTTGGAACAGAAGAAAAAACAACCGATGTTGAATTTTTTGATGCCCAGACCTCAGGAAGTTATTTTAAAGCTGGTGTAGATTATAATGTATATGATAATTGGTTTGGAATGGATAATTTGATCTTTGGCGGATTGAGAGTTGGTCTTGCTTCATTTAAACAGCAATTGAATGGCTATACCATTTATGATACCGATCACTACTGGGAGCCTTACTCCGATCCGGATACAACAGAGTTCAGCAATCTATCAGCAATTTGGGCAGAGATCATAGTTGGAGTAAAAGTTGAAGTTTTGAATAATCTTTATGTTGGTTTTAATGCCCAGTTAAAAAGCTTAATATCAGACGACCAACCTGCCAATTTTGAAAATGTTTACATTCCCGGATTCAATAAAACTTACGACAACAGTAGTATTGGTGTTGGTTTTGGCTACAATATTTCTTACCTTATTCCTTTGTATAAAAAGGATAAATAATGCAAAAAGAGGATATCATTCTTGCTCTTGAAGAAACGCACAATACATTAATAAGCTGGCTAAAAGTTCAGGAGGATGATAAATGGGAAGTCGGTCCTGAAGGCAAATGGACTACCGGTCAGCATGTACTTCATCTTTTACAAAGCTGTGCAAAATTGAACAGTGCTCTCAGCATACCTAAATTTATTCTTAAATATAAGTTCGGAAAAGCAAACCGGGATGTCAGAGACTATGAAACTGTGGTCAAAAGATATCATGACAGATTGAAAGAAGTAAATGGTGCCACCTTTGGGCCTTCACAAAATATGAGAATTCCAAAACTAAGAGACAAATCCTATTTGCTGGACAGGATTCAAACCGAAAATAAAAAACTTCAATATAAAACCCATAAATGGACCGATGTACAATTGGACTCCTACGTTCTTCCGCATCCTTTAATGGGCAAGATGCCTGTAAGAGAGCTTATTATGTGGACTACTTATCACATAGAACACCACACAAAAACCTTAATGAACAACTATTAATCCGATAGGGATAAATAGATTTTTTTCACAACTGACAAATATCATTGCAAAAAACAGTATTAAATGTAATATTTAATATCTGAAATAACATACCATGAAACGCATAAAAACATGGGGCTTAATCGTATTCTTATTCGCATTTGGATGTGGCTCGACAGCGGATTTAAAAGTTTTGTCAGATTTTGATGAAACAGCCGGATTCAATGATTACCAGACGTTTGTGATTTGTGTTGATGATCTTTTTGTTGACAATACGAATTATCCTAAATATGATAATAATACCGTTAGACAATTAGTAGGTAAAGAAATTGAGGACCAGATGGAAGGCCTTGGCTACAGAACCAATGTGCTTAAACCGGAATTACAAGCCGGATTTCAACTATTGATAGTACAGGAAGAAGCTACCTTCTCAAACTGCGACCTGGAAGATAGCTATAACTATTGGCAATCCTGCACCATAAAAAATATAACCTATACCGAAGAAACTCTGGTTGTTTATGTATCTGATATGCAAAAAAATCAGGTGATCTGGCAGGCATCAGTTACATGTGATATGAATAAACCGGAACCAGTCTTAAAAAGTTATGTAATGGATTTGGTTGATAAACTTTTTGATAAGTATCCTAAAACCAATTAATATAAATATAACTATCAATAAGTGCTGTATTGAATACAATAATCCTAACCTTAACCAATCAAATTTTATAGTCATGAATAATCGCAGCTTTTTAGTTCTGTTTATTTTAATATCTCTCATTTTCAATTGCAAACAAGAAAAACACGAGCATTGGAGCTATCAGGGTGAAACCGCTCCGGAGCATTGGACAGAAATAGAAAAAAATACAAGTTGTGACGGGAAAAGTCAATCTCCAATTAACATTATAGAGACCAGTACGGTTATGAACCCAACTGCCAAAGATCTCGAGGTGCTTTACTCGCCTAATACAATTTTAAATAAAGTTGAAAATAATGGGCATTCCATTCAATTTGATTTTAATCCTGGCGATTCAATATTATACAAGCATAACATATATTATTTGAAACAGATACATTTTCACGAACCGGCAGAACATTTGATAAATGGTGTGAAATTTCCTATTGAGATTCATTTGGTGCATGTAAGTAAGGATAATAATATTACTGTCCTTGGCATTTTAGGAATGGAAGGCGAAGAAAGTCAGTTATTTGAATTCTTTGAAAGCTTTTTACCACTTGAAAATGGAGAAGAAAGGATCATTGATCAGAACCTTGATCTTACTTCACTGTTTCCTGATAAAACAGATTTTTATTCCTACAGTGGTTCTTTGACGACTCCTCCCTGTACTGAAAATGTCAATTGGGTGTTATTTAAAAACCCTATTGTCATCTCGCTGGATGAAGTCCTTAAGTTAAAGGAAAATATGCCATTAAATAATTACAGAAATGAACAACCTGTCAATGACAGAATCATCTACCATAATTTAGAATTGTAG
>CAVRNW010000027.1:0-28520 GCA_963722665.1 uncultured Flavobacteriaceae bacterium
TTTTGAGTTTCCATAGTTAGTTCTCTCCACTATTTTACAATTAGGCTGTCACATTGAGGCTGTCACATTGAGCGCAGTCAAAATGCAATCGAGAGTAAAGAGTGAATCCATTATCGTCTTCTGTCATCAGACCGTCTGTTGGTATTTCGTTTTGGTCTTCTGTTATTGCTTTGTCTGTTTCCGGTTTTGTTAGTATTTACAGACCTTGGATTTCTGTTACGTCCGCCTCCCTGAGCTTTTTTAATAGGCTCAGTTGAAGCATTTGGATCCGGTTCAAAACCTTCAATGACCTCACTTGGCAATTTGATGCCTACCAACTTTTCAATATCTCTTAAATAACTGGTCTCATCGGCGCTTACTAAAGATATGGCCTGACCACTCGCTCCTGCTCTTCCTGTTCTTCCAATTCTGTGCACATAATCTTCAGAAATATTCGGGAGTTCAAAATTAACCACATGTGGTAGCAACGGAATATCCAATCCACGTGCAGCAATGTCCGTGGCAACCAGGACACTTACTTTACCCATTTTAAAACCTGCCAAAGCTTTGGTTCTGGCTCCCTGACTCTTATTGCCGTGTATAGCCATAGCAGAAATTCCAGCGCCTATCATTTTTTTGCATAGCTTATTGGCTCCATGCTTTGTTCTTGTAAATACCAGGACCTGTTTCCAATTACCATCTAGGATCAATTTTATGATCAATCCGGTTTTTTTACCTTTGGCCACACGATACACTTTTTGGTCAATAGCATCTACCGTGGTATTCTCTGGTGTGGCTTCTACTTGAACAGGATGATGCAAAATACCATTTGCTAATTTCTTAATATCATTTGAAAATGTTGCTGAGAACATTAAATTCTGACGTCTTGTAAGGCAATAGTTTCATTATGCGCTGTATATCACGTAAAAACCCCATATCTAGCATTCTATCAGCTTCATCGAGAACAAATATCTCTACTTTGGACAGTGATACAATTCCCTGACTTTCAAGATCTATCAATCTTCCAGGAGTTGCTACCAAAATATCTACTCCTCTTCTAAAATGCGCCTCTTGTGGACGTTGGTTGACGCCACCGAAAATAACAGCAGAGCGCAGATCTACATATTCACCGTATTCTTTTACGTTCGCAAAAACTTGGGCAGCCAATTCTCGCGTTGGTGTTAAGATTAAGGCTCGAACCGGTCTGTGCATTAAAGGTGGTTCCTGAGATAGTATTTGCAACATAGGTAGTGTAAAACCAGCTGTTTTTCCTGTGCCCGTTTGTGCAGAAGCCAAAATATCCTTGCCTTCTAAAATTGGAGGAATTGCTTTTTCTTGTATAGGTGATGGTGTTGTGTATCCTTTTTTGCTTATAGCTTTAAGCAAGGCTTCGGATAAGCCCAGAGATTGAAATGACATATAATGTGTTTATGAAGCAAACACTATTTTATTTAGGTCACTCCTTTTAATTTGCTGCAAAGGTACGTTTATTTATTCGACACTTATATTTATATTACTTTATTTTGTAAAAAAAATTGACGAACTTCGTTTAACGACCAATATAAAATATCTTGTCTTATCCCGATAGGCATCTGTACTGCCCAAAAGGAAAACCATCAATATCAAAAAGATGGGTGACATTTACACCAAACCTTACGAATGATGAATAAAGAAGTTGATAAATTTCTGAACAATCTTGAAAAATGGCAGGACGAACTTATTAGACTTCGTGAATTAATCCTTGATTGTGGGCTGACCGAAGATTTTAAATGGATGCATCCCTGCTATACAGTTAAAGGTAAAAATATTGTTTTAATTCACGGGTTTAAGGAGTATTGTGCCATTCTTTTTTATAAAGGAGCCTTATTAAAAGATCCAAAAAAAGTTTTGATCCGGCAAACTGAGAATACACAATCTGCCAGACAAATTCGATTTACGAGTATTTCGGAAATTGAAAATTTGGAGTCGACAATTAGAAAATATGTGCTTGAAGCAGTAGAAATAGAAAAAGCCGGACTTAAAGTAAAAATGAAAAAAACTTCGGATTTTGAATTCCCTCAAGAATTAGAACAAAAACTCGAGGAAAACCCTAAGTTGGAAAAAGCCTTTAATGATCTGACTCCGGGAAGACAAAAAGGCTATCTGTTGCATTTTTATAAACCTAAACAAGCAAAAATCAGGATATCAAGAATAGAAAAAAATACAGGGAGAATTCTCAATGGCAAAGGGTTAAACGATTGTGTTTGTGGTCTCTCTAAACGAATGCCTAATTGTGATGGTTCACATAAGCAATTAGAAAAAACAAATTGAAAAACCAGACAACTTGCTTTATATAAACCATTGTCTAACAAATTCAATACCTGACTACAAATTCTGCTTTTTGGCTTTTTTACTGCCTTCGTAAATGTCGTACTTGACAAGGCGTCCTTCTAATTTAGCGTTGAACAGTTTAATTTTTCGGGAAGGCCGCAAGCCTACAAACTTTAATGCTTCCAGATTGGAGGTGATAAACCATGCATCTGTGTTTGGATACCCTTGTTTTAAAGTGTCGCCAATATTTGAATAGAATTCTTCGGCATTTAAATTCTCCAGTCGTTCACCATAAGGTGGGTTAAAGACCATGTGTAATTTCTCTTCACCTGCTTTTTGGGTCTTAAAGAAATCCTCATGCTTAATGGTTATAAACTCATCTAAATGTGCATTCTTTATATTTTCCTTAGCCTTGCTAACCGCTGAAGGTGACTTATCATAACCCGTTATCTTATGATGAAAATCACGTGTTTTACTTAACAAGGATTCCTCTATCTTTTCAAACAATTCCACATCCCAATCCTTCCAGCGTTCAAAGGCAAATTCCTTACGCATAAGATTAGGTGGAATATTACAGGCTATCATAGCTGCCTCGGCTAAAATAGTTCCGCTACCACACATAGGGTCCATAAAATCGGTTTGTCCGTCCCAACCCGATAACATGATCATTCCTGCTGCCAGCACTTCATTTATAGGTGCAATATTGGTTGCGGTTTTATAGCCTCGTTTGTGCAGGGAATCTCCCGAGCTATCCAGTGAAAGGGTGCATTGTTGCCTGTCAATATGCACGTTGATCTTTAGATCGGGAAATTGAAGATCGACATTGGGCCTGACTCCGGTTGTGTTTCTGAATTTATCAACAATAGCATCTTTAGTCTTCAATGCGATATAGAGGGAATGCGTAAAAACCTCGGAATGTACAGTAGCATCGATAGCTAAAGTACCTGTTGATTCAAGATATTCATCCCATTTCATTTTATAAACCTGATCATAGAGGTCCTGTTCATTCACCACTCGAAAAGATTTAATTGGTTTTAAAATTTTAATGGCTGTACGCAATCCTAAATTAGCTTTATACATAAATCCGGTATCGCCGGAAAAACTCACGTTACGAACACCCGTTTTAACATCTCTAGCTCCTAACTGAACTAATTCCTTTGCCAAAAGTTCTTCAAAACCAAACAGGGTTTTGGCTACCATTGTAAAATTATTCTCCATTATTTACGCCTAATAGATTGCAAAAATACTCTATTTTTGCTGGAAACTTAATTTTTAAGAAAAATAGGTTAAGGATTGAACAATTGTTGGAGCTCTTTTTGTCATCTCGAGCGCAGTCGAGAGGTTTCAGACAAAAAAGCGACTTGTGAAAGCCTGACTTTTTTGAGTTAAAAACGAAAAAAAGGAACCACCAGAAAAAAGAATGATAAAAGACAGATCTACTTGGTATGCTTCATGGTTTGATACACCATACTATCATATACTTTATAAGGATAGAGACCACTCTGAGGCGGAAACATTTATGCACAATCTCACCAATTATTTGAATATTCCTGAAGGCGGGAAGATCCTGGATCTGGCATGTGGCAAGGGGAGGCATGCTGTTTATTTGAATTCTATTGGCTATGATGTTACCGGAGTTGATCTCTCTGAGAACAGCATTAAGTTCGCAAAGCAGTTTGAGAATAAAACGCTTCATTTTGATGTGCATGACATGTGCAAGCCTTATGATAAACAATATGATGCTGTATTCAATCTGTTCACCAGTTTTGGTTATTTTGAAAAAGATGAAGATAATTTACGCACTATAAAAGCCATTAAAGCAGACCTGAACGAATTTGGTTTTGGAGTCATTGATTTTATGAATAGCGACTATGTGATTAAAAATTTGATTCCTGAAGAAACTAAAATTATAGAAGGAATAGAATTCCACTTAAAACGATATGTGAAAGATGGATACATTACCAAGGATATTAACTTTGTAAATGATGGAAACGAATACAGCTACCATGAACGCGTACGGGCTTTTAGTTTAGCCGATTTTGAAGCCTTGTTTGAAAAGGCAGGAGTCTATCTTTTGGATATATTTGGTGACTATAAATTGCGTAAATTTGATGCTTTGGAATCCAGCCGTTTAATAATGATATTCAAATGATGGTCTATTTACTACCCATATTAGCAGTTGCTTTTGGATTTGCATTTGTAGCTTTCTTCAATCCAACAAGTCAAAAGAACCTTCGCCTGTTATTGGCTTTTAGCGGAGCCTTTTTATTGTCTATTACCGTGTTTGAACTGATCCCAAGTATTTATGACGGTAGCAATGTCAGGACAGTTGGATTATTTATCATGCTGGGGATCTTGCTTCAGATATTTTTGGAATTCTTTTCAAAAGGTGCCGAACATGGTCATGTACATGTACATAACAATGAAAATATCTTTCCTTGGGTGTTATTTGTTAGTTTAAGCATTCATGCCATTCTGGAAGGCTTTCCTTTAAACACCAATGACAATTTATTATATGGTATCATTATACATAAGGTACCAATTGCAGTCATTTTAACGTCTTTCTTTTTCGCATCAAACTTAAGTAATGCTAAGACTTTAGTATTCCTGATATTATTTGCCCTTATGACACCTTTAGGCAGTTTTTTAAGCGGCAAGACTACTTTTTTTACGAGTTATGAAGCTGAGATAACAGCATTAGTAGTTGGTATCTTATTACATATTAGTACGACCATTTTATTTGAAAGCGACAAAGGACATAAATTCAATATTACCAAACTGCTGGTTATTATGGTAGCAATCGCCATTGCGTATTTTTTATAGATGTTCAGTAAGGAAGAATCCAAAAGAATAAGACAGGAATTCTGGACCAGTTTCGGAAAGTCCTTTCCAAGAAAATGGATTCTTTACAACACAAAGATCAAGGGGTTTTCATTTAAATTCCATTTTGATATAAAGCAGGCTTTTGTTTCTATAGATATTGAAGATGTCCCGACAACTACAGGGATTAGCAACCGGAGTAAATACTGGGAGAAACTAGTTGCCTTGAGATCAATTTTGCTGGAAGAATATTTGCCGGAAGCGATTTTTGAAGGGGTTTGTATTTTAGAAAATGGGAAGGAAATTTCCAGGATATCTGTAAAATTAGTTCAAGAAGTATCCATCCATAATAAAGACACATGGCAAGAGACTATGGTATTCTTTAATGAAACCATGAACTTATTTGAAGCGTTTTTTGAGGATTATAAGGATGTGATCAGAGGTTGAACTTATAAGTTAAATATGTTAACTTGGTAAACGTCCAGAATCATTAAAACGACTATATTTCATAACAGTTCTAACCAATAAAAATATGCTTACAAAAATGAACATAAATGGATTTGATAAGATATTAGAAGATAAAAAAAATATTCTTTCCTGTTTCAAAGAGATGTTATCTAACATTGATGAAAATAAACTTAGTGCATTCATTGAAACATTGAATGAAAACAATGAATATGACGGGATATCTGATGAAAAAATAATACAATCCTTTGGTATTTATTTTCAACTGATGAACCTGGTTGAAGAGAATGCCGCAATTCAATTTAACAGACAGTTTGAAAAAAACTTCGGGATATCTGCAATTCGTGGTTCTTGGGGAGAAACGTTTAAAATATGGAATGATCAAAGGATTGATCAAGATACAATGATAAGTACTATATCGGCTATTCATATTTGCCCCGTACTTACTGCGCATCCTACAGAAGCTAAGAGGGTTACGATATTAGAAACACACAGAGAATTGTATTTATTACTGGTGCAAAATGAAAATTCAACTTATTCACAAACAGAGAAAAATGTTATTCGAGACAAAATAATAAGCTTATTGGAGAGGTGGTGGAGAACGGGTGAAATCTATTTGGAAAAACCCGATTTACGAGATGAACGAGCCAATGTTGTACATTATTTAAGCAAGATATTTCCTTTGATTTTGGAAGCCAGCGACTTAAAATTAAAATACTCTTGGTTGGAAATGGGGTTTGATGCCCATAAATTGAAGCACATAGAGCACTTTCCAAAATATAGTTTTGGAAGTTGGGTTGGGGGAGATCGCGATGGCCATCCTTTTGTTACGCCTCAAATTACGAAAGACACACTTCTTATTCATCGTAAAGAGTCTTTACAGATCATTTATAATCACGTTTTAAAATTAGGGGCTCAGCTGTCTTTATCTTCCAAACTAAATCCTACCCCGGAATTATTGACAACCAATATAACTAAGTACGCTGAATTATTAGGAGATAAGGGAATCCAAGCAATAAATCGCAACCCTTATGAGCCCTGGAGACAGTTTCTGAATTTGATAGGCCTCAAACTTGAAAATACGATTTCAGGAACCTGTAGTGATTCTAAGCTTTTCTATAGAAGTAGTACTGAACTGCAAAAAGACTTAAAATTTATCCGGAAGCTTTTAATTGAAATTAATGCTGATAAAATCGCAGAAAATTTATTGTTTCCTTTAGAGCGAATCGTACAGAGTTTTGGATTTCATTTGGCAAAATTGGATATACGTCAGAATAGCGAGTATTATGAAAAAGCGATTTCTCAAATTTTGCAAAAATCAACATTAGGAGATACCGACTTTCAAAATTGGGATGAAGATACGCGCCTTAGATTTTTAAATAAAGCAATAGAGTCACCAGAATTTTTAACAAATATCACTATATCTTATGGAGCTGAAGCAGATAATGTGTTGGATTACTTTAGAGTTTTAAGAGATCACAACATTCTGTATGGTTCTGAGGGAATCGGTTCATTTATTGTTAGTATGACAAGAAGTCTGAGCGATTTACTCATGGTGTATCTGCTTATGAAAGAAACCCAACTTTTAGGGACTGATTTAATAGTAGCGCCTCTATTTGAAACTATAGAAGATTTGGATAATGGGGCAGCAATTTTAGACGAATTCCTAAATCATCCGGTAACAAGAAAACGGCAAAAAATGTTACAAGACTCTCAAGAGGTCATGGTCGGTTATAGCGACAGCAACAAAGACGGTGGCGTATTGGCAAGCAAGTGGAATCTTTACAAAGCCGAAAAAGCGCTTTCAGAAGTGGGAAGAAAAAACAACATTAAAGTGTTTTTCTTTCATGGCAGAGGAGGGACCATTAGTCGTGGTGGAGGGAAATATCACCGTTTTATTGAGAGTAAACCACCAGGATCGGTTAACGGTAAAATAAAGTTAACCATACAAGGAGAGTCTATTTCACAGCAATTTGGTAACCTATTGACCGGAACCTATAACTTAGAAATGTTAGCTTCCGGAGTGGCACTGCATACTTTAGCTAATGATAAGAAAATAGAACATGACTATCCAATAGAAACATTGGAATGGTTGTCAGCAAAATCAATGCAGCACTATAAAAACCTAATTAATGACAGAGATTTCATGCAATTTTATAGCGAAGCAACTCCCATTGATATTCTGGAGCAAAGTAAAATTGGTTCTCGACCAGCGCGAAGAACAGGAAAAAGATCTCTAAAAGATTTAAGAGCGATCCCTTGGGTTTTTAGCTGGAACCTGTCGAGATTTACACTAACTGGATGGTACGGAATCGGAACCGCCTTAAAGGAATTAAAAGATCAGGATAGTGATAGATTTGAAGAATTAAAAAAATCAATTTCCTCTTGGCCTTTTTTAAGGTATTTATTCATCCAAACGGAAACCAATTTATTAATTGCCAATCCGGAAATTATGGAAATGTATGCTCAATTGGTTACTGATGAAAAGGTAAAGAGCAAGTTTTTAAACTTGATTCTATCTGATTTTGAAGCGGGTAAAATACAAATTGAGTATTTACTGGGTGATAGTGTTAAGGTAAGAAGAACCGGGCAACTTAACATTATGAATATCAGGGAAAAAGAATTAATGGTTTTACACAAACTTCAAATTGATTTGATCAAAAAATGGAGAAAACTAAATGAAAAAGGCGATCCAGAAGCGAGCAACATGTTGCCAGAACTATTGCATGTTATTAATTCATTGTCAGGAGGTTTGAGAAATACAGGTTAAATATAGCTACAGGTTAAAACAAAAGCTATATGTATTTCTCTATAAAAGTCGAACTACGTATAACTAAACCGTTAACTAAACTTCCTAAATCACATAAAAAAACACCATAAAATAGTGGAATAAGGCTCCTGCCAATACAAACAAATGCCAGATCACGTGATTATATGGAATCCGCTGGACAGCATAAAATACAATACCTACAGTATAAGCCAATCCACCAATTATTAAGAATATAACGCCATTGGTAGGCATACTTTCTAACAAAGCTCCAAAATCAAATGCAATAAGCCAACCCATAACAAGGTAAAGTAAGGTTGAAAACACCTCAAACTTACCCGTAAAGAACAGTTTCAATATCACACCAAACAAGGCAACTCCCCAGACAACCCAAAATAAAGTCCATCCTTGACTTTGCGCCAAAGTAATTAGCAAAACCGGTGTGTAGGTTCCTGCTATTAAGAGATAAATACTAATGTGGTCTACAATCCTGAAATAGTGCCTTTTGGTCTCGCTTTTAACAGAATGATAAACTGCAGATGCCGTAAAAAGAATAATTATTGACAAGCCGTAAACAATGACACTAAATAAGCTCCAGTCTGTTTTCTTAGATTCAAAAACGATAAGAAGAACAAATCCGGCTATTCCAAGCAAAGCGCCAAGCGCATGAGTTGCAGCATTAAAGTTTTCTTCGCGTCTGGTTTGAATGCGCATATTATTGTTTTTGTTTTTGGTTCCATTCTTCAACCAGATCGAAATAATCAAACTCCATAGCTGGTTTTTGTTTTTCTAAGCGTCCGTCCTGAAATTCACGTTGAAGAATATCCTCAATTAAAAAATCTTCCTCAACATTTACTGGGTCAAACTCACGTTTTAAAGAGATCTTGAACAATTTTGCTGTATTTTGATACCAAAAGGCTTTCCAGCCACTTCGCAATTCTTTTACTACATTAAAGGTTGTTTTACCTGTTTGCCGGTGAATAAGTTTTACAAGTATCTGACCTTCCGTACGAGTTAATTTTTTCAATTCAGCTGAAAATTCTTCTTCAATATACTTCTCAATAACCTTGGCATATTTTCTTCTATGTCTCTTCTTCTTTATTGATTCCATTCGATCATTAAGAGAAACCAGCCTGTCTGCAGCCAATTTGGCGTAAGGATAAACCTTTTTTGTTTTCCTTTTAAGAATCAAATACCTGATTCGTGCCTGGTTATCTTTGAAATCCAGCTTATTGAAAAGCATGACCTCATCCAGATCTATCGCATCCCGATGAATGGTATCTCCTTCTACGATAAAATATTCATGCTGAATCGTGTCCTGCTCCTTTTCGACAATTTGTGCAGAAATGAATACAGGAAGAAAAAATATTATGCAGATCAAGTTTTTCATTAGTATAGATTGAGCTAAAATCATTCCAAAGATCCTGTTTTTAGAATATTTCAACTAAGTAAAACTCTAAAATTTTGGATTGGTAAAATTAAGAATTTACATGCTTTAATAACCCTAATTTCTTATTAATATTATTAATTTAGTGCAAAACTTTAATCAATGGCAAAAAAGAAGATACTTAACAAAAAGTCTATGGACTTTCTAGAAAAATATTTGAATAATGCGGCACCAACAGGTTACGAGTGGGATGGCCAGAAATTATGGATGAATTATTTAAAACCTTATGTCGATGAATTTATCACCGATACCTATGGAACAGCAGTTGGTGTCATAAACCCAAAAGCGAAATATAAAGTGGTCATAGAAGGTCATGCCGATGAAATCTCTTGGTACGTAAATTATATAACTGATAACGGATTACTTTATGTTATAAGAAATGGAGGAAGTGACCATCAAATTGCACCAAGTAAAATTGTAAATATCCATACCAAGAATGGGATTGTGAAAGGCGTATTTGGATGGCCGGCCATTCATACAAGAAACCGAGCGAAGGAAGAGCCTCCTAAAATGGATAATATTTTTATAGATATTGGTTGTAAAACAAAAGATGACGTGGAAAAAATGGGTGTTCATGTTGGTTGTGTCATCACCTATCCTGATGAATTCCATATCCTGAATAAGAATAATTTTGTTTGTCGTGCTTTGGATAATAGAATGGGTGGATTCATGATAGCAGAAGTTGCACGATTATTACATGAAAATAAAAAGAAACTGCCGTTTGGACTTTACCTGACCAATTCGGTTCAGGAAGAGATCGGGTTAAGAGGTGCTGAAATGATCACACAGACCATCAAACCTAATGTCGCAATTGTAACAGATGTGACCCATGATACTACAACGCCAATGATAGAAAAGAAAAAAGAAGGCCATTTGGAGATGGGTAAAGGACCTGTCATCGCGTATGCCCCGGCCGTACAACAAAAATTAAGAGATCTGATCATTGAAACTGCCGAAGAAAAGAAGATCCCTTTTCAACGTTCGGCTTTGTCTCGAGCTACGGGAACAGATACCGATGCCTTTGCTTATAGTAATGGTGGTGTTGCTTCTGCGTTAATATCATTGCCTTTACGTTATATGCACACCACAGTTGAAATGGTGCACCGTGATGATGTTGAGAACGTAATACGAATTATTTATGAAACCCTGCTTAAAATAAAGCAAGGAGATTCTTTTAGTTATTTCGAATAGTATTTAACTATACCTTGAGCGCAGTTTATAGGTTTCAATAGTTCTCGACTGCGCTCGAATTGACATAATAATTATTTAGAATTCCTTGATGGATGAATATATTGACATAGTTTCAGAAACCGGCGAACCAACCGGAAAAGTGGCTTTAAAATCCGAAGCTCACAAACAAGGCTGGTTTCATAACACGATCCATCTTTGGTTATATACAAAAAAAGGTGAAATACTGCTTCAGCAGAGATCACATAAAAAATCCATCTATCCTTTATTATGGGATGTTTCGGCAGCTGGTCATATTGATGCAGGTGAATCCTTTAAAAATGCTGCAATTAGGGAGACCAGAGAGGAGTTAGGCTTAACGATTAGTAAAAATGATCTGATCAAAATAGGTGTGCATAAACATCCAAACTCTTATGCCAATGGAGCCATAAAGGACAATGAATTCCATCAGGTATATATTGCTGAACTAAAAGTAAAGATCAATCAACTTGTGCCACAAGAAGAGGAAGTTGAAGCCATAAAATTAGTTTCCTTCAAGGAGTTCAGAACCCTATTAAATAACAGTGAAAATAATAATCATTTTGTGGCATCAAACAGGGCCTATTATCTTTTTGTAATCGATAAGATCTCAGAACTAATTTAAACAGACAAAAATGCATTTAATACTTGCGGCACTGGCACCTGCTTTTATGGTTATCATTTATATTTATTTAAAAGATAAATATGAGAAGGAACCAAAGCGCATAATGCTTTACAGCTTTTTACTTGGTGCTGTGGTAAGCGTTCTTATAACTACCATACTCTATGTTTTCTTTGATTACTTTTTACCCTTAACAGATAAATTTAGTGTGTATCAACAATTCATCAAAGCCTTTTTTGTGGTAGCACTATCAGAGGAATTTAGTAAATATGTCATCGTAAGATATTATTCGCAAACAAGAAAAGCATTTAATGAACCATTTGACGGTATTGTTTATGCCGTCACAGTCTCAATGGGGTTTGCAATGGTCGAAAATCTTATCTATGTTTTTCAAGGCGGATTAGAAGTAGCATTATTAAGAGCTTTTACAGCAGTTCCTGCTCACGCTACTTTTGGTATTATAATGGGCTATTTTATGGGAAAAGCGAAATTCAATGGTAAGAGAATAGCAGATAACTTTATAGGTCTCACTCTGGCTATCTTATTCCATGGAACTTATGATTTCTTCTTATTTGTTGAATTTATTCCGGGTTTATGGATAGGTGCATTTATTTCACTGATAGTAGCGGTTATATTGGCGAGAAAAGCAATTTCAATCCATCAAAAAAATTCATATTTTAATAAAAGCAATATAGAATGAAACATGATAACCCTCATATTCTTTAATTGCTATTTTATCTAATTTCGATAAGTTATGTCAAGTATAAAATATGTCGGTATAACAGTACATTTATTATCAGTTATTTTGCCAATTTAAAATTTATAAAAATCTAAAATAAATACGCTTATGGACAATAAGTATAAAGTAAAGGTAAACGGTTCTTTGGAGTTTGACATTCTAGGAGAGGATATTTCTCAATTAGATACTGTTCAAATAGCAGAAAATAAATATCATGTCCTAAAGAACAACAAACCCTTTAAATTAGAATTAGACGACTCTAATTTTTACAAAAAAAAATATACAATTAAAGTCAACAACAACACATATATTGTTGATATTTCCAATCCTTTAGACTTGTTGATTGATAAAATGGGATTCACTTTTGGCCATACAAAACATGTAAATTTTATAAAAGCTCCAATGCCTGGACTTATTTTAGACATTCATGTAAAAGAAGGTCAGGAAGTTAAAGAAGATGAGGCATTATTAATCTTGGAAGCCATGAAAATGGAGAATGTAATTTCGTCCCCTCGAGATGGTTTGATTAAATCAGTAAATATTTCCAAGGGAGATGCCATAGACAAAGGTCATTTATTAATTGAATTCGAATAATAAAATATATGTCAGCTCGAGTTGAGATTCAAAACTTAGAATCGAAGTAGAGAGTACTTCCCGATAAAATTTTCTAAATAAAATCACTCGAAGTGACATTAAAGTTTTAAAAGATGAAAAAAATATTAGTTGCAAATAGAGGGGAAATTGCCATAAGAGTAATGAAAACTGCTCAAAAAATGGGTATTAAAACAGTGGCTGTTTATTCTACCGCCGATAGAAATGCTCCTCACGTACGTTTTGCAGATGAAGCAGTTTGCATTGGTGAACCACCTTCAAACAAATCCTATCTGTTAGGTTCAAAAATTATTAAAATAGCAAAAGAATTAAATGTAGATGGCATACATCCGGGTTATGGATTCTTAAGTGAAAATGCAAAATTTGCAGAGGAAGTAGAAAAAAATAACATCATTTTCATCGGACCAAGATCCAAAGCTATTAGAATGATGGGAGATAAATTGGCAGCAAAGGAAGCTGTTAAACATTATGATATTCCAATGGTCCCTGGAGTGGACAGAGCTATAACAGATCCCAAAGAAGCCATTGAGATAGCCAAACAAATCGGATTTCCAATACTTATTAAGGCTGCAGCAGGTGGTGGTGGAAAAGGTATGCGTAGTGGTTGAAAAAGAAAAGGATGTCCAGGAACAAATGAAACGAGCTATTAGTGAAGCGACCTCAGCATTTGGTGATGGATCGGTATTTGTGGAAAAATATGTCACCTCTCCCCGACACGTTGAGATTCAGGTGTTGGCAGATAGCCATGGTAACGTATTACACTTCTTTGAAAGAGAATGCAGTATTCAACGTCGTCATCAAAAAGTTGTTGAAGAAGCACCATCGGCAGTATTGACTCCCGAATTGAGAGAAAAAATGGGTCAGGCCGCCATAAATGTTGCAAGATCATGTGATTATCTTGGAGCAGGAACAGTAGAGTTCTTGCTAGACGCAGATCATAATTTTTATTTCCTTGAAATGAATACAAGACTGCAAGTAGAGCATCCTGTTTCTGAATGGATTACAGGAGTAGATCTGGTAGAACTACAAATAAGAGTTGCACGAGGAGAAGAGCTTCAAATAAAACAAGAAGACCTTAAAATAAATGGGCATGCATTGGAATTACGGGTTTATGCAGAAGACCCCTTAAATGACTTTCTTCCAAGTGTTGGGAAACTAGAAAAATACCAAATACCGGTTGGAGAAAACATTCGTGTTGACAATGGGTTTGAAGAAGGAATGGATATTCCTATCTATTACGACCCAATGTTGTCCAAACTGATAACCTACGGAAAAACACGTGAAGAAGCCATCCAATTAATGATTAAAGCAATTGATAATTATATTGTAGAAGGTGTTCAAACCACCTTACCATTCGGTAAGTTTGTTTGCGAACATGAAGCCTTCCGTTCTGGTAATTTTGACACGCATTTCGTTAAGAATTATTACTCTCCTGAAGCTCTTAAAGCTAATATGGAAGAAGAAGCAAAAATAGCCGCTACTTTAGCATTAAAGATCTATAAAGAAGATCAAAAACAATTAAGAATACCGATTCATTAATCACCGAAATTTATAGCATTATGGAAAAACAAATGAATACAAAAATTGAAAAGCTAGACATCCGTTTAGCCGAAGCATATTTAGGTGGTGGTGAAAAACGGATCCAAAAGCAACACGCCAAGAAGAAGTTAACAGCTCGTGAACGTGTTGAATATCTGATGGATGAAGGTTCTTTTGAAGAAATGGGTGTTATGGTATCCCATAGATGTACCGATTTTGGAATGGAGAATGAGATTTATTTTGGTGATGGGGTTGTGACAGGTTATGGAACTATTGAAAGCAGATTAGTCTACGTGTTTGCTCAGGATTTTACGGTATTTGGTGGCTCTTTATCAGAAACGCATGCGGAAAAGATCTGTAAAATCATGGATCAGGCCTTAAAGGTTGGAGCTCCTGTAATTGGTTTGAATGATTCCGGTGGAGCCAGAATTCAAGAGGGTGTTCGCTCATTAGGTGGATACGCAGATATCTTCCATAGAAATGTTCAGTCTTCAGGCGTTATTCCACAGATTTCAGCCATAATGGGGCCATGTGCCGGTGGGGCTGTTTATTCGCCGGCAATGACTGATTTTACACTGATGGTAGAGGATACAAGCTATATGTTTGTAACTGGTCCAAATGTTGTAAAAACGGTTACTAATGAAGAGGTCACTGCGGAAGAATTAGGAGGCGCAAGTACCCATTCAACTAAATCAGGAGTAACTCATATAACATCAGTTAATGATATCCAATGTTTAGAAGATGTAAAAAGGTTGTTGAGTTATATGCCACAAAGCAACAAAGAAACTACTAAAAAGGTTCCTTATGAAATTGGTAATGAATTAAGAGAGCATTTAATTGATGTTATTCCTGAAGATACTCATAAACCTTATGATATGCATGAAGTGATAAAAGGCATTATTGATGAAGAATCTTTTTTTGAAATTCATAAAGATTATGCAGAAAATATCATTGTGGGATTTGCAAGAATTGCTGGTAGAAGTATTGGTATTGTAGCTAATCAACCCATGCAACTAGCAGGATGTTTGGACGTGAATAGCTCAAAAAAAGGCGCACGATTCACACGTTTTTGTGATTGTTTTAATATTCCATTATTGGTCTTGGTCGATGTTCCCGGATTCTTGCCAGGTACCGATCAGGAATGGAATGGTATCATAACGAACGGAGCTAAATTATTATATGCTTTAAGCGAAGCAACCGTGCCAAAAATCACGCTCATTACAAGAAAGGCTTATGGTGGTGCCTATGATGTGATGAACTCAAAACACATTGGAGCAGATTTGAACTACGCCTGGCCAACTGCAGAAATTGCAGTAATGGGAGCTAAAGGTGCTGCAGAGATCATCTTTAAAAAGGAAATTGGCGAAGCAGATAATCCTGAAGAAAAATGGAAAGAAAAAGAGGCAGAATATGCTTTTAAATTCGCCGATCCATATAGAGCGGCTCGTCGCGGATTTATTGATGAGGTCATCTATCCTAAAAATACAAGACGTAAATTAATTAAGGGCTTTCAGATGCTTGAGGGAAAAGATATTGAGAGACCAAAACGTAAACACGGAAACATTCCATTATAACACATAAAAATCCAATCAGTCCCAAATATTCGGGAGCGTGGTTTTTTATTTGATGCTTAAATCTTACCTGACTAGAAGATTTTTATAAAAAAATATAAAAATCTTAACAATTTTCACGGACTAAAATTGTCAAAAGGTTCATATTCATTGAAAAATTGAAAAATTTGGCTCTATAAAATATTAACAGTTTAGTAATTAACAATTTAGATATCTTTGTGTCATATATTTTTAAATAAATTAATGAAAAATAAATTTCTTTCGGTTTTAATATTTATTCTATGTTTTTCAATGGTAGCTCAGCAAAAATTGCCATTGAAAAATACTGAAGTAAAATCCCTTACTACTCTTCATAACCTGACATTACAGAAGGATCTGGAAAAGGAAATATTAAAAAATCCCACATGGAAAAATTTAATTGATAAAAAGAAAATGTCAATTGGAGTTGTGGATCTTAGTAATCCTAAAGAAGCCAAGTATGCAAGAATTAATGGGGATTACATGATGTATGCTGCAAGCTTACCTAAAATAGCGGTATTACTGGCATCAATAGATGCTATTGAAAAGGGTGAACTGACCGAAACGGAAGAAATTAAAATGGATATGGGGTTAATGATCAGTAAATCAAATAACCAGGCAACGACAAGAATGATAGATAGAGTTGGTTATGAAAAAATTGAAGCTGTGTTGACCGATCCTAAATACGAATTTTACGATGAAGACAAAGGTGGTGGTCTTTGGGTAGGCAAACGATATGGAGGTGGTGGTGATACCAACAGAGAACCATTAAAAAATTTAAGTCATGCTGCTTCCGTTACGCAGGTTTGCAGATTCTATTACTTATTGGCAAATGGAAAACTAGTTAATGAAAAGCGATCCAAGCAAATGCTAGATATTATGATAAACCCTGCTCTGCATCATAAATTTGTTAATACAATAGAAAAAATAGCTCCATTAGCCAAATTATACAGGAAATCAGGTTCATGGAAAACATATCACTCCGATTCTGTCTTGGTTTGGGGTAAAAATCCTAACAGACGTTACATATTAGTAGCTTTAATTGATGACCCACAAGGTGAACAGATCATTAGGAATTTAGTTAAGCCGATTGAAAAGATCCTTAAAACAGAAGAATTACAATTAGCTAAAAACTAAATCGGTTATTTGTTGTAATAATTATCCCAAAATTTTATCTTCCAAAGATAAATGGCTTAGCTAAATGTCTGCATTAAATATTGTAAAAACATATATACTAAAGGTATTTGATCTAAAAGAAGAAGAGTTGCATAAAACGCTTCTACTTCAGTTAAATATCTTTATTATCATAACCACTCTTTTAATTGTAAAACCCACAATTAATTCCTTATTCCTGTCCGAACTATCATCAGATGCACTGCCTTTAGGCTACGTCCTAACGGCAATGATGGCTGTTATTGGTTCTTATTTTTACGACAAAGCATTAGAAAGTTATCCACTAAACATCATCATAGATCGCACCTTAATTGGCTCGGTCATTTCCCTTATTATATTTGCTCTTGCCTTAAACTTTAATCTTGGCAGCGGATATTTATTATACATCCCATATATCTGGGTCGCCATTTTTGGTTTATTAACGGCTTCACAATTTTGGATCCTTGCCAACCTTGTTTACAATGTAAGAGAAGCAAAACGTGTTTTTGGTTTTATTGGTGCCGGTGCTATTGCCGGAGGTATTTTTGGAGGTTATTTAACCTCATTACTGACCAATTTTCTGGATACTGAAGATCTGTTGTTTGTGGCCGGTGTGCTACTCACAATATGCATTCCTATAACAAGGTATATCTGGAAAAATGAAGTTGTTAAACTGAATACATTTCAGGTTGCTTTACGATCTGATCCTAAATCAGATTCCCCTTTAAAGCTCATTAAACAATCCAAATTATTAAAATTAATTGCCATTGTTATTGGAATAAGTGTATTGATTGCTAAACTGGTAGATTACCAGTATAGTGATTATGCCTCCAGACTTATAGGGAATCAGGAGGAATTAACTGCCTTTTTTGGTTTTTGGTTTTCAACTTTAAGTGTCATTTCATTGCTGATCCAATTATTCCTAACTCAAAGAATTGTTGGTACTTTTGGAGTTGGAAAATCGTTGTTATGGTTGCCTTCGGGTATTCTAATTGGTTCGATCTTATTACTCATTATTCCACAACTATGGGTAATCGTTTTTATAAAAGTTGTTGATGGCAGTTTAAAACAATCTGTAAATAAGGCAGCTACTGAATTACTCTCGATCCCAATTCCCATTGACATAAAAAAGAAAACCAAGACTTTTACAGATGTTGTAGTGGATAGTATTGCAACAGGTTTAGCAGGATTTATTCTTATATTTTTTATTAATGGACTGGATATCGCTTCAACATATATCAGTTTGATTATCATAGCTTTAATCTCTATTTGGTTATATTTTATTTACCACCTTAGAAAGGAGTATATCATTTCATTTAAAAATTTAATTGAAATTTCACCGGTTAAAAAAGAGAAAACCAACAAACAGGAAATAAAGGTTACTTCTATTGTTGAAACAGTAACTCGTGTGTTAAAAGAAGGCAACGAAAACCAGCTTTTACACATGTTGAATAAAACACTTGAAGTAAAAGATGAAAGATTCTTTACGGCAATAAAAAATCTGTTGAATAATCCTTCTTCTAAAATTAAAGCATTAGCGATTGAAAACCTGTATTTTTTAAAGACTGAAAATCTTAGTGGTCAAATAGAATCCATGATACATGATAACGATCAACAGGTCACCACTGCGGCATTCAGATATTTATTGAAGCATTACAATAAAAATACAGTAGAGCTTTTTAATAAGTACTTGTATAGCGAAGATAAGACTATTGCCAATGCTTCATTAGTTGGATTGTCTTTAGAATTAAGGAATAACCAATCGTTGCAAAATAGATTTAATTTAGAAAACAAAATACAAACAGCTTTAACTCAATATTCCGAACTGCACAAACAGGAGGAAAAAATCAACAAAATACAGGCAATTCTTGAGGCCATTGGTAATGCTAAAGTTGAAAGATATTATGATGTTTTAAGAACCCAATTAAAATCGGAGAATTTACAAATAGTAAATACTGCCCTTTTAAGCGCTGGAAAAACACTGGATATGCAATTTATTGATACCGTTATATCCTATTTATCCGGTAAAGAAACCCGAAAGGTTGCTATTGAAGCTCTTATCATTTATGGTGAACCAATCATTGATATTTTAACTGAAAAAATCAAATCAGAAACAATCGAATTAGAAGATGCTACCTATGCTATTTTGGTAATTGAAAACTTTGCGTCTCAAAGAGCCATCAATTCTTTAATAAAACTAACCACTGATACTGAGCATGTTATTAAAATTGAAGCAATTGAGGCATTAAGACGACTTAAGTGGAAGTATAATCATTTGCAAATTAAAGATCGATTCATCGTCGATAAAATACTTGATGAGTGCCATTTATACCAAAATACCCTATCTGTTATTCATTCGCAAATAGTTATTCATTATAAGAAGAAAGCAAAAAAACCAGAATCAAAAGAAGTTGAAGAAGCCAGAAATGGATTGATCAATTTGCTTGAACTAAGACTAGATAGACAATTGCAACGGATTTTCCAATTTTTGGGAATAAAGTATCCTCCAAATGATGTGGATTCTATTTTAAATATCATTTTAAAAGGAAAAGAGGAACAGCGTATGCATGCCCTTGAATTTCTAGAAAACATTTTAGACAATCAACTGAAGAAAGAACTAATTCCTGTTGCCGAATCCATTTTAATTGGCATTCGGTCTGAAGAAAACCTGAAAAAATTGAATTTAAAGGTTTTAAGCGAGATAGAATGCTATAATGAATTACTAAAAAGAAAGGACGTGAAACTAAAACTTGCTGTTCTTTACCTAATAGAAAAATCCAATGATCCAAAATTCAATCCACTATTGGAAATAATTTTGGTTACAGATAACAATCAAAAGATCAAAAGGAAAATAACAGACATGCTTAAAAGTTCTTCAGCAACTATTTCTTGATCACTTTATCTATACTGGACGCAAGCATCATATGGTCAGTAGCTGAATTTTTTCTTAAAACATTTGACATCAAAACAACTATGTACTTGCAATTATCCGGGTGTTCCACAATTGCAACAGAGTTCATGAAATTAGTGACATTCCCCATATATTTTCCACAAGCTTCACCTTTACTCCTGTCACATTTATATAAACTTCCTGATTTAAAATATACAGCTGCTTCTTTTAAAGCAGGTGATTGTGCATAACGAATACGTCTGTCTGTCATATACATAAGTCGTTTCATTTCTAAACTCGATTGCTCATCTATAACATTGCCTTGCTCCAATTGTATTAAGAACTTCATCAATCCTAAAGGCGTACCTATACTGCCTCCTTTATCTCCAACGTAAGTATTGGCTCCTCTTGTAAAGAAACTCCCTAATCGCCACTCATCATGAGTGATTCCTAAATCACGAAGTGGTAAATTCACGACATCATTTCCTAAATCGGTCAATTCTTTTCTAGGTGTATTTTTAAAATATTCATCGGTATCTTCTTGAGTAAGGTTTGGATATTTTTCACCAAAGGCCGCCATAAGTAAAACCTCTCTCCACAAAATACTGGCTGCACCATTATTGCTAACTGACATCATATGATCTGCCCATTCAAACAACGTAAAAACATCACTGGCAATGACTTGTCTTTTAACCAATTTATTTGTCTCTATATTATAAATAGGAACAGTATGTTCATCTGTTAATCCCCAGACTCCAGCCTTTACAGACCTGTTTCGTAATAATTCCAAACGCTTTTCAAAATCATCTAGGATAAATTTTTGCAAGTTGGTCAAACAGTCCTACTAGAACAGCAATTTTACCGACACTTCCCGGTTGATATCCTAAGGTTTCATTTCTAAAAGCATATCGTAAATTCTCAATGTCAGAAATATCTAAAACTGCCAGAGAATAACTCTTGTCCAAACCACGGAATAATGAACTAATATCATCCTGAAATCCTTTATCAGAGTTTAAAAACTGAGTAACACTATCACTTTTCTTTAATAATAAATTGAGTTCGATATCCAAATATGATTTAAAGGCTCCCGGCGGCAGATTAGAAACATCTTTTATTTCTCCACTCTTAATTCGTTCCAATCGCTTCAATCGCTTAATTCCTGTATGGCTATAACCATCAATAGGATAAGTAATGGATGTTGTAAATGCCATAGTGATAAAGATTACGGCAGCAAGTATTATTATTTTTTTCATTTTATAGTTTTTTAGATAGGGAAATAGTTTTGTTCAGATCAATTTTAGGTGATATGGATTCCAAATACTCCGAGCTTAATGCTTTTTTATTCTCGACAAACGGTCGTATTTGAAACAGCCATAATTTATTATTTAAAAAGCCAAGTTCTACATCATAAGCCCCTTGATAATCGGAATTAGTTTCCTTTGGAAGTGTTTCCCTAATAGTATTTGCTAAATTCCTGATTTCGTTTATATTTTGACTATTTAAAATTGGTGTGTTAAAAGTAGCCAGTTTTTTACCTGTACCTCCAGTTGTTGGCAAACTATTATAATATTGCTCTCTTGCAGGTGCTAAGAATTGAAATCCACCATTGTTTCTTATTAAATAAGTTTCTGCTGATTGACCATCCACTGCGCCTCCAGCACCTCGACTAAATGCGATTGTTAAGTCATCATCATTTCCATTGCTAATTCCTTTTGTGATCAATACTCCCGAATAGTCAACATCTACAGTAGGTATCACTAAAATTGATGGGAATACATTTTCAGGATTCAATAAGTATTTCTGTCTCCATTTAAAACTGCGTTCTGTATATGGTGAAGCCCAAACATCTTTAATTCCTTCTAGTATCTTATTTTTATCAACCACATTAAAAAGGGTCAAATTTAGTCCTGCACCGGTAAAATCCTTTAGATCCTCCATATTTGTATCACTTCTCAAAAACACAGGGATATCACCTAATTCCTTACCTAAGATTGTTTTAAAATCATTTTCTAATTGAGAAACGAACACTGGTTTCAAAGGCATTGATCTTATGGCTGCTCGCAAAATAGCCAATTGTCCCAATTGATAATCCTCAACTTCATTTTCTGCAATATTTTGGGCACGCATACTTTCCGCTTTTTCGAACATCTCACTTAAAAATTCCCAATACGAAACGTTTTGGCCTTCCATTTGCTGATTCATGTGCTCTCTAAAAATCCCAAATGGAATTACCAATCCTTCAACAACTTTATCCGGAAACATCTTTTTAAGTTGACCTAAATTTGCAGCTTTAGGACCACAAAGTTTTCCTGAATCACTTGCATCTACATTACGTAAGTTCAAAATCTTATTTTCATCTAAGCGTATATTCTGGACAGGTACTTCAATCTTTTCCTCTTTACGGACAGTTTTAGAAAACAATGCTTTTTCTTCAATGGTCATATCGTTTTCAGACTTTAAAATAACATTGCCTTTATTTGACACTGCATAAAATACTTTTTGTCCATTGAATTCCTTAAGGTTTTTAAGATTATCATCGGACAAAGCTACATTCGGAATTCCTAAATTCCGAGCTAATAACTGAACATGCGATACCATATTGCCTTCAGAAACCGTTGCTATTCCCGCGATTGGTTTTAAATCGGCTGGTGGGCGCTGAAAAACATATATTTTATCTGAAGATACTTCAATGTCATCCGGAGAACCATCAACAACAACTAATTCACCATAAGCATAACCAGGATTTAACCCTCTGAAGCCGCTTTGATTGGGAATATTCATCACCTTATTCGTTAATGCCGATTCTTTGGCAATAAAATCACCTAGATCACTTACACTTTTACCCAAATGTAAAGCGATTGACCCTCTAATTTTATCATCTATAAAACCATAAGATATTGGTTCGAAAGCATTATATTCATCTACAATTTTCTGATAATTGGCTTTTACCATGGAAGAGCTCCACTCCACTTGACGTCTTGCATTTTCTAAAATGATGGTTAGATCTTCAAGAGTCATGGTATTTTCCTTGTCTGGTGAAGTTGTTAATCCAAGTTGTTCCCATTCAGATAACTCGATATATCCAGCCCCAGTTGAAGCTAAACCCAAAAAGCAAATTTTATCCAATAATTCATCTACATTTTCAGGTTCCCATTCCGGTGCATTCTTAAAAATAATGTCTTCTAATTTCAAAGATAAATCCAAAAGCTGAAGTCTTGATTTAGCAGTTTTTTCATATAATAAAGAGGTTCTTACATCGTATAACAATTGAGACGTTTCGGATACCAATTGAGAAACTTCTGGTGCGTTTTGGTTAGAAGTTACAAAATTTTCAATTTTTGTTCCTATTGGTGAATTTTTACTTAACGGAACACTTTTTTGAAGCGATGAAATATCTACAGGCTTATAAAAAGTGGTCATGGTATTCACCAACTCTTCCAATTGTTTATTAATACCTGGTGTTAATTTTGAAGCATTTCCAGATTTAAAATCTATTACTTTTTGAATATCATCAATTTCAGGCTGGCCGTGAATTTTAACCCTTAAATCCATAAATTTTGGAAATACATCTGAAATTACTTTCGATTGACTACGTATTAATTGAGCTAAATTATCATCGCCTTTATGTGGCACATCTTTTAATGACTGTCGAATTAAAAAAAAGTTTTGTTCTATTAATTTATCATTAGACAATAACCACTTGTAAAAATCGATTCCCCAAGCCGCTTCATCCTCGCTTTGTATCGCACCTCTGTAAAATTGCCCTTTTTGGTTTATCCAGCCATTATCTACTGAAGATAAATATTTATCAAGTTGGTATTGTTTTAAACGAGAATGATTATTTGCTGCATCCCAAAATTCTTCTTTTTCTGTATAAGCAAGTATCTGGCCTAAAAAAATGTGATTGTTTTTCGCCAGGGTTTCAACGGCATCTTTATAACGTGCGTGTTGCACACCAGGACCAATATTTTCCGGGCAAGGGTCTTTTGGCTGTCTTATACTTCCATCCGTGCAAAACCAACGTATGTCTTTATAAGGACCTCTGACATCATTTTTATGTAAGGAAATTTGCTCTTTAATCTGCTCTGTGCTATATTTTTGAGCCGATAATGGTTGAGATAAAAAAGTTAGAATACAACCTAACAGAAATAGTTTTTTCATTTTTTTAATTGATAAAATACGAATTAATTAGGTGTCAAATGTAATACCAATTTTGATATCTTTTAAAAGTATTTTTTGAGTTCTTAATTTAATTAAAAACTGCCGTTATCAACATCTTTTATGAAATCTATCAAGCCTTCAAAAAATATATTTTGATCGTCGAATTGAGAAAGATGACTTCCGTTTGGACACAATAGAAATCTACCGTTTTTAACTTCATTAGAAATCCATTTCATATGTTCAGGATCCATGGTATCATGGGTAGCGCCAATAGTAAGAGTTGGCACAGTAATTTTATGCAATTGGTCTTTTACATCCCAATTCTTAAGTGTTGCATCACCTTTAATACCAAATTCACTTGGTCCTTGCATGGTCACATATACATCAGGATTTAAGTGTTTAAAGCTCCTGTTTACCGGTTCAGGCCAATTTTCAACAGGCATCCTTAAAATATGCTCTGTGTAGTAATTATTTACAATGAGTTCCATATAACGCGGATTTGAATAATCCTCCTTTTCTTCATAGCTTAATATCTCTTTTAAAACTTCCGGATCCATTTTTGGGCTTAAGACCTCATCGGAATATTTTTGATATTCAGGAATGGAAGCTACCATGTTGGAGATTATCAATCCTTTGATATTTTCCTGATATTTCAAGGCATACTGCATACCTAAAATCCCTCCCCAGGATTGTCCATACAAATAGAAATTATCCTTATTTAAACCTAAAGCAACCCTCACTTGTTCTACTTCTTCAACAAAACGGTCTAAATCCCAAAGAGACAGATCTTTTGGCTGATCGCTGTAATAAGATCCTAATTGGTCGTAGTAGTAATATTCTATGCCTTCCTGAGGAAAATAACCGTCAAAACATTCATAGATCTCATGGGTTACTCCTGGTCCACCATGAAGTAATAGCACTTTAATTTTTGGGTTGTTACCTACTCGCTTAGTCCAAACCTTAAATTCACCCTTAGGTGTAGAAATTGGTATCATCCTGATACCTCCTGAAAATTTATCAGTTGTATTATAATTATGATACTCTGAAACACTTAGATTATCAGTCTTTTCAAGAGATTGTGAATCATTTTTACAGCCTAATATTAAGAATGCAAGAAGTATAATTGTGAATTGATTTCTTATCATGATTTTTTGAAATTAATTAGTTTCCTAATTTAATAAAAATGTAAATACTACTTAACAATATTGAAGTACATTTGCCGAATGCAACAGCAAAAAAGCAAAGTTAGTATTGAATTTGTAGCTTTAATGGCCTCATTAATGTCAATTGTTGCCTTAGCTATAGATGCCTTATTACCGGCTTTATCCATAATTGGACGAGCCGTCCAAAGCATTGAAGCAACAGATAATCAATTATTGATAACCATGATCTTCCTGGGCCTTGGCTTCGGTCAATTATTATTTGGTCCTTTATCAGACAGTTTTGGCAGAAAACCTGTTGTTTACATGGGTTTTGTTATTTTTCTGATTGCTAGCTTTATTTGTATATATGCCCAAACTCTGGAGATCATGATCATTGGCCGTGTATTACAAGGCGTAGGACTGTCGGCTCCAAGGACAATCAGTATTTCAATTATAAGAGATTCGTATAAAGGTGATTATATGGCAAAAATTATGTCGTTTGTAACAGTCATATTTATTTTAGTACCTATAATAGCACCAGCCTTAGGAAAGTTCATACTCAATATTTATAGCTGGCAGGCTATTTTTTATGCCCAATTGATCTTTGCTGCGATAATAGGATTTTGGTTTTGGAAACGCCAGAAAGAAACGCTTAAAGCAGAATTTAAAGTTAAATTCTCAAGTCATTTATTTGTGGATGGACTAAAGGAATTGATTAAATTCAAGGAAACCATGGCATTCACTATTATTTCCGGATTGATCACAGGAGCATTTTTAGTGTATTTGAGTTCGTCCCAACAGATCTTTGAAACCCAATATGGACTGGGAGATGAATTCCCCTATATTTTTGCCGGACTAGCTACTACGGTAGGTTTAGCAACCTTTTTAAACGGAACCTTGGTCATGCGTTTTGGCATGAGGAAATTGGCTTTTTATGCGCTTCTTGCTTATTGTATTACCGCTTTAGTTTATGTGATCCTTTTTTGGTCACAGGCTAATCCAAGTATCACAGTCTTACTGATATTCTTAGGATTACAATTCTTTGCTCTAGGATTTTTATTTGGGAATCTACGATCGATTGCCATGGAACCAATAGGTCATATAGCGGGAATTGGAGCCGCAATAACCGGATTTATCTCTACATTACTTTCGGTGCCAATTGGCGTCTATATAGGCAGTTATGTAACCACAACTGTACATCCCGTATTTTTTGGATTCACCTTATGCGGCTTTATCTCTCTATTGATCTTTATTGCTTTTAGAGAAAAAAGGACCATTAGCATAATCGAATAAATAAACGCTCCCTTTATCTGATCAATCTTCCTGTAACGTCTCCCGCAAGGATATGTTCAACGTCTGTGACTGTTGCATAATTGACATCCCCTTCGAAGGTATGTTTTAGAGCACTCGCAGCACAGGCAAACTCCATGGCTTTATAATCGTCAAAATTTTGTAGTCCATAAATAAGTCCGGCAGCAAATGCATCACCAGTTCCTATTCGGTCAACTATATGGGTAATTTCAATATCAATTGTTTCCCTGAATTTTTCTCCATTCCACATCCTCGCTCTTATTTTTTGCCAGGAGGCATTAACAGAGCTTCTTATCTTATCAAATACCTTGTTTATGTTAGGATAATTAATCATTAATTCTTTAGAAGCGGCTATAAAATCATCATTGGAATAATCATATGAGGTTCCCAAAATTTCATTGATCTCATTTACACCTCCAATAAATATTGTAGAATTCTGAATTAGATCTATTAGAGCGTCTTTAGGATCTATACCATATTTCCATAAACCACGTCGGTAAGTTGGATCCGCAGATACAGTGATGCCTTTTTTCATTGCCAGTTGTAAGCCCTCCCTTAGAGCTTCATAAGCACCTAATGATAATCCCGGAGTTATTCCTGTCCAATGCATCCAGTTACAATCTTTTAGAGCTCGATTCCAGTTCACCATATTTGGTTGAATTTCAGAAAAAGCTGAATGTGATCGATTATAAGAAATGGAACTTGGTCTCATTACAGCTCCGATCTCCAAAAAATAGATCCCTAAAGGTCTTGGAGATCTAACTATTTCACTGGTATCAACATTATAATTTCGCAGATAACCCATGGCAGTATCTCCAACAAAATCATCAGAAATACAAGAAATATGTTTTACCTTGTCTCCAAATGTAGCTAAAGAAATTGCTACATTGATTTCAGTCCCTCCAAAATAAAATTCCAATACATTAGATTGTCTGAATTTTTTATTGCCTTGTGGTGATAATCTCATTAGAACTTCTCCAAATGTTACTACTTTTTCCATTGCAATAATTTAAGAATTTATTGTCTAACTCAATAAAAAGGATACAATATTTTTTCAATTTTACTATTGATCTCAAATATTGGCAGTCAACCAATCACCTACTTCAGATGTTCCGTATGATTTTCCGCCATCTGCCAGATCTTCTGTCACAATACCTTTATCCAAAGATTTATTTACAGCATTTCTAATAGCTTCAGCCTCCTCATTAAGACCAAATGCCAGTTCAAACATCATTGCAGCCGATAAAATCGTTGCTAAAGGGTTAGCAATATTCAAGCCTGTTGCCTGTGGGTAGGATCCGTGTATTGGCTCAAACAAAGAAACCTCAGATCCAACGGATGCCGAAGGCATTAATCCCATGGATCCTGAAATTACCGATGCTTCATCGGTTAAAATATCGCCAAATAAATTTTCTGTTATTAGAACATCATAGGAATTTGGCCATTGTACAAGTCGCATGGCAACGGCATCGACAAACTCATAGGACACTTCCACTTCCGGGTAGTCCTTTTCCATAGCCTGAACTGTTTCCCTCCATAAGCGCGATGTTTCTAAGACATTGGCTTTATCAACGCAACATAGTTTTTTAGAACGGGTCATCGCTAATTCAAATCCTTTTTTTGCCAATCGTTTAACTTCTTCTCGGGTGTACACACAATTATCAAAGGCAGTTTCTCCACCATCTCTTCTACCCTTTTCTCCAAAATAGATCCCACCAGTTAATTCTCTTAAAAATACAAGGTCGGTTCCTTCTATGCGTTCTCTTTTC
>CAVRNW010000028.1:0-12309 GCA_963722665.1 uncultured Flavobacteriaceae bacterium
TTGTAAATCAGGGTATTTAACTCGCAGTTTATTAAAGAATTCAAAAGTTTCAGATGGTGTCAATATACCTAAGGTATCTGGCAGGAGAACTCTCTTTATAGGCTGGGTTTTTAAAAAATCCAGAAATTCTATCACATAGTCCTGAGAATTTCTCATTCCATTGCTCCAGTCCTCTAAATAGACATTAGTATCTATTCCATTATCCTTCGCTTTATTTATAACTTGTTGTATTTCAGAGAAATGCTGCTTGGGTGTTTTTTTTAATTGATGGGTCAAATGATTCATTGACCCTTTAGTCAACAGATTTTGAACTCGTGCTCCTGCGTCTAACATCCATTTTATCGATTGGCCTCCATCTACAAATGTCAGGACCTCAATCCTGTTTAAATAGCCCATTTCTTTGGCCCAATCGGTTATTGCCTTTACAGCTTTGAATTCACCTTCAGACACTCTGGCTGAAGCCACTTCTATTCTGTCTACACCCAATTCTTCCAATAACAATTTTGCAATGGTGAGTTTTTCAGAAACCGAAAATGATACACCCGATGTTTGTTCTCCATCTCGAAGTGTAGTATCCATTATTTCGATCTTTCTTCTTTTCATTTTGGGTATTAAAAACGTAAATTCTTTATTTTAGAAGGGACGTGTTTGTGCAAACTCATGAATGTCGGATTTCATTTTTTGTAAATAGTCTATATCGTCAAATCCATTCAACATATTGTCTTTTTTATATTTACTGATTTCAAAATTTTCTGTTTCACCCGTAGCTAATAAAGTGACCGATTGTTGTGGTAAATTAACCTCAATTTGTGTAATTAGGATCAGCTTCAATGGCATCAAAAACCTTTTGAGAAAATTCCGTACTCACCTGGACCGGAAGAACTCCTATATTCAGACAATTATTCTTAAAAATATCAGCAAAAAATGAAGATATCACACATCTGAATCCGAAATCATAAACTGCCCAGGCAGCATGTTCCCTTGAAGAACCAGATCCGAAGTTCTTACCTCCAACTAAAATTTTTCCGCTGTATTTAACATCATTTAAAACAAAATCAGCTTTTGGAGTGCCATCAGAATTATATCTCCAATCTCTAAACAAATTATCTCCAAAACCTTTTCTTTCCGTAGCCTTTAGAAAACGTGCAGGAATGATTTGATCTGTATCTACATTCTCTATAGATAAAGGATATGCAGAGCTTTTTAATATATTGAACTTATCGTATGCCATTTTATTAGTTTGATTAATTAACCAATTCCATTAATTTTCTTGGATCTGTAACTACTCCTGTTACCGCAGCAGCAGCAGCTACCAATGGACTAGCCAATAGTGTTCTTGCACCAGGACCTTGCCTTCCTTCAAAATTACGATTTGATGTACTTACGGCATATTTCCCAGCAGGAATTTTATCATCATTCATAGCCAAACATGCAGAACAGCCAGGTTCCCTTAAGGCAAATCCGGCTTCAGTAAAGATGTCTAAAAGTCCTTCTTCCTTTATTTTTCGTTCTACTTCATGAGATCCGGGAACTAACCAGGCAGTTATATGGTCTGCTTTCTTTCGTCCTTTTACTATTGAAGCAAATGCTCTGAAGTCTTCTATTCGACCATTGGTACAAGAGCCTATGAATACATAGTCTACCTTTTTACCCAGCATGGCTTCTTTTTCATGGTATCCCATGTAATCCAAAGATTTATTGAATGTAGCCTTTCCGCCTTCCAATTGATCTGAAGTTGGAATATTTTTAGAAATGCCCATTCCCATTCCGGGATTGGTTCCATAGGTGATCATTGGCTCAATATCAGATGCATCAAAAATATATACTTTATCAAACACAGCATCTTCATCTGTTTTTAAAGTCTTCCAGTATGTCATAGCCTTATCCCAATCGGTTCCCTTAGGAGTAAACATTCTGCCTTTAATGTATTCAAAGGTTTTTTCATCAGGAGCTATCATACCACCGCGAGCACCCATTTCAATACTTAGATTGCAAACGGTCATACGTCCTTCCATACTCATATTTTTGAATACATCGCCAGCATATTCTACAAAATATCCAGTGGCTCCTGAAGTAGATAATTTTGAGATTATGTATAAAGCAACATCCTTTGGGGTTACTCCTAAACCTAACTGACCATTTATGTTAATGACCATCTTTTTAGGTTTTGGTTGCATGATGCATTGTGTTGCCAAAACCATTTCCACTTCTGATGTCCCGATACCAAAAGCAACAGCGCCAAAAGCACCATGGGTAGATGTATGCGAATCACCACAAACAATGGTAGCTCCCGGTAATGTTATTCCATTTTCGGGACCAACAACATGAACAATACCATTTTTATCATGACCTAATCCCCAATGAGTAATTCCGTATTCCTTTGAATTTTCTTCTAATGCCTTTAACTGATTTGCAGACAAGGGATCCTGAACCGGTAAATGCTGATTGATAGTTGGTGTATTATGATCGGCCGTTGCAAACGTGCGTTCCGGACTCAAAACGCCAATTCCCCGTTGTTTTAAACCAAGAAATGCCACAGGGCTCGTAACTTCATGTATCAAATGCCTATCTATAAAAAACACGTCAGGGCCATCTTTTATTTTTCTAACAACATGCGAATCCCAAACTTTATCGAACAATGTATTTTTCATTATAATGTATCGCTTTTTTAACTGCATTTTCAATATAAATTATAATGAAAACACTATAAGTCAGCGAAGTTAAATTTTGGATTATTCTAAATGGAAGTTGTATTTTTTGTTTTACGATGTTTAACCCATTTATATTACATATAAAATGCTAAATACCAGTTTCTTAAGTCGGCCTATAAACCTATAACTAAAGAACAAAAAGATAATTTGAATTTCCCAGATAAAAGTTCTGTTAATATTTTAAAAAAAGAAATAGGATTTTTAAAAAATTGATAACGCATTTAATCACTGACAATCAATTATTTTGATTTGAAATTTTTTAAATCTTCGCCTGATAGGTGTACAAATCAAAATATCTGCCTTCAGCAGCTATAAGTTCATCATGTGTGCCGCGTTCTGCAATTCGCCCTGCTTCAATTACCAATATCTGATCCGCTTTTCTAATAGTACTCAACCTATGCGCAATAACAATAGTTGTTCTATTCTTGATGAGTTCATCCAAACTTTTCTGAATCAGGCTTTCACTTTCGGTATCCAGACTTGAAGTTGCTTCATCTAAAATAATGATTTTTGGATCGGCCAAGATCGCTCTTGCAATTGCCAATCGCTGACGCTGACCCCCTGAAAGTTTCACTCCTCTTTCCCCTATCAAAGTATCTAATCCTTTATCAAATCGATCTGTGAACTCATTTACGTATGCAGCATTTACTGCATTTAATAATTCATCTTCTGTAGCATTTGGTCTTGGAAACATAATATTTTCTCTGATGGTTCCTTCAAACAAGAATTCGTCTTGTAATACAACTCCTAAATGCTTTCTATAGCTATTCAGCTTCACTTTGGACAGATCCTGACCGTCGATTGTTATTTTCCCCGATTTAGGATTTAAAAAAGTTGCAGATAATCCGGCCATGGTGGATTTACCTGAACCAGAACTTCCTACCAAGGCAGTCACTGAACCTGATGGGGCTTTAAAATCTATATTATGTAATACCTCTTTTCCTTCTTCGTAAGAAAAAGATACATCTTCAAAAACCAACTCACCTTTTATATCATCTAATTCAATGGTCCTGTCTTCATTATCTTCTTCTGCAGTCTTATTCATAAGTTCTTCGGTTCTATCGAGCCCTGCAAGAGCTTCTGTTAACTGACTTCCAATATTGCTCATTTGAACAATTGGTGCTATCATAAAACCAAGCAATAATGTAAAGGATAGAAAATCTCCAACGGTTAATTCACCAGTCATGATCTTATATCCACCAATACCCATAATTCCAGTAGAGGCTATCCCCAACAAAAAGGTAGAAGAACTAGTCATAAAGGCAGTTGCCGTTAAGCTCTTTTTTACATTTTGAAACAACTTATCCACTCCTTTTTCGAAAGACTTATTTTCTTGGTCTTCCGCATTAAAAGCCTTAATTACCCGAACGCCTGCAAGTGTTTCTGTAAGTCGGCCAGTGACCTCTGCATTAATAACCCCTCGAGCTCTAAATATAGGTCTAATGTATCCAAATGCTTTTAAGGCAATAAAGCCGAATATTGCTACGGGCACCAGAACAAACAAGGTCATGGATGGACTTATACTTATTAATAAAAACAAGGAGATAGCAGCAGTAATCGTACCTCCAACCATTTGAACCAAACCAGTGCCTACAAGATTACGAACTCCTTCTACATCAGTCATTATTCGAGATACCAATGCACCGGATTTTGTGTTATCAAAAAAACTTATGGGTAATGAAAGTACTTTTTTCTGTACTTGAGCCCTCAGTTCTGAAATTAAAAATTGAGCTTGAACACTTAAAATTCGTGTGAGTAGAAAGGAGGTCACTGCCTGAACCAAAATGGCAATCCCAACAATTAGTAAAAGGTTGTACAGTTGATCATAATCTTTATTAGGAATAACGTCATCCAATAAAGCTTTACTTTTCCATGGTAAAACCAAACTTGATAATCTACTGAGCACAATTAATATTAATCCAACAAACACGAGTTTTCGTCGAGGCCAAATAATTGTTTTAAAGGCCTTGGCCATTGTAACTTTTGGTTTCTTTTTTTTGGTAATATCTGCCGAATTCTTTTTCAGGTATTGCATATACTTTTTATTATATAAAAAAATTGTTTGTAAAAATAGTTAATCTTAAAGTACCGAAAAGAATTAAGATCCAAATAAAGAAATCTTTTGAAAGTCAACTTTTCATTATTGAATTATTTATAAAAAAAAGCGTCCATGGAATATGAACGCTATATAAATTTATGTTTTCAAATTCTTAAGCCTTAAGAACTAATCGGTATCGTGCTTTACCATCTTCCAGATGCTTAATTGCTTTATTGACATCTGCCATTTTGAATTCTTCAACGGTTGGATAAATATTATGTCTGACACAAAATTCCAGCATGGTTCTGGTCAAGCGCTATACTGCCCAACGGACTTCCAGCTACCGATTTTTCTCCACCAATTAATGTGAATGCCGGAATCGCCATAGGTTCTAATACTGCTCCAACGTTATGAAATCGTCCTTTAGGTGCTAAAGTTGTTAAATAAGAATTCCAGTCCAGAGTCACATTCGTAGTATTTAAAATGAAGTTCAAAGTTCCAGTTATACTTTCTAACTCTTTTGGATCTCTGGAATTAATGACCTTATGAGCTCCCATTTTTAAGATCTGCTCCTTTTTTGCCGGATTAGAGCTAAAAGCTGTTACTTCACAACCCCAGGCTGATAAGAATTTTAGAGCCATATGGCCTAATCCTCCAATACCAATGACACCAACTTTATCTGTTGGCTTCACTCCTGCCAAAATTATTGGGTTAAAAACGGTAATTCCTCCACATAATAAAGGACCGGCTTTTGCCTTATTAATTCCTTTAGGCAACGGAATTGCCCATGACCAGTGACTGCGCACATAATCGCCAAAACCACCATGACGACCCACTATGGTTTGTTCTGCAGTACCACATAAATGCTGGCTACCATCCATACATTGATCACAGTACATACAGGACCCTGAATACCATCCTAAGCCTACAATATCACCAACATTTAAATTTTTTACTTCATTGCCTACTGCGACAACTTTACCAACTATTTCATGACCGGGGACAAAAGGGTATTGAGTCATGCCCCATTCGTTATTCAACATGCTAAGATCGGAATGGCAAATTCCGCAATATTCAACCTTGATATCGACTTGCTCAGTACCTAATTCAGGTAGTTCGTATTGAAATTTTTCCAGTTTACCTCCAGCAGAACTTGCTGCAAATGCATTTACTTTTATCATTATTTGTTTTTATATAAATATACAATTTCTGAGAATCCACAATATTAATTTTTTGTTAAGCCTTGTCTGAATTTATAAACAAAAAAAGCATCCCTTTAGGAATGCTATAATTTTCAATAAAAACGCACAATTCTAGTACATGATTATTAACAAAAAAAGAGTGGTAAAATTATTCTCTTTTTGACTTCTTAGCGCGTTTAGCTGCCTTTTTTTCTTTTGGTGTTAAAAGAGGTTCCTTTTTAACATTCTTCTTTGCGTCTTGTGATTTTGCCATGATGTTTTAATTTTTAATTAAAGATAAGAATATTTTTAACTTACAATGCATTGTCCATTATCTGTTGAACTACTTCCGGGTTCAATAAGGTACTTGTATCACCTAAATTACTGGTGTCTTTACAAGCGATTTTACGTAAAATTCGTCTCATGATCTTCCCGGAGCGTGTTTTAGGCAAACCTGAAACAAACTGAATTTTTTCTAACTTAGCTATTGGTCCAATATGCTCTGTAATGATCTGATTGATTTCCTTACGTAAATTGTTCTGATCACGACCTTCTCCTGTTTCTTTTAGGATAACATAACCATATAAGGCATTTCCTTTAATATCGTGAGGGAAGCCAACAATAGCAGATTCTGCAACTGCCTGATGCTCATTGATAGCATCTTCAATAGGTGCAGTTCCTAAATTATGTCCAGAAACAATGATCACATCATCCACTCGACCCGTAATTCTGTAAAAGCCCACAGTATCTCTCAAAGCGCCATCTCCTGTAAAGTACATATTTTTATAAGTTGAAAAATACGTATCCCTGTAACGTTTATGATCTCCCCAAATAGTCCTTGCCATTGATGGCCAGGGGAATTTTATGCATAGTCTTCCATCTACCTGGTTTTCTTTTATTTCCTGTCCGTTTTCATCCATTAAGGCTGGTTGAATTCCTGGAAAAGGCAATGTTGCATAAGTAGGAATTGTTGGTGTTGCGAATGGTATTGGCGTGATCATAATACCTCCTGTTTCTGTTTGCCACCATGTATCCACAATTGGGCTTTTCTTTTTACCAACATTATCGTTATACCAATGCCAGGCTTCTTCGTTTATTGGCTCGCCCACTGTTCCCAAGACCTTTAACGAGGACAGATCGTATTTTTCAACGAAGTTCAAATTCTCTTTTGCCAATGCTCGAATAGCTGTTGGAGCTGTATAGAACTGAGTGATTTTATGCTTTTGTACTATTTCCCAAAATCGTCCCCAATCAGGATAGGTCGGAACACCCTCAAACATGACCGTTGTCGCGCCATTAGCTAGCGGACCATATACAATATAGCTATGGCCAGTAATCCAACCAATATCTGCCGTACACCAATAGATATCTTCTTCTTTATATTGAAACACATTTTTAAAAGTGTAAGCAGTATATACCATATATCCAGCTATGGTGTGCACCATACCCTTAGGTTTTCCAGTTGAACCGGAAGTATATAAAATGAATAAAGGATCCTCGGCATCCATTATTTCTGGTTCACATATTTGATTAGCTGAATTTAATAATGGCTGTAACCATTTATCACGGCCATCTTTCATATTTATTTTTGAATTGATTCGATTAACAACTAAAACGGTATCAACACAAGGACAACTCTCTAATGCTTCGTCAACAATGCCTTTAAGATCGATGGTTTTTGCACCACGGTAAGATCCATCTGAAGTCAGAACCATTTTACACTCACTATCATTGATACGAGTGGACAAAGCCTTAGATGAAAAACCGGCAAATACTACAGAATGGATGGCTCCTATTCGTGCACATGCTAAAACTGAAATAGCTAATTCAGGAATCATAGGTAAATAGATACATACACGATCTCCTTTTTTGATGCCTTCATCCTTTAGCACATTGGCCATTTCACAAACTCGTTCATGTAATTGTTTGTAGGTAATATGTTGAGCTTTTTCCTTTGGATCATTTGGTTCAAATAAAATAGCAGTTTTATCACCTCTCGTGTGTAAATGTCGGTCAATACAATTTTCGGTAATATTCAATTTTGCTCCTTCATACCATTTCACTTCTGGTTTTTCAAAATCCCAGCTTAAAACATTGGTCCATTTTTTTCGCCATACGAAATGCTCTTCTGCAACTTCCTCCCAGAAAACTTCTGGATTTCTTACTGATTTTCGATAGACCTGGAAATACTCTTCTAAGTGTTTTATATGATAATTGCTCATAGTGTGATATTATTTGCTTTTTTAAAATTGAATTGAAGCAATTTACATAGAAATTTTCCAAAATATAATTTTAGAATTATAGATTTTGGAAAAAATGCAAAGAATTTATCTAATCTGAAACTTTTAATTCAGTCTTATTCTAGCATCTACTGCAATAATTTGATCTGAAGAAGCGAGCAGCGGATTCATATCTAGTTCAGTTATTTCCGGAATTAATTGAAGTAGTGAAGATATTTTCTGGATTATGACCGCGAATTCATTAAGGTCAATTCCTTTCTGACCTCTAATTCCCTTCAAGATTGGATAGGACTTTAAATTAGATATCATATCCTTTGCTTCCATTTTAGAAACAGGAATCATACAGGAGCTTACGTCTTTAAACGCTTCAATATAGATACCACCTAAACCACACATCACAATGTGAGAAAAATTTGTTTCTTTTTTGGCTCCGACAAATATTTCCATTCCTTTTTGCATTCGCTGAATCAATACCGATTTAGCATTCTTGATTTGCATTAATTTATCAAAATTTGTAATCAATTGGTCCTCATCTTCAATATTCAAAATTACACCACCAACATCCGATTTATGTAATGGACCTACCACTTTCATTACAACCGGATACACAAGTTTTTTGGCTAGTTCTTTTGCTTCCTGTATCGAACTAATTTCATACTGATCTACAAAGTTAATATCAGCTAATTTTAGTAATTCTTTTACTTTAGATGGACTCATGTAACCATCAGAAGATAAATTAATTAAATCTCTTATTTTATTCTTTTTAGATAACTCCAAATGATTGATGTCAACGGTTGGTTTCATTGAGTAAAATACCTTCACCAGACCATTACCAAATAGTACCTCATCAGCAAAAGCAATATTATTTTTAGATATAAATTCATCGATCTCCTTTTCGGCATTTATAACAGATGGTAAGACTGCATAAATCGGTTTATTACAACTCTTTACTTTTTCATTTATAACACTATAAGCTTCTCGAACACTTGTTAAACCGGGACTTCCAAAAATCACAACCATGCCATCAATTTCATCGATCTTATTTTCGCAATAATCAAGGATAAAGTCCAATTGTTCTGACGTTCCAGTAGCTAAAAAATCTATAGGATTTGCTGCCGAAGACCCATTGAATAGTTGGTCCAAAATTTCTTTTTGATGATTCTTATCCAATAGTGGAATGTTCATTTTATTCTTCGATAATACATCTGTTAGCATCACTGCCGGTCCACCTGCATGGGTAATAATGACAATTTTGTTCCCTTTTAGTTCCTTTTGCAAAAGAATTCCGGCAACATTTATCAACTCATGTCTACCATAACATCTTATAATTCCTGCTTTTTTGAACAAGGCATCCACAAACAAATCAGATGTTGCTAAAGCTCCTGTATGTGAAGAAGCTGCTCTTATTCCAGCATCAGAACTGCCCGCTTTTATGGCGGCTATTTTACAGCCTTTAACAACTAATGATCTAGCATGTTTTAAGAATTTTTCGGGTTTTTTAATGCTTTCTATATACAAGAGTTTAACTCTGCTACTTGTATTTTTATTAAAGGAGGTATCGAAATACTCCAGCATTTCCTCCACTCCTATTTGTGCACTATTTCCAAGTGTATAAAGGCTGGAAAATGATAATCCCAGGCTTTTCGCAGCTTCAATTATAAAAACTGCTGTAGCTCCAGACCCGGAAATAAGATCGACACCTAAAGGGTTCAGTTTTGGGATTGGGGTTGTGAAAACTCCGGTATAATTGGCGTTGATGAGTCCTATGTTATTTGGCCCTAATAAACTTCCACCAACCTTTTGAATTTGCTTTTTAATCGCCTCTTCTAACTTCGATCCTTCTTCATCTTTTTCACTAAATCCGGCTGAATATATAATGAAGCCTTTTGTATTCTTCTGTTCTGTCAAAACCTTAACCGTTTCAAGCACAAACTGCGATGCAATAGCAATAATGGCAAGATCAACTTTAGGAAGATCCTTCATAACCTTGAAGGATGTAATGCCCTGTACTTCATCTTTCTTCGGATTCACTACATACAGATCTCCTTTAAAATTATTATCGATCAGGTTCTTTAAAACGCGGCCACCAGGACTTGCTAAATTATCGGAACCCCCAACAATCACAATACTTTTTGGGTTAATTAAATTGTCATGAATCATAATCGATACTATGAATTTTGATAGAGTAAAGTAAATGAAAATATATTGTACTACGACTGATAATTGTCAATGTTATTGACCATAAAGTTTCGTTATTTTGATATGTATTTAAATACTAGATTCCATGATCAAATTCTCCAATGCTGTGAATTCCATGCATTCTGAAGATATCAAGCTTTTAATGAAACAATCTTCAGGAAAAAACCTAATATCCTTTGCAGGAGGCATGCCTAACAATGACCTGTTCCCTATTAAAGGAATTGATGAAGTTTACAACAATCTGCCCGATGATCTTAAAAAACTTTGTTTTCAATATGGGCCAGTTTCCGGTTATCCTCCACTGATAAAATCCATAGAAAAATACTTGTTAGACAAAGGATTGAAAATTGATGAAAATAAAATAATGATCTCTACAGGATCTTTGCAGGCAATAAGCATTATAACTCAGGAATTTGTAAATCCGGGAGATGTTATTTTAACCGAAAACCCATGTTTTGTTGGTGCTCTATCCGTATTTGAAACCTACGAAGCAGATATTCATGGTATTCCTATAGATAAAGATGGCATAGATATTCAAGCTTTAAAAGACAAAATTGAAAGTTTAGAGAAAAAACCGAAATTTCTATATGTGACTCCGAATTTCCATAATCCTGCAGGTATTATTTATACACCTGAACGCAAACAGGCTTTACTCGATGTATTAGCAGGAACAGGAATCATCCTGCTTGAAGATGATGCATATAACGACCTGTATTTTGAAGATAAAGACAAGCATTTGACGAAACCAATGAAGTTTTATAATGAGACTGATGTAGAAATAATTTATACCGGTTCTTTCTCCAAAATCATAGGTCCCGGTTTCAGATTGGGTTATATGCTGGCTTCTCCTGTAATATATGAGAAAGCACAAGTAATTAAACAGGCATTAGATGCTTGCACCTCCAACTTTATGCAAATCCTGGCCAATCAGTTTTTGGTTCAAGGGAAATTATATCCTTATTTGGAATTTTTAAGAAAGGAGTATTTTGAACGCAAGAATATTTTAGAGGATAGTCTAAAAAAGTATATGCCTGAAGAAATTACCTGGAACACACCTAAAGGTGGTTTCTACATATGGTTAAAATTACCGGCAGATATAAAATCAACGAAGATCTTTAAAAAAAGTGTCAAAAAAGGTGTTGCCTTTGTAAATGGAAAGACCTTTGATCCTGCCAGTAAAAAAGATGACAGACTTCGCCTTTCCTTCTCTAATATGCCAAAAGAAGATATCGAGAAAGGCACTAAAATACTTGCCAAGATCATTAAGAAGGTTATTAACGAAACTCGACTAAAGCATGTTTAGAAAATGACTCTGATAGACGTGAATTTTATAAGCTAAATACCTTAATTTTTAAACCAAACTATACTTTTCCTTCGCCAATTGTTTTCCGGCATTAAAAGCTTCAATGTTCAGGTTGATAATGCGCTCACCTTTTCTCTGGAAAAGTGTTTTAACAGCTTTTATAAGGCTTTCTTCTGATAACGAAATTAAAGACGATGCTGCTCCTAGCAACACCATATTAGCTGCTTTAGAATTACCTATCTTTTTAGCAATTTCTGTGGCATCAACAATTATATTATTCGGATGGCGCTTTATTTCATCAAACAAGGTTTCCTGTTCGGGATAATTATTATTGTTTATAAAAGGCTGGGAATCTGTAACTAACCATCCATCTTCTTTTAAATATGGTAAATAACGCAGCAATTCCATAGGCTCCACTGATAAGATCATATCTGCTTTTCCAAGTGGAATCAGATCTGAATGAATGACTGAATCACTGATCCTGACATGTGATTGAACAGCTCCACCTCGCTGACTCATGCCATGAACTTCTGCTTGCTTTACAAACAAATTCTGGTCTAAGGCTGCTGTATCTAAAACCGCAGCAATGGTTAAGATGCCTTGGCCTCCAACTCCTGATAAAATTATATTCGTTTTC
>CAVRNW010000029.1:0-16426 GCA_963722665.1 uncultured Flavobacteriaceae bacterium
CTAATGAAAAAGAATATATACATTTTAGCCTTTGGTTTTTCACTGGTGACATCAGTTATAAATGCACAGCAAGTGATTCCAATTTCGAAGCAGGAAGTTTTAGACAATGTATCTCAAAGCAATACATCTTTAAAATTTCTGAAGAAGAATTTAATGCTGCAAGAGCAGATTACAGACAAACTAATGCTGTTTTGTTCCTAATATTTCAGCAAGTCATACTGGAATTGCAACTACTAATCCTTTAATGGCTTTTGGTTCTAAATTAAATCAGGAGATCTTGACTCAAAATGATTTTAATCCGGCTTTGTTGAATGATCCTTCACAGATAGAAAACTACGCAACAAAATTTGAGATACAGCAACCATTGATCAATGTTGATGGTATATACCAACGTAAAGCAGCTAAAACCAAAATGCAGGCAATGCATTACAGACTGTAAGGACATCAGATTATTTGGAATTCGAAGTCGATAAGGCCTATATGCAATTGCAACTGGCTTATAAAGCTGTTGATGTGCTGGAAAAAGCGTTGTTAGCATCAAATGCAAATAAGAAATTAGCTGATGATAGTTTTCTCCAAGGGGTATTTGCAACGTGCTGATGTGTTGGCTGTTGAAGTTAGAGTTACTGAAGTTCAAAACCAATTGCAATCAGCCAGGAGCAATGTGAAATAATGCATCTAATTATCTGTCATTTTTGATGAATGAAAATCAAGATGTGGTTTATCAACCTTCTGATGAATTTGTCTGTTTCTAATTTTAATATTGAAAACAAAGTAGTTTCAGAAGAATCGATCAGATATTAAAGCGATGCAATTAGCTTCAGATGCTTATAATAATATGTATAAAGCCGATAAAATGGCCTTTTTACCACGATTGAATGCTTTTGGCAGCTACGAGTTGTATGACGATCAGGTTTTTCAAGGTGATGCCAACGGTTACTTATTTGGTGCACAATTGAGCTGGGATATATTAGAAGGGACAAAACGTTTCGGAAAAGCTCAGAAAAGTAAAGCAGAATTTGAAAAATCTAAATTAGAATTAGATCAATATGTTTCAAAAAGCAATTTGGAATTCAACAAGGCCAAGCGAATGTTAATAGATGCAGAAAACAAGCTAAAACTAACAGAATTAGCTTTAAAACAATCCGAAGAATCCTTAAGAATTAGAACAAATCGATTTAAAGAAGGATTGGAAAAAACATCAGATTTATTAATTACTGAAACACAATACGCTCAAAAGCAATTAGAATATTATCAAACCATTTTTGAATACAATTATGCGCAAGCATACTTAAACTTTTTAACTAAATAATCCCGTCCTCAATCCTTCTCGAAGGGAAGGAAGTTAGGATGGGTAAACAAAACAAATTCCCTTTCCTTTGGAAAGGGTTAGGGATAGGAAAAAATAAATAAATTTAAAATGAAAAAATACATATACACATTAGGTATCATCACACTATCATTATTTATGATGAGTTGTGGTAGTGAAGACAGAAAAGCAGTTGCAGATAATTCAATTCCGGTATCTGTAAAAATAAGTTCAGTTTCATCAAATGGGAACAATCCGTTTATAACTGCAAGTGGTAAGATTGAAGCAATCAATAGTGCTAATTTGAGTACCAGGATGATGGGTTTTGTAAATAAAGTTCATGTTAATGTAGGGGATAAGGTTCGCAAAGGTCAGCTGTTGTTGTCAATTAATAATACCGAGTTACAAGCCAAACGAGCTCAGGTAAATGCAGGTATTACTGAAGCCACAGCAGCTTTTAACAATGCACAAAAAGATTACAATCGTTTTAAAAGTTTATTTAATGATAATAGTGCATCGCAAAAGGAATTGGATGATATGACAGCTCATTATGAAATGGCCAAGGCACGATTAGAAAGTGCAAACCAAATGAAGAATGAAGTGAATGCTCAATTTTCTTATGCAAATATCACGGCTCCATTTAGTGGAGTGATAACTAACAAGTTTATTGAGGCTGGTGATATGGCAAATCCGGGAATGCCTTTAATTGCTTTAGAAGCTCCCGGTAATTTTGAAGTAACTGCCATGGTACCCGAAACTGAGATCTCTCAAATTAAATCAGGAACTATGGTTGACGTTTTAGTTAAGTCATTAGATAGATCTATAAAAGGAAAAGTTACCGAAATTAGTTCATCATCCAAAAATACTGGAGGACAGTTTTTAGTTAAAGTAGAACTTGAAAGAACGGATGCTAATATACTATCGGGAATGTTTACTTCCATTCAATTTCCTGTTGAGAGGAAACAAGATTCGACTTTAATGGTTTTAATTCCACAATCTGCGATCGTAAAGAATGGCGGATTAAAAGGGGTATATACTGTAAGCGGTCAAAACAGAGCTCTATTAAGATGGCTGCGGTTAGGTAAAACATATGGAGATAAAGTAGAAGTGCTTTCAGGATTAAATGCGGATGAGCAATATATAGTATCTGCAGATAGTAAGTTAATTAACGGAACCAAGGTTAGTCCATCCCAAGCCCTTCCCAAAGGGAAGGGAGTTGAGTAATTGATTTAATACAATAGAATAAAAATAATTTAAAAACCCAATATCAAAAAGCCTCTTTTGGGGTATGGGGATAACAAAAAAGTTGCGTTAAGGATAGCAGTGATATCCTTTTCTTTTTGTCAGCTCGAGTGGATTTGTCGAAGCAAATTTCTATCAAGAACAAGTAAAAAGATATAGCGAATAGCCTGTTTAAACGCCCAAAAGAAATATAATATTATGAATGACGGACTATCAGGAAAAATAGCGAATGCTTTTATCAACTCCAAGTTGACCATATTGCTAATGATCGCCTTAATGATTATTGGTGTTTACAGTTCTTTTTTAATTCCCAGAGAAGAAGAACCACAGATAATCGTTCCAATGGCAGATGTAATGGTTGGATATCCGGGTGCGAGCCCAAAAGAGGTTGAGAATCGTGTGGTAAAACCATTGGAAAAAATAATTTCTGACATAAAGGGAGTAGAACATATTCACACCATGTCGATGAATGGTCAGGCCATGATCATTGTTCAGTTTTATGTGGGAGAGGACACAGAACGCTCCTATGTGAATTTATATAATGAACTGATGAAGCATAGAGATATGTTTGTCGATGGCATATTTGAACCAATGGTTAAAACACGTGCGATTGATGATGTGCCTATGCTGGGAATTACATTATGGAGTGATACGTATGATGACTATCAACTAAAACAAATTGCAGGTGAGGTTAAGAATGAAGTAGAAAAGATAAAGGACGTTTCCATTACTAAAACTATTGGAGGTAGAAACCGTGAATTAAAAGTAATTCTTGATAAAGATAAAATGGCTGAAAATGGTGTGGACGCCATAGGAATAATGCAAATGATCCAAGCCAATAATCAGCAAGCACAATCTGGCAGTTTTGTCAAAAATGATACGGAATATCTTATCACAACGGGCAAGTTTTTAACCAATGCCGAAGATGTTGAAAATTTAGTAGTTGGTGTCAACAAGAATCTACCTGTTTATTTAAAACAAATTGCAAGAATCCAGGATGGACCTTCAACTCCTAAAAGTTATGTGTCTTTCGGGTATGGACAATCTAATGAAAGTTTTACCGATCATGGGTCAGAATATGATGCAGTTACCATTTCTGTTGCAAAAGTAAAAGGTGCCGATGCTATGAAAATATCAGAAAAGATATTGGATAGGGTAGAAGTCTTGAAACAAAATCTAATTCCTGACGATGTGCATGTTGAAGTCTCAAGAAATTATGGAGAAACTGCTTCACATAAAGTAGGTGAGTTGTTATTGCATTTAGGCGTGGCTATTTTGGCCGTAACTATTTTAGTAATGCTTGCCATGGGCTGGAGAGGCGGATTAGTAGTTTTCTTCTCAGTGCCACTGACCTTTGCATTAACCTTATTCAGCTACTATATGTTGGATTACACCCTAAACAGAATTACGCTTTTTGCTTTGGTTTTTGTTGTTGGGATCGTAGTAGATGATAGTATCATTATTGCCGAAAATATGCATCGGCATTTTAAGATGAAACGATTACCTTTCAAGCAGGCAGCCATATTTGCCATTAATGAAGTGGGGAATCCAACGATATTAGCAACTTTTACTGTAATTGCTGCTATTTTACCTATGGCCTTCGTGTCTGGGATGATGGGGCCTTATATGAGTCCGATGCCTATTGGTGCATCCATAGCAATGATGCTGTCATTATTTGTAGCACTGACTGTTACCCCTTACTTAGGATATCATTTATTACAGGAAAAGGATAAGCGAAAACATAAGGAAGAAGAAGGATTTGAAACCGGTTTTATTTATAAGTTCTATAAAAAAATTGAACAACCTTTATTGGATAGTTCAGGAAAGCGATGGGTGTTTTTAGGCATTACAGTCATTCTTCTATTGGGTTCTATGCTTATGTTCTTTACCAAAACAGTAGCTGTAAAGATGTTACCTTTTGACAACAAGAACGAATTTCAAATAGTGATTGATATGCCCGAAGGAACCACGCTTGAAAGAACGGCTTTAGTCACAAAAGAAATTTCTCAATACCTATCTACTAAACCAGAGGTTGTCAATTATCAGAATTATGTAGGTACATCGGCACCAATTACATTTAATGGATTGGTTAGACATTACGATCTGCGAGGTGGCAGTAATATGGCAGATATTCAGGTAAATTTATTGCATAAGGAAGACCGATCTGCACAAAGTCATGATATAGCGAAAGAAGTTCGTCCGGAAATTCAAAAGATCGCCAAAATATATGGAGCCAATGTAAAAGTCGTTGAAGTTCCGCCAGGACCTCCTGTATTGTCTACCATTGTAGCCGAAATATATGGACCGGATTATGATCAGCAAATAGAAATAGCTCATCAGGTAAAAGATATTCTGGAAAACACAGCTGATATTGTCGATATCGACTGGATGGTTGAAGCAGACCAAACAGAATTTAAGCTGGAAGTTGATAAAGAAAAAGCCATGCTAAACGGAGTGGCTCCTCAACAAATTGTAGCGGCATTAACTACCATTTTGAGGGAGTATCCTGTGTCATATTTATATGATGAATCAGATAATAATCGAATAGGAGTGGTCTTGTCTTTGGATGATTCTGAAAAAAGCTCATTGAGAGATATTCAAAATATCAAGATTAGATCAAGTCAGGGAATAATGATCCCGGTCAGTGATTTGGTTATAGTAAAAACCGAGACTTTGCAAAAAACGATTTACAGAAAAGACCAAAAAAGATTAGTTTATATAACTGCTGATATGGCTGGAGAACTGGAAAGTCCTGTCTATGCTATTTTAGGAATGGAAGAGAAACTTCAAAAAATGGATGTTCCAAGCGGATATAAAGTCAATGAATTGTATATGGAACAACCATCAGATGAAAGTGATTTTACGGTAAAATGGGATGGTGAATGGCAAATTACATTGGAGGTGTTTAGAGATCTTGGAGTTGCATTCATTATAGTAATAGTCATTATTTATATGCTTATCGTAGGTTGGTTTCAAAACTTTAAAACACCTATTGTTATGATGGCAGCCATTCCACTTTCTTTAATAGGAATTGTTCTAGGGCACTGGTTATTTGGCGCCTTCTTTACGGCTACGTCATTTATCGGAATGATCGCATTGGCCGGTGTGATGGTAAGAAACTCGGTGTTGATAATTGATTTTATTGAGATCAGATTAAATGACGGAATTCCTTTAAAACAGGCAATAATTGATGCTGGTGCGGTTAGGACAACACCAATTTTATTAACGACAGGAGCTGTGGTAATTGGAGCCTCAATTATTTTATTTGACCCAATTTTCCAAGGTTTGGCCATTTCGCTGGTGGCAGGAGCCATTGTTTCAACTATGTTAACTTTAATTGTAGTGCCATTACTATATTACATGATTGAAAAAAACAAACATGTTAATAATGAAGATATCTCTCAGGAAGAGACTAAATCCTAATAAAATAATTAAATACTTTATACATGAAATTATTAGTTATAACATCTATAAAAGGCTTTAAAAAAGAAATAAAATTAATTCTTAAAAAAGCCGACGTCAAAACATATAGTTATAAAGATGTGACCGGTTACAGAGATGCATCAGAACTATCAATAAAAGACAATTGGTTTTCAAATGACATGAATGAAGGTGAAGCCGTATTTTTCTATGCATTTGTAAAAAGTGAAAATGTAGACTTGGTTTTCGATATGGTTAAGGAGTTCAACCAAAAACAGGAAACCTTATCTACCCTGCATGTCGCAGTTTTAAACATAGAAAAACATATTTAACTAAAAAAAATAGAATTATGCGTAATAGATATATGAAAATTATCCCGGGATTATTTGTAGTAATTAGCGTGCTTTTGGGAATATACGTGAATCAAAACTGGTTATGGTTCACGGTTTTTGTAGGAGCTAATTTATTTCAATCTGGAATTACGAATTGGTGTTTATTAGATAAAATATTATATAAAGCCGGATTAAGAAATGAAGGTGAAAGTTGCAGCACCAACTAATTGGTTTAAGTCATTTCGAGTGTTTCGATGCAATCGAAACGTATCGAGAAGTCACAATTAGTTCTCGATACAATTTCAACAAGTTGAAATCACTCGAACTGACCAAATAGCATTAATTCTCCTCCTTTTAAAGGAGGAGTGTCTTCAGATTTATTAAAAAATCTGAAGACGAGTGGTATAAACCCTTCAGTCTTTAATTTCATAGTATTGAGATTATATCCACCTTCCTTTATCAAGGGTAGGAATCGCTATATTTTTAAATTTCTTGTAACAATTATTTGTTTTTTTCGTCTTATTAGTATCAATCAATACACAATCATCATGAGACAAGACAGACAATTATTAGTTATTACTCACTTGAGTCAGTTGCTTTCCTTTGTTACCGGCTTCGGAAGTTTAATAGTACCTTTGATTCTTTGGGCTACTCAAAAGGAAAAAGTGTACCAAATGGATGAACAAGGCAAGGAAATAGTAAATTTCCAATTGAGTTTAATCGTATATATCATTATTTGTATACCATTAATCCTGCTACTTGGACTTGGCATTTTAGGCCTAATAGCATTAGGAATTATCGCCTTAGTTTTTCCAATTATCAATGCAATAAAAGCAAGTAATGGTGAGTCACCAAAATATCCATTATCTCTTAATTTTATAAGTTAGTTAGTTAATTTAGTGGAAACAAAAACGCAACTCAATTGAGTTGCGTTTTTTATTTGTTCAAGAATAGACCAATAAACTTAATTGGTTTCAGTCCACATTCGTCTCACAAAATTTAAATCGTGTTTTATCCTTTTAAAGACTTCTTTATTCGGGATATTTGGAATACCTCCATGTTCTGCTCCTCCAAGATCGTATTCCACATGAATAGAAATAGGTACATTAATTTTGTTTTCTTTTAGTAATTCAAAATAGCGTTTAAAATCAACCATTCCACTACCTAGTGGCATAAAAATGCGTTTCCATTTACCATCGACTTTTCCCCATTTAAAATCTTTTACTACTAAAGAATTAATGTAAGGTTTAATCAAATGAAATCCGATTTCCCAATTCTCTCCGCCTTCTACAGTTGCATGCATAATATCGTATTGGCAGCCTAAATGTGAAGTTGTTGTGTTTTCCAACGCTTTATGTAAATCCCAAATAGCAGCTCCTACATAATGTCCGGAATGGTTATGGTAACATCCGTTTATTCCAATTTCCTTATTTAGCGCTGACAAATCAATGAACTTCTTATTTGCCATTTCTACTTTCTGTGAAATATCTTCATTTGTTTTATATTTAATCCAGGCAGTCCTGTAATATTCATAACCTAAATTTTTAGCCGTTTTTAAAACTGTTCTCTGGACCTCATTATCAGCATCAATAACATTAGATGAAAACATTTTAGGAATTAAATTGAACGATCTTATGGCTTCCGTTGCTTTTGGCAAATCGTCTGTAACTCTTTCCGGAAGTACATGTCCTTTTGGTCTAACTGTTAGATCGACTCCATCGAATCCCATTTCCTTGGCTGCTTCACTCATGCCTTTGTAATTTAAAAACTGAAGATGCTTGGAAAATATATGGACTTCCAGATTTTTTGCTGAATTATAAGTTGAAAATAAATTGTCTGCAATTCCCGTTCCCGGAATAAAAAATGCACTGCTTGCCAATGCTGTTTGATTTATAAAGTCCCTTCGTTTCATTTGATTCTTATTTTGATATGTTATTATTCTCAATTCGTTTTAAACCATCTATATTTTTCTGAAGGACTTCCTCAACATCTTTTTCGCCCACATGTCCTAAAATTCCCCAAGGACCTTCAAATCCAACCTCTTTTAATATCTTAATCATTTCTTGTTCAAAATCACCTTCGCCAATGGTAAGAATCTTTTCCCCATCTTTTTCCATGCCATTTAAATTCACAGCGGATAGATAAGGCTTCATTTTTAAGGCTATTTCTGAAAAATTGTCTATGTTTTCATGACCATGATGAAAATTGTAAACCAAACTCAGATCATATTCCGGTAAAGCTTGATGACTTCAATTTGATTCAAAGGATTGCCAAACCAGCCTTTATGATTGTATAAGGCAGCTTTACAGTTTATACTTGCTGCTTTTTCAGCAACAAATTTTATCAACTCAGTGGCTTTTTCAAGCGACTCTTCATGACTAATCTCTTTAAAATAGCTTTCACTCAATCCAACCCAAATTGTGGTTTTTAGTTTAAGTTCATTCACAATGTTGAACATCTTTTCGTTGGACTGACTCAAGCCATTAACAGAGTCTCTTTTTGGGTTAAGCCATATCCATACCGAAATAATTTCAATGTCATTTTCTTGAGCGAGAATCAATTCCTCTTTGCTATCCACCAAATGTGTGTCCCGCCAATCATAGGCATATTTTGTGAAGCCCAAATCCTTCATCATTTTAATTCGTTCGCTTGGTGTTCTTTTCAGAGAATCATAAGCTACTATACACCAGGGAAAGGTTTTTTCTATTGTGATTTTTTCGGATTTTTGTTTGCATCCAAAAAGTATTAAAAGCAATAGAATAAGAATAGTTGAATTTCTTAAAATTTGGATCATGATTTCTCAAATAGAATACCATACTAAATTAATGATTAATTCATTGTTTCATTAAAGAAATAAGGCATAAATTAATTGTAATTAAGCTTTTTTATTTTTGTTATTAAAAGATTTAAGATATTTGTTAAGTAAACTAAATCCTTAAAACATTTAATATAAATTAGATTATGAAACTAAACATAAAATTAGCAGCTATTTTGTTTTTATTTGCGACTGTAAGCGGTTATACTCAATCTAAAAGTAAAATTGAATTAAAAGACAATTGGTACTACTTAAACGGAGAAAAGTTCTTTATTAAGGCTATTGGCTATGAAATAGGAGCACGTCCCGGACAACATCCATATGAGGATGCAAAACGAGATGACCTTGAGTTAATGAAATTCGATTTGAAAAACATTAAGGATGGCGGCTACAATGCCATTAGAACCTGGAGTCAATATTCTGAAGCTCAATTGAAATTTGTTGAGGAATCGGGTTTGAAATTGATTATGGGCTTAGAAGTAAATCCGGAAGAAGATTATGGCGACCCTAAATTTTTAAATAGTATTAAAAAAGACATGAAGAAACTCATGGCTTATGCTCCAAAATACGATTGTATAATATCGTATCTGGTTATCAATGAACCACAAACAGACCATATCCACCACGTTTCAGGAAAAGCATTTGTAAATCTTATGCAGATGCTTACAGATATTATCCATGAAGAACATCCTGGAATTCCAGTAACACTTGCAGCCAATGCTATGATTAGCGATTATATGGACGAAAGCATCTTTGATGTATACGCATATAATTGTTACGACCATATCGAGGGTCAAACAGCAACAATCGGATTTAGAGATTATATTAAAGGCTTGAGTGAATTAAACGGATTAGATAAGCCGTTTATAACGACCGAATTTGGATATTCAGTATCACCAAAAGGTGGTTTTGGTAATTACGGAACAAACACTTTAGATGAACAAAGTAACGGTCTAATTGCAAACTATAGAGACCTTCTTGATGCTGGCGCTGTTGGTATGTGCCCATTTTATTATGCCGACGGATGGTGGAAAGGTGGTGAAAAAAGTGTTCATAATATAACTCAACCGGAAGAGTGGTTTGGGTTTTGGGGCTATAGCGATTTAGACGATCATTATGGTTCGCCACGTCCTGTTTGGTTTGCTATGAGAGATTATATGAAAGGCTTGATTTTAAGTCCAAAGAACAAATCGATGCATACCAATACTAAAATACCTTTAGAACTTTATAATACCGAAGATGTAAAAAAAGTTGTTGTAAAATACCGTGATAAAGTTATGTTTGAAAAAAATATAACAAGCGAAGGCTATTTTGCTGATGAATTGACAATTAATCCAGATGGTATTGAAGATATGGAACTTGCTTTTGAGTTTTACGATAAGGATAATACCATTTTAAAAACTGAATCTATCTTTATTTTGGCTTCAAAAACACCTTTTGAGTTACCTAAATTGAGTATAGAAGTGACTCCTGAAGATGACTTAAATAAAGGAAAAATAGGAAGCATCAAAACTAAAATAGAGACTAACGATAATTTTAAATTGGTCGGTGATTTGGTTGTGAGTTATAACACACACCTAGGATGGGATGTTGGACCACAAACATCTGTCTCAATAAAGGATCAATTGGATGAAAAGATAATTACTTCTGAAGAATTCTTTAATATCCCTGATAATTGCTGGGTTGTAAATGCATCTGCCGGAATTTGGGTTGAGTACGGTAATTTTAAATTTAAAATCCATGATCAGAAAATAATTTTCAGAGGTGATTGGGCAAAGGAAGTTGGTAGAAAATAAAATAATCCCATATTTTATAATAAAAAAACGCAACTCAATTGAGTTGCGTTTTTCATCCATTATTAATTGTTGAAACTTGACTAATAGCAAGTGCCAAATTTTAGTTATTCAACATCACAGGCATAACAAGCATGATGATAGATTCTCCAGGATCTAATCCATCTGTTGGGGTTAAAATTCCTGCTCTGTTTGGCAGACTCATTTCAAGCTGTACTTCATCAGACGTTAAATTCGAGATCATTTCAGTCAAAAAGCGTGAGTTGAACCCAATTTGCATATCATCACCCTGATAATCACAGGTTAAACGTTCTTCTGCTTTGTTGCTGTAATCGATATCTTCAGCAGAAATATTCAATTCAGCTCCGGCAACCTTTAAACGTATTTGATGCGTTGTTTTGTTTGAGAAAATACTAACACGACGAACAGAATTCAAGAATTGTGTTCGGTCTATCAGTAATTTATTCGGATTTTCTTTAGGTATTACAGCCTCATAATTAGGATATTTGCCATCTATCAATCGACAAATAAGTATCGTATTGTCAAATGTAAACTTAGCATTGGAATCGTTATAATCCACCGTTACATCACTGTCACTTCCTGCCAGAATCCCTTTTAGTAATGTCAATGGTTTTTTAGGCATAATGAACTCAGCTGATTGATTGGCTTTTACATCTTCACGAGTATATTTAACGAGTTTATGTGCATCTGTTGCCACAAATGTCAAGCCTTCTGTTGAAAATTGAAAAAAGACTCCACTCATAACAGGTCGTAGATCGTCGTTTCCGGCTGCAAAAATAGTTTTGCTTATAGCAGTTGCCAAGACATCACTATTTATTAATGTTGAACTTGGATCATCTAATTCGACCGCCTTAGGAAACTCATCGCCATTGGCATAGGCCAAAGCATATTTACCGTGGTTTGAACTAATTTCAACTGTGTTATTGTCTTCAACCACAAAGGTCAAAGGCTGCTCAGGAAAGGTTTTTAAGGTATCTAAAAGTAATCGAGCCGGAATCGCCACACTGCCTTCGCTTTCACTTTCAACCTTTATTGTAGAAGACATTGTAGTTTCCAGATCTGATGCCGAAACGGTCAAAACAGACTTGTTGAGCTCGAATAAAAAATTATCTAATATTGGTAAGGTATTGGAGTTGTTTATAACGCCTCCTAAAACCTGTAATTGTTTTAATAAATAAGTACTTGAAACAATAAACTTCATGAATCTAAATTATTTTGCGGTTGAATTAATTCTAAGTACAAATATATCTTAATAGATGCTTTTTAAGAAACAAACTTATTAACAACCATCAGGTATATTTTTTTCTTCTTACGAAATTGAATAAAAATCCAAAAATGGCCAGTATCACCAATGGGATGGCAATATTTATAACCTGCCACTTTGTTTTTTGATCTGCTATCTTTTGTTGATCCATAAAAGCTATGGCAATTTCCTTGGATCGAATGTTTATAAGTCCGTCATTATCCAGCAAATAATTGACTGCATTCAACAGGAATTCTTTATTCCCGAAGGTTTGTCCGGTCCATTTATCAAAACCCAATTCCTGGGGCCCAGATCTTCCAAAATCATTCTTGATCACATCACCATCAGCCACAACGATCATTTTTGTTGGAATACTTTTATTCTTTTCTTCGGATAGATCGAAAGGTTTGATCCTGTTATTATAAACACTTGTAAATTCGCCTTCTAGCAAGACAGCTAAATTCTGATTGCCTTTGTTATATCTTGAAGGGTCTGGTTCCCGAGTGACAATGTCCAAACTTATCTCTAAAGGCGTTCCATCTATTTTAGATAATGGAGAACTCTTTAGCAAAATGGTCTTTTTCACATCATTCTTCAATGTGTCGATCTGACTGGCAAAATCAAATTTCACCAAATTCAAATTATTGACAATAGGATGATTAGTCGCGTTTTTAGCCAATGGAGAATACTGCCATTTAACTGGTTGAAACTGGGCTTGACTACCTTCGCCAATAGCCAGAGTTATTGGTGCAGAATACATATCATTCACCAAAACCGGGTTGATCCTGACACCGTATTTAAAAAAGAAGTCGGTTAAATTCAAATCTCTGCCTATCGCAACAGATTTCCCGGATTTACTGTATAAACTATCCTTGTCTATGGCCACAGCATCAATAAGCCACAGGCTTTTTCCGCCATTCATTATATATTGATCTAGCACTAGTTTTTCTTCCTCAGAAAAAGCTAAAGTAGGTTTTGCTGCAATTATCAGATCGAATGTATTTAACTTATCAAGAGTACTTTGAGCATTGTTGGCAACACTGTCAAGAGTAAATGGCGCAATAAAATAATAGTCCCTGAGAGTTGTCACAAAATCAGCTATGTATTTGTTTTCGAGTTCGTCATTACCTCTTAATACGGCAACTTTTCGTTTTTTAGGATTTACCAGTTTGCTAAAACCATCAGCAAAAGCATATTCAAGATTTTGGACTGAATTGTTTACTAATTCCTGTTGTGATGCACCAATTTTGTTCTTTACCAATGGTATCTTGACGGTCTGATCGTTATAACTTGCCAGAGCCCAGGGAAATATCAATTCTTGAGAGGATTTACCACTTTCCTGAACATTCAACTGCAAAGGTGTCAAGCCGCGATCCGTTAATTGTTGGACAACACGTTCTCGGTTAGCATCATCAGCTATCGGATTGATAAAATTGAACTTGATGTTTTTATTTGAAGCTGAAAATTCTTCAAGTATTTGTTTTGTTTCAGCTCTAAGCCTCCTAAATTCTGACGGAAAGTCACCTTCTAAAAATACATCTACAAGAATTGGTGAATCCACTTCAGCTACTGTATTTCAATGCGGCTTCAGATAGTGTGTATCGATTGTCGCTTGTCATATCAAACCGCTCATATAAACCGATTCTTAGCCGAAAAAATATTGACTCACAATCAGACTTATGGGCAACAATCGCCATATGCAGGGCTTCTTTTTTATCAAATCCCTTGGTATTAATACGTCCCAGGGTTCATAGACACAAATAAAAGTGAAATACTTATAAAAGTAGAGTAGGTCTCTTGTGTCTAAAACACCCAGTCCCATGCTCTCTATAATGGGAGTTCATTCCCAGTTTATCAATCAGATGAGCTGGAAAAATAATCTGCAATTCCATCAAATCCAAAATAGAACAGAAAACAAATGAACACTCCAACAATAAATGCAACTATTTGGTTATTTGTTATTGATGAAGCAAAAACACCAATGGCAGTATATGATGAAATTAAAAACAGTAGTCCAAGATAGGATCCTAAGGACACTTGCCAGATCAATATTCCCTGCAGGATCGCCTAAAATATAGACGGTGACGACATACAGAAAAGTTGGAATTAGAGCCAAAATGATCAAAATAAGTGATCCAAAATATTTACCTAGTACGATTTTAAAATGACTGATTGGCTTGGTCATAAGAAGCTCTAAAGTCCCTTGTTTTTTCTCTTCAGCAAAACTGCTCATAGTAACAGCAGGTATTAGGAACAGGAGAATCCAGGGAGCCAATAAAAAGAAAGAGGACAGATCGGCAAATCCGTAATCCAGAACATTGAATTCGCCTTTAAAGACCCATAAAAATAAACCGTTCAACAAAAGGAATAAGGCAATTACCAAATAACCTATTGGCGACGCAAAAAATGAGTTTATTTCTTTTCTTAAAATTGCGAACATTAAGTTTGTTAAAAGTTAAAAGTTAAAAGTTAAAAGTTAATTAATCATTACAATCATTCATCATTCATCATTCATCATTCAAGAGAAACGACCTTATCAACACTCCAGGCCTCTGGTTTTTCGTTAAACAGGACTTTAGTTTTTGCCCAGACAGATTTAAACAAGTCCGATCGTCTGTAATTTTCCAGATCGGCTTTTTCATTCCAGTAACTATAAGTAAAAAATTGATTGTGGGTATCTTTATCTCTTAATAATTCTAATAATTGACAACCCTCAACAGCTCTTATTTTTTCTTTATTTTCATGGAAGTTTTTTAAAAAAGCATCTACTTGGTCTTCGGCAAAACTCATTTTTACTATTCGTATAAACATCCTTATTCTTTAATGAAATTAACCGTAATGGTGTCTCTAAAACCCAAACCCAGTAAAGTTGCTGCACTGCCAACAGAACCGCTATTACCTTTGTAAAGCGCTATTTCAAGATGATTTGATGAATTAAAAACCACAAGTTTTTGTCCTTCATCATGTCTTTTGCTTTTTTCAATGTCGAAGTTTACAATGTCACTGTATTTATTGTTAATAGTGGTGAATTTATAATTTCTGGCCGATATCTCATACGCTCTTCCTTTTTGAACCGATTCAAAAAACCGTTTTTTTATATTCGTCACTATATTGCCATAATTATCAATGTAAATAATATTTCCTATTATTTGAGATTTATCGTCATTAACGAAAGGCATAATATTCTTAATGGGTTTAATCTCCTCGATCACTTTCCCAATAACTTCTAGTGTTCCTCCTCTAGCTATGTGACAGGCAACCTTGACAAATACATCCAAAACAGGGAAGCTGGTCTCAATTTTGTCATGAATATTTATTTCGACAATTTTTTCCGGAGCAATTTCGGCACATATCATGCTCATAATGCCATTATTGGCGCAAACAAAATAATGGTCATCCAGCTTAACAGCAATGTGCTTATTTTCCTTATTGATCTCAGAATCTATGCCTATGATATGGATGGTGCCTTTGGGGAAACTGCTGTAGGCATTTAAAATAATGTAGGCGGCTTCCGGAACATTAAAAGGTGTTACAGAGTGTGAAATATCAACAATTTTTACATCATCAAGTTCATTGTAAATAGCACCTTTAGTAGCGCCTGAAAAGTGATCTTTTTCTCCAAAATCAGTTGTTAAAGTTATAATTGCCATTGGCAAATTGTTGATATTTTTTTAATGTAATACAACGCAAAATTACGTAGCTTTGTTGTAGTGCAAACTTAATAAACTCTTTTAGAATAATTTAATTAAATGTTTAGCTTTTGAACGAAATAATTATTGAATTAGAAGAAATCTCCCCAAAAGATTTCTTTGGTACCCACAACTCCAATATAGAACTTTTAAAAAAGTACTTTCCCAAACTTAAAATAGTGGCAAGAGGTAATAAGATCAAGGCCTATGGTGATGAAGATATGCTCGAAGAATTTGACCGCAGGTTATCCATGATGTTGGAGCAGTTCGGCAAATACAATAAATTGGATGAAAATACCATCGAGCGTGTTTTGACGAGCCAAAGTAAAGATGATTATAAGACTAGTCATAAAAGTGGAGAAGCGATAGTTCATGGTGTCAATGGAAGAGTTATTAAGGCACAGACCGCCAATCAGAGAAAGTTAGTAGAAACTGTCTTTAAAAACGACATGGTTTTTGCCATTGGACCTGCCGGAACCGGAAAGACCTATACTGGCGTAGCATTGGCTGTAAGAGCATTGAAGAATAAAGAAGTAAGACGAATTATCCTGACGTGTTCGGC
>CAVRNW010000030.1:0-17717 GCA_963722665.1 uncultured Flavobacteriaceae bacterium
CCCTGCAATATATTGCAGGGTCTTCCATCCTTAGCGGATTATTACAGGTGGGTTTAATGCGTGACACACCTTTTTAGTTGATTATATTTTAATTTAAATGCCATTTTTCTATGGGTTGAACCACATACCATGCTTCTCCAATAGTGGTGGCTCTGTCCTCCAGTGATAATTTGTTAAATGCCAGTACCAATGATTCTCTAAGTATAAATAGTTCATTGAATTCTGCTATTTTTTCCCAGGGAAATCTATGTTCGCGGTAAGACAACCATATTTTTTTGAAGGGCGTTTCATTACTTGTATCTCCGGTGTAGATCCTGCAATAGATCCTGAAAACATATTGCTTAACAACACTTAATTTTTGCTCCCTTGAGGGGTTTTCAATGTCAATGACATTTCTTGAAAAGAATTCCTCAAAAATATTCTTAATATACTCCGAAGGCATAATTACTTTGTTAAACCCCAAAACTCTGCCGTTTTGCAGTTCTATAACCAGATCTGTCAATATTTTTTCGTTGTCCCGGCCAGTGGCGCTATTTGGTTTTTCCAGCCAATCTACTTTGTTCTTTATATTTTCAGGCAGACCTGAATTTAGATAATTGTCATTTTCCATATCCTTGGGGTTAAGTTCTACATATGGTAATTAAATCATTAACTATATGATCTGAGGTTAAGGATTTGCTCTAATGTAACAAAATATTGCATTTCAACGTCATAATAATGCATTTAATCGATGAAATGCATGTTTTTTTAGGATTTCCCGGAGATGTTTTGCATCTGGAAGCACATATTGAAGGGTATTTTTTACTTTATGAGCAATAACTACTCAGCGTTTTTAGCCCGACATAACTTTGCAATGGTATCTGTGCCAAAATCATCAGCAATAATTAGTAAACTATTTGGTTTTGATGAGCTGGATATTTCACCAATGGTATTGTCGTCTTTTGAACAGGCGTTTATTATGGAAATAAGACTAATTATGAATATAATATATTTAGATCTTACCCTAATTTTTATTCTGAAATAGTTCTAACAGCTCTCACATAGTTATAAACATACCTAATATCTCCTTGAGGGCCAAAGTATTGAGGGTAATCATTAATGTCACCACTCTTTGGGTCACTTCTTTGACAACCTGCACCGTGAACATCTAAAAGATCACCATTAAATTGTCCTAAGCCTTCGCCAAATGCTAAATAAACTGCACCACTATATGGATTAGCACCATCTAAATGTGTTGTGCTGGTCCAAAAGAAAGGATAATGTCCTCCTGAATTGTCATCGGGGTAGTTGATTTCTGTGGTTTCAAATATTGGGTTTATTGCAGGGGAATTAGTCGTTTGAGGTGACCTTGTATAATCAACAATACTTTGTAGTTCTTTAGCATTAGGTAATCTCCAATCATTAAATGAAGCCAATTCTAAATTTTCTGAATATTCAAGTGCTTCTTCCCAATCTCTGGAAATTCCATCATCTGCTTTTTGCCACATTAATCCTGTCGCTAAATCGCTAATAGTTCCGTCTCCATTATCAACATAGTAATTTTCTCCATATTCTGTATTGCCACGAACCATTCTAAAATACATTTCATTGTCGGCCCCGGATGCAGGTTTAAATTTTGGATACCCTTTTATTCTTCCATCAACAAAGTTTACACCAAATACCGTTTCGTCCGCATTCATTGTTAGACCTACATATTCTGTGGAAGACCAGGTTTGAGCATCAATTTCTCTTTCACCAATACTTGTATTGCCAAGAGGTTGAATAAAATAATTAGTATCGATAAACATATCTATTGAAGTTTCTCCCATTACTCTTCCTGTGAAATTAATTAATGAATAGAGTTCTTTTAATGTCGGAACCCTCCAATCTGTATGTCCGGCAAGAGTTGAATTTTCAGCTTTAGGAAAAGCGTCATTATACGAAATTTTAGTTCCCATATCTTGCTCCCACATCAGTCCGGTTATATTATCTGTAATAGTACCATCTCCATTGTCTGTGTAAGATGGTTGATTACCGCTGTACGTAGCATCTTGCCCATAAAAAGCATTCCCTTGTGTTGGTGATGAAATTATAGTAGAATTGTTATAAAAATCTTCCGTACCTGTATCAACTATGTTATATGTGTTAGAAATATTTGGAAGATTGTCGATTGGTTCAGAATCATCTTTACTACATCCATAAAATATGGTAACTAATAACAACAGATTTAAGAAAGTCATTTTCATAATATTTTAAGAGTTTGATACTTGGACTTTAATTTTTTAGGAAGGTTTAATTACTTTTAACCAACGATGGTTCTCGTTTTATTCACGATGGATTTATTATTTATTTGGAGTTCATGAATCTCGCAGGCTCGATTTGGCTCGAATCCCGTCGGAGGCAATATATACGGTGTTATCTCGGACAAGTAATTTGGTTTAACCCTGAGATGGAACACATTTACTTTAAGATGCATTGTCTGCGAAGCTGCGCAGATTAAAGTTCGCCTTTGGCGACCCGAGCGAAGCGAATAGATGAATTCCTATTTAATGAAATAAAAATGATATGAATAATGTGTTCCATCGGATGGTGTAAGAACTGTTGCGTGGTTTAGCCTGTAAATTAGCAAAAGAAAAACAACGCTAGGAAGGTCCGCAGGACTTTCCGATGAACGTAGACTTAGCAATTGTTTTTACATATTGTTACATGCTTTGTTATCTACTTTCTAAATTCTAATTATTCTTATTTTCCTTATTCATACTCCGAATTCTTAACTCTTCCATTCTCATTGGCATCGAATCAATTATCCTGAAGAGCTCTTCTTTTTTTAAAATGGTTGTTTGTTCAAGTTTAATTCCCCCATCCAAACCAATCAGAATCACTTTAAAACTATCTTTCTCATCTAAATTATTATTGTATAATTTCGTTGAAGTTTTCCACGAATTATCTGACTTTCCATTCTGGTAATTAGTCATTTTATATTTGTCCCTAATGATTTTATAAACTACTAATTTTCGCTCCTTAAATTCTTTATCTAAATTAATAAATTCAATGAGTTGGTTCTGATATCCGTTCGATAATTCATTGGAAGTTTGTATAATTAACACCCTGTTCTTCCATTTATGTTCATTTAAATCTTGTCCATTCATATTTGTCAAAATTAAAATTCCTATAAACGTTAATACTTTTCTTAATATTTGATTTGTAGGTTGATTCATTTTTTTTATCATAGCATGCAAAGCTTTTCAGCTATATGCCGTGCGACTCGCATTCGGAGTATGGACATTATAGCCTTTGTTGTAGCCAGTTTTATATTTCTATAATATTTTCAATTTTCATTCAATTCAAAACTTGCAATAGTAATAATAAGAAATATCTTATAACTTAGAATTTGAGACAAATGAAATGAACTTGCTATCTGGAGACCAACTTGGGACATTTATCGATCCTTGACCACCATATATATATCCAATTATTTTGGGAGTCCCCCCATTGTAGGGTATAATTCTTAAAAGACAATGTTTATAAAATGGATGATCATTAACATCAATATCTTTTGGAAAAGAAATAAAAGCAATCCATTTTTTATCTGGACTTACATGTGGAAACCAATCATTGTATTCATCATGTGTCAGTTGAATTTGATTGCTTCCGTCTTCATTCATTCTCCAAAGTTGCATTCTACCAGATCTAACAGAATTGAAAAATATATGGATTCCATCAGGACTATATTCTGATCCATCATCTAATGTTTTTTGATTTGTTAATTGCACTTCTTCCCCAGTCAAAATATCCACTGAGTAAATGTCATATTGTCCTTTTCTATGTCCCGTGAAAAGCATCTTTTTATTATCAGGTGACCAACCATGGAGGTATGAATTGCCAGCACCAGGTGGTGTGACTTGGACTGGTGTAGAGTTGCCTTTTACAGGTAAATAATATAAAGTTGATTGATTATTATCTTCTGCATTATGATGGCTAATCCCTATTAATTTGCCATCAAAAGTAAGAACATGATCATTATTGTTTTTAATGGCAAAGCCTGTATTAAGTGGACCTATTCTACCATTGGAGAGATTGTATCTGATAAAGTCGGCCTTCAGAATTATATATTAACTGTTCTCCATCTGGCGTCCAGTTAGGAGCTTGAATGGAGTTAGAATTGCTATGCAATATTTTTCTATGACCGGTCGAAACTTCCAAAACTTCAAGATGACTTCCAATATAGTCTCTATATGGCTGAAAATCCGATGCAGCAGGACGAATGATTCTAACATTTCTAAATTTAGCTACTTCTAAGATATCAGGATTATGTGAGCATACATATAGACCAACATAAACTTGTCTATTGATGCCCTCATTTATTATTTTGACTTCAACGAAAGGGGCTCCGAATGTTGAAGTTGACATAATAAATTCATTACCTCTTCTTTCCAATTGAATAACGCTTGGTAGACTATCTTTGGATACTACTTCCTCTGTGTTACTTCCTATAGTGGTTCTGTATTGTAAAGACGTGAGCCCATCACCATGAACACATGCATTTACATGAGGAGTCTCACTATTCAGATCGTTCTTTATGATCCAACCTGCTTTGCGATGAGGATCGACGCCAGAGCCCAAAAACTCAACCTCTGTTCTTAGGATGAAGTCTCCTTGCATGGTAGTCCATAGGTAATGGAATTCATCTTTGTCAAACCACATGTTTTTTCCACTTCCTCCAATCGTATAGGTCTGATTCTTTTCATTATACAATGCAAATCCAGAACTTTTTACCTCCCCAATATCTATATGGTTATCAAATAAACCAATTTTGGTCTGTGCGTTGATAAAACCTAATCCCGAAAACATGATTGACATTAAAAGTGTATATTTTAAATTGTTTATAAAAAGCATAAGAGGAAGTTTAAGAATATAAAAACATATTTAAGAAATAAAATTATTTTCTTGTCTGATTTTTTAAAATTGGCTACAACGGTTTCGGCTATTCGCAGTGTCCCGAAGGGCATTGCGTATAGGTTTTGTTGTGTATAGTTTTTATTCATTTTATATTCCCAATGTGGGCAGTTGTTTTACCTTGTGATAAGTCAATGTTGCCTTGATACATTTTTTCAGTTCTTTCTTTGGGATCTTGTCTTTTATTTGAAACACGATTGCCCGGTTTCCCTCAAAATCAAAGTCGTTCTTGAATACTTCTCTAAAAGTCTCAACAAGCCTGCTGGTACATTTGAAATACATAGCATATTGATCTGGTGATTTTGACTTCCAGTCCATTCTCAGGGTACTCCCGTGCTTGGTAATATAACTTGGCTCTCCCCATTTCAGCGTCTCTTCTAATGTTGTGACGTCTTCAAGTTCATTAGCAGTCTCTAGTACCAGCTCTCTCAGTTCCAACATTTTCTTACGAACTTCATCAGGATAATTGGTGAAAACTATCTCAACTTTAGCGTTCGTATTTACATCCAATTTTTTCATTTTTCAAATTACACACAACTCAGGGTTAAACGTAGTTCTGCTTTGAGAATGAAAAGATAATAAATTTGAGTAACAAAAATTTGAGAATTGGTCATAATATATTGAAGATTATCTCAAATTATTGGTTGTCAATTAGCATCGAGAATCGATGCGTTTAATGTCAAATTTATTAGATTGGGAATTCGATAAGAAGAGCCAAATGCGAAGCATTCATGAATTCCTATTTAATGAAATAAAAATGACATGAATAATGTGTTCCATGGGGCTAGTATAAGAGCAGTAGCGAATTTCGAAGCGATTTACAGTAATTCAATTCAAAAGTATATTAATTGATCAGACCTTGATTTTACCATTCAATCCGCTATTGCTTTGATACAATGTTGTATGCTGTTTTTACTTTTAATTTTTTTTTAAACGTGTTGGTCAATCAGTATAACATTCCCGTCAGGGTCGAATAGAGTTATGCTTGCAGGGCCATTTGAGTTTATCATCTGCTTCTCTAATCAATTCCACATCTTTCTCTTTTAATTTTTTTTGAATTTCTCTTACATCATCAAAATTTTCAAGATTTTTGGCATTTGAATCCCATCCTGGATTAAACGTCAGGATGTTATTTTCAAACATACCTTGGAACAAGCCTATTAACGAGTCTTCATTTTTCATAATGAGGTAATTTTTATCAATGTCACCTGCAAACACTTTAAAACCTAAAATCTCGTAAAATTTTTTTGAAGCCCTAATATCCTTTACACTAAGGCTTACTGAGAATGCACCTAATTTCATATTGTTCCTTTTTATTTTAAATAATTATGTCATTATTCCATTTTTCATTTTTAAATAGCATGCAACGTTTATGTGTAAGGATAGTTGCGTGTTTAAGCAACTAATTTAGCAAAAATTGGACGAGCCAGAGGAATTTCCGAAGGAAATTCCGTGTAGACCTGAACCAAGCAATTAATTATACCCGCCTGCCACTATAAATATTTATTGGGGCGGGCAGGCACGTTGTTAGCAAATGTTATTATTGTTTGAATTCTTCTGGAATTTCGCGTAAATATTTTATGTAAATATCTTTATAGTAAACTTCGGCACCTTCAGATTGTAGAATTATCCTTCCAGAATGAAGAGGTTTCTGACTGCTTCCAATTCTTGAGTTAAATAAGCGCATTACAACTTTTCCATTGACAATATGTATGCTATTGCCATTCATCACAATCAACTCGATATCATTCCACTGGCCATGAGGTTTTTCAGCATCTAAAGCTTTGAACACCCTTCGTTTCGCAAGACTATCTTGAATTGCTGTTTCTAAAATTTCCGCAGAATGGTATGTCCTCAAATCGGCATCTTTTTTATAAATATAGTATTTGTCTTTATATGGAATACTTGGAATATCTATTTCTACATCTCCTACAGGCCAGTAATCTCCCATATCTCCTTGTTGTATTTGTAGTTCTTGAGACCCCATCCAATAATAGGCCGAACCAGGTTCTCCAAAACCATGGTAAAGCAATCCACTATCGCGAGGACCTTTCTCTCTTGGTATATGCATATCCTCTCCCCACTTTACTTTTAACTTCAAATGATAGTTCTGAAATTTTTTTTCAGTATAAATCATGCCCCAAGCTACACCTGAAATCCGAATAACATTTGCTTGATCTATTTCAATAACCTTTATTACTTCAAGTGGGTCATAATCGATTCCAAAAGGGTCTATAGTATCTCCTAAACTATCTATTTCCATATTATAAGGAGTTCCCAAATAGGAATGCCAACCGGTCAAATCATTCCCATTCCAAATAGGAATCCATTGGTTTTCATTGTCTTTTTCCTTCTTATTTGATTGACAAGAAAAGATGGTAATTAAAATTAAGATTACAATATAATTTTTCATTTCAGTATGTTTGCTAAGGATTTGGCGAAACTGCGTTTTAATGCAATTTAGGTTTTGTTAGGCAAAGTTAAAATTCACTCTTTATCATTCTTATTGTGTTTTCTAAAATGTCGTCATTGACGTCCTCTACAAATGTATCCGGTTTAAGCCCACCGATAGTCAACTCTCCACTTGGTCTAATATATCTTTTCGCCGAAGTCCAAACCCAAAGTCCACTATTGGGTAAATCAAATGGATAAATATCTCCAAATTCATTTACTTCAGACTTAGTTTGTTCTCCAATAATATGCCCAATTTCATAATCCTTAATAACTGTTGCAAAACCTAGAGCCGTCGAAAAAGTATTTGAATTTATCAATAAATATATTTTTCCATCAAATCTATATTTGATATTTATTGGATTTTTGAATCCCTTTATGTCTTCATATACCATACCCACAGGTGTATGTTTATAATCGTTTATTTGCGGAATAAATGTCAAAAAGGGTTTAAACCACCATGAAAAATATCCTCTCATATACTTATAATATTGTTCGCTACGCTTTATAAGTATTTTTGAATTAGCCTTATAGGGTTTGCTATATATACATGAAATCAAATAATCTGCTAGTTCCGAATTGCCTCCAGGATTGTTCCGAATGTCTATGATTAAATTACCGATAGAATCATTGTGAATCTTTGCAAAAATACTATCAACATTATTATAGAAATCCCTTTTATCTATAACAAAATCCTTCACATTAAGATACCCAATATTTTCCTCTAATATTTTATATGTATTTATCTTTTTAATATTAGAATGTGCTTGGTCGAAATTAGATTTATTATCCTCATCGTCAGATAATTCAGGAAACTTTATTTGAGTATGTCCATCATTAATTGAATTAATAAAGTATCTTAAGGTTTGTTGTAACTCAGACCTTGAAATATCATCTGTTATCGTTTGTTTTATTGAATCGGCCTTTTTATAAAAGTTGTTTCGAGTGATATAGGAATACGGGTTGGGGTGCACTTCCTCAATTGTTTTAATCATAAAATCTATATCTTCATGGATTAACTCCTTAGGAATTGCCTTGTTCCATTGAAGGGAGTCAATTTGCTCGTGCTGAGAGAAAAAATGTTCCATTGGATTCTTTTGTATTTCAAATCCAGTTGTAGAAGCAATTGCAACACAAATTAATACGAATGCCAATGAAATTATTATAAATCTGAATATTATCCTTTTCAATCTTTTCATGATTAACAATACATACAGCTAATTTTGCCTAAGGTCTAGCTATTTGCAGTGTCCCGAAGGGCATTGCGTATAGGTTTTGTTGCCAAACGTTTTTATTTGTTTATCCATAAATCAATAAAGCAGGACTTCCCAAGGAAACGTCAAATACAGGTTTATACCAATCAACATTCGTTTCTGTTACTATCCTCTTGTTATCTTTTCTGTAGTCCAAAAAGTACTTGTTTTCTTGTCTTTCAGGTTTTCCGTAATAGAACCAAGTCAGCTTAATTCTGTCCGCATTAATAATTTTTAGAAATGTCGAGGATTCTTGAATTTGGATAGGGTTGTGAATTTCGAGTTGTTCTCCTTCGTCAAAATTGAGGGTAAGGACTTTAGTGTCACTATTAAAGTTTCCAGATTTGACAGAATGAACATTGTCATATGGTTTTCCAAACCAATCATTGTAAATTCTAAAAGTCCCACCTTTGAGTAAATTTTGGTTCTCGGAAATGAGCTGAATCAGTTCTTCTGGTGTTCTTTCTTTTGTCGAGCTGTTAGGGCTTAATTTGAGGTTATCAAGTTCAGGAGAAGCATTTTTAGCTGCCATAAATTCAACCGGTCCAATTATTTGAACTTTTCTAAAAATTGAGTAACCAAGATATATTGACAGAACGCATAAAAGTCCAATTATTCCAATTCCGATAAAGTTTGGTTGCGCGTCATAAATGAATATTCCGAAAAATGCGGCTCCAAGAACTGGTCCGAGTCCGAATACAATTCCTGATACTATGTTAATGATTTGTCTCAGTGTTTCTTTTTTAATGTTTAGCAACTTGTTTATATGTTTTATAATACGTCATTATCCCACCAAATCAGTGTTATTAATGATATGTTTTTGACATCTATTAATACTTAATATTAGTTTCAAATATCTAATTAAGTAAGAAATATTGCACTATTTTATGATTTAAATCATTCGTTCAAAAAAAAGATCTTATAACATTCTGCAGGGTCTTCCATCCTGTAAGGCTTTTTTGCGTGGGCGGATTTTCGTAAGCAGGTTCTTGCCAGGCAACCTGTCAGCCTCTGGCGGATTAATTATAGCCAATGTTGTGTGCTTGCTTTTCACTACTCCTTTTCAGCCCAAGGGTCGTATGAACCAAAGCTCCATATATATTCTTCAGTATCCTTGCATGTATAGCCTCGTCCACCGTATTCTTCATCTTTAATTTCTATTAGAATTTTTGCTCCTACTGAAACGGCTTTTTCATAATGTTCATCAATTTTCTCGACTACAATATAAGGTGCTTGAGTGTTATTTCCGTTGAGGCTTTCTGGCGATTTTATCAGTTTTCCATATTCGTTTTCATTTTCAGAACTTAGCATAATCATAGAATTACCAAATGTCAGTTGTGCGTGCGCAATGGTATTATTCTCTCCTTCGACTATGAGGTGTTTTTCAAATCCGAATGCGTTGCAAAGCCAGTCAATTGCAGTTCGGGCATTTTTGTAACGCATTGTCGGGATAATGCATGATTTATTTTCTTTCATATTTTTTTGATTCGTTTTCTACAAGTTCAAGTTACAGCAAAGTGGTTATTTTGTTCCTTAACGATTAAGGAAAATTCGGTTTTTTAGCTTGCACACAACGGTTTGTATATGAGCCGTTTTATTGGCTTATATATATTGTTATGCCATGTAGTTTATAAATATCATGTGTTTAGTTGTCGTTGTCCTATTTTTGCTCCAACAATCGCTCCTATAAATGACAATACCCAGCCCCCACAAATAATTATCAACAATGTTGATATCCAATAAAAATTCTCCTCTCCAAATGCTACCATTATACCAAATATATTACAGATGAATGGCACATACCAAACGCTCTTGGGATTCTTCATACATATGAAAAAACAAGCAATGACAATCACAATAATATAGACGATATAGCCAGGTGTCTCCCCGAAAGGGTAAGCGACGAGAAATAAAAGAATAAATGACAGTACTGCGGCCATTAGTGATAATGCCCAACTTGGAATCTCAGAGAATAATGACTTCTTTACTTTTGTTTCCATATTCTTATAATTGTTTATTAATTAATCCTATGTGGCACATAACGGTTTGGCTATGGTTTCGTTATATCGTTGGTACGAACTAAGTTAGTAAAAGAAAACTAACCAGTAGGAAAATCCTGGCGGATTTTCCAGCAGGTTCTTACAGCACAGAGCCAGCAATTGACTATACCCGCCTGCCACTATAAATATTTATTGAGGCGGGCAGGCACGTTGTTGTGCTTAGTACTTATTCCGTTTTCTCTGTTTTTTAACATTCCTAATCATTTTCCCGAAGTCTTTGTCCTTCTTTTTCTTTTCCTCAACAGTGGATTCAAAAAAGGCTCTTTCTCTTTCCATCTTTTGGAAATTTGCATAAGCATCCGAATCGATTTTTTTATTTTCAACTGCATCGCGTATTGCACAACCTTGTTCTGTAGTATGTGTACAGTTATTGAATTTACAACTTTGAGATAATTCAACTATTTCATCAAATGTAATGTCTAGTCCGGCAGAAGTATTAGTAATGCCAATTTCTCTCATTCCCGGATTGTCAATTAAAATGCCGCCATTTTCTAAAACAATTAATTCTCGGTGTGAGGTGATATGTTTTCCTCGGTCAATACTCTCACTAATAGAACCTGTATTCATAAGTTCTTTACCTGTTAGCTGGTTAATAAGTGTAGACTTTCCTACTCCGGATGAACCTAGTAAACAATAAGTCTTGCCTTTATTTATAATGGCTTTTATTTCATCTAAACCGACACGAGACTGATTGCTGATTGCAATTACAGAAACATCTTTGATTCGCTCTTTTACTTGATTGATTAATCTGTCTAATGTTGGTTCATCTATTAAATCTATTTTACTTAAAACAATGATTGGTTCTACTTTAGACGTGTTGCAAATGGTTAAATACCTTTCTAAACGATTGATATTAAAATCTCTGTTTACTGATTGAACAATTAGGCCATAGTCAATATTTGTAGCAATAATTTGAATTTGTGCCGATTTACCAACTGCCTGCCTTTCAATTATGGAATGTCTGGGATAAATGGAATGTATTAATGCTTTATTCTCATCATATTCGGAAATTGCAACCCAATCTCCAACAGCCGGCAAATCGTATCTGCTTTCCGCAGTAAATCTTAAACTACCTATAAGCTCAGCTTCAAATTCTGTGTTCTCTGTTTTAACAACATATCTGTCCTTATGTTCCAATATAACTCGGCCAACATCAAATGAATTATTATTTTGTTCTTTTCGGAATTTATCTAAACTCGTATTATAACCTAAATCTTCAAGTTTCATTTCAGGTGTTTTTTCTGTATTAAGTACAACGGTTTTTTTATACCCGCCTGCCACTATAAATTTTAATTGAGGCGGGCAGGCACGAGGTTGTGGTGTCGTTTTTTAGTTTCTTACTAAACTAACTATCATAATGTGCAAGACCAGGATTGCAAATAAACTGCCCTCTTTCTCTTATAAAAATTGTTGGTTTTTGACCGGTTATTCTCTTAAAATCATTTATAAAATGTGATTGATCGAAATAACCGCAATGATATGCTACACTAGTTAAATCAATTACTTGATCTTCATTTAACAAACGTAATACCTCATTTATGCGAATAATGCGAAGATAATGTTTCGGACTAATTCCAACCTTTTCTTTAAATTCTCTTTCTAATTGACGCTTGCTAATACATAATCTGCTAGAAAGGTCTTTTATCTTAACACCTTTTGTATTTCTTATGAGCTTAGCAGCTAAATTGACGTAGTTCATGTCAATTTTATTGTTCAGCAAATTCTTCAATAAATAATTTTCAGTTCGCTGAATCATGGAAAGAACACTTATTTCTTCCTTTAATTTATGACTAAAGTCAATAAATCCAGCACCCAATACCATGGATATATCCTCATAACGATCCGTAAGTAAAGAAGCCGGGACTCCAAATATGTTATAAATACCTTCCGGCTTAAACCGAATAGCAAACACTTTTACATAATTCTTAAACCTAATTTCGTAAGGTTTTGTATACAACCCCATAATCATAAAGTCTGGGGATTGCGACCAAGTAGTATCATTTTCAAGATCGCAATGCAAATCGTTAAGATGAATAATCAACTCCAGGCAGCCCGTTGGAATCATTTGCATGGATAACGGTCCGGTTGCATTTAAATTAAAACTACCTTCCCAAAATAGCTCAACAAATGGTTTTAGACTTTCGCATGGCATATACTCATTTAAAAAAGTATTCATTTTATCAAAATCGGTAAGCCTAAAGTTAGTTTATTTTTGATTAGCCTTAACATCCCATAATTCTTTCATAACAATGTCAAGATCCAGTAAGGCTTGACTACAATCACCAAAGAATGATGAACCATGCATGGTTGCAAGTGTTTTTGGCTTCAAATCCGCTAATGAATAGAGAATTTTTGATGTATTACATGTATAGGGTGTATATTCCATTAAAGGCCCTTGTTCATATTCAAGCATTGATTTTTTATGTGAAGTCAAAATGTCTTTATCTGTTATATCAGTTACATTTCCATTTTGATGAAATAAATCGGAGCACAATAACGTTCCATTCGTCTCTTCAAACAACACTCCAGCATCCCAGCCATGCGGTAGATGCGGCGTTCTGATGAAACGATAATTATGTTTTCCAGTATTTAAAACAGCATTACCCGACATTGCATAAGCTGGCCTTATAGCAAAATCTCCCATATTAACAATAGCACCTGCTTCACTGCACACAGCTTTAGCATTTGGAGCGACCTGTAACCACTCATTAAGTGCTCCACACTCATCTACTTCAAAATGACTAAAACCAATCCACATAATCTTTGATGGATCAATTAATTTGCTTACAGCCTCTAATACAGCAGGAAACATTTGTCTCATTCCAGCATGATATAACATGGGTTCATCATCTTTAATTAAAAAGTGATTAAATTGTAAATTAAATTCGTTAACAAATACCGAAATTCGGTATACATCCGGTGCGATTTCTGAAACTTTGATCATTTGACTTGTTATTATTAATTAGTAAGAATTAAATTTTTAGTTAATTATATTGATTTGAGCTAAAGTTATAGAGGAATAAATAAGCATGATTGTAAAAAAACGACATTATTTAGGGGGCTCTTGTGGTGTATATCTTAATATTGTATTAATAAGCATTATTAATTGACAATACTGAAGTAATATGTGCGTATTTTTCTAATGCACCACAACTTGCATATATAGTTTTATTATAGGTCATTATCCCACTAAATTGAAGTTATAAACGAACCATTTTTGATATCTATAAATAACTATTATTCGTTTGAAACAACTAATAAGGTAAGAAATAACAATATTTTATGATTTAAATCATTCGTTCAAAAAAAAGACCCTGCAACATTCTGCAGGGTCTTTCCATCCTGTAAGGCTTTAGTGTGGGAGGATTTTCTTAAGCAGGTTCTTGCCAGGCAACCTGTCCGCCTCTGGCGGATTAATTATAGCCATTGTTAGGCAACGTTTTTATTTTATATATTCAATGTTTCTAACACTAATTTTATTTGCATCGTCTATAAGTATAAAACTTGCAACAATGAATAATTCTTTTAGATTTGTGGGTTTAAATTCTGAAAGTGGAATCTCATAAGTTTCCCATTTGCTTGATAAGGTTAAAGGAACTTTAGTTTCTGAACCATCATCTGGAGCATCAGCGTCTTTTAATGCGACTGAAACAGTTTCTCCGCCTTTATCACCTTTTAATTCTAATTTGAGAGTCTTATAACTTGAAAAATCTTTTGTAGGTCTTTCAACCAATGCGTTAGAAGGATTTCTAAAGTATACAACTGTCCATTCATTTTTTGGAACATCTATAGTGTACTCATTTATTCCATAAATCATTTCAAACGGTTTATTGCCCGCCGATGCAAATCCAGTATTAAAAAACTTACCATTTTCAGCACCATTTGTAAACACTTTAGAATAACCTACTGTGCCACTAATGTCGTAAAATTCCTCTAAGTTTTTAGCTGTACTATCATCAAAAGTTTTGATATTATTCTCAATCATGCGTACAATTTCGTTTCCAATTATATTAAGATTTTCCAATTGTACAATTAAAGCAGGTCCTTTTAAATATGTTTGGTTGTACAATGCAATGGCAGTAGGATGAAATAATATATCTTTTAAGTATGGTTGCAAGTTTGTTAATTCTTGTTTATCGCCAATATAATCAGGATAGGTTATGTAGATAATTTTTTCAAATCCTTGGCTGGAAAAATCGCTATATGCATTCCGTAGAATTTCATTATAGTCTTTTTCTTTAATCACAATTTCTTGAACGAGATTATAATATTTATATATTAGATTTTCTATATCCTGACCTTGCAACTTCCTTAAGTATCCTGAATTTTTAATGGATTCAAAACCACTCAAATCTGCAGTAAAATAGTCAAAATTCGATATGGCAGATAATGTTTCAGATGCAAATTTGATATCGGTTCTTTCTAAGTAGTCTGAACGAATCATAGTCCAAGTCATATGTGGTATTCTGGTAATCACATTAACTCTATTCGTTTTTAGAAATTCTACTTTTTTAATATCCTCTTTAATATTTTTAGATATGCTATTGAGGTATCCGGTTAATGCAACTTGTTCAAGTTTTTTTTGATTCCAGTTATTGATTTGAAGCGCAATAAGTATACCTATAACCACTAATACAATCTCTCCAATAGCATACAGCAGATATTTACTAAACTTATTTTCAGTTAAAAGACGTTGCCGAATTTTTCTAAATAATTTTATCATTGGTTTATTGGTTGGTCATAATTAAGGCTAACGGTTAGTGTAAGAACTGTTGTGTGCGTGTTTCAGCAACTAATTTAGTAAACAAATCACAGATCGAGAAAATTCCGAAGGAATGTTCGTAAGTCAGCAGCGACCAAAGTAATTAATTATACACGGTGTTGTAAACAGTTTTTATTCCCAAGTATAAGTGATGATTTCGGAATAGGTATTTGTGTTAATAATGTTTATCCTTTTTGAAATAATGTAACCATTTATATCAAATGAATAATCAATATAATCTCTATAATTCCATCCGTTGAATTGATACCACTGAATTCTTTCTGGATACCTATTCCCTTGCTGATTTACAAGAACTTCTTTCAACAGAAAAAAACTACTACTATTAAACAAAACATTATAATCAAAAAGAGCATTGAAGTGTGTATTTTTTTCTTTATTACCATAGATAACGTTTAAATCAATATCAGTTGTATCATAAAGTCCCGGTTCGTAGGGTCCACTTCCTGAAATACAATTGCCTTCATCGTCATATGAGAATACCATATCAGATACTAATTCATTCGAACTAAAAATTTTGACTCCTGTAATTAAATTGTTTGATAACGTTAATTCTACCATACGATTACTTATATCATCATAAATAATAGTAATAGAATTATTTCCATATGTTACCATTCTATTTGAGTTATTTTGATAATTTAAAGTACCATCATCTGCATTGTACACATTAAATATTTCTTCAATATTTGAAATTTTGTTATCGTTGTTATATGATATATTTTTTATCATTTCAAAGTTTGAATTATCATCATTATATTGATAATCTATTACTTGAATAAGATTATTAGAACTGTTATAGCCATAAGAACTTTCAACTAATCCATTTTCATCATTTATTTCAATTAAATCATCATTTGTATCATATACTAAGTTTTGAGTTAGTCTAACTTGACCATTAACATTATAAATAATTTTAGTTAGTTTTTTTTGAGAATTGCTATTATCACCGTTATCAGATGAGCAACATATTAATGTTAATCCGAGTATTATTCCAAAAAAAATATTTAAATTTTTCATTTCGTCAAAATGTCTTGTACTGAAAAATGGCTACAGGTCAGAATTGTTTACAACTTGTTTATATAGTTTTATTATAGGTCATTATCCCACCAAATTAGTGTTATTAATGATATGTTTTTGACATTTATTAATACTTAATATTAGTTTCAAATATCTAATTAAGTAAGAAATATTGCACTATTTTATGATTTAAATCATTCGTTCAAAAAAAAGATCTTATAACATTCTGCAGGGTCTTCCATCCTGTAAGGCTTTCCTTATTTCTTAAAAATAGTTATTAAAGTACATCTTGTATTCCTTTGAAGTGAATAATAATGATACTTCATTTTTCTTATTTAGTAAGAAATTCTGCTATTCTAATATTTCTAATTGTGCTATTATTTGTTCTTCATTTACCGGATAGTCCTTGCCCATTCTCAAGGATTGATAAACATCTTCAAAGACATTCATATAACTCGCTTTTTTTGCTGCGATTTTCTCTTGTTTTTTTACCCCATTCGAATCTATAGTAGTTAATAGTCCTTCACTGTCAGGTAATTCTACACCATACAATAAATTGTCAGGCAGCATTCCATCATTTAATTGATTTTCCTGAACATCAGTTCGGTTCTTTTTATAGGTTCCCAATGTGCCGTGAATCATAAATGCAGGCTGCGGATCTGCAACCAAAAAACTGATTGTTACAAACACTTGCAAATTATTAGGATACAATAAATGAATATGTACATAATCAACCACTTGGGTGTTAGGGCGAACAAGCGAGGGGTATTTAGACCATTTTAAAGGTATCCCAAACATTGAAATTACACCATCTATAGTGTGTGAACCCAAATTATAAATAACACCACTTCCGGGTCCAGGGACTTCTTTCCAGCTATTTTTATTAATAGTATTACTGTATCTATCGTATCTAAAATGAGCCTCAATTAAATTTCCTAATTTACCAGATTCGACAACTTCTTTCACGGAGAGAAAATCACTATCATACCTTCGGTTTTGAAAAGGCAGCACCAATACACCGTTCTTTTTTGCTTCTTTAAATAGTTCTTTTGCTTGAGAAGACGCAGCGGTAAAAGGTTTGTCAACTATCACGTGTTTATTTGCCTTAATTGCCTTTAAAGCGAATTCAAAATGTGTTTTATTCGGTGTATTTACCACTATAAGTTCAATAGAATCATCCAATAAAATTTCATCAATTGAATTGTAGCTTTTTATATT
>CAVRNW010000031.1:0-17739 GCA_963722665.1 uncultured Flavobacteriaceae bacterium
TGACGAAAAGAGCTCGTAGAACTCATCTCCAAATTTAAAGGTGGATGATGTTGCTTTTTCCTATTCTGATGTTTCTTATGATTACATCATGCATAAAAGCGCCATGGTAAATACTGCAGGTGCCAATTTTGTATTACTTGGCACGGAAGACACTTGCGTTAAAAGTGTTAAACCTCTGATAAGTGTTTGTGCAACACGTACGGGTTGCGGAAAGAGTCAGACAGCCAGACAACTGATAGAGATCCTTATGGAACAAGGACCTGAAAGTTGTGGCAATTAGGCATCCGATGCCTTATGGCGATCTGGCAAAGCAGAAGGTTCAGACGATTTGCGATTACTTGATGATCTGAAAACACGAGTGCACAATTGAAGAGATGGAAGAATATGAGCCACATATTGTTCGTGGCAATGTCATTTATGCCGGTGTTGATTATGAAGCTATTTACGGGCAGCAGAAAATGATCCTGATGGTTGTGATGTTGTGTTGGGATGGCGGAAATAATGATTTTCCATTTTATGAATCCGATTTTCATATTACGGTTACCGATCCGCACAGAGCAGGACATGGTATGCAATATTATCCGGGAGAGGTCAATTTAAGAATGTCTGATGCGGTGATCATCAATAAGATTGATAGCGCTATCCCTGAAGTTGCCAAGGTTAGAAAAATGTTAGCTGAAATAGTACCAAAAGCGGTGGTCATTGATGCAGCTTCACCAATTAGAGTAGACGATGAAAAACTGATCAGAAATAAAAGAGTTTTAGTTGTTGAGGATGGTCCAACATTGACCCATGGAGGTATGAAAATTGGAGCAGGAACTGTAGCTGCGGAAAAATTTGGTGCTGCAGAGCTTGTCGATCCACGACCTTATTTAGTTGGAAAGCTTAAAGAATACTTTTGATATCTATCCTAACATTGGGACCTCTATTACCTGCTATGGGGTATGGAGAGCAGCAATTAAGGGATCTGGAAGCAACAATTAATGCCTGTGACTGTGATGCTGTGATCATTGGTACACCTATTGACTTGAATAGAGTAATAAAGATCAAGAAACCGAGTACACGCGTATTCTATGATCTGCAATCCATAGGGAAACCTGATTTTAAAGAAGTTATTGATGGATTCCTTGCTAAGAAAGGAATAGGCAGAGGACTGGAAGAAATGGTTGGTTAGCCGGCAAACCATTCTCATTATAAAAAAATAGCACCTGATTTAGGTGCTATTTTTATTTAATATTAATTTATAATTTTATTCCAGAACATGAATATTCTTCTCTTTGCAGATCTTCTTCAACTCATCAGGCCAGACAGAAACGGTTACTTCTCCTAAATGAGCGGTTCTAAGCAGATACATATAGGTTCTTGCTTGTCCGATGCCACCACCTATGCTTAGTGGGATCTCATCATTCAAGATAGCTCTGATGATAAGGCAATTCCAGAAAATCTAATTGACCGGTCAAACCCAACTGAGCTTTTAGAGAATCTTTAGTCACTCGTATGCCCATAGAAGTCAGTTCGTGTCTTCTTTTAGTTACCGGATTCCAGACTAAGATATCACCATTCAATCCATACATTTGTTCGCCGTTTTTTATAACGGTAGGAGTGATCCAGTCGTCATAATCGGCAGCACGCATTTCATGTGGATACCCATCTTTTAGAACAGACCCAATGCCGATAATGAACACCGCCGGATATTTTTGAATAAGTCTGGTTTCTCTCTCTTTCCTTGGCAGATCTGGGTACATTGCCAGAATTTCTTCTGCATGGAAAAATTTCAATTCTTTGGGGAAGTCTGGATAACGTGGATCATTTAATTCAGGGAATTCTTTTTTCACCATCATTCCGGCACCATAAATGACCTTCCAGATTTTTTTTACTGTATCTTTTAAGTACTCTAAATTTCTGTCGTCTGCTGTGATCCGCTTTTCCCAGTCCCATTGATCCACATACGATGAGTGGTCATGATCCAGAAAATAGTCTTTTCTAACGGCTCGCATATCTGTATTGATGCCTTGCCCTATGGCACATTCAAACTGTGCCAATGCCATACGTTTCCATTTGGTGGCTGCCTGAACAACCTGAGCCTCAATTCGTTTTGGCAAGCCTAATCCAGCCGGAAAATCAACTGGTGTGCGTGATCCGTCGCGGTCCAGATAATCGTTGACTCCGCTGTTTTTGCTCACAATAAGAGGTACCTGAACCATTTGAAGATTGAGGGCTTCTGGCAAGTACCTGTTTCAATGTAGTCTTTGATCATGTAAAGGGCTTTCATTCTCCTTAACGGAGCTTGCAAGGCATGATAATTGTCGGGAAGAATTTTACTTACTTTTTCATAAGTACTGATACCTGGTCCTGCCAGGTCTGATTTTTTATCGTACATATTTTATGGTTTTTGATAAATAATAATAGATTCATATCAGTTTTAGTGATATTAAATGTCTTTCTATTAAGACAAAAAACAATGATAAAAGTCAGTAGGGACAGTTGAGATTGTTATAGTAAATAAGCGTACTAAAAAAAGAGTCCCAACCTGCGTTGAAACTATTTTAATACTAAAGACTTAATTATTAACGATAATTTAATAGGGTTTAAGTTAAAAAGATTTCATGTTTTATTCCTAACTTTGAACATGGCAATTAAAAAAATAAACTACGAAGAAGCACTTTCTGAGTTGCATAATGAACTCGTTCATCTTCAGGAATGGGTGAAAAATCAGGGACTAAAAGTCGTGATCGTTTTTGAAGGCAGAGATGCTTCCGGTAAAGGAGGGACCATCAAACGTTTTACCGAACCCTTGAATCCGCGTGTTTGCAGGGTGGTAGCTTTAGGTGTACCAACCGAAAGAGAAAAGACACAATGGTATTTTCAGAGATATACACAACATTTACCTGCCGCAGGGGAGATCGTAATTTTTGACAGAAGCTGGTATAACAGAGCCGGTGTTGAAAAGGTCATGGGTTTTTGTACAAAAAAGCAATACGAAGAGTTTTTACGTTCCTGTCCGGAATTTGAACGTATGCTGGTAAGGTCTGGGATTATACTGTTAAAATACTGGTTTTCTGTAAGTGATGAAGAACAGGAAAAACGTTTTAAAAGTCGGATTGAAAACCCAATGAAGCGATGGAAATTTAGTCCTATGGATCTTGAATCACGTTCCAGATGGCTGGAATATTCAAAAGCCAAAGACGCCATGTTTGCTCATACAGACACAAAACAAGTGCCCTGGTATGTTGTAAATGCAGATAACAAGAAACAGGCCAGACTTAATTGCATTAGTCATATTTTGAGTAAAATTCCTTATAAACCTATGAATTTTGAGCCTGTAACGCTTCCGGAATTACCTAAACACGAAGGTTATGTGCGCCCGCCTATGGACTATCAGACATTTGTACCGGAGAAGTATTAAATTGAGTTGAGGTTATTTCTACTATTGCATTTAAATTACCTGGCTTTGTCTATTAACCTATTTTAATTTTCGGTAGAAAATAAAACCAAAGAATTGGATTTCTTCCTATTTAAGATGAGAACAGATCAGAAGATAAGTAACGGTCTCCGCGATCACAAATAATGGCAACAATAAGGCCTTTATCCAAAGTTTCACTCAGTTTTAAAGCCGCCGTCACCGAGCCGCCACTGCTCATGCCTGCAAAGATACCTTCTTCCTTTGCCAGTCGTCTGGTCATGGCTCTGGCTTCATCTTCACTTACTTCTATGATCCGGTCCACTTTTTTTCTATCGAATATTTTTGGCAGGTAGGCTTCAGGCCATTTCCTGATTCCCGGGTATTCTGGAATCATCTGTTGGCTGCGCACCAACTATTTGGATGTCGCTATTCTTTTCCTTCAAGTATGTTGAGGTTCCCATAATGGTCCCTGTGGTTCCCATAGCCGATACAAAATGCGTGATCAAACCTTCAGTATCACGCCATATCTCTGGACCTGTGGTTTTGTAATGTGCTTTCCAGTTGTCGTCATTGGCAAACTGATCGAGCATAAAATAGCCTTCATTCCTGACTTTTTGCTCTGCATGATCTCGGGAGCCTTCAATCCCAATATCGGAAGGAGTCAAGGTGACCTTTGCTCCATAAGCTTCCATGGTCTGGATGCGTTCTTTGGTGGAATTTTCGGGCATCACCAGTTCAATGTTCAATCCAAAGGCACTGGCTATCATGGCTAAGGCAATGCCTGTATTGCCGCTGGTGGCTTCAATTAATTTGGTATACTTATTAATTTCCCTCGTTCCAATGCCGATTTGATCATATTATATGCAGCACGATCCTTAACGCTGCCTCCGGGGTTGTTGCCTTCCAGTTTTAGCAATAAGGTGATATTGTCATTCTTAATTAAATGATTGGCCTTTACCAAGGGTGTATTACCAATAATATCAAAAAGCTGATTGGTTTTCAAGATGCGTTATTATTTATTAGGTTTCAATTTAGTTTCAGACGTGTGGTAGACCAAGGTATTTTCAGGTATGCATTCTATGATCCAGACATTACCTCCAATGGTACAATTCCTTCCAATGACTGTATCACCGCCCAAAATAGTGGCATTGGCATAAATGGTCACATTATCCATAACAGTTGGATGCCGTTTTATTCCCTGCATATCCTTGCTTACCTGCAAGGCTCCCAGTGTCACACCCTGATACAATTTAACATGATCTTTGATAATGGCTGTTTCCCCAATGACGATTCCGGTGCCATGGTCAATAAAGAATGGACTGCCAATCTCTGCACCCGGATTGATATCTATTCCGGTCAGTCTGTGTGCATACTCGCTCATGAGTCTGGGTATTAAAGGCATATTTATCCTATAGAATTCATGACTGAAACGGTAAACGGCAATGGCATAAAATCCGGGATAGGAGAGGTAGACCTCATCTAACGATTTTGCAGCAGGATCATTATCAAGGATATCCTGGGCATCTTGGTTCAGTTTTTCAATGATCTCGGGAAGCTTAGACAAAAATGTTTTCCAGATCGTATTGCACGATGCATCCGGATTAAAACAAGCCAGATTTGTCAGCACGTCAAAATCGACTGCCAGCTTTTTGAGATGATCCTCAACCGACACATTGGCATCGAAGAGAGTGTGAAATAGTTCGTCTGTAAATTGCTCCGTCTTGGTTTTTAATCTGAAGTCAAGATTCGGTCTTTTTTTATGCGCTTTTATTCTGTCAATTATATCTACGGGAACCATATATTTTAGTCTTGTTAGGTTTAAGGAATAGTCATATTGAATCCACAATCCTTACAGCCTGTTTTCGTTCGGTAATATTATTAAAACTGTGAGATAAAAAGGTGGTATTTAGAGGAACTTTAACAGAATTGGAAAAAAGATTAACCCTTTGTATGTTTTAATAGGATTTAAAAACATAATTTCTGTTAATGTAGGTCAAGATATTTACTCAATTTTTTGCCTTTAAATATGAAAGCAGATTCCTTGTCTTTCACTTTCATAATTTTAAGATCTTTAAGTGATTCCTTATTTAGGAATAAAAACTCATTGGCTATTTTTTTTAGTATTTTGAATTCTTCACTTAACAGATTAATTTCCTGTAATTCAGCATCCTCATAGTTATGACGTATATCTGAGAAACTAAAGCTGGTCATAAATCTTGATTTTTCAGAATTTCTCTTAAACCAATAACTCAATCGATGCAAGGTTTTATTCAATTCTTTTTCTCTTAAAAATTGTTTTAATTCAAAGTATGTTTTTATAGAATAGGCCATAAATCTGATCAGTATCAATGACCTGTCAAAATATAAGTGATATTCAAAATTGTATCTTTTGTTAGACCAATGTGTTTTGTAATCATAATAACCTTTTGAAAAGTCAAAAATTTGAATCTGATTATTAAAGCACCATAAAAAAAGGTTCTTCAACGCAATTTTCCCTAAATTGAATTTGGAATAATCTATATCAAATACAGTAATGCCATGAAACAGTATTTTTTCAGAAAAGTAGTTAAGTGATATTGCAATAGGGTTTGAACCTTCATAGACCACAAATAAGGAAGCCTGCTTTTTAAGAATCATTGGGAAAGCCACATCAAAATAAAAGTCCCATTCTTCCGGATTGAGATTATTATTGGTTATTTGCTTATCTGTAAAACGTTTCTCAAGTAATTTTTTAAAAGTATCAAAAAGAAGATCATAGTCTTTTTTTTCGATCTCTCCATAATACATACGGTAAGATATATCAAAACATAACTCTAATCGACTTTGATATCTATTTAAACTATATCTGGTTTTTTTACGAAAGGTAGATTGTATATAATGGTTTAATTCTTTAAATTTCCTAAGGTCTGTTAAATATCCAGGGTATTGTTTGATGCGATACAACTTTACTTTTTCTGGTAGAACAGATGTATCCAAATCAAAATAATCAGGAACATCATAAATTAGAACAATCGATTTTTTAATATTGGCAGATTCCTTCTTGATTATTTTAAATGAAATGCCTTTGGTGTGATTTCTGCCCATACAAAATAGTTTATTACTGTTAAACAAAATTAGCCAACCATTTTGTTAAGAAAATATCAGATACAAATGGATTTTGTTTAACGACTTGCTACAATTTTGATCAAACCCTGTATTCTGGAAAAGTCAATGTCATAAGAAGAATTAAAATCCTTAAAATCTTTAGAAAAAGACGATTTAAATCTAAATAAGGAATCGTTGTTTGTTCATTATAAATTACATTGAAGGAGGCTGTTTATGTCACAAAACAACTTGGTACGGTTTCTTGTAAAAGATAATTCAATTTATATTGAACTGAAATTTGTCACCACGTTGCTAAAGATGCTCAACTGTTCAGTAATTTTTTAAAATAGTCATAGGAAAAATAAAAATACTTGGCTGCATTTACGCGGTTCATATTTTCATAATAGATATCTATAAACTCCAATAATTCTTCTTTTGTTTCCAATTTTTTTACCAGGCAATTTCTTCGTGACCTGTTAATGTAGGTTCTGAAGCCTTTCCTGATACCTTCTCTTCTGAATATAAAGATTTAAATTCAAGTCAATGTTTACTACTTTACCTTTATTGATTATGCTGCCGTAATTTTTTAAAACATATTCCTGCTTATCAATATATGGATGGAGTCTGGAAAAAACGGAAATAATGTTGTTTTCTTCAAAAAAAACATGCAGTTTTTCCAGAAACAATGTATTATCAAAGTCGGCTGTTACACCTTTAGAAATTGGTCCCGCATAACCATATACCGACGTAGCATCGTAATAATCAGTATTGGCTATTTTTCTTATTAAAAACGGGATAGCAATAATAATATCCCCCTCAACGTAATTAAGTAAAACCGGATATCGATCATCCAACTTCTCTATGATATGATAATCATAAGTATGATAATAATCGTAATTACCTATATCGTTCAATAATCTATTCCATTTATCTTTGGTGGTAATTATTTCTAATCCGGTGTTGTCAAAACTCATAGGTCGGTTGTACTGTATATTTTAAATTTTTAATATAGAATTCTCGTTTTTGAGTATTTCGATCAATAGTCTTTCAGTTTAAAATTCCAATAATATTTTTTAAAAAGAATAACACTTAAGTACAGTTTTAAGTGCTTGGAATTCAATTTGTTTTTAAATTTTATTGATGATTTATTAAAATAATTTGAAATACTGTATTTTACATCTCTTCCATGATCTTTAAGAAACTGATAGCTCTTAAAACGCAAATAGGGCGCTAAGTTCCTACCTCTGAATTCATGAAATGTCCACATATTTAGCAGATAGGATTCGTTATCTTTTAATTCAAACCGTCTTCGATTAAAACTAAAGCCATTGAGTTCAATAAAATTGAATGCTGCAATAGAATTGTTATGTTGTAATCCTATGCATAGTTGGCCATTATTAAATTCTCTATTAGATGTACCAATAATTTTGGAACATTACATAAAAAAACCTGATACAATTTAGTATCAGGTTTTAATCTGTAGCGAGAGAGGGGCACGATCCCTCGACCTCCGGGTTATGAATCCGACGCTCTAACCAGCTGAGCTACCTCGCCATTTATTGATGGCTGCAAATATAAAAACAAAAAATAGGAGTGCAAACATAAGCTATTAAATTATTTTCCCGTTTTTTTTTTAATAATTAAATAATGTATATATTAGGCTCCTTAATATGATTCCATGGCAGAGAAGACCAAATTTGAAATAGAATTTCCAATACACGCATCACCACAGCTATTATATCAGTACATTTCTACCCCTTCGGGATTGTCTGAGTGGTTTGCAGATAATGTGAATTCGCGGGGTGAACTGTTCACCTTTATTTGGGATGATAGTGAAGAACGCGCTAAACTCTTAACTAAAAAGAATGGCGAACGCGTTAAGTTCAAGTGGCTGGATAATGGCGACGATGAGAACAGCAGTTATTACTTTGAAATACGCATTCAGGTTGATGAAATAACCAAGGATGTGTCCCTTATGGTAACCGATTTTTCTGAAGAAGATGAGGTGGATGAGTCCAAAATGCTTTGGGATAATCAAATATCCGATCTGAAGCAGGTATTAGGATCAGCTTAATAAAATTACATCTTTAAACCGTATATTTGTCCCGTCCCGATGGCTATCGGGATTTTCGGGACTTTTTTTATGATCAATTCTAACGGAACCCTTACAGAACACGAACAAATCTCCATCAATAATCGAGGTTACAGGTATGGTGATGCATTATTTGAGACCATAAAGGTGATAGAGACAAAAATTTTGTTCTGGGAGGATCACTATTTCAGGTTAATGGCCTCCATGCGTATTTTAAGAATGGAGATACCTATGACCTTCACAATGGAATATCTTGAGCAGCAAATATTGGACACTATTCATGCCAACGGATTGGAAACAACCAATTCCAAAGTAAGATTTTTGGTGCATAGGGCAGAAGGCGGATTGTATGGTCCGGAAACGAACACTATTGGGTTTATTATTACTGCTGAAGCACTTGACAATGCACATTATTTGTTACAGGAAGAAGCCTATGAAGTGGACCTGTTCAAGGATTTTTATGTATCTGCTGATCTGTTGTCAACCTTAAAGACCAATAACAGGATATTGAATGTAGTTGGAAGCATTTATGCCAAAGAGAATGACCTTGATAATTGCTTGGTCTTGAATAATGTTAAGCATGTGGTTGAAGCCTTGAATGGAAATATTTTTTTATTGAAGGATAATATTCTTAAAACACCACCATTGACCGATGGATGTTTAAAAGGGATCATGCGAAAGCAGGTCATGGATATTGTAAAGACCATGCCTGAAGTGACCATGGTGGAGGAATCTGTTTCCCCGTTTGAGCTGCAAAAGGCAGATGAATTATTCATTACTAATGTAATACAGGGCATCAAGCCAGTATCAAAGTATAGGAAAAAGACTTTTAGTACGGATCTTTCCAGAGCCTTACTTTCTAAACTGAATACAAAGATAAGATTGAACTAGTTAAAACTAGGGTTTTCCGGTGCATTGGACCAGATGCTGTATTTGCCGCCAAGTTCAAGCATTTTTTCTTTCCAGAAGGAATCGTCCTCCTTGGAAATTATATCCGTTTTGTAACTATTTTTAACGATCACCCAGGAATTGGACAGTAATTCAGTTTCTAACTGATTTTCATCCCAGCCGGAATAGCCAAGGAAAAAACGAATGTCCTCGCTAGTGACCTTCAGGTCATTGATCAGATCAATTATGGTTGTAAAATCACCTCCCCAAAAGATTCCCTGTGAGATCTCAATGCTATTAGGTATAAGGTTTGGAATTTGATGAATGAAGTAAAGGTTGTCCTGTTCAACAGGGCCACCATTGTAAACTTTAAATTCTACTTCAATTTCAGGTACCAGGTCTGTGACACCAAAATCAAATGGTTTGTTCAGGATAAATCCTATGGATCCTTCTTCGGTGTGATCTGCCAATATCACAACAGAACGGTTAAATGAAATATCACCAATTATAGAAGGTTCAGCAATTAAAAGATTCCCTTTTTTGGGCTTTGTAAGTATCATGGTTAAGACTGATTTGAAAATAAAAATAGAATTATTTTATTGAAAATCAAATTATTTGGGAATTTTCTATAAAAAAAAGCCCCTAAAAAGGAGCTTTTAATTAAATTTTATTCATGTTATTCTTAGTTTACTGCTTTTGAAAGATCAGAACCAGCTTTGAACTTAACAACATTTTTAGCTTTAATTTTTATAGTTTTACCAGTTTGAGGGTTTCTTCCATCTCTTGCAGCTCTTCTAGAAACTGACCAAGAACCGAATCCTACTAAAGAAACTCTTTTACCTTTTTGAAGTGCACCTTCTACGTCAATTAACATAGACTCTAATGCTTTTTTTGCTGCTGCTTTAGTGATTCCAGCGTTTTCAGCCATTCCTTCGATTAAATCTGTTTTGTTCATAATTTAATTTTTAAATATTAATAAAATACTTGGGTTAACGTTATTGTTATATCCAATGCAAAATTATACCTAAAATTCATTCACGCAAGTAATAGCAAGGGAAAAGCGAAATATTGTTGATAACTTATGTCTTTTGTTAATAAAGCTGAGCTTTATTTCTAAGTTTTTTAAGGCCCAACAATAATAAGGGTTTTAAAGCATTTTGGCATCTGAATGAAAATTATAGCCGTTTAACAAGGATTTTATGTCCATTTTACGTTTTCCGGGCAACTGGATCTCCTTCAAACTAATATAACCCTTATTTACGGCAACCTTCACATCATTTTTTGTTGTGATTATGGAACCAATTGAATTATTATGTAATTGTTCTTCCTTGTCCACCTCATATATTTTGACAGGTAATTCTTCATGATCATTACTCAATATACTCCAGGCCGCAGGATACGGACTTAAACCACGAACTTTGTTATAAATGATCCCTAAATCCTCATTCCAGTCAATTTTACAATTGTCCTTATTCAGCTTATATGCCGTTTTTGCATTTAAATTCTCAGGCTGAGGTGTGGTTTTTACAGTATTGGATTCAATCAACTTAACAGTTTTAATGATCAGATCACTTCCAATAGCCATTAATCTGTCATGCAGACTTCCTGCATTTTCCGTTGGTTCAATGTTGACCTCTTCCTGCAGTATCATTTCACCTGTATCGATCTTTTCATCTATAAAAAAGGTGGACACACCGGTTTTGGTTTCACCATTAATAATAGCCCAGTTTATAGGAGCCGCGCCACGATAATTTGGTAGCAGTGAGGCATGCAAATTAAAAGTTCCATATTCCGGCATTTGCCAGACTGCCTTTGGGAGCATTCTAAAGGCGACCACTATTTGAAGATTGGCACTTAAGGATCTTAAGTCATTTAAAAATTCTTCACTTTTTAAATTTGTTGGTTGTAATATGGTCAGGTTTTTGGATCTGGCATATTGCTTGACTGCACTTTCATGAATTTTTTGCCCGCGACCAGCCGGCCTGTCTGGAGCAGTTATAACTCCAACAATATTGTAATCTTTGTCAACCAGCTTTTTTAAGGAACTGACCGCAAAATCAGGTGTTCCCATAAATACAATTCGTAAATCCCGTTTCTTCATTATTTTAATTTATAAGTATTCGATCCTGTTATTTCTATCAGGTTATCTTCCAAAAGTTCGGTTAAAACTTTTTTGATAGCAGCATCTGATGAAGATACTATTTCGGTTAGATCTCTGGAAGATAAATTTTGCTCTGTCAGCACTTCCAGAATGGTATCTTTTATTTCATCAAGATCTAATTTTGATCGACTTTTCTTTTTCGATATGCATACAGAACAAATTCCGCAAGGTTTCAGATCTGTTTCCCCAAAATAGGTGAGTAGCTGAATACTTTTACATATGGTATCATTATTTACATATTTTATTACCTGATCAACCTGGAATTGTTTCAATTTGTTTTGAGCTTCGATATTTTTTGCGATTCGGTTGATGGTCTTATCATCTTCTCTAGGCTCAATAAATGTGATCTCTGTATCAGAATTTCCAAGTTTAAGGGTGATGACGGAATCTGCTTCAAGTTGTTTTAAAGTACTAATAATGGACCGCTCAGTAGTATTCACTTTTGACGATATTAAACCTATATTTATTTTTACTTCCTGATCAAAAACGCCTCCATAGGTTCGCAAAATTGATTTGGTAATTAAATTGATATTTTGATTGTTGTCCAGATATGAAAATAATTTATTACCCGATAGTTTGAACTGAAGGAATGAGTTGTTCTTGAATTGAGGACTTAAACTGAGAATGCTGTTTCTATCCAGGACCTGAAGCGCATTATATGCTATCATACCGGAAAAATCATAAGCCTTACAAAAGTCATTGAAGTCAAAATCAAAAGTCGTGTAGGCACCTTCGCCATAGGATATCTGAAAATAATTACAGAGTTTCTTGTAAACTTGCTTTACAAAATCTGTATTTGGTAACACACTTAAGAATTGATTCCTGAGCGTGGTCTCATCACCTTTGTTTTTAAGGATGATGGAGTAGGCCTTTTCTCCGTTTCGGCCGGCTCTACCCGCTTCCTGAAAATAACTTTCCAGACTTTCCGGTAAATTGATATGAATAACTGTTTTTACATCAGGTTTATCAATTCCCATTCCAAAAGCGCTGGTTGCGACAATTACTTGTTTTTGATTATTTAACCATTCTTGCAAGCGATCATCTTTTTCTTCATTGGAGATGCCTCCATGATAAAAGGTACTGGAAAATCCTTTATTTTCCAGATAGTTGCTAATATCTATTGAATACTTTCTTGTACGGACGTAAATTATCGAGGATTGCCGGTTCTTTTTAAGAATGTTTTCCAGTTGATACTGCTTATCTTCTTCATTAAAAACCATATAGGCCAAATTTGGTCGGGCGAATGATTGTTTGAATATTTTAGGTTGCAGTAAATCCAACTCGAGTATGATATCTTTAACCACTTTCGGTCTTGCCGATGCAGTTAAGGCAATTATGTTGATCTGGGGATGCAGTTCACGCAGTATTTTGATGTTCTTATAGCTTGGTCTGAAATCATTACCCCATTGTGAGATGCAATGGGCTTCATCTACCGCAATTAAGTTGACATTCATTTGCCTGATCCTGCTCTGAACCAATTCCTGTTGCAGGCGTTCAGGAGACAGATAGAGGAACTTATAGTTTCCGTAGATGCAGTTGTCTAATAAGGAATCAAGTTCATTATAAGGGATACCACTGGTTAGTGCCATCGCTTTGATCCCTTTATCTTTCAGGCTATTGACCTGATCCTTCATTAAAGCTACCAAAGGAGAGATGACAATACAAATACCTTCCATTGCTAAAGCAGGAATCTGAAAACAAATAGATTTTCCTCCTCCGGTTGGTAGTAAGGCAAAGGTGTCTTCACCTTCCATAACACTATTGATAATTTCTTCCTGTAAAGGTTTGAAATTGGTGAATTTCCAATAGCGTTCCAGTATTTGTATTGGATGTTCCATTAAATTGACTTGATAATTTCCAAAATATGGTCGGCACGTTTCTCAACTCCGTCAAAAGGAACGTCAATTAAATTGTATTCGTATTTTTCGTAAGTATTTAATAAATGATGATGAATTTTCACGGACTGCTCAAAATTTTCATACCGCTCGTTATCACTAACGTATATTTCTTGCCAGGGAGATAAAATAAAGACTTGATCATAAACGTGGCTTTTGCAACTGTCAATAAATCCTATTGGATATTTATCACCGATATAATCCATATATGCCAAAACGTCGGGTATTCCTCTATCCATAAAAACAAACTCAGAATCTAAATTATTAGCCTGAATATATTGTTTTATTCTTCCTTTTAGGAGTAACTCACTAAAAAGTAATGGATTGGTTAAAAACAGTTGATCTGTGCCATTTTTTTGAGCCTCACGCGTTACTTGTCTGGATATTTCCACCATACAATTATGACCACGTTGAAGTAATTCTGCTATTATTGCAGATTTTCCTGTTCCAGGTCCTCCTGTAATGACAATTTTCTTTGTATCCAAAATGGCAAGGTTTTGGCTATAAAATTACTAAAATAAAAATGCACAGTAAAGTGTATATTTACAAAGTAAAAAATATCTTATGAGTACCAACAATAATAAAGACGCTTTTTATAAAAAGTTACGACAACAGTTAATTGATACGAGTCTGTGGCCGAGTATTTATCTTTATAAATTTATAATAAAATCCGATCAGGAAAAGATCATTCAAATTGAAGAACTTTTTGATAATATGGGAGCAGTGATCAACACCATAAAATCCAAAAACGGCAAGTATACAAGTGTATCAGTAAATGTCAAGATGAAAAATCCTGATGCCGTCATAGCAAAATACCGTGAAATCGAGTATAATATTGAAGGCGTAATTTCGTTATAATTTAGAGGCTTAGTTGTAATTTTTTTGTACTTTGCGCAAGTAAGAATACTTCAAGCATTTATTATATAATTCTACACATAAATTTTATTTTGATAGACGATTTAGAATACAACACCGAACGGGAACATTTAATAATTCCTGAATATGGCAGGCATATTCAAAAAATGATCAATTACGCCAAATCCAGAGAGACCAAGGAGGAGCGCAATAAGTTGGCAAAGGCCATAATTTCTGTGATGGGGAATTTGCAGCCTCATTTGCGCGATGTATCAGATTTTCAGCATAAACTTTGGGATCAGCTATTTATTATGTCCAATTTTGAATTGGATGCCGAATCACCTTATGAAATACCTTCAAAGGAATTATTAATGGAGGGTCCGGAGTCTTTAGAATATCCGCAAAACCATCCTAAATACAGATTCTATGGTAATAACATCAAGACCATGATTGATGTTTGTAATACCTGGGAAGAAGGTGAAATGAAGGAAGCCTTGAAATATACCATTGCCAACCATATGAAGAAATGTTTTCTTAACTGGAATAAGGACACGGTTGAAGATGATGTGATCTACAATCATCTTATTGAATTGTCTGATGGTAAAATCGACTTGAAGAATTCTGATGAAGATCTCTCAGATTCAACTAGTCTAATGAGGAGTAAGAAAAAATTTGCTAGTAAAAAGGTAACTAAGAAGTCCAACAAATACAAAAAACGTTACTAATAAATAACAGTCTTATATCTCTATGAAAACCTTTAAGATTGAAGGTGGTCACCAACTAAAGGGTGAGATCCAACCTCAAGGGGCCAAAAATGAGGCCTTACAAATTTTATGCGCCGTTCTTCTAACTCCGGAAAAAGTTACAGTCCACAACATTCCTGACATCGTAGATGTTAACAAGCTTATTACTTTACTGAAACATTTAGGAGTAAAAGTAAAAAAACTAGCCAAAGGTTCTTTTGAATTTCAAGCAGATCAAATCGATTTGGACTATTTGGAATCTGATGCTTTTAAAATAGAAGGAAGAGGACTTCGAGGTTCTATTATGATCGTTGGCCCACTTTTAGCAAGGTTTGGAAAAGGATATATCCCGAAACCGGGAGGAGATAAAATAGGACGTAGACGTCTGGATACACACTTTGAAGGCTTTGTTAACCTGGGTGCCAGGTTTAGGTATAATACCGAAGATACCTTTTATGGAGTAGAAGCCAAAGAACTGAAAGGCACCTATATGCTTCTGGATGAAGCTTCAGTTACCGGAACTGCTAATATTGTTATGGCTGCTGTTTTAGCCAAAGGTAAAACAAGTATCTATAATGCGGCCTGCGAACCATATTTGCAACAGCTTTGTAAAATGCTGAACAGAATGGGAGCAAAAATCACAGGTATTGGCTCCAATTTTTTACATATTGAGGGTGTTAAAGAACTAAAAGGCACTACACATACTATGTTGCCTGATATGATCGAAATAGGCAGCTGGATAGGTCTTGCTGCAATTACTCGCAGTGAATTGACCATAAAAAATGTGAGCTGGGACGATCTTGGACAGATCCCGAATGTTTTTAGAAAATTAGGGATAACCGTTGAACGTAAAGGAGATGACATTCATATTCCTGAACATAAGAATGGTTATGAGATACAGAATTATATTGACGGTTCTATTTTGTCAGTGGCTGATGCTCCATGGCCTGGGTTTACACCCGATCTGTTGAGTATCGTTTTAGTTGTTGCCACTCAGGCAAAGGGAGAAGTGCTGGTTCATCAAAAGATGTTTGAGAGCCGTTTGTTCTTCGTTGATAAATTGTTGGACATGGGGGCAAAGATCATTCTTTGTGATCCGCACAGAGCGACCGTCATTGGTCATGATTTTAAATCGACTTTAAAAGCAACCACTATGACCTCGCCGGATATTAGAGCCGGAGTTTCATTGTTAATTGCCGCCTTATCAGCTGATGGGGTTTCTACCATACATAATATAGAACAGATAGATCGAGGTTACGAAAACATTGATGAACGTCTGCGAGCTATCGGCGCTAAAATAGAAAGGGTATAAATAATAAGTTTATTAGGTTAAAGCAGACTTATAGGTGTCCAAACAGCGCTCTCTAGCAGTCTTATGATCCACAATTGGGTTAGGGTAGGTGAGTTCCTGATAATCCGGAACCCAAGTCTTGATATACTTATGTTCCTTATCAAATTTCTGAATTTGAGTGGTTGGATTGAATATCCTGAAATAAGGTGCTGCATCAACACCACTTCCTGCAACCCATTGCCAGTTTCCAATATTACTGGCCATTTCATAGTCATGCAATTTTTCAGCAAAGTAGGCTTCTCCCCAGCGCCAATCAATCAACAGATGCTTGCATAAAAAACTACCAACAAGCATGCGTACTCTGTTATGCATAAATCCGGTTTCATTCAATTGTCTCATTCCGGCATCTACCAGAGGATATCCCGTTTCACCATCACACCATTTTTTAAACTCTATTTCATTATTCCTCCATTCTATCCGGTCATATTGTGGTTTGAAACTATTGTTTACTGTATGTGGAAAATGCCACAAGATCTGCATAAAGAATTCTCGCCAGATCAGCTCTTTTAAAAAGGTTATATTCTTATGTTTTGATGCCTTTTCAACAACTTTTCTAATGCTAACAGTACCAAATCTTAGATGAGGTCCAATTCTGGATGTGGATTCCTGTGCCGGAAAATTTCTCGTAGCTTCATAATCATCGATAATTGAATCACCAATATTGTAATTTTTTATCTTAATTGATGATGGTTTAAAACCAATGTCCTTCAAGGAAAGAAATGGAAGATCTTGTGATTTAACAGTATTATCCAAGAAATCTTCAGAAGGGTAGAACGTTAACCCATCCATTTTAAAATGTTCCAGCCATATTTTTGAATACGGTGTATAGACTTTATAAGGTAAACCGTCCTGCTTGACAACCTCATTTCGTTCATAAATAACATGATCCTTGTATGTATTAAAAGTAATATTTTTATCAGACAAAAGTGATTCTATTTCCTTGTCTCTGGAAATGGCATAAGGCTCATAATCGTGATTGGTATAAACCTCTTTGATGTCAAATTGAGCCAATAGTTTTTTAAATACCTCGAGAGGTTTACCACTGTAAACTGCAATGCTGCTACCAATTTTTTTTAGTTTTTTCTGAATTTGAAGTAACTGCTCGTGAATAAAGGACACGCGACTATCATCCTTAGGTAATCTTTCTAAAATATCTGTATCGAAAATAAATATAGGTAAGACCGGATAATCTGAATTCAAGGCATGGAACAATCCTGCATTATCATTTAAACGAAGGTCGCGTCGGAACCAAAAAATTGAAACAGGT
>CAVRNW010000032.1:0-78822 GCA_963722665.1 uncultured Flavobacteriaceae bacterium
CAATTAAAAACCGTAACAAAATAATTAAGATCTGTTACGGTTTTTTTTATTATAAAAATGAAAAACCTTCGGCTAGGATTTTTGCAATTCATGGAATTTTTTGTGAATTATATAGTTTTATTTGCCTTTGGTAGAGTTTTTTGTGATTAATACAAGGCTTTTACGACCTTTGGTATATTATTAATCACTAAAATGAATTTATATAGTTAAACTTTACTTTACGTTTTGAATCCCTCCCAGATCTCCCAAATGTGAATTGATAGTGTTTTAGTTTTATTATTAACCATAAAATACTTTTATCATGAATACAATGAAGATTTACGAAAAAATAGTAGCAGGTATCTTAATTACAATCGTGCTTTCATTATTTGTACTTTTAGTCCATAATGCTATATTCAATTTATAAATAATTAATAGAAATTTTGGGCTTATTGCCTGATAGCGATAATCTCTAGTTTAATACGAACTTTGTTTCCTATTAGACCATTCATAGAACCAAATACAAGGTTGAAATCTTTTCTACTGATTTCAGTGTCTGCCATTAGTTTAACTTGACCTAAAGTTTTATTATATGAAAGATCATATGGAAATGTAAGCGTGTTTACTGATTCCTTAATTTGAAGCATACCTTTTAAATATCTTTTATTATCCTTTACAAGAAAATCATCTGATCGAAATTCGATGTATGGATAATTACCAATATCAAAATATGCCTCATTCTTAATTATATCATCCCTATCCTGACTATTGGTATTAACACTTTCTACCAAAATATCGCAGTTTACAGTTAGTAGTTCTTCATCACGAAAAATAAATTGCCCAGAATATTGTGAAAAATTTCCGTTTACTTTAAGAGCTCCCATATGAGATACTTTAAAACTAAGCTTTGATTGGTTGGGATCTATTTCATAAACGCCTGTTTGAGCAATTGTAAACCAATTGCTTAAAATTAAAATACCAAGGACCAATTCCTTAAAACAAATGTTATTCTGCAATGGCTAAAATATTTAAAGTTATGTCTACCTCATCAGCAACCAATTTAGTTCCATTAGGCAAAGTTGGCTTTAATTCAATAGCATAATCTTGCCGATTAATAGTTATTTGTGCGTTAAACGCTATTGATTGTTTTTGAACAGCCAGATCCTTGAGAGGACCTTTAATAGTAAAAGGTAGTTGTATCTCATTGGTGACACCACGAATGGTTAGGTCTCCAATTAAAAAATTACTAGCATCCCTAATGAGTACGCCTTTTGATTTAAATGTGATGTCAGAGTGATTTGCTACATCCAAAAATATAACGCTTTTAATAGTGTCTTCACCTACAAAATTATTGGCATCATAACTTTCTACTTTTATAGTTGATTCTGCCGTTGTTCTGGTAAGATCTCCTTCATCATACATGATAGTTCCTTGCACATCCTTAAATCGCCCTACAACATCTATAACTCCAAATCTTTCAACTTTAATTTGAACATTGCTATGTCCAGAATCTATTTTATAAATTTGAGCCCATGTGACATTTGAGAAATAAAATAACGAGAATACTAATAAAATTTTTAATTTCATAAATCCTTAAATTTGATTGATTAATATTGAAATTTAATGATTTAAAATTTAGATTTCACCAAATCAGAACTTAATTATCAATTGTTTATCATAATTCTACTCCATTAAATATTCAAATTATTTTAGAATTCCTACACTTAGAAAAAATCAAAAAAAATAGCTAATCAAATATTTAGTTTTAAAAATAGCGTTATATTTGCCAGGGAATAACGCTATCTTTTTTATGATCTCATTTTCTGAAGCACTAAATATAATTGAGTCGGTTAAATTATCCTTTTCAAAAAAGAAAGTTGCCATTGAAGCATCCTTTGATAAAATCCTTGCTGAGGACATTGTATCCCCTATAAATATGCCACCTTTCAGACAGTCCGCTATGGATGGATATGCCATAAAATTGACGGATTCAACTACTTATGAATTAGTTGAAGAATCAAAGGCCGGTGATGGCCAGAAAATTAATTTAAGAGAAGGTCAGGCTGCAAGAATATTTACAGGGGCTTTAGTTCCTGATAAAGCAGATACGATTGTTATTCAGGAACATGTAAACAGATCAAATAATTCTATATCAGTCACTAAGCTACCAAACAAATTTGATAATGTTAGGCCAGTTGGCGAGCAAGTTAAAAAAGGAGAAGTAGTCCTTAGGAAAGGTTTAAAGATAAATGCAGCAGCCATAGGTTTTTTAACCGGAATAGGAATTAGTGAAGTATTGGTATACAAAACTCCAAAAGTTTCGATAGTCGTGACAGGAAATGAATTACAGGAATCAGGAAAGCAATTGGAAGATGGTAAGATCTATGAGAGTAATTCTTTTATGCTGAATGCTGCCTTAAAAAATCTAGGAATTTCTGAAGTTTCCATTTTTAAAACAAAAGATACCTTCGAAGAAACCAAAAACACCATATCTAGAGCTCTGGAGAGTTCAGATTTAGTATTGATATCGGGTGGAATATCTGTCGGTGATTATGATTTTGTTCAGGAAGCCTTAAAAGTAAATGGAGTTCAGGAACTATTTTATAAAGTCAATCAAAAACCGGGAAAACCGCTTTGGTTTGGTAGAAAAAATGACCAATTTGTTTTTGGACTGCCTGGAAATCCGGCTTCAGCCTTATCTTGTTTTTATATTTATGTCACACCTCTGTTAAACAAAATAACAGGGTCAGAAAATATTCATTTACCCAGAATTAATGTCAGAACTGTTTCAAGTTATAAAAATACAACGGGCAAAACCTTGTTTTTAAAAGGCATACTAAAAGGAAATGAGGTCGAGATATTACATGGTCAACAATCATCTATGTTACATTCATTTGCTACCAGTAACGTGCTTGTTAGAATTCCTAATGACAAAGAAATACTCAATACAAATGATGAAGTTGAATGTATAATTCTTAATACTTAGATCGTGGAAATAAAAAGCAGAATATGGATTGAAAAAGATGGAGTTCCGTTCCTGGGATTTGGCAGAATAAAACTGTTGAAAATGATTGATGATAAAATGTCCATTAACTCTGCAGCAAAAGAATTAAAAATGTCATACAGAAAAGCGTGGAAACTCATTAATGACATGAATTTAATGACTGATGAACCAGTAGTTGTAACAAATATTGGAGGCAAAGATGGTGGAGGCACCAAACTGACCAAATATGGGAAACAGCTCATCAGAGATTTTGAGACCATCAACTCTAATTGTATGCATTATCTGGAAAAAGAATTTCAAAAACTATCTATATGAACTTACTTAGTATAGAATCCCTATTAGTTTTTTCAGCAGTACTGATAGTAATTGCATTTTTGTACGCTAGTGTTGGTCATGGTGGCGCTAGTGGTTATTTAGCCTTAATGGCACTGTTTTCTTTACCAATAGCATTCATGAAACCAACTGCTTTACTTTTGAACATCTTTGTTTCAGGAGTTGCTTTTTGGTATTTTAAAAAGAACCAACATTTTAGATGGAAACTGTTCTATCCATTTGCCCTAACATCTATTCCTGCTGCATTTATTGGAGGTTACATAACGATCAACGCAACATTATACAAGCAAATTTTGGGGGTCTTCCTGCTCATTGCCATCCTGCGCATGATGGGTTTTCTGGGTGGAGAAAAAGATATTAAAAGAGAGTTAAATATTCCCTTAGCCCTATTATTTGGATTAGGAATCGGTTTGTTTTCTGGTTTAATAGGTATCGGAGGAGGTATTATTTTAAGTCCGATTATCATTCTATTAGCTTGGGGAAACATGAAGGAAGCCGCAGCTGTTTCAGCATTGTTCATTTTTGTAAATTCAGTAGCAGGAATCTCAGGGTTTTTAATCAAAAACAATACTATTCCTTTCGATTCTTTTCTGCTGGTTCCTATCGCTCTTATTGGCGGCACAATGGGGGCTATCTATGGAAGCAGAAGGTTTTCTAACCAAACCTTAACATATCTGCTATCCTTCGTTTTACTTCTGGCATCCATTAAACTTTTTGTAATCTAAATGAAGAACCAAACCAATATATCAGCTTATATACTTTGTGGTGGAAAAAGTTCCAGAATGCAAACTGAAAAAGGTATGGTACACTACAAAAATAAACCCTTTATTCAGTGGGTTATTGAAGCATTAAAGCCCTTAACAGGTAATATTTTTCTGGTCACTGACAATCTGGAATATTCCTCTTTTGGATATCCTTTAGTATCTGATGTTTATAAGGATAAAGGACCTGTTAGTGGTATTTTTTCGGCTCTTAGACATTCCGAAACTGACAGCAATTTGATATTAAGTTGCGATATTCCGAACATATCAACTTCAGTAATTCAGAACTATTTGATCAACAATTTATCCGTAAGAAATGAGGTCACTATTTTATCGGATAATAAGAATAGTTACCCATTGATAGCTATTTATAGTAAAAATGTTACACCAAAATTTTTAGAGGCCATTAACTCAGATAAATTGAAGCTTGTCAGCCTATTAAAAGAACTGAAATGTCTGAATATCAAAGTTAAATCTGAAGATTTTGAGTCATTAAGGAATATCAACACTAAAGAAGAGTTGGAAATCATCGAAAATAAAGAAAAAGAAATCAGTTAAAAATGATGGATAGAATCACTGTTAAATACTTTGGAGAAATTGCAGAAGCAGCAAATTGCAATGAAGAACAAATTTCTAGCAAAACAGATAAATTATCTGAATTAATAGAACAGCTGAGCGACAAATATAATTTGAAACGATTTCCATTAATAATTGCCCTAAATCAAAATATAGTCGAATTAAATGATGATATAAAGATCAATAATAATGATGAATTAGCAATCTTACCTCCTTTTGCGGGTGGATAATTATGGAGCGATATAAAAGACAAATAAATCTTCCACAAGTTGGAATTGATGGACAACAAAAACTAAAAAATACCAAAGTTTTGGTAATAGGAGCAGGTGGCTTAGGCAATGCTATATTGCCTTATTTGTCTGCGGCGGGTATTGGAACCATTGGAATTATTGATGGAGATCGCGTTGAAAAAAGCAACCTGCAACGACAAGTTTTGTTTTCAGAAAATTCAATAGGAAAATCTAAAGTTGAAATAGCTGCTTCACATCTCAGACCACTAAATTCTGAAATCGAAATAAATATTTACAACCAGTTTTTACATGCTAAAAATGCGGTTTCTATATTGGAGAACTACGATGTTATTGTAGATGCGACTGATACGGTTTCAATAAGATATTTGATTAATGATGCCTGTATGCTTGCTGGTAAACCATTTGTTTATGGTTCTGTTTACCGCTTTGAAGGTCAGGTTTCCGTATTTAATTATAAAAACGGACCAACGTATCGCTGTTTATTCAAAAAGAAGACAACAAATGTTATTAACTGTGAAGAAGCAGGTGTTTTGGGGACAACAGTTGGAATAATAGGCATGCTACAAGCCAATGAGGTTATGAAAATTATTCTTGAAACTGGCGATGTACTTTCAGGTAAATTATTGTTGTATAACACTTTAAATAATAACCAGGATATCATAAAATTTAAAAAAGATGATTCTATAAAAATTGATCGAGACTTTTATGAGTCGGAATATTTAATAGATCGAATCGTACATATTAATGCTCAGGAAGCCATTACTGGCAATTCACAATTGATTGACGTTAGAGAATATGGAGAATTACCGGAAATCGATTCAGAAAAAATTATTAAGATGCCATTGTCAAAAATGGAATCTGATATTCATCTACTTTCAAAAGAGAAACTATATTCTGTTTTTTGTCAGCATGGAATAAGAAGTTTAACAGCCATTAACCTTTTAAAAATTCATGGGTTTTACAAAGTAAAAAACATAAAGGATGGTGCAAGAGTTATTAAAAATATATTAGAAAATGAAAAAGAAAATAGTATTTATTGAAGGAGCCATTTCTCCTGATTTTATAGCAGAATCAATAGCCAAGCATCAAACAAAGCATAGTATTGGAGCACATAATATCTTTTTAGGTCAGGTTCGTGCAGATGAAATAGATGATAAATCTGTTGGAGCCATAGAATATACCTGTTATGAAGAATTGGCTGATAAAAAATTATTTGAGATAAGAGAAAGTGCTTTTAAAAAATTCGATCTTACTTGCATGCACATTTATCATAGTTTAGGAAAAGTGAAAGCAGGAGAAATATGCTTCTTTGTATTTGTATCGTCTAAAAGACGAAAAGAAGTTTATGAAGCCACAGAATATATCGTCAATCGCGTCAAGGAAGATGTTCCAATTTTTGGAAAGGAGATCTTTCAAAATAATACGCATCAATGGAAAGTCAATAGCAAATAGTTGTAAAATGGTAGATATTACAAATAAAATAAACACTTTAAGAATTGCCGTTGCAGAAGCAATTGTAAAGGTAAGTAAACAAGAGACCATAGATGCCATTCAGAATAATCTGGTTCCAAAAGGGAATGTTTTTGAAATGGCCAAAACAGCCGGTTTATTAGCCGTAAAGAACACACAAAACATTATTCCGGATTGCCATCCTTTGCCAATTGAATTTACATCGATTGAATATGAATTAGATGGATTAAACATAAAAATAATTCTCACAGTAAAAACAATTTACAAAACCGGAGTAGAAGTTGAAGCTATGCATGGTGCCTCTGTAGTTGCCTTGACCATGTATGACATGTTAAAACCAATCGATAAACAAATTGAGATCAGTACCATTAAACTATTAGAAAAAAGCGGTGGAAAAACCAGTTTTAAATCAAAACATATTTCAAAATTAAAAGCCAGTGTGATAGTCTGTTCCGATACTATTTCGCAAGGCAAAAAGGAAGATAAAGCAGGTAAGGCAATCATTAAAAAACTTGAGGAAAGCGATGTTGAAATTAGTAATTACGAGATCATTCCTGACGAAATAGATATCATTAGAAACAAAACCATCGAACAATCAGAAAATAACAACCTGGTCATTTTTACAGGAGGAACCGGTTTGTCTTTTAGAGATGTTACTCCGGAAGCTTTAGAACCAATTTTAGAAAGAAGGATTCCCGGAATTGAAGAAGCCATAAGAAGTTATGGTCAAAATAGGATGCCTTATTCAATGTTATCAAGAAGTATTGCCGGAACAATAGGCAATTGTTTGATACTGGCTTTACCAGGGTCAACAAATGGAGCAAAAGAATCAATGGATGCAGTATTTCCTCACTTATTGCACATTTTTAAAATATTAAGAGGTCAACAACACGATATAAATGCTTAAAGAAAAACAAATATTAACCGATTCATTCGGTAGAAAACATAGTTATTTACGTATCTCATTAACAGAGAAATGCAACCTGCGTTGTACCTATTGCATGCCTTCGGAAGGTGTGAAATTATCACCAAGAAGCGATATCATGAATGCTGATGAAATTTATGAGATTGCCAAGATTTTTGTTGATCATGGTGTTGACAAAATACGATTGACTGGCGGTGAACCGCTGGTAAGAAAGGATTTTGAAGATGTCTTAAAACGTTTGCATAAATTAGGGGTAAAACTATCCATCACAACCAATGCCATTTTAGTTGATAGATTCATCAATGTATTTAAAAAATATGGATTGAATGATATCAATGTGAGCTTAGATACTTTGAAAGAAGATAAATTCAAATTCATTACTAGAAGAGATCAGTTTAAAAAAGCTTATGAAAATATTTTGTTGCTGATCAATGAAGGATTTAATGTGAAAATGAATATCGTTTTGATCAATGGATTTAATGACGATGAAGTAAATGATTTCATTGAATTGACAAGAGCATTATCAGTGAATATTCGATTTATTGAATTCATGCCATTTGATGGAAATGACTGGAATAAGGAAAAGCTAGTGACTCAAAATGAAATACTTTCTCAGGTTAATGACCATTTTGGATCAAATAATTTGGTTAAACTAAAAGATGAAACCAATTTAATAGCACGCAGATATAAAATTGAAGGCTTTAAAGGAGAATTTGGCATCATAAGTACCGTTAGTAATCCGTTTTGCGATAGTTGCAATAGAATTCGTTTAACAGCCAACGGAAAAATTAAGAACTGCTTATTCTCCAATAAAGAAATGAACCTATTAGAAATTTTGAGGTCTGGTGAATCATTAGAGGAAAGCATCCTGAAGGTAATGTATAAAAAGAAAGCCGTGAGAGCTGGGATGAATAGTTTTAAGAAACTAAGCAATCCGAAAAAGCACTCCAATAACAGGAGTATGATAACAATTGGAGGATAATTTATTTAACCAGTTCCAGTCCGGTTTTCTCCCAGTTCAAAACGCCTCCTTTTAAATCGTAAAGTTGATCAAATCCAACTTTCACAAATTTAGATGTGCTCTTACCACTTCTATTTCCAGAGCGACAATAGATCACTAATGTTTTTGTTGTATCTAATTTTTGAATTTGTTCATCAAATTCAGAAGATAAAAAATTGATATTAATGGCATTTTCAATATGGCCGGAAGTGAATTCCTGTGGAGTTCTCACATCCACTAATAGGACGTCATTTGAAGATAAAAATTCCTTAAATTCCATTGGTTCCAGCAAAGTAGCATGTTGAGCTGCAGTTTGTTTACAATTTAAAAAGGTCAAACCTATAACAACACCTAATACGATCGATAATTTTTTCAAATTCTATATTGATTTAATATTCTATTTTTCCTCCCCATTCTATGATGCCTCCCAATAGATTATAGGCATTTGGGATTCCCATTTTATTCATAACCGCACAAGCTTGCCCGCTTCTGGCGCCAGACCTGCAATACACATAAAAGTTTTTTGATTTATCCAGTTCATCAATAAGATAAATAAACCCTTGGCCCTTATAAATATCTATATTAATGGATTTAGGTATTTTTCCACTGTTAAATTCTTCTGGTGTACGAACATCTAATATTACCGCATCCTCATCACTTGTTAGCAGTTCGTTCCATTGTTGTTGAGTTAAATTTGACATTTTCAATAAATTTTTGGCAAAAATAACTCTTCGTTAGAAATTACAAGCAACAATTGTTACAATTAATAGGTTAAACCTTTATTGAACAACCAATGGCTCTTGTTTCTTTTTCCTGTACTTCCTTTCCGGCTAACAATGCATTAACCGCATCTTCAACATATTTCTTAGAAACTGCCGATGCATCCTTGTAGTTATCATCTATAGCACCAATATACTCCACTACATTTCCTTTTTTGGTCTTTTGAATAACATACATATGCGGTGTTTTTGTTGCTCCAAATTTTGGATACACCTCTTGCTTCTCATCAATTAAATAAGGAAAAGTATAGCCTTTAACATTAGATCTTTTCCTCATTTCTTCAAAACTATCACCTGGTTTTACGCTTGTATTATTTGGCATAATCGCAATTACAGGATATCCTTTTGATGCATATTTTTTATCCAATTCAATAATTCTATCTTCATACATATTTGCGTAAGGACATGTATTACAAGTAAATGTTATGATAAAGCCTTTAGCATCCTTATAGTCAGATAGAGAGACCAAATTGCCATCAACATTCTTCAACTTGAAGTCTTCAATTACATCACCAATTTTATATCCTGGAATTGGTGTTGTACTATTCGATAAAGAACTTAATACTGTTAAAATTAAAAAGGTTACAATGTGTAAAGTTTTCATAATCTATTTTTTTAAGAATTTAATTATCTCGTTTTCTAATTCTTCATATTTAAATGATTTCTCATAGAATACGCGATCTCTGTTATTATAAATAAGAGTGGCAGGAATAGCACCAGACCAATCTGAATATACCTGTGGAATCCAATAATTGGAATTCGTGTCATCAAAAGCATATATTTCCGACTTAAGGTCATGCTTTTTTATAAACGGTTTTAATGCCGTTTCGTATTTTTTGGGAAAGTCCAAACTAATCAAAATAACTTCAACATTCTTATTGGAATACTCGGTGTTTAGCTTCTCAAAATAAGGTAATTCCTTAATACAAGGCGCACACCATGTTGCCCAAAAATTAATTACATAAGTTTTCTCATCTTCTTTATGTAATAGCGGCTCAAGGCCATAATAATCAATGACTTTTAGTTCCGGATACACTGGGTCATTCTCATCAGTAGACACAGCCAGATTATTTTGCGTCTCTTTTTTACATGAAAAGATTCCCAACAAAATAAATACCAATAAATACTTCTTCATGCGGTAAAGTTAACTAACCGCCAATAAGTTGTCCAGGATTTTAACAAAAAATTAATTTGATAAAAAATTTGATAAACTAAATATCATTTCTATATTTGAAACAATATTTATCAAATGAGTACATTTTTAAATAATACTTGGTGGTGGAATTCTCGAAACTTTTAGATCGTGAACTAATCCTATAGTATATTTAATTCAAAATATAAAGGCTTGTCAATCACGACAAGCCTTTTTCTTTGTTCTGTCCCGATAGTTATCGGAATTGTTTGAGAATATAAGCACCCGAATTAAAATTTTATTAAGAAGAATGAGATACTGAAATAAATTCAGAATTTATGAAGACATATAAATTAAATACTTATCACAAAAAAATTCTTGCAGATACCATTACTCCCGTAAGTATCTATTTAAAAATCAGAGATAAATATCCCAATAGTATTTTACTGGAAAGCAGTGATTACCACACTAACGATAATAGCTTTTCCTATATATGTTGTAATCCGATAGCATCAATAAAAGTTGAGAACGATCTAATTATTCAAAATTTTCCAGATGGAAGTTTACAAGTAAATTCTACTACTGAATTGGATGTTACAAAAGAGATCCATAAGTTCACAAAGCGATTTGAAGTTGATTCAAATGAGAATTTCAAGTTCATTAATAATGGGATATTTGGTTATACAGCTTATGATGCTGTAAAGTATTTTGAAGATATTGAAATTTCGAAAAAGGAAGGATCTTTAAGTATTCCCGACATCTATTATGCAGTATATCAAAATATTATTGCCATAAACCACTTTAAAAATGAAGCCTATATTTTTGCACATTGTTTTGATGCAAAAAATAATGTTGACGATATTGATCATTTAATTAAAGCTAAGAATTTTGCCTCATATCAATTTAATTTCAAAGGTGAGATCACTTCCAATCTATCAGATGAAGAATATATGGATCATGTTGAGATTGCCAAAAAGCATTGTGCAAGGGGAGATGTTTTCCAGTTGGTCTTGTCAAAAAAATTCCAACAAGGATTTAAAGGCGATGAATTTAATGTATACAGAGCATTAAGGAGCATTAATCCATCTCCTTATCTTTTCTACTTTGATTATGGTAATTTCAAGATATTCGGTAGTTCACCGGAAGCTCAATTAGTTGTAAGCAATGAAAAAGCCGAGATCCATCCAATTGCAGGTACTTTCAAACGAACCGGTAACGATTTAAAGGATGCCGAATTAGCAGAAAAATTGGTCAAAGATGCCAAAGAAAACAGTGAGCATGTTATGCTTGTTGACCTGGCAAGAAATGATCTTGAGCAGACATGGAAGTAATGTAACTGTTGAAAAATACAGAGAAGTTCAGTTCTTTTCTCATGTGATCCATTTAGTAAGTAAGGTCACCGGACAAAAACATAAAGATACAGCAACAATGCAGGTTGTTGCCGATACCTTTCCTGCCGGAACCTTAAGTGGAGCTCCAAAACATATGGCTATGCAACTCATTGAGAGATACGAAAAAACGAGTCGTGGATTTTATGGTGGAGCTATTGGCTTCATGGATTTCAATGGCAATTACAACCATGCTATTATGATCAGGACTTTTTTGAGTAAAAACCATCAATTGCACTGGCAGGCAGGAGCTGGATTGGTTTCAAAGTCCAAACCGGAAGATGAATTGCAGGAAGTATATAACAAATTAGGAGCTTTAACAAAAGCCATTGAAATAGCAGAAAGAATATCGATATGAAAAAAGTGTTAGTTATTGATAATTACGACAGTTTCACTTATAATTTAGTGCACTACTTAGAAGACCTAAAATGTGATGTAACTGTAGTTAGAAATGATAAATTGGAATTAAAAGATGTTGAAGCTTTTGATAAGATCGTACTTTCACCCGGACCTGGGATTCCTGATGAAGCAGGATTATTAAAACCAATTATTAAGGCGTATGCTTCAACAAAAAGCATATTAGGTGTTTGTCTTGGCCAGCAGGCTATTGGCGAAGTTTTTGGCGGAAAACTGATTAATCTGGATGAAGTCTATCATGGTGTTTCAACTCAGATCAAAATTACAGTTGATGATGAATCGATGTTTGAAGGATTAGGTAAGAATATTGAAGTTGGTCGATACCATTCCTGGGTGGTTGACACCAAACTCCCTGATGAGTTGGAAGCTACTTCTTTTGATGAAAACGGACAGATCATGTCGTTACGCCATAAAACCTATGACGTGAAAGGAGTACAATTCCATCCGGAATCTGTATTAACTCCAAAAGGAAAGGAAATTTTAAAGAACTGGATTGATAGTTAGACCATAGATTTTAGACATAAGACAAAAGAATATGAATAATTTTAAAGAATTAAAAATTTGGCAAAAATCAATGGATTTGGTTGAAAAAGTCTATAAGATAACTTCTAATATTCCAATAGAAGAAAAATTTGGACTAATTAGTCAAATTCAGAGGTGTGCCGTTTCAATTCCATCCAATATTGCAGAAGGAGCTGGTAGAAATTCAAATAAAGAGTTTAGAAATTTCCTGAGGAATTGCAAATGGTTCTGCAAATGAATTAAACACGCAATTATTACTATCAATTAGAATAGGTTATATCAAAGAAGAAGATTTAGACATAGCATTCTATCAATACTTTATTAAAACAATATGAATTTCATTTAATAAAATGTCTCAAAATGTCTAAAATCTAGATTAATGAAACAATTATTAAACAGACTTATAAATCAGGAGAGTATTTCCAGTGTGGAAGCAAAAAAGGTACTTGTGAATATTTCGAATGGCGAGTATAACCAAAGTCAAATTGCTTCTTTTTTGACGGTGTATATGATGCGAAGCATTACTCTGGAAGAATTAAAAGGTTTCCGGGATGCGCTTCTTGAATTGTGTATTCCAATAGACCTGAAGGAGTTCAACGCCATAGATCTATGTGGAACCGGAGGTGATGGAAAAGACACATTTAATATCTCTACTCTATCGTCATTTGTGACTGCCGGATCCGGTGTAAAAGTTGCCAAACATGGTAATTATGGAGTTTCATCCGCTTGTGGTTCGTCAAATGTTATGGAATATTTAGGAATTAAATTTTCAAGTGATGAAGACTTTTTAAAGAATTCTATTGATAAGGCCGGAATCTGTGTGCTTCATGCTCCATTGTTTCATCCTGCCATGAAAAACGTGGCTCCAATCAGAAGAGAATTAGGCGTCAAGACCTTTTTTAATATGCTAGGACCAATGGTCAATCCATCTTTTCCAAATAATCAGATGGTGGGAGTTTTTAATTTGGAACTTTTGCGATTATATGGTTACTTATATCAGAATACAGACAAAAACTATAGTATTGTTCATGCATTAGATGGCTATGACGAAATATCTTTAACCGGAAAGACCAAAGTAATCTCAAACCAGTCTGAAATCATGTTTTCACCAGAAGATCTGGGTGTTGAACAAATTAAGCAAGAAGCCATTTTTGGCGGAAATTCAGTTGAAGATGCCGCAAAGATATTTATGAATGTGATCAATGGTAATGGAACTATAGCACAAAACAATGTAGTTTGTGCCAATGCCGGATTAGCTATAGCTACCTCAAAACAAATAAGTCACAAAGAAGGTTTTGAATTAGCAAAAGAATCCTTATTGAGTGGAAAAGCAAAAGAAAGTTTAGACAAGTTAAAAGAGTTGAGCAAATAAGTAAAGTCATTACGAGTAATGTCAGTTCGAGCGCCGTCGAGAACAGAATGACGTGGTAATGACGGTTAAGTAAGAAAATGGATATATTAACCAAGATAGTTACAGACAAACGAACAGAAGTAAACCTTCGCAAGAACCTGATTCCTGTAAAACAATTAGAGCATTCTATTTTGTTTGAGCGAGAAACAATTTCACTCGCAAATAAATTAAGAAACAGCCAATCTGGAATCATTGCTGAGCACAAACGTCGGTCACCATCCAAATCTGTTATAAATCAAAGTCTTAATGTTCAAGATGTGGCAAAAGGATATGAAAAAGCTGGTGTTTGTGGAATGTCCGTGCTTACCGATGGCAAATATTTTGGAGGTTCACTGGATGATCTTATAATTGCCAGAGCAAGTTGCAACTTACCTCTTTTACGTAAGGAATTCATTATTGATGAATACCAGATAATAGAAGCTCGAGCCTATGGGTCGGATGTTATTTTATTAATTGCAGCAATTTTATCTAAAGATGAGATCAAGCGATTTTCAGAATTGGCCAAAAGCTTAGATCTGGATGTTCTTTTAGAAGTCCACAATCAGGAAGAGTTAGATAAATCAATCATGCCTTCATTGGATATGATTGGTGTAAATAACAGAAATTTAAAAACTTTCGAGGTTAGTTTAGAAACAAGTAAAATATTGAGTGAAAATATTCCAGCCGATTTCATAAAAGTATCTGAAAGCGGAATCAGTTCAGTACAAGCTATAAAAGAATTGAAACCATTTGGATATCAAGGCTTTTTAATAGGAGAAAACTTTATGAAAACAGATAACCCTGGAGAAAGTGCAAATCAATTCATTAAAGAATTAGAATCATGAAATTAAAGGTTTGCGGAATGAAATATCAAGATAATATTACTGAAGTTGCAGCACTGCAACCGGATTATCTTGGATTTATATTTCATGAACAATCTGCGAGACATTTTGATAAAACGATTCCAGAATTACCAACTTCAATCAAAAAAGTTGGCGTTTTTGTGAATAAAAACATCGATTTTATTCTAGAAAAGGTAAAAACGTATCAATTAAATGCTGTTCAATTACATGGGGAGGAATCACCTGAATTTTGTCGAGCTTTAAGACAGAAATGTCATTCTGAGCTTGTCGAAGAATCTATAGAAATCATCAAGGTATTTTTCATTAAAAATGAATTCAATTTTGATATTCTAAAACCCTTTGAGAAAGTCTGTGATTACTTCTTATTCGATACAAAAGGCAAACTTCCAGGCGGAAACGGTTACACTTTTAACTGGAATGTTTTGAAAGACTATAAATCTTCTAAACCATTTTTTTTAAGCGGAGGTATTGGATTAGATCAAATTAAGAATATAAAAGAATTTCAAAAAAGTGATGCTTCAAGATATTGCTATGCCATTGATGTAAACAGCAAATTTGAAGTTGAACCAGGATTAAAAAATAGTGAAGACTTAAAAGAATTTATAAATAGACTGTCATTCTGAACCAAGTGAAGAATCTCAAAGGAGATACTTCAACAATCCCGATAAATATCGGGACAGCATGACATAAAAATGATATTATGTCATACAACGTAAACGAAAAAGGATATTACGGAGAGTTTGGAGGAGCTTTTATACCTGAAATGCTCTATCCAAATGTCGAGGAATTGCGTCAGAATTATTTGTCGATTATGGCCGAGCCGGAATTCCAAAAGGAATTCAGACATCTTCTAAAGGATTATGTTGGACGTCCTTCTCCACTCTATTTTGCCAAGAGATTATCAAAAAAATACAACACAAAAATTTATTTGAAGCGTGAGGATCTTAACCATACAGGAGCTCATAAAATAAATAATACAATTGGTCAGATCTTAATGGCTAAACGATTGGGTAAAACCAGGATCATTGCAGAAACTGGAGCCGGACAGCATGGAGTAGCAACGGCAACTGTCTGCGCATTAATGGGTTTGGAATGTATTGTGTATATGGGCGAAATAGATATTGCCCGACAGGCACCAAACGTGGCCGAATGAAAATGCTAGGTGCAGAAGTCCGTCCCGGCTTTATCAGGTAGTCGTACCCTTAAAGATGCCACCAATGAAGCCATAAGAGACTGGATAAATAACCCTGTTGACACACATTATATTATTGGCAGCGTGGTTGGACCTCATCCATACCCGGATATGGTGGCTAGATTCCAGTCGGTCGTATCTGAAGAAATTCAATGGCAGTTAAAAGAGGCTGAAGGTACTTCAAAACCTGATTATCTTATTGCTTGCGTTGGTGGTGGCAGTAATGCTGCAGGAACTTACTATCATTATTTAGATGATGAAAATGTCAAGATCATTGCGGTTGAAGCGGCCGGTAAAGGTGTGAATACTGGAAAGAGCGCTGCAACATCCGTTTTAGGAAAAGTGGGAATTATACATGGAAGTAAAACTTTATTGATGCAAACTAGTGACGGACAAATAACTGAACCCTATTCAATCTCAGCAGGATTGGATTATCCCGGTGTAGGACCAATGCATGCCAATCTTTACAAAACCGGTCGAGCAGAATTTATAGCCATAACAGATGATGAAGCTATGGAATCAGGATTGGAATTATCTAAGCTGGAAGGCATTATTCCAGCTATTGAAACCTCACATGCTTTGGCGGTTTTCAATCATAAAAAGTTTGCTCCTGATGATATTATAGTTGTGAATCTGTCGGGAAGAGGTGATAAAGATCTGGATACTTATATAAATCATTTTAAATTGTAAGTTTTTTTATTTCCGCGAAGGCGGAAATCTCATGAAATCATTGTGGATATTCATTACGTATACATACTAACAAATAAAAACCATACCGTTTTATATGTGGGTCGATCTAAACAAATGAAGAAAAGATTAAACCAACATAAAAATAATAGCTTGAAAAGCTTTACAGGAAAATACAATGTTAGTAAGCTTGTTTATTTTGAAACCACTAAATATGTAAATATCTCTATCAAAAGAGAAAGGCAAATAAAAAAATGGAACCGTGAATGGAAAATTAACCTAATTAATAGTCTAAATCCTGAATGGAAAGATCTTTCAGAATATATTTAAACAAACTTTCATCATAAAACTAAAGGATTTCCGCCTTCGCGGAAATGAAAAAATACTAATTCAATGAATAGAATTAATCAAAAACTACAAGAAAATAAAAAGTTGTTATCCATATATTTTACAGCTGGTTATCCTAAAATTGACGATACGGTTTCAATCATTCAGGATCTGGAAAAAAATGGAGTGGATATGATCGAAATTGGATTGCCTTTTAGCGATCCATTAGCTGATGGCCCAACTATTCAAGCAAGTTCAACTCAGGCTTTAAAAAATGGCATGACTTCAGAAAAACTATTTGAGCAATTGAAAGATATAAGAAAGTCAGTAGATATCCCTTTAATTATAATGGGATATTTTAATCCCATTCTGCAATATGGCGTAGAGGCATTTTGTAAGAAATGCTCTGAAATTGGTATTGATGGACTCATAATTCCAGATCTACCGGTTGATGTTTATTATGAGCAATATAAATCGACTTTTGATAAGTTTGGACTAAAAAATGTTTTTCTTATAACTCCTCAAACCAGTGAAGACAGGATTCGATATATCGATTCCATTTCAGATGCTTTCATCTATATGGTCAGCAGTGCCAGTACCACAGGAGCGAAATCCGGATTTGGAGATGAACAGAGAAATTATTTCAAGCGTATTGCCGAAATGAACCTCAAAAATCCCCAAATAGTGGGCTTCGGAATAAGTAACAAGGACACATTTGATCAAGCCACCAAATATGCTAAAGGAGCCATTATAGGGAGTGCCTTTATTAAGTATTTAACTAATAACGGTGTAGATAAAATTAATAGCTTTGTAAAACAAATCATTAACTAATGGAAACCTTTGACAGAAAAAAGCATTGGGAAAACATTTACAGCACCAAGCAATTGAATGAAGTGAGTTGGTATCAGCCCACCCCTGAAACCTCACTTAATATTATAAAAGAATTGAACATTCCTAAATCTGCGAGCATCATTGATATTGGTGGAGGTGACAGTTTTTTGGTGGATAATTTATTGGAACTTGGTTATGAAAATATCACGCTACTCGATATTTCTAAAAAAGCTATCGAAAGAGCAAAACTACGTTTAGGTCCTAAAGGTCAAAATGTAAAATGGATTGAAGCCGATGCTTCAGATTTCAATCCGACAGAAACCTATGACCTGTGGCATGATCGTGCTGCATTTCATTTTCTAACAAAGGATAGTGAGATTAAAAATTACATTAAAGCTGCTACAAAAGGAGTTAAAGGGTCAGGAAATATGATCATAGGAACCTTTGGAACGGATGGCCCTAAAAAGTGCAGCGGAATTGAAATAACCCAATATTCTGAATCCTCATTAACCAAAAGATTCAACACTTCTTTCAAAAAAATAAAATGCAAAAAAATTGAGCATTTAACACCTTTCGATAGCATTCAGAATTTTGTTTTTTGCAGTTATAAAAAAATTATATAGATGAAGGTACTAAATGATTGGAGAATCGTAATTCTACTTTGTTTAACTATAGGTTTAGCTCCCTATTTTCCAGAACCACATATTATTGGTAAAATAAAATGGTTGGCAGGAGGGGGAAATGGTATGCAGGCAATGGACTGGTTTGATGTTGTTTTACATGGCTTTCCTTTTATTCTTCTAATCAGAGTTATTATTCTAAAATTAACATCTAAAAATGCCACTTAACATTGTCCTTTTTGAACCAGAAATTCCAAATAATACTGGAAACATAGGCCGTTTAGCATTAGCTACAGGAAGTAATTTGCATTTGGTAAAACCTTTTGGTTTCGAGATTAGCGACACACGTTTAAAACGTGCTGGTTTAGATTACTGGCAGCATCTCTCCGTTACTTATTACGAAAGTACTCGATGATTTCTTTAGAACAAATAAAGACAAGAATATGGTCTTCTTATCCAGTCATGGCAAAAAAAATCATTGGTCAATTGATTTTGAAGATGATATGTTTCTAATTTTCGGAAAAGAATCTGTCGGATTACCAAATCATCTTATTGAAAAATATTCCGATAAAATATTCAAAATTCCACTCTACAGTGAACACGTGAGAAGTATAAATTTAGCAAATGCAGTGGGAATAGTGATTTATGAAGGGTTAAAACAAATTCAATAAGCTAAAAGCTTTAAATTTTATTTAAAAATTTAGTACACATATAGTGAAACCCTTACTCGTTTTTATTATATTTGGTTAACCAATTTGGTTAACCAATTGGATTTATATATTTTAAATTTCTAGTCATATGAAAAACTTCTACACGTTAAATGCTCAAAAAATATTTATTACACTTATTTTTTTATTGGTTTCGGTAAGCATGTTTTCTCAAACCACTTATAATATTACTGACCCTGAAGACCTTACAGCTTTATCTGCAACACTTTCTGCAGGAGACACAGTTATTTTAGCGGATGGTACGTATACTTCAGAAGAAAGAATTAAATTTTCACCTACTACAGGAACAGCAGCTTTGCCTATTACATTTAGACCGGCAACTCCTGGAGGAGTTAAGTTTACCGGTGGTTTGCAAATGAGTATTGGAGGAGATTACGTTGTTGTTGATGGTTTTCATTGGCAAGGTGGTTATGGAGCTAGCAATTTTATTGAATTCAGAGATGGTTATGATTATGCTAATCATAGTACAATCCAAAATTGTGCAATTGATGGGTTAGCATTAAGTCCAGATGATATAGCAGACGATGGGACTACTTCGATTACAAAACACAGATGGGTTGTACTATACGGAACTTACAACACTATAATCAACTGTTCATTTATGAATAAAGAAAGTGCAGGAGCTTTAGTTCTAGTAGAACTTGAATATAATGCATCTCCTGATGATGGTGTTACAAACACTCGTTGTGACATAGTTGGCCATACAATTAGTAATAATTATTTCTATAAATATGCAAAAATTAATCCAGCATTATCCAATGCTGGAGATAGTGAAACTATACGTGTAGGTACTAGTGAGTATCAAAATGTAGATAGCAGTACTACTGTTAGTAATAATTATTTTGTTGAGGCTGATGGTGAAAATGAAATCATCACTAATAAAAGTAAAAACAACACATATACTAATAACACTTTTAGAAGGTGTAGAGGTTCTTTAGTGCTACGTCACGGTTCTAACGCTACAGTTGACAGAAATTACTTTTTAGGTGAAGACGTTGATGGTACTGGAGGCATTAGAATTACCGATAGTAACCACGCAATTACTAATAATTATATTCAGGATTGTATCACTGTTGTTGATCAAGCAATTTGGAATAATGGCATAACATTTCTAGGAGGAGGCGATAGTTCTGACGTTGTTTGTACTTCTACAAGTGTTTCAAACGGATATCAAAAATCTGAAAATATTACCCTTTCTAATAACACGATCATGAACACTAATGCGCCTTTGTTTTATAACACAGATAAAGGATCAACTGATCCAACAGGAACAGTTTCAAACAACTTAATTTATTTTTCTGCTATGGACCCAAATTTAACAACTGTTATTACGGGTAATTATAATGATCTTGGTACAGCATTAACATACACAGGAAACGTTTATACTGGAACTACATTGGGAGCAACAACTACAGGTTTTTCTGAAGAGACAGGAATTACTGCTACTGCTGATGGAGAAATTTTTACTTTTTCTGGAACTGGGTCTGCTGGTAAAGGCGCTGATATGGGATCTTATACACCAACAACTGATGATATGGTTGGTTACGGAATAGGAGCTTGTTTTTTAGATAATTTAGGTGCTAGCATAACTGATGGTGATTGTACTATTGAAATACCTGAATCTTTAACTGTTAGTAGTTTGCCAACTCTTATTGCAGATGCAGGTAGCTATGATGTTTCTGTTTATGCTAATGTAAGCTGGACTGCTGTATCTAATGATCCTTCTTGGATATCTATTGATATTACTTCAGGTACTGGCGATGAAACAGTTTCAGTTACAGTAACTGAAAATGCAGATACTAGTAGTAGAACTGGTTCTGTAACTTTTACACAAGATCCGGGAGGTGATGATATTGTAAGAACTTTAAATGTAACACAAGAAGGGGTAGATTTAACAGATTTGTACGACCTTATAAATGATGTTTCTGGTGGTGGTCCTGTTTCAATTCATTCTTTTTCAAAAGAACAAGGGCCAGATCATCCTAATCCAAAAACAAATTATGCAACAAATACTTTAGATAAAGACAATAGTACAGTTTGGGCTGCCGATGATCTTGAAACTATTTTATCTGGAGACTATTTTGCAGATGGAGAGTACATTATTTACGATTTAGGTGTTGAGTATGACCTTGATTTAATACAAATCGCTACAGATGACAAGGCAGACCCTTATGGTTTACAAGTCTGGGTGTCTACTGTGGGAACGGACCCTTCAGATTTTACAATGGCTCTACCAACTTCAGGAGATTTGTTAATTACGACAACTACTGGGACGTTTGATGATTTTGATCAATATGAAATTTCAGCCAATGCACGTTATGTGAAATTAATAGGCTACGGAAGATTTAATAGTGCAGGAGATACTAGATCAAGTGTTTGGACTAACATTACAGAAATAGAATTTTACGGAAATTCAACACTTTCTGTTGATGATATTGAATTAGCGAATAAAGTTAAAATTTATCCTATTCCTGCCAATGACATATTATATATAAAAAACATAAATGGTGTAAATTTGATAAACATCTACAGTATGGATGGACGATTAGTTTTAGAAAAATCTTTAAATACAAATTCTGAAATTTCTTTAGATGTTTCATCTTTATCCAATGGTGCTTATATTATAAATCTGTCTAACGGAAGTAATTCAAGTCAATCTAAAATGATTCTAATTTCTAAATAAATTAATCCATCCAAAGTTATGAGACCTATATCCAGAAGAGAGTTTACTAAAAAATCTACGATGGCAATAGGTCTCATTCCTTTTTTAAATTTGCCCAATAAATTATTTTCAGCAGAAGACAGCAATGAGAAATTATCAATTAATATATTTTCCAAACATCTCCAATTTTTAAATTACAAGGAATTAGGTGAACAGACTGCTTTAATGGGATTTGACGGAGTAGATCTCACTGTACGTCCTAAAGGTCATATATTGCCCGAATCCGTATCAGTCGATTCTGCCAAAGGCAATAGAAGATATTAAAACAGGAGGTTCTAATTGCTCAATGATCACGACTGTTATTAGTGATGCAGATAATAAAACAGATCAAAACATTCTTAAAACAGCAGCCAGGAATGGCATAGAATATTACAGAACTGATTGGTTTGATTATTCCGGGGAAAAATCTATGAAAGCTGATCTGGGATACTTCCAGGATAAAATAAAAGGCTTGAGTTTACTTAATAAACAATTAGGAATCATAGGTTGCTATCAAAATCATGCCGGACGTTCCATTGGATCATCTATTTGGGAAATTGAAAAACTATTGGAATTTGCTGAATTAGATTTTTTTGGTGCTCAATACGATATTCGTCATGCAATTGTGGAGGGAGGATTATCATGGGAAAATGGATTGCAATTAATCAAGGATAATATTAAAACGATAGTATTGAAAGATTTTAAATGGGGAAAAGTTGATAATACTTGGAAACCTATAAACACTCCTATTGGTGAAGGCATGATCGATTTTAAAAAATACTTTTCAATCCTTAAAAAGTACAAAATAAATGTACCCGTTAGTCTGCATCTGGAATATCCTCTTGGTGGTGCAGAAAAAGGAAATAGCTCAATTTCCATAGATCAAAACATTGTTTTTAAGGCCATGGAAAAAGATCTTCAAGCTGTTCAAAAATTGTGGAATGAAGCTTGATTTATCTTATAAAAAGCACTTTTAAATTTTAGGATTGTATAGTACTTAACTATATATCGATTACAATATCTTTTTGTATATTTCGGCTTGCTTTTTTTTAGGCAAATTATTATATTAATTCATAAACAACTAAACTATTTAAATATGGCAAGTAAATTAAAAGGAACCATAGCTATACTAACCGGAGGTGGTGATGTGCCAGGATTAAACCCTGCTATTCGGGCAATTACAATACGCGCAAGACGTGAAGGATACAAAGTAATTGGATTAAGACGAGGTTGGGCAGGTATTGTTGAAATGACTCAAAATCCTAAAGATGATAATAGCAATAACTATTTAGAACTCACCCAAACAATTGTTAACAGAGCTGGCAGAACCGGTGGTACTTTTTTACATAGTTCAAGGACCAGACCTAGTCATTTACCAAAAGCAAGTGTTCCTGAACACTTAAAAGATTCTTACAAAGAAGAATACAACGACATGACTAAAGTTGTTTTAGATAATTTGGCCTATTTAGGAATCGATTATTTAATACCGATAGGTGGTGATGATACCTTGAGTTATGCTGTAAGATTATACAAAGAAGGCTTTAAAGTGGTAGCTATTCCAAAAACTATGGATAATGATGTTCCGGGAACAGACTATTGTATTGGTTTTAGTACTTGTATAACTCGAACCATCAATATGACCAATACGTTGCGTACTTCTGCAGGATCTCATGAACGATTCCTAGTATTGGAAGTGTTTGGTAGATATGCCGGTTTTACGGCTATGTTACCAACTATGGCAGGTGCTGCAAACAGATGTGTGATTCCGGAATATAAATTTGACATCGAACATCTTACAGACTGTTTAGTTCAAGATCGAAATGAAAACCCAAGTAATTATTCAGTGGTATTAGTATCAGAAGGTGCTATGTTCAAAGGTGGTGAAATGGTTTTTAAAGATCAGGAAAAAGATCAGTTCGGACACGCTAAATTAGGTGGAATTGGAGAACTGGTTTCAGACCGATTAAAGACGCTGTCGCCTAAATTCAATAACGGAAAACATATTAATGTAATCAATCAGAAATTAGGTTATCTGGTAAGAGGTGGAGATCCGGATGCTGTAGATTCTATTGTGCCTATGGCCTACGGAAACCTGGCCTTAGACTTAATTTTAAAAGGCGTTCATGGAAGACTAGTGGTCCTTAAAAATGGTCGATATGACAATGTACCAATAGATGTGGTAGTTGGCAAATCAAAACTGGTTAATATAAATAAATTCTATAATACGGAACGCTTACGTCCATTCTATAATAGCTTTGAAATGAATCCACTGTTTATCATGACCAGTGAAGGATAAGGACTGATTTTTTAATATATTCGAAAGTGGATCCGGAATTTCAATTTAGGATCCACTTTTTTTATTATCAATCCAACCTAATTATATTTTTTTTGATACTTAAGTTAAAAAAGCTAAATTAGTCCGCAATCAGGGTTAATTAACACAGAAGATATCCGTATTGACTCTAACAACCAACTAAAATTATGAAATCAAAAAAAAACCCTTGGACCAAATTAGAATTAAAAACATACATTTTACTGCTTTGCGCAAATGCAGATTCATTAAAAAGCAAAGAAGAAATCAAATTGATAAAATCCAAGATCGATTCGAAAACATATAAAAAGATCAAAAAAGAATTTTCTAAAGATACTGAAGAAAAAAGCCTTAAAAAGATAGATGAGAATGTGCAATTACATGAATTTTCTCATAATGAGCTTGATCAACTTCGAAAGGAAATGCACGAGATTTTCAATTCTGATAAAAATTTTGGTGCAATGGAAAGAAACCTGGATCGAATATTAGATAATATTCTGTATTAAGTTATCAGTCCACAATGGAAAAACTGATGCAAGAGGGCAAAACTACCAACTACCTCAAATATGCTATTGGTGAATTAATATTTGTAGTCATTGTATTTTAATAACTTTTTAAAGAATCAACTGGATTGAATTGAATTCTTTATTACTGAAAAGACAAAATTCTTAAGTCCATTTAAAATTGATTTCCTTTTTTCTTTAATATTTAGAAACCAACTAACCAAATTAAATATGAATACTACAAGATCTAGCAGAAGTATTTTCTATAGCCAAATCTTTTCAGGAATTGGAATTGGAATTCTCCTTGGTGTGATTATGGGACTTTCAGTATCCCCTGTTGTAAAAACTATATTAGGAGCCTTAGCTGGGATTCTGGCAGCTTTCTTGGGATTACAGGAAAGTCTTTTTGCCAAACAAGGCGAAGAAGATCAAGAAAAAATAACTAATCGGATATTTATTAATAGTATTCGAGCTGGAAGCTTTGGAATAGCAACTGTTATAGGACTATTTTTTGGAATGTACCTAAGAACTCATGAAGTTCTTTCTCTAAGTAAAGAACAACAGGTTAAAAATTGGACAGATGCAGGTTTTAACGATTCGCTCGCAGAAGAATTGGTCATCTATCAAAATTTCAAACTTTTCAAGAGATCAGGATCACTCCATATTGACACAAAACTAGCAGAAATAGCAGCCCAGAAAATCGATGCGAATAGCGGTTTTCTTATGAGTAAGGAGGAAATGAAAAATTATTGTGTAAGTCTTGATGTCGAAAAAAGATATAATAATTCTGCACAAAATGCTCTAGAAGGATATGAAGGAGACGCAAAATTAATCGCCTATGCTAAAGAATTAAGGGCTATTCCTGAGGTTGGTCAATTAGAGATTATGAATTCTGTTAAAAACCTAATTTGTTTTTTAGGCAAGCGGAACAGATGATGATTATAAGGAGTTTTGCAATGATATTCAAAAAAGCATTAATTATAGTAATATAAATTTTTCATTAGATGAAATTGCATCCTCTTCCAACATTCGAGAAATGGGTTTAGTAGCTAATGCTTATATTAAGACATGCCGTTTCAGATAAAAGACAAAACCAATTTAACAAAGGCAATTTTAGCGATTACCTGTGAATAACAGTTTTCTATGCTATTTATTCGATCATTATATAAATTTAAACTTGATAATCATGAACATTAAAAAAGTGCTTTTATTAATTTTATTTACAATTGCGGCACAACATATTTCTTTCTCACAAAGCAATTTCGAATCAATTGTTCAAATCGAGGTTCAAGGTGTCAAAAGAGGTGTCGGTGTGGTTACTAAATATTCAGACTATATTGTGACTGCACTGCATGTAGTGGCTGGAATGCAAAACATACGCGTATATTCCAAAGCAAAAGGACGTTCAGTACCGGCCACAATAGTTAAAATTCATAAAGCTTCGGACCTTGCATTGTTAAAACTAGATGTGGCATTAAACCTACCACCGTTGCAAATCTCTGACGAAACTCCAAATGCACTTAATCAATACTTAATCTATGGATATACTAAAACACCTGAAGTGAGAGAAAGTAGTATGGACCTATCCACAAATTTTTTTAAACTAACTTCTATCATCGAACCTAATACGGTTCAATATAAATGGTTAGTCGATAATGGTTTTCCAAGCCCCTCAGCTCAAATTATTAGATTGGATGACCCAATTCAACACGGTGATTCAGGATCGCCTATATTAAACACGCAAGGTCAAATAATAGGTATTGCCGACGGAGGATTACGAAAAGGGGTACAAAGAATGAATTGGGGTATTTCAACCAAAGCCCATTTAGAGGACCTATTTAATTCGAATGAGTATGTTAATATAGATCAGTCCACATTACCCTACTTGAAAAATGCGAGATCAGAGAACACGCGTTTTAATACACCTGGGAATATGAATTTGTATTATATATTCTCTGACTACCTTGGGTCTATTTTTGAAACTGCATATGAACAGGACAAAACATTTGTTGCAGCTTATAAACAATCCGCTCTTGATGCCAGTGGTAAAGATATTTTTAATCTTAAAATTGATGTATATGAAGACTATGATACAAGTGCAACTATCGCGATACCCGAAGGTTTAGATTTCGAATACAGTGCTAAAACAGGACTATTAAGAGCTTGGAGCCCGAATAGCAACGTTGAAATGAATATTTTAATTAAGAATGCACAATCATTTGACAGCGCATTTAACAGTGTTGACTACTTTCAAAACGAGTTATTCATGAATGAGGTTTGGGATTATCGAGATTCGGGTAATAATTACACTTACGAACCTGATGATAATTATTATACTAAATCAATAAATTGTACACGTTATGACGAATATGGATATGAAACAAGTAGTCTCATTGCAGAAATATTAATTGACGACTCCTATGTACTGGCTACGTCTGTTACCGTTTACGACACAGCTCTTGCAAATGAAAATCCAATAGATTGGTATTATACGTATGCCATGGAGGCTTGTTTAAGACTTTCTGGTTTTGCTATATATTAAAAGTCAAATGATAAGGTTCTTCAGTAAAACTCCTAAAAATATTCACTGATACTGCATCACTCTAAAATCAAACGTATTAAAGTTAGGGTTCTTGTTTTTTAGTTGCTGATATAATTGCATACTGCCTATGGCTCTGTTAGCACTACCGGATGAAGAAGTTAGTGAGACAGTTTTAATTATTCTTGAGGTCTCGACTTTGTTCGACCTGACATTTAAAGTGAATTGATGAATTCTGGGAATCACATTAGAAATTAAATCTAATTTTAATCCATATTCTTTAATATGTTTTCTGAAAAAATATTCAGGTCCGTTTTTACTATTTCCTCCTGTAAATAGTAAAGTATCTATATTTGGATACCGACCTAAATAACTTATCAGGTTTCTTAACTTTATGTTTTGCATACCTAAATCGGAAGCATCAATCTTTTCACGCTCTGCACTTTCCACAATATCGCAAACACCTATTTTATGCTTGATGAGGAATTCTTTTCGTTGCTTTACAGCTTCTTCGGAATTGTCATATCGTAAATTCAATTCATGAATTTCATCTATGAATAGCCAAAGAGAATTATAATAACTTCCGTAACAAAAATCAACATCCTTTTCCAACAGCTCACCAGTACTGAATCTTGGAGGTGGCAAAGTGCCAACAATGAGTTTTGTTGTATCGCTTTTTATAAATGGTTTATATGGATGTTGATGAAAGAACATAAATACTGCAAGTAATAAAATTAAAATTCTTAATTTTAGCCTATTATTTTCTAAATATAAGATAGAAATGGGAAAAGGTGATAAAAAAACCAAAAGAGGTAAAATTACAATCGGTTCTTACGGAGTAAGACGGCCGAAGAAAAAAAATAAAACTGTAGCGGTCTTAAAGAAAAAACCAAAGGCTAAAGCAGCTCCTGCAGTAAAACCTGAAGCAAAAGTTAAAGCTGCACCAATAACTAAAGCTGTTTCTGCAACTAAAGCAGAACCAAAGGCCAAAGCAGAACCAAAAGCCAAAGCAGAACCAAAGGCCAAAGCAGAACCAAAGGCCAAAGCAGAACCAAAGAGCTAAAGCAGAACCAAAGGCCAAAGCAGAACCAAAAGCCAAAGCAGAACCAAAAGCTAAAGCAAAATCAGAAGCTAAAATAGAAGAAGAGGAATAGAAATGAATGTATTAGTTCTTATTTTTTAATAAGGTCAGCTAATCTTTTTCCAATCATGTAGGCTCCAAATATGGCTAGTACTATTACGATTATATTGATAAATACATATAGCGTATAAAGTAATATATCATCTTTTGAGTTAAAACAAATGTTTTTAAACACGCAGGCTTCCAAAAGAGTTTCTGAAAAAAAAGTCATAAAAAAACTAACTAGCAAAAATAGACCTGCCAGTGAAACTAAATAGGTCAAAGTTTTATTTTTGGGCTTTACCCCTGTAGATTTAAAAATGTTCCGCTCGGCTTCTGTCCGTTTGTCATTTTGTAAGGACCAGGTTTTCTTTTCGTTCATAACTTCAATTCTTAAAACGCTCTTCGACGGAACCTGCCTTGAGCTTGCCGAAAGACTTAGTGTGACAATAAGTGATTAACGAGTGAATACCAATTCAGTTTCGCTAGACTGATTTACATCAAATCTGTAACCCTCATAATCGAATCCTTTCAGATCGTCAACCGTTTTGGCATTGGTATCTATTATATAACGTGTCATTAATCCTCTCGCAATTTTAGCAAAAATTGCAATGTTTTTGTATTCACCATTTTTGAATTCTTTGAAAGTTACAGATATCACAGGAACCTTCAAGGCTTTAGTATCTATTGCTTTAAAATATTCGTTGCTTGCCAAATTCACAAATATTTCATTTTCTTCTAATTCCTCATTTAAAGCCTCTGTGACTTTCTTTCTCCAGAACTCGTAAAGATTCTTATTTTTTCCAACAGGAAATTTCGTTCCCATTTCCAACCGATAGGGCTGAATAAGGTCTAGTGGTTTCAATACACCATATAATCCGGAAAGGATTCTAACTGTATCTTGAAGTTTATTTAATTTATCCTGAGAAATCGTATAGGCATCTAACCCTCTGTAGACATCACCATTGAATGCGTAAACTGCAGGTCTTGAGTTGTCTTTTGTAAAAGGCAATTGCCACTCCTGATTGCGTTCATAATTCAATTGTCCTAAAGCCGGTGATATACTCATGAGTTTGGATAAACTTCTGGCAGATTTCTTTTTAAGCAATTTATTTAATCGCTCAGCCTCCGCTAAAAAACAAGCTTCTGTTTTTGATTTTGTTGGAATTTTACGATCCAGATCTAAAGATTTTGCAGGTGATAAAACAAGTTTCATAGGTGTATTAATTTACTATCCAAATTTACGATTAACAAAGAAATCTTTCAATTTAAATAATTCAATAATTATTAATGATAGTATTAATAAAAGTTATAACAAATCCTGATGCTTAGAGTAATGCCTCCATTTCTCTATGCATTGTTGCATATCTTCCGGAATGTCCGAATTAAATCGCATGAATTCTCCGGTTCTAGGATGCTCAAATCCTAATGTTCTGGCATGTAAAGCTTGTCTTGGCAGTATTTTAAAACAATTATCAACAAACTGTTTGTACTTGGTAAAGGTTGTTCCTTTCAATATCTTTTCACCGCCATATCGTTCATCATTAAAAAGTGTATGCCCAATATGTTTCATATGCACACGTATTTGATGCGTTCTTCCGGTTTCTAATCTACAAGAAACTAGAGTTACATAACCCAATCGTTCCAAAACCTTGTAATGCGTTACAGCTGGTTTGCCTTTATCTGAATCATCTCCGTGAAATACTGTATTCTGCAATCTGTTTTTTGGATGTCTTCCAATATTGCCTTCAATGGTGCCTTCATCGTCTTCAACATTTCCCCAGACTAAGGCTACATATTCCCTTTCACTTGTTTTTTCGGCAAACTGAAGTGAAAGATGACTCATAGCTTCTTCTGTTTTAGCCACAACCAGCAATCCACTTGTGTCTTTGTCTATCCTGTGCACTAACCCGGGTCTGTCACTTGAATTGAGAGGTAAATTATCAAAATGATAAATGAGTGCATTAATTAAAGTCCCTGAGTAATTCCCATGACCGGGATGCACAACCATTCCTGCAGGTTTATTGACAACTAGAAGCTGATCATCTTCATAAACAATATCAATAGGAATATTTTCACCAACCAACAAATTTTCATGGGGTGGATGAGTAAATAACACTCTTATTAAGTCATTTCCTTTGACCTTATAACTTGATTTCACCGGAACATCATTGACAAGTATACTCCCATTCTTGGCAGCTGCCTGAATTTTATTGCGAGTTGCGTTCTCAATAAAATTCATTAAATATTTATCTATTCTGAGTAGGGACTGGCCTTTTTCGACCTTAAAAGAATAATGTTCATAAAGTTCGTCATCATTTTCATCTAAAATATCTGGTGTTTTTTCCTGCATTGGTTTTAGTTTGAAGAAGGTCTTTTTCCATTGCCAAGAACCAGATCAATTTTGCTGGTCTTAGGAAGTTCAGTTCCTTCTTCTATGGTTTTGCCTTCAAATCTTAAATCTAAAACCTGATCTTTTGCAATATTGTCGACGTAAGTTATTTTACCTATTTCAAAACCAAGCGCTTGTAATGTTGGTTTAGCTTGCCTGTAGGTTCGCTCTTTTAAACTAGGAACTAATATTTTTCTATATCCGGAAGGGTTTAAGGTTAGATATATCTTTCTGTTTTCCTTAACCTTTTCCCCTGCATGCGGACTTTGATCTATAACCGAATACTTGGGATAATTAGGATTGTAATTAGCTGAGTCCTGAACCTGCAGAACCAGATTATTATCTTCCAATTCAATTTTTGCAACATCAACCGATTTACCTTTTAATTCGGGAACAGTCTCGAAATCTCCATGATTAGTGGAAATATTTAGCCATTTTAATGCAAAAAAGATTAAAACAATGGCCGCTACAAAAGCCAATAAAAGATTCTTAAAAAACGTTTTACTAATTAAAAATTTAATCAAACTCATCTAAAATTATTTGAAGGACAAATATATAAAAACTCAAAGGTTTTTAGTTTTGGTTTATTAATGATATTTTTGATTAACGCATAAACGACTTCATTTCTTATTCTATGAAAAAAAATATTGCAATTATAATGGGAGGTTTTTCAAGTGAATACGAGATATCCTTGAAAAGTGGAAATGTAGTTTACGAGACTTTGGATAAAACAAAATACAACGCTTATAGAGTTCATATTTTTAAAGACCGATGGGTTTATGTAGATGATAGTGATCTGGAATACCTGATTGATAAAAATGATTTTTCCGTCACTTTAGAAAAAACAAAAATTACATTTGATTGTGTTTTTAATGCCATTCACGGTTCTCCGGGTGAGGATGGTTTTATGCAAGGTTATTTAGAATTATTAAAGATCCCTCAAACCAGTTGCAGCATGTATCAGGCGGGACTTACCTTTAATAAAAGGGACTGTTTAAGTGTCTTAAAACCCTACGGAATCAAAACTGCAGTAAGTTACTATCTCAATATGGGTGATTCTGTTAATGAAGAAGAAATAGTTGCAAAAGTCGGTTTACCATGCTTTGTTAAAGCCAACAAGGCAGGAAGCAGTTTTGGTATTACGAAAGTCTATAAAAAAGAAGAATTAAAAAATGCTATTGACGTTGCATTTAAAGAGGACGATGAAATTATTATTGAAGAATTTTTAGATGGGACGGAAGTGTCCGTTGGAGTCATAACATATAAAGGAAAAACAAAAGTTTTACCTATTACAGAAATTGTTAGTGACAATGATTTTTTTGATTACAAAGCCAAATATTTAGGTGAATCACAGGAAATCACTCCTGCCAGAATTTCAAAAGAGCAGAAAGAGAAAGTGACCAATATTGCAAAAAAGGTCTACGACACATTAAAATTAACTGGATTTTCAAGAAGTGAATATATATTTAAAGATGGCGAACCACATTTACTGGAAGTGAATACAGTACCTGGATTAACTAAAGAAAGTATTTTGCCTCAGCAAGCCGCCCAAGCAGGAATAACTCTAGTTGAGCTTTTTGATAATGCGATTGAAGAAGCTTTAAAATAAAAAATGTAAATTTAATTATGAAACGAGCACTTTTTCCCGGTTCTTTTGACCCAATAACTTTAGGGCATTATGATATTATTAAACGTGGTGTCAAACTTTTTGATGAAGTTATTGTCGCTATTGGAATAAATTCAGATAAAAAATACATGTTCTCTCTTGAAGAACGCACAAAATTCATTGAAGAAGCCTTTAAAGATGAACCTAAAGTAAAAGTGCTTACTTATGAAGGACTAACCGTTGACTTCTGTAAAGAATTAAGAGTTAAGTATATTTTGCGAGGATTACGAAATCCAGCCGATTTTGAGTTTGAAAAAGCCATTGCCCATACCAACAGAAAACTTTCGACTATTGAAACTGTTTTCTTATTAACAGCTGCCAGAACTTCCTTTATAAGCTCAAGCATAGTCAGAGAAGTAATTAGATATAATGGTAATTACAGCATTTTGGTTCCAGATAGTGTAAAAGTAAAATAATCTATAGTTTATATTCTGAGAGTCCTTTTGTGAAAGCTTCCGGATTTTCAGCTAAATGATAACGAGGATCATCAATATCTTCTACAATTATATCCTTAAAAACTGGACTGGATTTATATAACAAGACCTTACAATCTTCACTTAAATGTTTAAGCTTGATCTGTTTGTTTTCTGCTTGATATTTATTAACTAAGCTAAAAATGGCTTCAATTGCTGAATGATCGCTGACACGAGATTCTACAAAGTCAATTTCAACTTTGTCCGGATCATTTTTAACATCAAACTTACTATTAAATTCTTGAATACTTCCGAAGAATAATGGCCCCCAAATTTCGTATATTTTTGTCCCATCATCTCTCATGCGTTTCCTTGCACGAATTCTTTTAGCATTTTCCCAAGAAAATACCAGGGCACTCATAATAACACCTGCAATGACGGCAATGGCCAGATCATAGATCACTGTTAACGCCGATACAGTAACTAACACAATTACATCACTTAATGGGATTTTATTCAATATTCTAAAGCTACTCCAGGCAAATGTTCCTATAACGACCATAAACATAACACCAACTAAAGCTGCAATAGGAACCTGTTCTATCAATCCAGATGCAAATAAAATAAATGCCAGTAAGGCTAAAGCAGCCACGATTCCGGATAAACGTCCACGACCTCCTCCTTTTATATTGATCAACGATTGCCCTATCATAGCACAACCTCCCATTCCACCAAAGAAACCGGTAACGATATTCGCACCACCCTGTGCTAAACATTCTCTGTTAGTATTCCCTCGGGTTTCAGTCAAGTCATCAATTAGATTAAGAGTCATTAAAGATTCAATTAATCCAATAGCAGCAAGAATTAAGGCATAAGGAAATATGAACTTAATAGATTCCCAGGTAAATGGCACTTTATTAAAAATATCTAATTGAAAAGTTGGCAAACCGCCTTTTAAACCTTCTCCTCCACCTTCGCGAATAAAACTGCCAACAGTAGCCACATCTAAATTACCAAAGATCACAATTGCTGAAACAACTAGTATTGCTATTAATGCTTCCGGAAGTTTTTTGGTTAGTTTTGGCAAACCCAACATCATTGCCATAGTTAATACAACTAAACCAAACGTAATCCAAAACTCAACCTTTGTTGATAAACTACTAAACAACTCTCTAAACCACGTCCCCATATTATTCCAAAAAGAAACACCTTCTGGAACTAAATCCGGAAACATATTTAATTGAGACAGAAATATCACAATAGCCAAGCCATTTACAAATCCCATCATAACCGGATGCGGAATCAACCTAACAAACTTTCCAAGTTTAAGAACACCTGCCAACATTTGTATGATTCCCATTAGGATTACAGTGGCAAACAAATAGTACAACCCAAGATTTTCCCCAGTTTCTCCCATTGCATTTCCTTCGGCCACTAAACTCACCATGACAACCGCCAATGCTCCGGTTGCACCACTTATCATTCCTGGTCGTCCACCAAATATAGAGGTGATCAAACCAATCATAAAAGCTGCATATAGACCAACCAATGGATCCACTCCTGCAACAAAAGCAAAAGCTACTGCTTCCGGCACCAAAGCCAGTGCCACTGTTAGTCCGCTTAAAATATCATTCTTGGCATTAGCTGCTCTTTTTATAATAAACTCTGTCATAAAATTGATTTAAAACAAGCGGCAAAAATACAGTTAATAATAGTACTCGCAAGCACATATTGTTATAATTTCATTAAGTTTGAAGGATAATGCATTTTTTATTTTAAATATGAAAAGATTCATTCTCCTTTTTGTAATTCTTATTTTTTCCTGTAATTCTGATAAGAATCAATCACCAATAAATTTTATTACTGTTTTTGAAACGTCTAAGGGAACAGAAACAGCGTCTTACCATCAAACCATTCAGTATTATAAAGATCTAGCTGATTTTTATACGGAAATATCCATTCAGGAAATTGGTGAAACCGATTCCGGTAAACCATTACATATTGTCACTTTAAATCCGGAAAGCGAATTCGATTTTGATGACATCAGAAAAAACAAAAGGATCATATTGATCAACAATGGAATTCATCCTGGAGAGTCAGATGGTATTGATGCAACAATGATGCTTTTCAGAGATATTGTACAAGGAAAGATTGAATCTCCAAAAAACACAGTTTTAGTTACTATTCCAATCTACAATGTTGGAGGTAGTTTAAATCGGAATTCAACCACCAGAACCAATCAAAATGGACCAAAAGAATATGGATTTAGAGGCAATGCAAGAAACTATGACCTTAACAGAGATTTTATAAAATGTGATACTAAAAATGCCAGACCTTTGCCAAGATCTTTCATTTGGTGCAGCCGGATGTATTTATTGATAATCATGTTAGTAATGGAGCCGATTATCAATATACAATTACACATTTATTTACCCAACATAACAAATTAGGTGGGAAACTAGGCGAATTTGTACATAAAACGATGCAACCAAACATAGAAGAGAAGATGAGTGCAAAAGGCTTGGACATTACACCTTATGTCAATGTTTTTAACGACGTCCCGGAAAAAGGATTCAGCCAATATTTAGATTCTCCAAGGTATTCCACCGGTTACACAACTTTGTTCAACACATTAGGAATGATGGTCGAAACTCATATGCTAAAACCTTACAAACAGAGAGTTGAAGCTACTTACGAGATCATGAAAAGCTTGATGGAATTTACAGAAGAACATCATGAAACCATTGCAGAAATAAGAAAAGATTCCTGGAAATATTACAAACAGCAAGAAAGTTATCCCTTGAACTGGGAAGTAGATACAACTAAATATACCATCCTCAATTTTAAAGGCTATGAAGGTGTATTTACAAAAAGCGACCTTACTGGAGCAATGCGTTTAAAATATGACCGAACAAAACCATTCACAAAAGAAGTTGTTTATCAAAATTATTTTAAACCGTCGACAAATGTCTCTATTCCCGAAGCATATGTTATTCCTCAAGGTTGGTGGAATGTAATTGAATTACTTAAGATCAATAATATAGAAATGACCAATTTGGACAAAGACTCCACAATGACTGCAGAATCATATAAAATTGCCGATTACAAGACCAGAACAGGAGCTTATGAAGGTCATTATCCTCACTATAACACAACAGTTTCCACAGAGATCAATTCGATAAATTTTGTTAAAGGTGATTTTATTATTTACACGGATCAACCCGGAATTAGATATTTAATGGAAACATTGGAACCTAAGGCACCGGACTCCTTCTTTAACTGGAATTTCTTTGATACCATATTGCAACGGAAAGAGTATTTTTCGCCATATGTCTGGGAAGATAAGGCTAAACTAATGCTTGTACAAAATCCGAAATTACAAATCGAATTCAACCTCAAAAAAACATATGATCAAGACTTTGCCGACAATTGGTACGCTCAATTAAATTGGTTACATCAAAAAAGTGAGCATTACGAAAAATCCTATTTACAATATCCCGTTTACAGAATACTTAAATAACAAAAAAAAGACTGCCAATGCTGGCAGCCTTTTCAACTAACTAACAATCTAACAATCTACTTACTAACCTGAATCTTTTTAACAAAGTTTCTATAGTCAGATGTAAAACTTATCAAATATGTTCCACTTGACAACCTACCTGTTTCTATTGTATTACCAAGTCTAGTAATCTCATTTACTGAACCAGATTGAATTAATCTTCCGCCCAGATCAGAGATAGTATAGGACATAGTTTCATCATCAAATAATTTTATATCTATATTCAAAATATCATTGACAGGATTTGGATATAATCTAGGTTCGTTATCTTTTAAAATAGACCTTTCAAATGCTTTATAGTTTTCAAACTGACTGATATAGCCTTCTACTTCAGCTGATGGATCTCCTCCTCTAGCATTATATGATGAATAATTAAACCAATTGCAAATCCAAGACGGTAACACTAAAAAAACAGCTCCTTGAACATCTAGAGAAGCACAAATATCCCCACCTCCTTGCTGTAGTAAACCATTCACATCAAATCCAGTAGTTTGTCCTATTTGAACAATTCCAAGATCCAAAGTTTCAGGATTATAAACTAAAGAGTGAATTCTATAAAATCCTACATGATCAACATCAAATTCTGGTGATGCTGATACTTCCAATATTTTAAGATTAAACGCATTTGTTAATACAAACAATTGCTGATATCCATCTGGAATTACGGGAGCGTAATTTTCATATGCACTTATTATGGATGATCCGCCACTTAAACAACTAATTAAATTATTTGATCTCAAAGTTCCCGCATATGCCTCACAGGCTTCGTCTTCTACCATTATTGGTGCTCCTGCTACATCCAAGGATGCACAGATCGATCCGCCACCTTCTGTGATCAATCCAAATACATCAACTCCTGTGGTTTCTCCAATCTCTACAATTCCTAAATCCAAAGTATTCGGATTGTAAACCAAGGTATGGATCGTATAATTACCAGCTTCTGTTACTGGAAAACTTGGCTCTGCTCCTGCATTGACGATAACAAGATCACTGCCTTGTGTCAATACATAGATTGAACTGTATCCATCCGGAATGTGAATATCTCCATTCGGTGTCGCTGAGATCGTTGCTGATCCATCTATTAAACTTACCGGTGTTGCATCGGCTGTTAAGGTCCCTGCATCAGGATTCTCTACTGTTATTGGTGCGCCTGCTACATCTAGGGATGCGCAGATACTTCCGCCTCCATCTATCAATAATCCATAAACGTCAACTCCTGTGGTTACTCCTAACTCTACAATACCAAGATCTAATGTATCCGGATTGTAAACCAAAGTATGAATCGTATAATTTCCTTCTTCTGTCACTGGAAAACTTGGCTCTGCTCCTGCATTAACGATAACTAAATCGCTTCCTTGTGTCAATACATATACTGTGCTGTATCCATCTGGTACATTGCTGTTACCATCCGGTGTCGCTGAGATCATTGTTGATCCCTCTTCATAACACACCGTAGACATATCTGCTGTTATTGTGCCTGCATCGGCTTCACATGCTTCTACCATTATTGGTGCGCCTGCTACATCCAAGGATGCACAGATCGATCCGCCACCTTCTGTGATCAATCCAAATACATCAACTCCTGTGGTTTGTCCTATCTCTACAATACCTAGATCCAAAGTATCCGGATTGTAAACCAAAGTATGGATCGTATAATTACCAGCTTCTGTTACTGGAAAACTTGGCTCTGCTCCTGCATTAACGATAACAAGATCACTGCCTTGTGTCAATACATAGATTGAACTGTATCCATCCGGAATGTGAATATCTCCATTCGGTGTCGCTGAGATCGTCGCTGATCCATCTATCAAACTTACCGGTGTTGCATCTGCTGTTAAGGTCCCTGCATCAGGATTCTCTACTGTTATTGGTGCGCCTGCTACATCTAGTGATGCGCAGATGCTTCCGCCTCCATCTATCAGTAATCCATAAACGTCAACTCCTGTGGTTTGTCCTAGCTCTACAATACCAAGATCTAAAGTATCCGGATTGTAAACCAAAGTATGAATAGTATAATTTCCTTCTTCTGTCACTGGAAAACTTGGCTCTGCTCCTGCATTAACGATAACTAAATCGCTTCCTTGTGTCAATACATATACTGTGCTGTATCCATCTGGTACATTGCTGTTCTCATCCGGTGTCGCTGAGATCATTGTTGATCCCTCTTCATAACACACCGTAGACATATCTGCTGTTATTGTGCCTGCATCGGCTTCACATGCTTCTACCATTATTGGTGCGCCTGCTACATCCAAGGATGCACAGATCGATCCGCCGCCTTCTGTGATCAATCCAAATACATCAACTCCTGTGGTTTGTCCAATCTCTACAATTCCTAAATCTAAAGTATTCGGATTGTAAACTAAAGTATGGATGGTATAACTACCAGCTTCTGTTACCGGAAAACTTGGCTCTGCTCCTGCATTAACGATAACAAGATCACTGCCTTGTGTCAATACATAGATTGAACTGTATCCATCCGGAATGTGAATATCTCCATTCGGTGTCGCTGAGATCGTTGCTGATCCTTCTATTAAACTTACCGGTGTTGCATCTGCTGTTAAGGTCCCTGAATCAGGATTCTCTACTGTTATTGGTGCGCCTGCTACATCTAGTGATGCGCAGATGCTTCCGCCTCCATCTATCAGTAATCCATAAACGTCAACCCCTGTGGTTTGTCCTAGCTCTACAATACCAAGATCTAAAGTATCCGGATTGTAAACCAAAGTATGAATAGTATAATTTCCTTCTTCTGTCACTGGAAAACTTGGCTCTGCTCCTGCATTAACGATAACTAAATCGCTTCCTTGTGTCAATACATATACTGTGCTGTATCCATCTGGTACATTGCTGTTCTCATCCGGTGTCGCTGAGATCATTGTTGATCCCTCTTCATAACACACCGTAGACATATCTGCTGTTATTGTGCCTGCATCGGCTTCACATGCTTCTACCATTATTGGTGCGCCTGTTACATCCAAGGATGCACAGATCGATCCGCCGCCTTCTGTGATCAATCCAAATACATCAACTCCTGTGGTTTGTCCAATCTCTACAATTCCTAAATCTAAAGTATTCGGATTGTAAACTAAAGTATGGATGGTATAACTACCAGCTTCTGTTACCGGAAAACTTGGCTCTGCTCCTGCATTAACGATAACAAGATCACTGCCTTGTGTCAATACATAGATTGAACTGTATCCATCCGGAATGTGAATATCTCCATTCGGTGTCGCTGAGATCGTTGCTGATCCTTCTATTAAACTTACCGGTGTTGCATCGGCTGTTAAGGTGCCACTAAAAGCTGAACATTGATTTGTTAAATTAATTGTAAAAGTTTCCTGATCACAAGCCGAACCCAAAGCAAACTTATATTTATACAATTTTACTTTAACACTATAATTCCCTTCTCCCAAATTCCATGCATTATTACCTGCGGGAAAGGTGTAAGGTTCAAAATTTTCAACAATGGAATATTGCTGATTAGTGTCTAAGTTTTTAACAACATAACGGACACTTCGGACATTGCCACTATAAGCTACATTAATGTAGTTCCAAAGTTTACAACTCCTAAATCCAAAAAGTTTGAACTGTCTGAATTTCCATCATATACCAATGTGTGGATCGTATATAAGCCTGCTGTTTCTACTGTGAAACTCGGTGAGTCTGCATTGACCTGCTCGATCACTAAATCATCTCCCGATGTCAATACATAGATTGTACTATATCCTGTTGGTACATTGATATCTCCATTTGGCGTCGCTGATATCATTACTCCCGGAGACTCTAATGATACACTAGTCTGATCCGCTGTCAATGTGCCTGCATCTGCTGTACATTCGTTTGTTAGTGTTATGGTTAGGTTTTGAATATCACAAGCAGAACCCAATCCGTAATTGTATTTATATATTCTTACTTTGATACGAAACGTACCTTCACCTAAATTCCAGGCACTATTTCCTGCCGGAAAAGTATAGGGTTCATAATTTTCAACAATAGAATATTGTTGATTCGTTTCCAGATTCTTAACTGTGTATCGAACGCTTTGAATGTTTCCGGAAACATTTGTGTTAAGGTAAAAATCATTTGGAAGGTCCCCTAAGTTATAATTTTCTCCGTCACTAATAATCTGGGATGAATCACCATTAGTAAATTCAATATTTTCAATCTCACCACAATTATTTTCAGCCGCAACAGCCTGATTATGGTTAAATGAAATAAAGGTTAATAATAAAAAGATTTGGAAGGGGCTTTTCAAATAATGGAGTAATTTTTCTTTCATCACTTTTTAATTTATGTTTAATTAATATTGATTAAACTTAAACAAAAAGTTGTTATATTACAGGTTAAAGCCTATTATTAACTAAAATTTAACATTAAATGGGATTATAATGGATGTTTCTTGAGCTAGTCTTTAAAAAAATCAAACCAGTAATTTTATATTCGCATAAGAATTATTCATGGCAACATCTATTTGTTTAGTTGAGAGCCATTCTGCCTTAGTAATACCTTCCTTTGCCTGAGGAATGAGTTCTCCTTTAAAACTGGTCTTCATTTCAAACCAATAGGTCACTTTTATCTTATGTTGACCGTTACGTTTGAAAATATGGTAAGTCATTTCCAGTGGTTTTGTTATAGATAAACCAGTAACACCTGTTTCTTCCTCAACTTCTCTCAAGGCTGTTTGATCAATAGTTTCCCTTTTCTCAGCTCCTCCTTTTGGTAGATCCCATTTATCATTTCTATAAATAAATAATACCTCACCATTTTCATTATATACCTTTCCTCCTCCTGCAACAACATTAGGGAGTAACTTTAAAAAGTTCTTTATTAATTTGTTCTCGTCCTTATCTATCAATCTGGCCGATTCTAAATTAGTACCTTTTAAATCCTTTATAACCTTGCCAATATGAACTGTTCTTAATAGGTAATTTTTAAAGTTAGTTTCCTTTTCAACTTTACTGGTTAAAATGATTGGCTTGTTATTAACAAAAACTTTATACATTATCTAAATTTTCCTGGGCTAAAATATTAATTTTTGTTTATAATATGCGTACTTTAAAAACTTATTAAATTTAAATTTATGTAATTTAGTCGGATGATCTTAAATAAAGAAACAGCCAAGAAAACTGCAGAATTATTATTGCAGATAAATGCTATAAAATTACAGCCAAAGGAGCCGTTTACATGGGTCTCTGGATGGAAATCACCTATTTATTGTGATAACAGAATTGTTTTATCCTATCCCATAATAAGAAATTATATTCGTGAACAAATAGGCAAATTCATTGAAAAGGAATACGGTAAACCCGATATTATAGCGGGTGTGGCAACAGGAGCAATAGGTATTGGCATTTTAGTAGCTGAATATTTGGGTTTGCCTTTTATTTATGTCCGTCCGGAAGCGAAACAACATGGTCGCCAAAACCAGATTGAAGGTTTTTTTGAAAAAGGTCAAAATGTAGTTGTGGTTGAAGATTTAATCAGTACGGGAAAAAGCAGCTTGAATGCAGTAAATGCATTGAAAGAGCAAAATTTAAATGTTAAAGGCATGGTTGCTATTTTTACATATGGTTTCAAAACATCAGAAGAAAATTTTAAAAAAAATGAGGTTACTTTACATACCTTAAGTAATTTCTCAATTTTGTTAGAGCAAGCTCTGGAAACCAATTATATTTCTAAAAATGAATTACTGGTGCTCTCAAATTGGAATGAAAATCCATCAAAATGGCACGTTAATTGAAATCTAATTCTAAAAGATAAATAAATGAACCTGGAATCTCCTAAAGTGACTGTTGAAAAGTCACAGCAAGAATTATTTGATTTTTTGAGCGATGTTAAAAATTTTGAATCGCTTATGCCGGAAAACATAAGTAAATTTGAAGTTATAGATGACGAAAAATTTCTGTTTGCCCTAAAAGGCATGCCTGAAATTATTCTGAAAAAGAAAGAAGTTGAAGCTCCAAATAAAATTGTTCTGGGTGCTGCCGGTGGAAAATTAGATTTTTCATTGATAGGAAATATTGTTGAATTAGAGGATAACAAATGTGAGGTTCAATTATCGTTCAATGGCGATTTCAATCCAATGATGGCTATGATGATCAAAGGTCCTATTAGCAAATTTATAGAAACGCTAGCCGTAAATATGCCAAAATCTGTTTAATACAAAAGTACGGCCTGTTTAAGATCAAATTCCTTTAATATATTATTTTCCAACAGTATATTGAGTTTCCCTGAATCAGTAATTCCAATAATAATTCCGGAAAACAACTTACCCTTTTTATCTTGAAAAGTGGCCGGTTTATTCATCATGTATAGTCCATCCTCATATTTTTGCTTTATTAGCCTCAACTCGCCTTTTTCATAACGATCAAAGTTCAATTTAATCTCATTTAAAATATAAATAAGAAGTTCATCCAGGTTGTAATTTTTACCGGTAACAGATTTTAGTGAGGAAGCCTTTGGCAAGTCATTAAATTGAATTTGGTTTACATTCAATCCAATACCAATGATACAAGATCTCAATTTGTTGTTTTTTACAACATTCTCTATCAATATCCCGCAAATCTTTTTTTTGTCTGACAAAATGTCGTTCGGCCATTTAATATATAAATCAGGAATTCCCATTTTTTTTAAGGCCTCAAATATTGACAATGAAGCGATCATACTTATAAAAAATGAATGTTCAATGTGCAAAGACGTCAAGTCTTTAAATACACTAAAAGTGAGGTTCTTATTAGCTTCAGACTCCCAAGCAGTGCCCATTTGGCCTCTGCCATCAGTTTGTAGTTCAGTGACAATAACGGTGTAATCATTTAACAATTCTTTATTACACTTCTTTCTAAGGTATGTATTAGTAGAATCGGTGGCACTAAGTTTGATTATACGCATATTGAAGATTTATAACAATCTTAAGAAACTTTTAAATAATATAGAACTAAAAAAAAATTAACTTTGCACAAAATTAAAAAATTTTAATGACGAAAAACTTATCTACCGCAGACCAACTAATCGCCTCTGTAATCAATGGAATTGAAGATGTAAAAGGACAAAATATAAGTATTTTAGATTTAAGAGAAATTGAAAATATGGTTTGTGACTATTTTATAATTTGTGATGGTACTTCAAATACACAAGTTAACGCAATTGTAAATTCCATTCAAAAAAAAGTTAGCAAAGAATTAAAAGACAAACCCTGGCATGTTGAAGGAAGCAATAATGCAGAATGGGTATTATTAGATTATGTAAATGTTGTTATCCATGTATTTCAAAAACATGTAAGGGAATATTATAATATTGAAAGCCTTTGGGGAGATGCAAAAACAACAGAAATAGAAACCAGTTACTAAAAAAAGATTAATGGCAAACGATAATAAAAAACCGACAAAACCAAAATTCAGTCCATATTGGGTATATGGAATCATACTTGCTGTATTTTTAGGAATTCAGCTATTCTCTGGTGGAGGCATGGAAACAGTGAAGACTACTACACCAGCTCAATTTTTACAATACCTTGAGGAAGGAGATGTGGCTAAAATAGAGATTGTAAATAAGTACGAAGCAAAAGTTTATTTAACCAAAGAAGCTCTTGAAAAAGAAGTTCACAAAAAGACAAAAAACACGTCGTTTCTATCATTGACTTCACCTAACTACACATTTGAATTTGGTGATCTACAAAACTTTGAAAACCAAATAAGTACTATTATTGCTAATAATAGTTTAAATACCATTCTTGATTATAAGACTGAACATAGCATTTGGGCAGAAATACTACCTACTTTAATTTTCTTTGGATTATTTATTGGGGTATGGTTGTTTATTATGCGTCGGATGTCTTCTGGTGCAGGCGGAGGAGCTGGTGGGCAAATATTTAATATAGGCAAATCCAAAGCAAAATTATTCGATCAAAATACTCTTGTAAAGACATCATTTAAGGATGTTGCAGGTCTAGAAGGTGCTAAAGAAGAAGTCCAGGAGATTGTAGACTTCTTGAAGTTCCCTGATAAATATACTTCTCTTGGTGGTAAAATTCCAAAAGGCGCCCTTTTAATTGGCCCTCCTGGAACAGGTAAAACATTGCTTGCCAGAGCTGTAGCAGGAGAAGCGCAAGTGCCTTTCTTCTCGTTGTCAGGTTCAGATTTTGTTGAGATGTTTGTAGGTGTTGGAGCTTCCAGAGTACGGGATTTATTCAAACAAGCTAAGGAGAAATCGCCTTCAATCATTTTTATTGATGAAATTGATGCGATTGGACGTGCAAGAGGTAAGAATATCATGTCTGGAAGCAATGATGAACGAGAAAACACCCTAAACCAGCTATTGACCGAAATGGATGGTTTTGGAACAAACACCAATGTTATTGTTCTAGCAGCTACCAACAGAGCCGATATTTTGGATAAAGCATTAATGCGTGCGGGACGATTTGACAGACAAATATTTGTTGATCTTCCGGATGTTAGAGAACGAAAAGAGATTTTTGAAGTGCATTTAAAACCTCTTAAAAAATCAGATGAGCTTGATATCGAATTTTTAGCAAAGCAAACTCCCGGATTCTCTGGAGCTGATATTGCCAATGTTTGTAATGAAGCTGCCTTAATTGCTGCAAGACAAGGAAAAAAAGCAGTCGACAGACAGGATTTTTTAGATGCTGTAGATAGGATCGTTGGTGGTCTTGAAAAGAAAAATAAAATCGTAACTCCAGAAGAGAAAAAGGCTGTTGCCTATCATGAATCTGGTCATGCTACCATAAGCTGGCTTTTGGAGCATGCTGCTCCTTTAGTAAAAGTGACCATTGTTCCAAGAGGAAGGTCTTTAGGTGCCGCATGGTACTTGCCGGAAGAGCGATTAATCGTGCATCCTGAACAGATGTTGGATGAAATGTGTGCTGCTTTAGGAGGACGCGCTGCTGAAAAAGTAATATTTAACAAAATATCGACTGGAGCTTTAAGTGACCTGGAAAAAGTTACTAAACAAGCCAGAGCCATGGTAACGGTATATGGTTTAAGTGATAAAGTCGGAAATTTAACGTATTACGATTCTTCCGGGCAAAACGAATATGGCTTTACAAAACCTTACAGTGAGAAAACATCTGAATTAATTGATAAGGAGATCTCTGATATAATAGAAAAACAATATCAAAGAGCAATAAAAATCCTCACTGAAAATAAAGATAAATTAACGGAACTTGCCGAGGTATTGCTTGAGAAAGAAGTGATATTCAAAGATAATTTGGAAAAAATATTCGGAAAAAGACCTCACGAGAGAGAAATTCTGGAGTAGTATTGATCATTTTCGGTTTAGTTAAACTTGAAAAAACGCCAATTGACATGGGTTTAATCTAAGTTTTTTTATCTTTGGTAAAATCAGGTTCCGCTATATAATTATTATAACTTTAAATGAGTCTTTTTCGCAGACTTTTTGGTAAAAAATCTAAGGATGCTCCAGAAGAAATTTCTGCTGGAAGAGGGAAATATATGCCTGAAGTTAAAATACCTGTCGATGAACGATTTACCATCAACTTTAAAGCAAATGGAGGCAAGTTCTTGTATTGTGATAATGTAGATGAGATCTTCTACAGTCTGGAACAAATTCTTTTGGAAAATAACTGGGATAAAGAAAAGGTCATGGTTCTTGATGACAGGATCAAAGAACTTTTTAAAGATTATAAGTTGGATTATACCAAAAAAGGCGAAGCCGCCTATTTTTTATCAACCTGTGAGAATTTAATTGCTGATGATGGGTCGATTTTAATTTCCTCGAATCAAATTGCGGAAAAGAAGCTGACTGAACTCCCCCTTAACTTCGTTGTATACGCCACTACTAGTCAGTTAGTTGAAAATATTGGTGAGGGCCTGCGGCTTATTAAAAATAAGAACAAAAATAAAATACCTACAAATATTACTACTATCAAGCATTTTAAAAATAAGGAGGATAAAGACTTTTTAAGCTATGGCAGTAGTACAAAAAACTTATATTTGCTGCTATTAGAAGATCTGTAATAGATGAAAGAACTTGTAATTAGGGCTATATCCGGTGCAATCTATGTCGCACTTCTATTACTTACTCTGTATTCTGAAAACGCATTAATAGCTCTATTCTTTGTATTTGGCATGATTTGTTTGCTGGAATTTAACAGACTTATCGGCCTAAAGAGTATAATTCCGTTTATTATTTTTATTTTTCTTTATGGTGCTTTTGGATTCTGGCAAAACATCATGAATTCACATAAAGGATTTGAGGAGGCAACGCAAATATTGCATGTCATAACTATATTTGTCCAGTTAATTTTGATCAAGGATCTATTTTCAGAGAAAACCATTCCATTATTTCAATCTAAACGATTCATTATTACCACTTTTTATTTAACTAGTGGATTTATTTTTTTAGTCCTCATAGCAGATTATTACGTTATTTATAACCCAAATATTCTTTTAGGATGTTTTATTCTAGTTTGGGTAAATGACACCTTTGCTTATATAATTGGTAAAAATTTTGGTAAACAAAAATTATTTCCAAGCGTATCGCCTAAAAAAACAGTTGAAGGTTTTCTGGGTGGATTATTCTTTGCCTGCGTATCGAGTGCGATTATTGCTAAATATTCTTATACTTTCAACTTTACCAATTGGTTAATATTGGCTATTCTTATTAGCGTGTTTGGAACAATAGGCGATCTAATTGAATCAAAATTCAAACGTCAGGCGGGTGTCAAAGATAGTGGAGTTATTATGCCTGGTCATGGCGGATTGTTAGACAGGCTGGATAGTATTATATTTGCGGCACCTTTTATATATTTATTTATTAGAATTTTAAAGTATGTTTCATAAGGAAGGACATAAAATTTTATTGGTTTCATTTATTCTGTTATTAGGATTGAGCTTAATAGTGGATTCATTTCTGGAATTAATTTGGCTCAAAAACTTACTGATCATCACCTTTTTTGTATTGTTTGTATTAATTGCTCAGTTTTTTAGAAACCCAAAAAGAAAAACCGAATTAAACGACAAAAAGGTGATATCCTCTGTAGATGGTAAGGTAGTCGTAATTGAAGAAGTCTTTGAAAAAGAATATTTCAAAGATAAACGACTACAGGTAAGTGTTTTCATGTCACCTCTTAATGTGCATGTAACGCGCTATCCTATCAGTGGCAACGTTTTATATAGCAAATACCATCCAGGGAAATATTTGGTTGCATGGCATCCTAAATCAAGCGAAGAGAATGAGCGTACAACTATTGTTGTTGAAAATGCAACTTATGGTAAAGTTTTATACAGGCAAATTGCCGGAGCCATGGCAAAAAGAATCGTCAATTATGCCAATGAAGGAGATAAGGCCATTCAGGGATCTGATGCCGGTTTTATAAAATTTGGTTCCCGAGTAGATCTTTTTTTACCTTTAAATACCAAGATTAAAGTTGAATTAGGCCAAAAAGTTAAAGGAGGACTTAGTGTAATTGCAGAAATGTAATGAATTCTGAAGAATTAGAAATAGAATTTAGAGATGCTGTATCGAGGATAAATGCCTATACAGATCGCTTTCCTGCAGATTTCCTTTTACGATTATATGCATACTACAAGAAAGCTACTAATGACTACAGCAGACCCAGTAGTAAAAAGTCAATTATCAATGCCTTTAAGACCAATGCTTTATTTCAGTTGGAAGATATCACCGAAGACGAAGCTAAAATAAAATATATCGATCTGGTCAACAACTATTTTCTTTATAGAAAATAACTTCTTTGATTTATAGTTAAAAAACAATTAAATAGGCAATCCAATATTAATTTGCAAAAAATTTGTAGGATATATATTTTTATATTTACTTTGTATTTCAAAGTACTTTTATATGAAAAAGAAATACATAGAAGACCTAAAAGAAATCAAAGACATCATGAACCGATCTTCCCGGTTCATTTCCCTAAGTGGCCTTTCAGGTATATCAGCTGGTATTACCGCTTTGATAGGTGCGTATTTGGCATATAAATTTGTTTTCGTTGGTGGTGATTATCTAACTTTTGAAAGTGTCTATCCTTTCTACAGAACAATTCTCCATACTGTTAATGACAGCCTTGGGGACAATTGTTGTAAGCATTGGTTTGGTAATTTATCTAACCACTCAAGAAACAAAAAAACGGAAGCAAAAAATCTGGGATCAGCAGACCAAGCGAATTCTTCTCAACTTATCGATCCCATTACTAGCCGGCGGCATCATTTCCATGATATTTCTAGTTCGAGGTTATGTAGGCATTGTGCTTCCCATGACCTTGATTTTTTACGGTATGGCACTAGTTAATGTGAGCAAATACACACTAAATGAAATAAGGAGCCTGGGGCTTATTGAAATATTACTTGGCTTAGTTGCCTTGCAGTTGGTAAGCTATGGCCTTATCATATGGTCGATAGGATTTGGTGTTCTTCACATCGTTTATGGTTTCATTATCAAAATGAAATATAAGTCGTGAAGGATATTCTGAAGGATTTGGATAAAGCGTTTGAAAACAGAATTCGACTGGGAATCATGTCAGCACTTGTAGTAAATGACTACGTGGATTTCAACAGTTTAAAAGAATTACTTGGAGTTACTGATGGTAATCTGGCCAGCCATCTGAAATCATTGGAAAAAAAAGAATATATAAACTATAAAAAGGAATTTCTGGATCGAAAACCCAACACAAAATACTTCGCCACCGATACCGGTAGAGAAGCATTTAAAAAACACATAAATGCAATTGAACAATTATTAAAATAAATAAAAATCATGAACAAAAATAAAAGACTAATCACAATCCTACTCGCTATACCCTTACTGTTGCTGATCCCATTAATAGGAATGCAATTTTCTTCTGAAGTAAATTGGTCATTTTTTGACTTCCTTGTAATGGGAGTGCTATTACTTGGCGTTGGACTTATGTTTGAGGTTGTATTGAGGAAAGTTCCAAAGAAGACCAATCGTATTGCGCTCATAGCCATTATCCTTATTGTATTCTTACTTACTTTGGGCTGAACTGGCAGTCGGAATATTCGGCACTCCATTTGCAGGTTCTTAAGACAAGAAATAAATATGCATATCATTTAACAATGTACATTATTTTGTTATAAATAATGGCAGGGTAAGTTCTGTATTCCAAGGTTTCTAACGTGCTCAAGCATAATCATGGCTTGACAGGCAAACGCCATGTAACCTGCCACTTAATATCCATTAGTCTATTAAACGAAACTCCTAATTTAAACTCGCTAAACTAGCTTTTATAGTTTCTATTTTAGCCAATGCATCAGCTTCTTTTTTCTTTTCACTTGCCACTACTTGCTCGGGTGCTCCGGATACAAACCGTTCATTAGACAATTTCTTTTGTACCGATCGTAAAAAGCCTTCGGTATAATTTAACTCTTCGGTTAGCTTTTTAATTTCCTCTTCAATATTGATAACACCAGTAATTGGGATGAAATACTCGTTGGATCTAACTCTAAAAGTTAAAGCGCCTTCAATGGCTTCCTTGGTATAATCGATGCCTTCAAGGTTTCCTAATTTAATAACGACCTCGTCAAACGTAGTCTGAGTCTTTTCGTTATTAATTACAGAAAATGCAATGGAATCTTTAAACGATAAATTCTTTTCTTTTCTAATGGTTCTAATTCCCGAAACTACTTCCTTGGCAAGGTCGAATTCAGAAATAAGCTTTTTATTAACTTTTTTTGTGTTAGGTAATCTTGAAATAATTAGAGCCTCTTCGGGAGTTCTTTCTTTTATATAATGCCAGATCTCTTCAGTTAAAAATGGCATGAATGGGTGTAAAATCTTTAAGTTATCTTCAAAAATTGCGATAATGGATTTGTAAGTTAGAGCATCTATTGGTTGTTGGTAGGCCGGTTTTATAATTTCCAATAACCATGATGCAAAATCATCCCAAATTAATTTATATGTTGACATTAAAGCATCTGATAATCTGAATTTTGAAAAATGATCCTCTATTTCTGCCAAAGTTTCCTGGAACTTAGCTTCAAACCAATCAATTGCGATCTTGCTCGAGTTTGGTTGTTTTATCGTTTCGCTCACTTCCCAGCCATTTATCAATCTAAAGGCGTTCCAAATTTTATTGGCAAATGCTTTCCCTTGTTGGCACTTATCTTCATCAAACAACAGGTCATTTCCTGCTCCTGAACTCAATAACAACATACCAACCCTAACACCATCTGCCCCATACTGTTCAATTAATTTCAATGCATCAGGAGAGTTGCCTAATTGCTTTGACATTTTTCTGCCTTGTGTATCTCTGACAAGTCCTGTAAAATAAACATTATTAAAGGGCCTTTCCTGCCTGTATTCGTATCCGGCTATGATCATTCTGGCAACCCAAAAGAAAATGATATCCGGAGCTGTAACCAGGTCATTTGTAGGATAATAATAATTTATCTCTTTATTTTCAGGACTTCGAATGCCATCAAAAACAGACATTGGCCATAACCAGGACGAGAACCATGTATCCACAACATCTGATTCCTGAATAAGATCACTTATTGATAACTTGTCATTCTTAGTTTTTTGCTTTGCCAGTTTAAAAGCCTCTTTTCTACTCTCTGCTACCACAAAATCCTCCTTGCCATCTCCATAATAATAGGCCGGAATTTGCTGACCCCAGCGTAATTGACGAGATATATTCCAGTCTCTGATATTCTCCAGCCAGTGACGATAATTATTTTCGATCTTTTTTGGGAATAGTTTTATTTTATGATCGACCAAAACCGATTTAATAGCCGGTTTTACGAGATCTTCCATTTTTAAAAACCACTGATCGCTCAATCTTGGCTCGATCACTGCCTTAGTACGCTCACTTGTGCCAACCTTATTTACATAATTCTCTGTTTTTAATAAATACCCTTTGTCCTTTAATTCTTTACTTAATTCTTTTCTTACTTCAAATCGATCCTTGCCTTCATAGTGCAAGCCAAAACTATTTAATGTACCATCGTCGTTGAAAATATCAATTACTTCTAGATCATGCTTTTCCCCTAATTCTTTATCGTTCAAGTCGTGAGCAGGAGTTACTTTTAAGCATCCTGTTCCGAATTCTATATCAACGTAATCATCTTCTATGATTGGAATAACCCGATTGCATAATGGCACTATTGCCTTTTTTCCTTTTAAATGAGTAAATCGTTCATCATCTGGATTAATACAAACCGCCGTGTCACCAAGTATAGTTTCAGGTCGCGTGGTGGCAATGGTCACTTTTTCTTCGCTTCCCTCAATATCATATTGCAAATAATACAACAAGCCTTGTTGCTCCTCGTAAACGACTTCTTCATCAGATAAGGTCGTTTTGGCTTCCGGATCCCAGTTAACCATTCTGAATCCCTTGTAAATAAGACCTTTATTATAAAGATCGACAAAAACCTTTATCACCGATTCGCTCATATCCTCATCCATGGTGAATTTGGTTCGGTCCCAGTCACATGAACACCCCAGTTTCTTTAATTGCTCCAGAATAACTCCACCATATTCATGAGTCCACTCCCAGGCATGTTTGAGAAATTCTTCACGAGTCAGATCATTTTTGTCTATTCCCTGATCCTTAAGTTTTGCAACCACTTTAGCCTCGGTAGCAATGGAAGCATGGTCCGTTCCAGGGACCCAGCATGCATTCTTGCCCATTGATCGAGCTCTACGGATTAAAACATCCTGAATGGTATTATTAAGCATGTGTCCCATGTGGAGAACTCCTGTAACATTTGGCGGAGGTATGACGATAGTATAGGGTTCCCTTTCGTCCGGCACAGAATGAAAATAGTTATGTTTCATCCAGTACTTATACCATTTGCTTTCTACTAGGCTGGCATCATATTTTGATGGAATGTTCATACTTTGGAATAGTTTTTGAAATATGTCATGCAAAAGTACTTATATTTCTTTTTTGTGAAAAAAAATTAGAGTGTTTTAAAAAATATTAAAGAAATGACTTTATGCATTACGTCTAATATTTTTGCAGATTGTAGAAAAAGTAAGTATGTTTACATTTAAATTAAAAATAATAACCATGAAAAAATTAATAGCAGTATTATTTATAAGTTTAGTCAGCTATGGTTCTTTTGCCCAGGAAAAAATAGCTAAAATTGAGTTTAAAGAAACTACAATTGATTATGGTACCATTGAAAAAGGTGCTGATGGAATTAGAACTTTTGAGTTTACCAATACTGGTGATGCTCCTCTAATTATAAGTAAAGTCAATTCAAGTTGTGGATGCACTGTACCAAAGAAACCAGATGGCCCGATAATGCCAGGTGATGCAGGTGTCATACAGGTTAAATACGATACTAACAGAGTTATGCCAATAAGGAAGACAATTACGGTGCTATCAAATGCTGAAACACCTACAGTTGCTCTTAAAATAAAAGGGACTGTAATTGATTCTGGCAGTAAAAGTGTATTAGCGAAAGAGAAAAGTATCTTAGAACAATAATATATTTTAACGATTTGTTAAATAAAAAGTCTTCCGTATTCGGAGGACTTTTTTATTTTATCGGACTTTCTAGTCTGAAAACAAATGTCATAGGGACTCCATTTCTTTCAATTTTAAGTCTAATTCTACTATTGGTCTCCCCATAAAAGAAATGAATTATTTCTTGAAGATTGTAATTGTAGGTCGCTTTATTATTTATGTACAGCAAAATGTCTCCAACTTTTAAACCAATTCTTTCTGCAGGCGAACCCTTTCTTAATTCAACTATTCTAAAAGCTGGCTTGACAGCAAGCTTGTATTTGGTGTCAAAAATTATTTTTGTCCCGGCACCTCTGTTTTGACTGGATAAACGGTCACCTTCCGGATTTATCTTGGATTCCTTTTGTTTGACAATACGAATCCCACTTTGTTCTAGTTCAATACCACTTTTATTGTAATGAAAGGGTTCTTTAAAATATCTGTTTTTTTTAAGCGTGATTTTTGCATTCGTATAGTCTATGATCAAATTGAATCGTTTTAATAAAGCAGCAGAAAAGCTTCCATTACGTTCTTCAAACATTTTAGCATACTCAATAGATGTGGAATCGGGAAACGCAACATTGACATTTTTTAAAACAAAATTGTTGATCGAAACCTCATCAACTTTGGATCGTTTCCCGTAGACACTACCACTCAAACCATGTCCTAAAAAATCTTCAAAATACATCTTGTCGAGCACAATTCCATCCTCCAGACTTTCAAATAGCCATAATGCATCACTACCCCCTGAATCTATTAATAACTTCACAGGAAACTGTTTGTTGCCAATTTTTATGTCTACATTGAAATATGGTTTACTATTATAAAACTCCAGGCCCAAAGTTTCACAATTTTTACAATCCTTATATTCAAAGGTCTCCGGATTATTGAGTCTTATATATTTTGAAGAATAATTAATTTCAACTATAAAATCTCTAAACAGGTCATATCCAATTATTCCGTGAACAGGAATTCCAAGTCTGGGTGCAAAATTCAGTTCTTCATTAAAAACGGCAAACAAATTTTGATTTATGTTAATAGCATTTCCTATTTTAACAATATTGTTTCGTGATCTGATAGCTTCAATGGGTTCACCTCCTCCCAATCCACGTAAAAAAATGATCTCAGGTTCATTTATTTGAAGCGAATCGGTGGAGTTTAAAAAATTAAAGATTATTGGTTTCCTAACTCCTGAATCAAGCAAAAAGGTCAATTCTGCTCCATTTATTTCAACCGGAATTACAATTAGATTATTAATTAATTTGAATCTGATTTTATCACTATCCTTATCATCTTGAATTACATAATTGCCTTGGGAGTATCCAATTTGTGCAATAATTAGGAGAAAAACAAAACGGATAAATTTCTGCATATATAAATCGCTAGGAGGGTCTATATTTCAATTTACAAATCTTTAAATCAAATTAGCCAATTGAATTAAAATTTTAAATAAACTTTAAGATAAATTTCGCAACTTTGTTCTGAAAAATAAAAACATATGCCAACAATATCTAATAAGGGCAAAATGATGCCTCAATCGCCTATCAGAAAGCTTGTCCCTTATGCTGAAGATGCTAAAAAACGAGGGATTAAAGTATATCATTTAAATATAGGCCAACCCGATATAAAAACCCCTGAGGTTGCCTTAAATGCAGTTAAAAACAATACCCTGAAAATCGTAGAGTATAGTCGATCTGAAGGTTCAGAAGAATACAGGACTAAACTGGCAGGATATTATGCTAAAAATAACATACATGTATCGGCGACCGATATAATTATAACAACCGGAGGAAGCGAGGCTTTATTGTTTACTTTTGGAAGTGTCATGGATTCAGGTGATGAAGTCATCATTCCGGAGCCTTTCTATGCAAATTACAATGGGTTTTCAACTGCTTCTGGAGTAAATGTAGTTCCGGTTATTTCAAAGATCGATACAAATTTTGCTCTGCCACCAATTGAAGATTTTGAAAAACTTATTACACCAAAAACAAAGGCAATATTAATATGCAATCCCGGAAATCCGACAGGATACCTGTATAGTAAAGATGAAATTGATAAACTGGCTAAAATCGTCAAAAAGCACGATCTGTTTTTAATTGCCGATGAAGTTTACAGAGAATTTGTCTATGATGGGGAAAAACATCATTCCGTAATGGAATTAGACGGGCTTGAGGAACATGCTATAATGATTGATTCTGTATCAAAACGATACAGTATGTGTGGAGCAAGAATAGGCTGTATTGTGTCAAAAAACAAACAAGTAATTGAAACTGCTCTTAAATTTGCCCAAGCCCGATTGAGCCCTCCTACATATGCTCAAATAGCCAGTGAGGCAGCGTTAGAGACTCCACAAAGCTATTTTGATGCCGTTATAGAGGAATATGTTGACAGGAGAAACACCTTGATAAAAGAGCTCAAAAAAATTGATGGTGTTAAAGTGGCTAAACCCAAAGGGGCCTTTTATTGCATTGCAGAATTACCTGTTACAGATGCCGATGATTTCTCACAATGGTTATTGGAAAAATTCAGTTTAAATGGAGAAACAGTAATGGTTGCTCCGGCTGCCGGATTCTACTCCACACCGGGTTTAGGAAAGAATCAGGTTAGAATTGCTTATGTTCTCAAGAAAGAAGATCTAATAAATTCTGTTAACATTCTTAAAGAGGCCTTGAAAAAATATAATTCTTAATGAGAATATTAAAAAACATATCCTTAAAGCCTTATAATACTTTTGGAATTGAAGCCTCCGCAAGGGAATTTGTTGATGTCACATCAGTAAAGGATTTAAAAGAAGCATTAAAAATAAAAGACAGTTCAAATAAATTCATCCTAGGAGGAGGAAGTAATCTACTTTTAACAAAAAATATTGAGGGACTTGTAATCCATATTAATATTAAGGGTAAAGAAGTCATTAAGGAAGAGAACGGATTTGTAAACGTAAAAATTCAAGCTGGAGAGAACTGGCATGAATTTGTATTATGGTGCATTGAGAATAATTTTGGAGGTGTAGAAAATCTGTCATTAATCCCGGGAAATGTTGGTACTGCTCCAATTCAGAATATTGGTGCCTATGGTGTGGAAATAAAAGACGTATTTGTTGAATGTGAAACAATTTGCATTGAAACTCTTGAAACCAGGACATTTACTCATAAGGACTGTAAATTTGACTACAGAAACTCCATTTTTAAACAAGATCTAAAAGGAAAATATATAATAACCAATGTAACTTTTAAGCTTAGTTCGGAAAATCATGACCTTAAAACGTCATATGGTGCCATACAATCAGAACTTAAGGAGCGACGCATAGCAACCCCAAGCATAAAAGATGTTTCTGATGCTGTTATAAGTATTAGACAAAGCAAATTACCCGATCCTAAGGAAATTGGAAATAGTGGCAGTTTTTTCAAAAACCCTGTAATTCCGATTGAACATTTTAATGATTTGCTCTTAAATTTCCCGGAAATGCCAAGTTACCAGATATCTGAAAGCCAGATTAAAATTCCGGCTGGCTGGTTAATTGAAAAAGCAGGGTTTAAAGGCAAGCGATTTGGGGATTATGGCGTTCATAAAAAACAAGCCTTAGTTCTGGTAAATTATGGCTCTTCAAATGGAAATGATATCTACGATCTATCAAAACTTATTCAAAAGACCATAAAAAGAATTTTTAATATAGATCTTGAAGCAGAAGTCAACGTGATTTAGACCTTTTTTTACCGTCATATTTTACATAAAAACGCCCCAAATTTCATTTCAACTTATTTCTGGGCTATTCATCTAAATCTTTATATTCTAAGTCTTTCATTTTATACTTTTGGTTTAATTGATTAAAGAATTTATTTTTTGATTAATTAAAATTCCCTCCTTAAAAAAAATGAATGAGTTTTATTAACAAAATTAAGTATACCCTCAAGCGTCATCCGTTCTTGATGAAGGCAAGATGGTTTATGATTACACGGGAGCCAAGGTTTTCCAAGTTTAGGGAAGAGAATTACAATGCTTACAACAGAAAAGAAGATATTCACTCCATATTTTATGAGGATAATCCTTTAACGGAATCTGAACAGAAATTATCTACTTTGGTCAAGGTTATAAAAATTGCCGAACATTTTAATACATTCTTTAAACGAGGACATGGATTGGGTTACTCATCCAAGGATAGTTACATTACAATGCGCTATAAAAAAGGCGGAGTATGCAGTGATTATGCACAAGTATTTTTGAATTTTTGTATCATAAATGACATAAAAGTCAGAGAATGGGGAATTGGTGTACCTGGAATGGCTGGCGGACACTCCATAAATGAATTCTTTTCTGAAGAATTAAACAAGTGGATATTGATCGATATCCATAACTGTGTATTCGTTATGAATAAAACTTCAAAAGAATTGTTATCGGTTAAACAATTGGTAGATTATATAAGTGGATTCAATGCTGATAACCTGATATTAGAAGATATGGTGGATAACAGAAAAGGTTCAAGCAAAGAATACTTAGCAAAATACTTTTTTAATGACAAAAATCTCTTTTTCCTTATCACCAATTACAAAGTGAGTAAAATGGACTCGCTTTTGGCTTTTCAAAACAGAGTGCCTTTGGTTTTGATACATACTATTTTAATCATTTTAAGACGATATTTTAATTATATGTTCTATGTGAATGAAACTAATTTAGCACAGGTAAGAGAATCGTTAAAGCCTATAATTCAATATAATTATGCCAAATCGTATGAGAAACGATTGGCAGAAGGAACTTTTGCAGAAGCATAAAATTAAAAAAGCCTTACAGTTGTAAGGCTTTTTTTTTAGATAATTGATTTTTTTTGAAAAAGCTATTAATCAATCTTCGTTGAAGTAACAATTATCTAAATGTTTTTTAACCTAATTTTACTACCTTAGATTAAAACATAATGCTTTCAATATATTTACGTTATAAATTCGGATTTAGATGTTTTACTGCACTACTAAATTTTTTAACTAAGTATTATTATCAATATGCGTAGCCAAATAGAAAAGGATATTATTCAATTATTAAAAGATCGCGATAAAAAAGCGTTGACACTTTTGTATAATAATTATTCCGATTCATTGTTTGGTGTAGCCATGAAAATAACAAGGGATGAAGCATTAGCAAAAGATGCTTTACAAGAGAGTTTTATTAAGATCTGGAAGAATTCTCATAAATACGATCCAAAAAAGGCTAAACTATTCACCTGGTTATATAGAATCACAAGAAATACTGCTATTGATAAACTTAGAAGTTTCAATAACAGGAATAGTAAAGAAGTCCAAATTGAATATTCCAACGTATATAGTATAGCAACGAATAGTTTAAACCAGGATGTCATGGATTTAAAACAACACGTTGGAAAATTGGACCAAAAGTATAAAACTGTTATTAACGCATTGTTTTTTGAAGGCATGACCCAACAGGAAGCAAGCGATGAATTGGACATACCTCTGGGGACTATTAAGTCAAGACTTAAAATAGCTCTTAGAGAATTAAAAAAAATATACAATGTATAGTTTTGGAATATTAAATTATAAATTATGAAAGATCTTTACTCTTTTTTAGAATCAGGTCTGTTAGAGAAATATGTCGTTGGTGATACTAACGATCAAGAAAATAAGACAGTAGAAAACTATATTTCTACATACCCTGAAGTGAAATCTAAATACGAATTGCTTCAAGATAATCTTGAAGTAATATCAGAACTTAATGCTGTACCTGCGCCTAATGATTCATTGAACTTTATTTTGGATTCAGTTGATGAAAGCAAAGTCGTCCATATACATGCAAGAACTAAAAGAGTCTCTATTTGGTTTAGCATAGCTGCTTCTGCGGCTGCAATACTGTTTGCAGCGACAACAACATTCTTTTTTCTGCAAAATCAAAAATTGATTGATGAGAATCAGGTTGTTGTGGAAGAAATTTTTGATCTAAGAGGTGATATTCAGGACACAAACAGTAAATTGGAAAGTGTTATGCAACAATTTATGCGATTAAATAATCCTGAAACAGAAAAATACATTATTAGAGGAAACAGGCGGGCTAAGAACCTAAAAACGGTTGCCTATATAAATCCAAAAGAAAAAACTTCCATGATAGAAGTTGTATCCTTACCTCAATTACCTGAAGAGCAGTGTTACCAAATGTGGGCACAATTACAGGATAATATGGTCAACTTGGGTATATTGGATGCCGCAAATACAGATCTTAGGTCGATTCCTTATACAGAAAACGCTTTAGGATTTGAAATTACAATTGAACCTAAAGGTGGTAATGAAATCGCCACAATAGAAAACTCGGTTGCCAATATTAAATTGCAAAAAAACAAATAATTACTATTCACCATATCTATAAAAAGTTCCCCATGTGGGAACTTTTTAGTTTCAGACTAATGCATTATCTTTGCAGGAAAATTACCTATAATGAAACTTCTATTAATAACTTTGGTGCTTTTATCGTTAGCCGTCGCAGGTATTGCAATTAAAATTTGGGCTAAAAAAGATGGAAAATTTGCAGGTACTTGTGCCAGTCAAAGTCCCTATTTGAATAAAGATGGTGAAGCATGTGGGTTTTGCGGTAAGACTTCGGATCAATTTAAAGACTGCAAGGAAAATCATCATTCATAATTCAAATGGGTTACCTTGATATTGTTTACTACATTTTTCTAGTTGTAGTTATTATTCAGGTTGCCTACTACCTTATTATTTTCAGAATATTTGCGTTTTCAAAGCCTGAAAAACAAACATCAAAAAATATTGCTGTATCTGTTATTATCTGTGCTAAGAACGAAGCAGACAACTTAAAACAATTCATTCCTTTAATTGCAAATCAGGAATTTTCAGATTTTGAAATAGTTTTGATCAATGATGCCTCTGTAGATAATTCTCTCAAGGTTATGGAAGAACTGGCTCAAAAATATAATAAAATTAAAATTGTTGATGTTAAAAACAACGAAGCATTTTGGGCTAACAAAAAATATGCCTTAACCTTAGGTATTAAAGTTGCTAAACATGATTATCTGTTGTTCACTGATGCGGACTGTAAGCCAATTTCTAAATATTGGATTAAGGAAATGAGTAGTCATTTCACGAATGAAAAAACTGTCATTTTGGGTTATGGAGGATACGATAAGGTCAAAAATTCGTTCCTGAATAAATTGATCAGATACGAGACCATTTTTACTGCTATCCAATATTTCTCCTTTGCAAAATTTGGGATACCATATATGGGAGTAGGTCGAAATTTAGCATACAGAAAGGATGAATTTTACGAGGTCAATGGTTTCGTAGATCATATGAACATCAATTCCGGCGATGATGATCTGTTTGTTAATAATGTGGCTACAAAAGATAATACGGCCTTGTGCTATACTCCAAACAGCTTTACAAAATCAATTCCAAAACAGACATTTTTACAATGGTTTAAGCAAAAAAGACGTCATGTATCTACTGCCAATCGTTATAAATTACTTCACAAATTACTGTTGGCAGAATTTTATTCTTCCCAAATACTATTTTGGTCATTAGGTGTGTTTTTATTAGTAATGAACTTTAAATTCTATGTGGTCGTATCCTTGTTTCTGCTTATTATTGCCATTAAATATATCATAATTGGATTTTCTTCCAAGAAATTAAACGAACCTGATCTTATAATTCTTGCTCCTGTTTTAGAATTGTTTCTAATATTCTTTCAATTCTCTATCTTTATAAATAATCTTATCTCAAAACCAGCGCATTGGAAATAGACGAAGCTATTGAAAAAGCAAAAAAAAATGATCAAAAGGCTTTCAGTTTTCTATTAGATACCTTTTGGGATGATGTTTATGGGTTTCAGTTAAAAAGAATAGAAAATGAAAATGATGCAGAAGATATTACCATTCAGACATTTTCCAAAGCTTTTGATAAAATTGACACTTATAATCCGGAATATAAATTCAAAACCTGGCTGATCGCTATTTCAAAGAATATCCATATTGATCTTATTAGAAAAAGAAAAAAATCAGTTAATGAGGACCTATCCCATGAAAATGAACAAAAAGTCCTTGAAATTCTTGATACAGCTCCTTCTCCTGAAGATAAGATAATTACAGAGCAAAACTTAGTAAAATTGCTACGAGATATTAAAAAACTAAAACCACATTACCAGGAAGTAATTAATTTGCGTTTTTTTCAAGAATTAAGTTATAAAGAAATATCTAAAGAACTAAAAGAGCCTATTAATAATGTTAAGGTTAAATTACTGAGAGCCAAAAAACTTCTGGCTGAAATAATTCAGAAAAAATAATGCTCAATAAGTTTCAAAAATTGGGCCCTGGTTTACTATTTGCAGGCGCTGCGATTGGAGTGTCACATCTGGTTCAATCAACACGAGCCGGTGCCGATTTTGGATTTGGCTTAATCTGGGCATTATTACTGGTTCACTTATTTAAATATCCCTTTTTTCAGTTTGCACCTCGCTATGCAAATGCCACGGGAGAAAGTCTTCTTGAAGGGTATAAAAAACTAGGCAAAGGTGTTTTAGTTACTTATTTTGTATTGACCTTTGCTACGATGTTCACTATTCAAACCGCTGTTACAATTGTTACGGCAGGAATTGCCAGCACTTTATCCGGAAATGTAATAAGTACAGAGATATGGAGTGTAATCATATTACTTATTTGTGTATCAGTTCTAATAATAGGTCGATATAAATTTCTGGATAGTTTAATGAAGGTGATAATTGTGACGCTTACCATAAGCACATTAATTGCTGTTATACTTAGCTTTTAAAGATTCTGATCAAGTTCATTCCATTAGGCAGGTATTGCCAAAAAATGAATTAGAAATTGCTTTTCTTATCGCTTTTATGGGATGGATGCCAGCTCCCTTAGATATCTCAGTCTGGCATTCACTTTGGTCTATAGAAAAGAAAAAGTCAGTTACAATAAAAACCAAATCTGCCCTTTTTGATTTTAATATTGGCTATATAAGCACAATCGTGCTGGGAATTGGTTTCGTTAGTCTTGGCGCCCTGGTAATGTTTAATAGTGGGGAGAACTTTAGTAATTCTGCTTCAGTATTTTCCAGTCAGTTAATTAGTATGTATACGAAAAGTCTGGGTAACTGGGCTTATATCCTTATTGGTATTGCAGCCTTAACAACAATGTTTAGTACAACACTTACAACCTTGGACGCATCGCCACGAGCAATGCATAAAACAACACAATTACTGTTTAACAAAAACTACTCCAAAGGATATCTGTTTTGGATCGGACTATTAACAATCGGTACCATATCAATTTTCTTTTTCTTTATTTCAGAAATGGGTCTGTTAGTAAAAACAGCAACAATTCTTTCTTTTATTACTGCTCCTTTCTATGCCATAGTAAACTACAAACTCATTTGCAGTCGACATACACCTAAGAAATGGCGACCTGGCCCTGGGCTTCATATTTTAAGTTGGTTAGGAATACTTTTTTTAGTTGTGTTTAGTATTTGGTACTTAACAATATTGTAAGATTTTTTTAAGATATTACTTTGTATCTTTGCGGCTTTATATTGTAAACATGGATTCAACGACATCTTCAAATATATTGCCTGCAAGAGAAGGAAAACCAAAATGGTTGCGTGTAAAATTGCCTACCGGTAAAAAGTATACAGAATTAAGAGGATTAGTAGATAAGTATCAATTAAACACAATTTGTACTTCCGGAAGTTGCCCTAATATGGGAGAATGCTGGGGAGAAGGAACTGCTACTTTCATGATTTTGGGTAACATTTGTACTCGATCCTGTGGATTTTGCGGTGTTAAAACAGGCAGACCAGAATCTGTTGATTGGGATGAACCGGAAAAGGTAGCACGTTCCATAAAAATTATGAATATAAAACATGCTGTTCTCACGAGTGTTGACAGAGATGATCTTAAGGATATGGGAAGTATTCTCTGGGCGGAAACTGTTAATGCAGTAAGACGGATGAATCCCGAAACTACGTTAGAAACTCTTATACCTGATTTTCAAGGAATAACTAAGCACATTGACCGAATTGTAGAAGTGGCGCCTGAAGTTGTTTCTCATAATATCGAAACAGTTAGAAGACTAACTCGTGAAGTTAGAATTCAAGCTAAATACGATAGAAGTATGGGTGTTTTAAAGTATTTAAAAGATTCCGGACAAAGACGTACTAAATCAGGGATTATGCTTGGACTTGGGGAAACACGTGAAGAAGTGATTGAAACTTTGCATGATCTAAAAAATGCAAAAGTTGATGTAGTAACAATTGGCCAATACCTGCAGCCTTCAAAAAACCATTTACCTGTCAAACAATTCATATTACCTGATCAGTTTGAGGAATATAAACAAATTGGACTGGATCTAGGTTTTCGTCATGTAGAAAGCAGTGCTTTGGTGCGTTCCTCTTACAAGGCCCAAAAGCATATAAATTAAATTTTTTTAGAGGGTTTAGGCGAAATAGAGAAAAGTTAATATTTTCATTTAAATCAGTTTCGTAAATACCTAAATATCAGATTTTTAATTAAAACAGAGATCTTCTTTTTACCTAATCTTGTACTAAACCAAGTGGTTTAATCCTTAAATGATAGAATATATTTGCATTTTATCGTAAAAATCACCACTTTTGTCGAGGAATTTATTTATTTTTATTACTTTAGCCAGAGTATGTCCCAAGTAAAACAATTTATATTAGCCCTAATATTACTTTCCTGTGTAAGTATTTTTGCTCAGAAAAATACAGTTGAGGATCCTAAAGCTCTTGCGAATAGCATTGTTTTTCATATTGGACAGGCCGACCTAGATGTTGACAGAGGTAACTTTTATATTGCTGAAGAAAATCTTCAAAAGGCTCTGGACTTTGCTGTGCAAATGGATGATAAAAAAAGTCAGGGGATCATTCATACTAAAACGGCCAAAATTCATTTTACTCTTGGTAAATATGACAAGGCCTTATCTTCCTTAAATAAAGCTCTTGAAATTCAACGTTTAACCAAAGACTACGTTAATCAGGCTGAGACCTATAATGTGAGAGGACTTGTTTATGCAAAGAAAAATGAACATAAGATAGCAATTGAGAGTTTCACAGCAGCCAAGAGCTATTCAGAAATAGAAGAATTAGATGAATATGTAGCAGAAATTTTGCTTAATAGTTCAATATCCTTAATTGAATTAAAGGAGTATTGGAAAGCGACACAAGATCTTGAAAGGGTAATTGCACTTTCAAAAAAATATAAAAAAACAGGCACTGAGAGTATGGCTCTTATAAATAATGCTAAGGCCCTATTCTTTTTAGAAAATTATGATAAAGCAAGATCCAAAACTGAAGAAGGTTTAAAACTAGCAAAGCAAATCAATTATCAGGAAGCAAAAAATGAAGCATATCTGGTATTAAGTGAAATCTATCAGAAAACAGAAGATTATAAGTTAGCCAATGATTACTTAAAAGCTCATATCAGTTTAAAGGATTCGATAACTGCATCTAAAAGTGCTAATTTAGATGCAGAATCCAAATTACAATATCAAACCAGTGACTATGAGAAGTTGTTACTGCAAAGTAATGAGGAACTTAAAAAAGCCAAAAAAGAAAGTAGTTTAACACAATTAATTTCTCTTTTAAGTATTGCCTTAATAACAATTTTATCCTTATTGACACTCTCATTATACAAAAACAACAACATTAGGACCAGAACCAATAACATGTTGTATAAGAAAAATGAAGATTTGGTGATAGCCAAAGAAAAGGCTGAATTGGCTTCAAAGACCAAAGCTAACTTTTTATCTACTGTTACTCATGAATTACGAACGCCTTTATACGCAGTTACAGGCTTGACCAATATGCTTCTAGATGAAGACCCAAAACCGGAACAGGTTAATCATTTAAAATCGTTGAAGTTCTCAGGAGAATATTTACTGGCATTTATTAATGACATCCTTCAATTAAATAAAATTGAAGCTGAAAAAGTCAATATTGAACCTGAAATATTCAATTTGAAACAAAAAATTGAAAATGTCCTGTCGGCTCTAAATAATTCAGCTGTAGATAATAATGTTAAACTGCATTTAGAATATGATAAAAAATTGCCTGAAGTATTTGATGCAGACCAAATTAAGATATCTCAAATTTTGATGAACTTAATTGGTAACTCGATCAAATTCACAAAGGATGGTGATATCTGGGTCAGAGCTAAAATGATTGATAATGATGGTGATAACTATAATATTAAATTTGAAGTTGAAGACAACGGAATTGGTATAACTAAAGAAAAACAAGAACATCTTTTTGAGAGTTTCTCTCAAGGATCTATACAGATTAACAGAAAATATGGAGGCACAGGTTTAGGATTATCTATTGTAAAAGGATTGATAGATATCTTAAAGGGAAAGATCTATTTGAAAAGTGAATTAGAAAAAGGAACTACCTTCTTTTTTGAATTGCCTTTACTGCATTCTCAAGAAGAGATTAAGGTCAAAAAGATTAATTATTTTAAAGATGTCAACGAAATAGAACTGAGCAATATTAAGATCTTAGTTGTTGAAGACAATAAGATCAATCAAATGATCACCAAGAAAATCCTCAATAAAATGAAGCTTAATTGTGATGTGGTTGATAACGGCGAAGATGCTGTGGATAAGGTGAAAACAGAACATTATGATGTTGTACTGATGGATATTCATATGCCGGGAATAAGTGGTATTGAAGCCACAAAAATGATAAGGATATTTGATAAGGAAATAACCATATTCGCTCTTACGGCTGTAACTATAGAAGATAAAATGCAGGAATTTGATGAGGCCGGATTTGACGATATCATTTCCAAACCATTTAAGCAAGAGGACTTCGAGAAAAAATTATTCAACGAATTAATTGGTAAGGAAAAAAAAGTAACAGTTAAAACTTAGATACAAATTGTTTTACCAATTCATTAAAACCATTGGCATTATTTATTTCAGTTTTTATAGGCAAATAAAAAAGTTTGTCGGCGTCTAATTTGTCCTTCAACCTCATAAAATCTTTTTCTGTAGTCAAGATCAATTTCTTGCTTTTAAGTTTATGTATATCCTTAGCTGTGAAGTTATAATGATCCTTATAATTTAAATGTTCAAAGTCTAGTCCGATTGAATACAAATACTCTACTAAAGGCTTCGAATTTGCAATTCCGGTAACCAGTGTAAACTTCATACCATCTAATTTATTAATCGATGTACTCCCTTTTTCATTAAAGATAATATCATCGTAAGAAATCGAACTAAAAAACAACTTTTGATCACTATTTAGGTTCAATTTTTTTGAAACTTCCGCTTTAATCTCATCTTTCAAATCCACGGGACATTTTGTGACGATTATAATATCAGCCCTTTTGGCACCTCTTTTTGATTCGCGTAAATCGCCATAAGGCAATAAAAAATCTTCGGTATATAAATTATGATAAGAAGTTAATAAAATATACAACCCAGCCTTTACTTTTCTGTGTTGAAATCCATCATCCATCAATATAATTTGTGGTGAATCATTCATTTTCAGCAATTGTTCAATTCCGTTTTGACGATCGGCATCAACAGCAACTAAAATATCATGGAATTTATTTTTGAACTGAAAAGGCTCATCGCCTATCTCGTCAACTATGGTCTTACCATTAGCCAATATAAATCCAGAAGTATTACGCTTGTATCCCCGGCTTAAAATAGCCAAAGAATACTTTGTTTGAAGCGATCGGATCAAATACTCTATCATTGGCGTTTTTCCCGTACCACCTACGCTTAAATTCCCCACACATATTATAGGAATGTTATAAGACTTCGATTTCAATATGTTATGATCGAACAATTTATTGCGCAAACTGGAAATCATGTAATAAACAGGAACAATTGGAAAAAATATTTTTCTTAAAAGCTTCATCAAGACTAAATCGAAAATGATATACAATTTATTAAAAATCGAATATAACGATTAATTAAATCATTAGATATTACATCTGACCATTAAAAAATAATAATCTTGAACAGATGAAAGTAATTATTTTATCTTTGAACGTAAACAAAATTTATCATGATTGTACAGGATGTTATTAATCATTTAGAAGAATTAGCCCCTTTGGATTTTGCCGAAGATTTCGATAATGTTGGATTGCTGGTTGGTGATAGAAATAGCAAGATCACAGGAATTCTTGTCACTTTGGACACCTTGGAAGAGGTTGTAGATGAAGCGATACAGACCAAATGTAATTTAATCGTTAGTTTTCATCCAATAATTTTCTCAGGTCTAAAAAGTATAACTGGTAAGACCTATGTAGAAAGGGTCGTTTTGAAAGCCATTAAACATGGAATTTCTATTTACGCAATTCATACAGCGCTTGATAACTCCTCTTTAGGAGTAAACAATATGATTTGTGAAAAATTAGGTCTTAATAATCGACAAATTTTAATTCCGAAATCCAATACCATAAAAAAATTAACTACCTACGTTCCAAAAAGCGAAGCAGAAGTGCTCCGAAATGCTTTATTCCGAGTTGGAGCAGGTAATATTGGGAATTATAACAATTGTAGTTTTAATGCAGAAGGCATAGGCACTTTCAGAGGTAATGAAAATTCCAACCCTACTAAGGGGCAAAAAGGAGAAACTCACCACGAAGAGGAGGTGCAAGTCTCCATGATCTTTGATAAGAATTTAGAACAAAAAGTGTTGAATACACTTTTTAGAACACACTCATACGAAGAAGTAGCCTATGAAGTAATAACTTTAGAAAACACCAATCAAAATATTGGTATGGGGATGGTCGGAGAATTTAAAAATGAAATTGTTGGATCTACTTTTCTTTCCAATTTAAAATCCACGTTTCATTGCAAGATCATAAAACATTCACAACTACTTAAAAAACCGATTAAAAAAGTTGCTGTTTTGGGAGGTTCCGGTAGTTTTGCAATTCAAAATGCAATATCATCTGGAGCCGATGCATTTGTGACCTCAGACCTAAAGTATCATGATTTTTACAAAGCTGAAGATAAAATAATATTGATTGATATTGGTCATTACGAAAGCGAACAGTACACAAAAAACTTAATAGTTACTTATCTTAACAAAAAAATTACTAATTTTGCAATCATTTTATCAAAGATTAATACCAATCCTATCAAGTATTTTTAAATTATGGTTAAGAAAAAAGAGGTTTCAGTAGAAGAACGTTTAAGAGCATTATACGACTTGCAACTTATCGATTCCAGAGTAGATGAAATAAGAAATGTAAGAGGAGAATTGCCTTTAGAAGTACGCGATCTGGAAGATGAAGTTGCTGGATTAAATATGAGAATCCAAAAATTAGATAGCAGTCTTGAAGCTATTGAGAATGAAATAAAGAGTAAAAAGAATATCATTGATGAATCTAAAACTTTAATTAAAAAATATAACGAACAACAAAAGAACGTTAGAAATAATAGAGAGTTTAATTCGATTACAAAGGAAATCGAATTTCAGGAATTGGAGATTCAGCTTGCAGAAAAACATATTAAAGAGCATCAGGTTCAAATTGAACAAAAGAAGGAGGTTATTGTAGAAACGAAAGAACGTTTGAAAGATCTTGAAACGCATTTAAAGCATAAATCCAGTGAGTTAGACGCTATTCTTGCCGAGACTGAAAAGGAAGAGCAAGCACTTTTAAAGAAATCTGAGCAGTATCAAAAAGAAATTGAAGAACGACTAGTTGCTGCTTATCATAGAATAAGAAAAAACGTTAAAAATGGCTTAGCCGTTGTACCAATAGAAAGAGGTGCATCAGGAGGTTCTTTTTTCACAATTCCGCCACAGGTTCAAGTGGAAATAGCTTCACGTAAAAAGATCATTACAGATGAGCATAGCGGCCGAATTCTTGTGGATGAAACTTTGGCTGAAGAAGAAAAAGCCAAAATGCATAAGTTATTTGATAAACTTTAATTTTAACAACACCTATATATAGAAGCCTTTACAATCCCGAAGCTTTGGGAGTAAAGGCTTTTTTATTTAATAAAATTTTCACATTTTTCAGATATAAGTTTTATATTTTTATACGACTTACTAAAAAAGCTATGAAGTTAAAATATATATCTTTTGTTATTCTTTTAAGTTTATTATTTAGTTGTCAAAATCAGGCGCAAAATAATCCTAAACAACTGGAAGTGCAAAATGCCGAACCTATTGTAGTTGCGTTGGAAAATGGGTTAGCAAGGGCATATTTTGCAAGTGGTTGCTTTTGGTGTGTGGAAGCCGTTTATGAAAGTGCGAAAGGTGTAGATGAAGTAATAAATGGCTATTCCGGCGGACACACTTCAAATCCAACATATGAGACAAGTAATACGGGGCAAACAGGACACGCGGAATCGGTTGAAGTCATTTATAACCCTAATGTTGTAAGTTTTGAAACCTTGGTCGATATTTATTTTGGTTCACAGAATCCAACACAGATCAATGGACAAGGTCCTGACAATGGCTCACAATACCGATCCATACTCTTTTATCAAAATGAAGAACAAAAACAGATCATTCTTAATAAAAAGGAAGCTTTAGCAAAGCAATTAAATGCTAAAATAGCTGCTGAAGTTTATCCGTTTCAAAAATTTTGGAAAGCTGAAGATTACCATCAGAATTATGAAAAGTTACATCCTGAGAACCCCTATGTTCAAAATGTATCTATTCCACGGTTAAGAAAATTTCAGACTAAATTTCCACACTTGTTAAAAGATAACCAATAAAACAAACCCTAATGAATTCTGGTGGTTTTCGGTGTTAACAGAAGTTAAAAATTATATCGAAAACTAAAGCTTTCTTGCCTTAATTTCAAAAATCAAAGGATAAAGTTTGTCTTTGGTTTTGTACATTCCAGATTTGGCTTGAATTAAATCAGGTAAGACATTGTAAGGACTTTCATTATATTCATTTAAATAATCAATGTGGAATCCTGCTTCAGATAAAGCATTAATCACTTCTCCCAATCCATGGTTCCATCCATATTCCTTACTGATCATTCTTGAGGACTGATCAGCGTAGGTTCCTTCATACTCCTCATAGATGACCTTATCCTGCATGTAACCATACTTCATAATTGCTTTACTACTAGTATAATCAAACATCCAGACAATAGGATGAAATTCCACCATATAAAAAGAACCTCCTTTTTTTAACCTTTCCGATATCATTTTAGCCCAAGGCCTTAAATCCGGTAACCAGCCAATCACACCGTAACTGGTGAAAACTATATCAAATTTTTCCTTGACATACTTTGATGTATCTAATACATTACTACAAACAAATTCAGCGTCCAGTCCAAGATCCTCATTTAGTTGTTGTGCCAGCTTGATTCCTTCATTGCTAATATCAACTCCTACACACTGTGCTCCTAACCTACTCCAACTCAATGTGTCTTGTCCAAAATGGCATTGCAAATGCAACATCTTTTTATCACTGACGTCACCAAGAGCTTTTAATTCATATAAATTTAGAGAAGATTTACCCTTTTTAAAGGCCTTCATATCATACATGTCACTTTTAGAATGCACTCTAACTTTTTCATTCCAAGTTGCCTTGTTAACTTCAAAATAGTGTTGATTATCAGCCATTTTATATCATGAATAAGTTTCTAAAATACAAATTTATTATTAGTTGTAAACAGGAATAAAAATTCCTATTTTTGAGTAAATCCAAAACTAAACATCTTGTCTGAACATAAATCTGGTCTTGAATACGCTAAAGAACAAGATCGACTAGATAAATTAGCCCAGTACCGTAACAAATTTCATATTCCTATAGATAGAAATGGAAATGCCTGGTTGTATTTTACAGGTAATTCATTGGGTCTTCAACCAAAAAGTACTCAGCAATATATTCAACAAGAATTGGATGACTGGGCTAAGTTAGGTGTAGAAGGTCATTTTTATGCCAAAAATCCATGGTTAAACTATCATGAACTGCTCACTGAACCCATGGCGAAAATAGTTGGCGCTAAGCCTATTGAAGTCGTTATAATGGATACACTTACTACCAATTTACATTTGTTAATGGTTTCGTTTTATCAACCTACTAAAACCAAATATAAAATTGTTATTGAAAGTGATGCATTTCCTTCTGATAGATATGCAGTACAAACACAACTGGAATTTCATGGATTTAATGCAAATGAAGGATTGATTGAGTGGAAACCCAGAAAAGGAGAAGAATTACTAAATATAGAAGACTTAGAAACTATTCTGGAGGACCAAGGTGAAGAAATTGCTCTCCTATTAATTGGTGGTGTAAACTATTATACAGGGCAATTTTTAGACATCAAAAGAATTGCTGAATTGGGCCATGCCAAGAATTGTATGGTTGGGATCGATCTAGCTCATGGTGCGGGAAACATTAAACCGGAATTACATGAATCAGGAGTAGATTTTGCAGCTTGGTGTACATATAAATATTTGAATTCAGGACCAGGAAGTTTGGCAGGGTTATTTGTGCATGAAAGGCATGCAAAGAACAAGAAATTAAAACGGTTTGCAGGCTGGTGGAGTCATAATAAATCAACGAGGTTTAACATGCGACAACCCCTTGATATTATACCAGGAGCCGAAGGCTGGCAGTTAAGCAATCCTCCAATATTATCTATGGCAGCAATAAAAGCCTCATTAGACATGTTTAACGAAGTTGGAATGGATGTCCTTAGAGAGAAGTCCATAAAACTAACCGGCTATTTTGAATTTTTACTAAATGAATTAAACGATAAAAAAATAAGGATAATAACACCCTCAAATCCTCAAGAAAGAGGATGCCAATTATCAATACAGGTCAAGGATTCTGATAAAAGTTTACATCAAAAATTAATGGATGCCAATATCATAACAGATTGGAGAGAACCAGGTGTTATAAGATGTGCTCCAACTCCATTTTACAATAGTTTTGAAGATGTGTATAGAATGGTTAAAAAATTAAAAGAGATATTAGAGGAAAAATAATAAAATTCGTATCACTTTAAGGCCTCGATTGAGCTCGACCTGACAAAAATAAAATGAAACAAAAAGAAAGCATACTCATCATTGGAGCAGGACTCTGTGGCTCACTTCTCGCCTTGCGCTTAGGTCAACGGGGATATAATGTTCGTGTCATGGAAATGCGTCCCGATCTTCGCAAAGTAGATATTAGTGCAGGACGTTCTATCAATTTGGCTTTTTCTGACAGAGGTATCAAGGCTATGCGAATGGTTGGCATTCAAGAAAAGGTAGAACCACTTTGCATTCCAATGAACGGCAGAATGATTCATGACAAAGAAGGCAACACATTTATGTCTAATTACAGCGGAAGAAGTCATGAGTATATAAATTCTATTTCCAGAGGACTGTTAACCGCATTATTAATGGATGAAGCTGAAGCCCTGGAGAATGTCACAATCGAATTTAATAAAAATTGCAAAAAAGTTGATTTCGTGAACAAAACAGCCAGTTTTTAAAGATTATAATACAAAAGAAGAATTAAAAATTAAGGCGGATGTCATTTTTGGAACTGATGGAGCAGGATCCTCATTACGTAAAAGTTACTATCTGGAAAGGAAATTTCTATTTAGTTTCTCTCAAAACTACTTAACACATGGCTATAAGGAACTGACCATTTTACCGAATTCGGACGGCGGATTTAAAACCTACAAAAACGCTTTACATATTTGGCCAAGAGGTGATTTCATGCTCATCGCATTACCAAATTTAGATGGTAGTTTTACTGTTACACTATTTTTGAGTTATGAGGAAGGAGTATACAACTTCAACAACTTAACCAATCCTGAAATAATAACAGAGTTCTTTCAAAAGGAATTTCCAGATGCGTTAGAAATGATGCCAAATCTTACAGATGATTTCATTCATAATCCAACAGCACCTTTGGGAACAGTAAAGTGTTCGCCATGGCATTATAAAGAAAATACAATTTTATTGGGTGATGCTGCCCATGCCATTGTGCCCTTTTATGGGCAAGGGATGAATGCATCCTTTGAGGACGTATTCGAATTTGATAAAGTTTTAGATTCTCATAATGGGGATTGGGAAACAACATTCAAGGCTTTTGAAAAATCCCGTAAAATTGATACTGATGCAATTGCTGATCTCGCAATAGATAATTTTTACGAAATGAGAGACCATGTGGCAAATCCCATATTTCAGGAAAAGCGTAAATTGGAAATGGCTTTGGAACAGAATTTTCCAAATGAGTATTCCTCAAAATATTCCTTAGTCACATTTAATGAGAATATAGGTTATCATGAAGCGATGACCAGAGGTCGCGCACAAGATAAAGCGATATTGAATATGATTGCTGATAAGAAAATTGATCTATAACGGTGATTTGAAAGAAATTTTAAAAAGAGTTCAACAAGAAACAAACGAAATTCTTGAAGAAGATAAATTAGCAAAAACAATGCATCATTAAACAGATGTGAGATGTGAGATGTGAGATGTGAGAAACAAAAATATGGATTAGTTAAATTCCCAAATCAATTCATAGAATTGAACGTCAAAATTCAGAAATAATGAACGATAGAATGTAGATGCGAAATGCAGCTTCAAGCACGAAATTCTGAAAGTGAGTGATGCTTAAGCAATTTCCTAATTTTGACATGATTTTTTGGTTCGTTTTGTATCAAGACAAAATGAATATGAAAAAAAGAAAAAAGAATAAGTTAACTTTAATTAGATTCTTGCCTTCGCAGGAATAACAAAATTATGGATAAAAAAGTAACACCAAGAGGAGCCTATCCACACACCAAACGTGTTGGTGATTTTATATTTGTTTCCGGAACCAGTTCCAGAAGACCGGACAATACCATTGCCGGAGTAGATATTATTGACGACATGGGAACCAAGCGTTTGAACATAGAAGTTCAAACTCGATGAAGTACTTAAGAACATAGAAAAGAATTTAGCCAAAGAAGGCGCCTCTTTAAAAGATGTGGTTGATGTTACCTCCTTTTTGGTGAATATGAATGATTTTGCAGGCTACAATAAGGCTTATGCAGAATTCTTTAATGCCGAAACAGGACCAGCACGTACAACAGTTGCTGTTCACCAATTACCGCATCCAGATCTAGTTGTGGAGATTAAAGTGATGGCATACAAGAAATAAGAATAAAAGTGTTGTCATTCCGCACTCATGTACTGAGCGCAGTCGAAGTATGATGCGGAATCCATTAATAATATAATTTCAATTAAAAAGATTCCTGCCTTCGCAGGAATGACATAATGAGTAGAATAAAAAACTACATAAACGGCACATTTCATAATCCAACTGAAAACAATTGGTTGGATAATTATTGTCCAGCCAATGGCGAAGTATATGGTAAAACACCGAACTCAACAAAAGACGATGTAGAAAACGCCTATATAGCTGCCAAATCTGCATTTCCAGTTTGGTCACAAACCACATTGGAAGAACGCAGCAGAATCTTAATCAAGATTTCAGAATTACTGGAAGCGAATTTACAACGTTTCGCTGAAGCCGAAAGCAAAGACAATGGTAAACCAATAGCATTGGCAAAATCTGTTGACATACCAAGAGCCGCGAGCAACTTTCGTTTCTTTGGAAATGCGATAACACAATTTGCAAGTGAAAGTCATGAAAGTGTAGGCCATAATGCCATTAATTACACCTTACGACAACCAATTGGAGTTGTTGCTTGTATTTCACCATGGAACCTTCCACTCTATTTATTTACATGGAAAATAGCTCCTGCTCTGGCAGCTGGTAATTGTGTAGTAGCCAAACCTAGTGAAATCACTCCGATGACAGCTTATTTACTTGGAGACATTTGTAACGAAGCCGGTTTGCCAAAAGGCGTATTAAACATTGTTCATGGATTAGGGAATATAACAGGACAAGCAATTGTGGAACATCCGGATATTAAAGCCATCTCATTCACAGGAGGAACGGAAACTGGGGCTCATATAGCCAAAGTAGCTGCTCCAATGTTCAAGAAATTATCATTGGAATTGGGTGGTAAAAACCCAAATATAATTTTTGCTGATTGTGACTATGATGATATGCTAGAAACCACAGTTCGATCTTCCTTTTCAAATCAAGGTCAGATTTGTCTTTGTGGTAGTCGCATTTTTGTAGAAGCGTCTATTTATGATAAATTCAAAATAGATTTTGTTAAAAAAGTAAACGCCTTAAAAGTTGGCCATCCATCTGATAATGATACAGATATTGGTGCCTTGGTATCCAAGACTCATTTGGAAAAAGTGATGCAATTTATAGAAATTGCCAAAGAAGAAAACGGGTCTGTTCTGTGTGGAGGCAATAAAGTGACTGTTAAAGGTTTTGAAAATGGGTATTATTTAGAACCCACGGTCATTGAGGTGCCATACTGATGAATGCCGGGTCAATCAGGAAGAAATATTTGGTCCGGTTGTAACCATTATGCCTTTTAATACCGAAGACGAAGTACTTGCAAATGGCAAACAAGGTAAAATATGGTTTATCGGCTACACTATGGACAAACGACCTAAAGCGTACCATGCGAATGAGCAATCAATTACTAACCGGTATTGTTTGGGTAAACACATGGATGATGCGTGATCTAAGAACTCCTTTTGGAGGCATGAAAGCATCTGGAGTTGGTCGTGAAGGTGGTTTTGAAGCCTTACGATTTTTTACGGAAGCAAAAAATGTATGTATAAAATATTAAAAAAGAACCAAGACAATTAGAATAAAGAACCAAGACAAAAATAAATGTCTTAAATCTTGACTCTTTTGTCTTTCATCTAAAAATAAATGGATCTAAAACTAAACAATAAAAACGCATTAGTTTGCGGAAGCACACAAGGAATAGGAAAAGCAACAGCTAAGTTATTAGCCGCAGAAGGAGTAAATGTCACCTTGGTTGCCAGAAATGAAACCAGATTAAAGCAAGTTTTATCAGAGCTCCCTGAGCTTGGGAATCATAACTACATTGTTGCAGATTTTTCAAATCCGAAGGAATTGCAAAAAAAAGTATCTGATTTTATAGCAAAAAATCACGGGTTCCATATTCTTATAAATAATACGGGAGGACCTAGAAGCGGATCTATATTAGGTGCTACTTTAGAAGAGTTTGAGAATGCTTTTACACAACATCTAAAATGCAATCATGTGCTGGCTCAAACCACGATCCCGTTTATGAAAAAAGAAGGATTTGGCCGTATCATCAATGTGATTTCCACCTCGGTTAAAGAACCCATTGAAGGACTTGGTGTAAGTAACACGATAAGAAATGCAGTTGGAAACTGGAGCAAAACATTATCATTTGAAGTTGGTTCTTTTGGTATTACTGTCAACAATGTTTTACCCGGATTTACGGATACCGAAAGATTAAATGAAATAATAAAAATAAAGGCTGATAAAGAAGGAACAACCATTGAAGAAATGGCTGAAATCATGAAGAATTATACACCTGCCAAACGTTTTGCTAAACCAGAGGAAACAGCCAATGCTATTGTTTTTCTTGCAAGCGAAGCAGCAAGCTATATTAACGGAATCAATGTCCCTGTTGATGGCGGACGCACTAAATCTCTTTAATGCCAAACGTGATTTGGCATCTTATAAATTGAAAAGTAATCATTAACTTTATAAAAATTGCGTGAAGGATTGAGCAATTGTTGGAGCTCCTTGAAAAGAGCGACTTGCGAAAGCCTGACCTGAAAGGGCACGCCACAATAAACATAAAACTATGAGCAAATTAGTATCTCCAATAAATTTTAAGGCTTGGATTGAAGAAAACCGTCATTTGTTAAAGCCTCCAGTTGGGAATAAAGTGGTTTGGAAAGATGGTGATTACATTGTTATGGTTGTTGGCGGACCAAACAGCAGAAAGGATTATCATTATAATGAAACTCCTGAATTTTTCTATCAGATAGAAGGGAATATGATATTGAAAATTATGGATAAAGGTGTCCCGAAGGATGTTCATATCAACGAAGGAGATATTTATCTGTTACCGCCTAAAGTCCCACATTCACCTCAACGAGGTGCCAATACTGTAGGGTTGGTCATTGAATATCCACGTAAAAAAAAGATGAAAGATGCTTTGGAATGGTATTGTGAAAATTGCAATGCACCTCTATACAGAAAGAAATTTAAATTGGATGACATCGAAACAGATATGCCAAAGATTTTCGACAAGTTCTACGGAAATGAAAAAAAACGTACTTGTAAAAAATGTGACGCTGTAATGGAGCCTCCAAAGAAATTGTAATCACTAGGAGTAATCTGTTATTCTGAACAAATTGAAGATTCTTTTTCTGACTTCCATTGAAAAGCCCTATCGGAAATGAAAAAATTATAATAAAATCAAGAGACGCTGTGACTAGCTCAGTATGACATATGAAAGAAAAACGTAAACTTAGAATAAACGGTCACTCACATTTACTGCCTTATCCAGAAGAAATTCCTCAGTTCATGAAGGATAAAGGTATTTTTTGGGTTGATAAAGACCGAAAATTCATGCTCCAAAAAGACTGGAGTCGTCCAGTGACCGATTCAAGTTTCTTCCTTAATGAAAAACTGGAATGGATGGAGCGCTTTAAAATTGACCATGCAGTGGTACTTAATTTGTCTCAGCTCTATGGAAATGGATTAAGAGTTGAGGAGATGAAGCAGGCATTGCGTTTTCAAAATGATTTTAATGCAAGGATCCAGCATGATAATCCAAGTAAATTCACTTGCGGATTTGTCGTACATCCAGGATTTGTAAAAGGGGCTTGTTGGGAAATTGAACGGTGTGTTGAAGAATTAGGCTTGCAACTGCTATGTTTACCAACACATTATATGGATACAATTGGTACCTGGCGTTGTATATTTGATGAGGAAAATGAACCTATTTTTGAATTGGCAAGTAAATTCAATCTGGCCGTAGAGATCCATCCTTATGATGGTGAGAAATTCATCAAATTGGAGAATATTTCCTGGAGATTTCATTTGATCTGGATGCTGGCTCAATGTGCTGATGCCTATCATTTTTTGACTTTGAATGGGTATCAGGATAAGTTTCCAAATATGAGAGTATGTTTTGCCCATGGTGGTCAATTGGCTCAAATTAATCTGGGTAGACGAATTCAAGGCTTTGATGGCAGACCAGACCTATTTGAAGGAAAAAGTCATCCACGAAAAGCAGTTGGACATAAAAATATCTTCTTTGACACCTTAGTTCATGACACCGGTGGTTTACAATTATTGATCAAAAATCAAGGTTCTAAGCAAGTGCTTATGGGATTGGACGATCCTTATCCATTAGGGGAAATGGAAAGTGCAAAACAATCCTCCTATCCAGGAAAAATATTAGATCTGGCTGTGGATAGAAAAATAATTAATAAAGATGAACGCGATGATATTTGGGCTGATAATGTGATCCAATGGCTTTATGGAGAGGACGAATTGGGTAAAGAAAAATTGGTTAAAAGAATTTTATCCTGATGCATTTTTTACCTAAAAAATTAGATGATTACATAGTTAATCACAGTCAGGAGGAACCTGAATTACTTAAACACCTTACCAGAGAAACCTACCAAAAGGTCTTGCAACCTATTATGCTCAGTGGACCTTATCAGGGTAGAGTATTAAGTATGATATCTAAATTGATGCAACCAAAATCTATATTAGAATTAGGGACTTTCACAGGTTATTCTACATTATGTTTAGCAGAAGGATTACAAGCCAATGGAGAAATCCACACCATTGATATAAATGAAGAATTGGTTGATTTTCAACGAAAATATTTTGACAAGTCAGGTTATGGTGAGCAAATTGTACAGCATTTAGGCAATGCGCTAGATATAATTCCGAAGTTAGATAAAACCTTTGACCTGGTTTTTATTGATGCTGACAAACCGAACTATGTAAAGTATTTTCATTTGATTATTGATAAATTGAAATCTGGTGGCATTTTACTATCTGACAACGTATTATGGCATGGCAAAGTAGTGGAAAAAATAGATCCAAAAGATAGTTCTACAAAAACAGTAAAAGCA
>CAVRNW010000033.1:0-19922 GCA_963722665.1 uncultured Flavobacteriaceae bacterium
CTACTGTTCCTTTTACACTTGGCATACCAGTATATTCTATAGAATTATGGTCATCATGATGCATTTCCATGGCCATAGTAATTTCACTTTTTTCTCCATATTCAGGTTCTTTCCAGTTGAATACACGGGTGGAATATGGACAGGCTGCCATACAGAAACGGCAACCAATACAGCGTTCATTGTCTATTAGAACAAGACCATCTCTTCTTTTAAAAGTAGCGTCAACAGGGCAGACAGTTACGCAGGCAGGATGATCGCAATGCATACATGTGGTAGGCATCCAGTAAGGAGCCGTGTCTTCTTCTTCCTGCATTTTGTAAACCTTGAGCCAGGCGTGATCACCTGTGATGTAGTGATGTTTATTACAGGCACTTTGGCAGCTTAAGGCATTTTTACATTTTGCAAGGTCAATGACCATAACGTATTTTCTGTTAGGCATGCCTTCTCTCAAATTATATTTTTTATCGGGATCTTGTGAATGTTTTATTTCCATCACCTCTGATGAGTCGACCTCTATAATGGTGCCATCTGTTGTCATGAGTTCCATTGTGTCACCGGAACTGTCAGTAGTTTTTGCATTTAGTTTGGATGCAATTTTGGAAAGACCTATCCCACCTAAAATTGTTGCAATTCCCAATTTAATTCCATTGTCAAGAAAATAACGCCTTGATTTACTCTTGTTATCTTCCATAATGATCGAGAATTAAAATTGTTTTATTACATCTTTCTGCCTAACCAACTAAGAAATGAGGAATTGGAAATATTTTTCTTGATGACTTTTGATTTTTTTAAGGTACTGGCTTTTACTTTTACGGCAGTACCATCCGGTTTTAACAAAGTTTCGTAATCTTCCCCATTATCCATTGTTTTTTCTTTGTCTATAGTCTGTTTTGGAACGGTTTCACCAAACCCAAATAAAGGCAATAAGAAAGTACTTCCCAGAATTGGAAGGAAACCTCTTCTGCTAATTTTCTTTTTATTTTCTGAAGGATTTGACATACTGTTTAAAAAAAAACGATAAAACAAAATAAGTAGGGGATTGTTACTTTCTTGTTTTACCGTTTGGGTTAAAAATGATCTAAGTTAAATTATTTAAAAATTGTAATTTCTGGTTATGTTAAAGCCAATTAAATACTGGCCGCTTTCGCCATTAATGCCGTTGTTTTTTGTGTTATACATATAATTATGCTGAGGAACAATGCCAAAAAGGTTAGTGACAAATACCTGGAATACATGTGAGGAAGTTGCAAATTCTGCTCCTAAACTAATTCCTGCCGGAACTTCAGTATTATCCTGATATTGAGTAAGTGGCTGACTGTAATCAAAAACGATTGCAGTATTTGGGCTGATCTTGTATCGACCTCCAAATGCAACAGCATACATATCATTCTTCATTACTTCATCTACCTTGTTATAATGTGAAATACTTGGAGCGATTTGCAAGGATAGTTTTGAATTAAACCTTTTAGCAATGATCAATTGATTGAAAAAGGAATAACGATCCTGAATATTCACGAAAAAACCCTTATCTTTTGCTCTGGAGTCTATTACAAAATTCCCGTAATAGGATACACTAACTGGGATATAATTTTCACGTGTTTGTTCCAATAGGGACACCTTCCAGTTAAAATCCTGATAAGGTCTTTCTTTTGAAGTCCCAAACCCAAGCGTTAATCTGTCATGGACGGAATAAGCTAATGCAATACGAATGTTTGCTGCGCCGTAAAATCCTGCTAAATTGTTGTCTTCAAAATTAATTTCACCAAATCTGTGTTGCATCATGACTTCCAGAGTATTCTTATTGAACACTACATTGGTTGGGTTGTCTATAAGCCAGGCACCTTCAAAGGCCGGACGCTCCGGTTTATCTTTATCTTTATCCTCGTCTTGAGAAAAGACTGAAAGAGGTAAAACAAATAAGGCAAGAAGTAATATTTTATAAATTTTCATATCTGTTTACTTAATTGTTAGTTATTTAGAGCACCACTGTTTATCCATGCTTCAATACGAGCTAAGTCTGTGGTACTGATATTACCATGACCCCCATTAAGTACGGAGTAAAGTTCACTGTTATCAGCATTACCTTGGGTAACATACTCCGGAACAAGAGAATTATATGCGTTCTCTGCCCTTAGGTCTGGATCTCTGTTCTCATTATGACATTCAACACAGTTTTGCGCAAATATTGGTTGAATATCTGCTGCAAATTCAATTACTGTACCTGGATCAATTTCAACTTCTTCAATTTGGTCGTAATAACAGGAAGTCATACTAAAGGAAAATACAACCAGTATTATAATTCGGATGAGTTTTTTCATTACTTAGATTTTTTATTAAATAATCTTACTGGTTAAATAAAAGTGCAGACTATATCTGCACTTTTATTTTTACAGATCAATTTATAATTATCATGTTTAGAAGATTGTTAATCGCCTAATCTAAAGCTTCAAGTGAGTTTGTAAGCAAAGCTTTGGCATATTCCGGATTGTGAATACCGTGACTTTTATCTTCCAATAAAGTTCTGTAATTCCATAATGCTTGAGCAACATTAGCTGGATATGTCCCAGGGATAGGACTGTCACTTGCCTGCAGAACACCAAGGTTCATTAAAGCACTTTTTAAAGCAGCCATATCATCATCAAAACCACCAACTACTAAATTCTCTATACTTGTAGAATGACATTCTGCACAAGAGTTATCTGTCGGCCAGAATGAATGTGCACCATCTTCACCATCTGTAGTTTCACCCATGTGACATCCTACACAAGATACTGCTGCGTGTTGACTTGATCCAGCAGTAGGATATGCAACTGAACCTGCAACTTCTGCTCCTAATATTCCATATAATACTGTTGATTGTGGCCCATGATGAGGTCCAAAACGAGAACTTGAATTTGTATAATCATCAACTGGTCCTGGTACAACGTATGAATTACGAGGTTGGTGACAATTTACACAGGTGTTACTTAATCCCATGTCAATAACAATTGAAGGATCATATGCTAAAGAGACAGGTCTAAAGGCTTGTCTTAAGGCCATATCATTACCATCATTTTCAAAATCGAAAGTACTATGGCTACCGTGACATGTATTACAATTTATTTTAGATGCATTTGTAAAAGATTCGTTAGTTATAACAGGTAATCCAAATACAGGAGAAGTCGGATCATCTTCAATTACAACAGCACCATTGGAATCCAATTCATATTCCGGTGGGCCATAAGAATAGTAACCTCCAGGTTGAACAAAACCTTTTTCCATTAAGTCAACATAACCTTCGTTTGAATGACATTGTGCACAAGACTCTCTTGAACCATAATTTCCACCCGTATGAGTGCCAAGAAAGTGAAGAGATAAATCAAAAGAAGCATAAATACCCTCTCTATGGGAATTTGAGTGACATGCTACACATTCAGCCACACCAACTCCGTCGACTCCGTTAACCCCATCATCTCCAGTTGGTCCGACGAGGCCTTCCACATAAATAGGCTTATCGCTGGTACATTGTAAAAACATAAAACCTGATATTAAAATGACCAGGTAACTTAATAATTTAACTTTTTTCATGATATTATAATTTAATAGAACATTATTAGTGATAAAATTAATTACTGGAGGCAATTATTTTTATGACATTTATCATATTTGAAAAAAAATTAAATAGTTGATAAACAAGCAAATAAGCTAATTTGGTAATTTTTGAAAGCTATTTTTTAAAATTTCACAGTTACTTTTGATACACATGAATGTAATTATTGTTACATAAATGTTTAATAAAATTGAAATTGTTTTCTACAAAAAATCGTAAAATGATTACAAAATGATTTTTTCTATTTGCAATAATTTTGGGATGGTAACATTCCAGTTATAAGTATCTTTTAATTTGGTCTTAAAAACATCTAAAGCTGATGTTTCACCATGAATTAAATAGACCATTTCAGGAATATTCTTAATGCCATCCAGCCAATTGAGTAATTCATTTTGATCGGCATGAGCTGACAGACTTTCAAGATGCTCTATGGTGGCTTTTACAGGATAGTATTTTCCGAAGAATTTTATCTCATGAGCGCCTTCCAATAACTGTCTGCCTCGAGTACCTTCAGCTTGGTAGCCTACTAATAATACTGTTGTAGAAGGTTCGTCTATAAGTTGTTTTAAATAAGTTAAAACGCGCCCGCCTGTGACCATACCGCTTCCGGCAATGACTATTTTAGAACGGGGATTGTCTATGGTTTCCCAGGTCTCTTTGTAGGACTGAATGATATTCATGTGCCTGCACATGGCTTTATATTCGTCATTAGATAATTTATGCCATTTTGGGAATTGTTTGAATAATTCTAAAACATTATTGCCCATTGGACTATCAACAAATATTGGAATGTTTGGTATCTTGTTCTTATTATATAATTTCCATAGCGTATATATTAAGGACTGTAATCGTTCAACAGCAAAACTTGGGATGATCAAATTTCCATTATTATGTATGGTTTTGTTTATCAATCTTACCAGAATTTCTTCAACATCCTCTTTTGGATGAAGTTTGTTTCCGTAAGTGCTTTCCAGGAATAAATAATCTGCCCATTCCGGTTTTTTAGGACTATCCAGCAAATTATCATTTTCTCTTCCCACATCTCCCGAAAAGACAAATCGTTTGCCATCAATATCTAGTTCTATAAAAGTTGCCCCTAAAATATGTCCGTTATACATAAATCGATAAGCAATATCTTGCGAAAGATTAACCCATTTCTCTTCCATTTCCGGACTAAAAAGGCCAATGGTCCTCTCAGCTTCTTTTATGGTATATAAAGGTAAAGCCGGATCATGTTTAGAATACTTTTCCTTGTTGGCTTTTTCAGCTTCTTCTTCCTGGATCTTGGCACTGTCCATCAAAATAATTTTTGCTATTTCCAGGGTTGGTGCTGTGCCTATGATCTTTCCGTGAAAACCTTGTTTTACCAGTCTTGGCAGGTACCCAACATGATCTAGATGGCCATGTGTTAGCAGAACAATATCAATGGATTCAACATTAACAGGCAGGTCTATCCAGTTTTTCTCACGTAATTCCTTCAATCCTTGGAATAATCCGCAATCTACAAGAATCTTTTTGTCAAAAGTCTCTATTAAAAACTTTGACCCGGTAACTGTTCCGGCTGCTCCTAAAAAATGAACTTTTAATTCTTTTAACATGAGGAACTATTTATTGCAAAGCATTTTGATCTCAGTGAGTATTTTTTCTTTTCTTGGTTCAGAAACTCCCAGATGATCCAAATAAAAATGGTCATCAATGAGTTCCCGGCATAACACAACATTTCTGTTCAGTAAAAATTGCTTTTCTCTTTTATTGAGCAAGGTTGAAACCGTCACCGGATAGAGACCCAGCCTGTCTATTCTGTCCTTAAGTCCATTCCCATCCGGGTAATCCCAGCTCAGCAGATACAGTCCGCAGCATTTACCATAAGCTAAGGCATCCTCGGTAAAGCGTGTATTGGTGACAAGCCAACCCTGGGCCAATACTGTTCCGTTCTTAGGGTTTGAATTCCAATACTCTTTAACATCCTTATAACGAGAATTAATGTATAATGGAATTTTGACATTGCATTTTAAACTAGGATCGCTGTGAAATTTGCATTCAATGATCGTAGTTTCATTGTTTTTATGTGCAATGACGTCTATTTCATGAGTCACACATTTGCCTTGCAAGATATAATTGACCTCTGTCTTATAACCGGAATATTTTAAAATATCTCCTATGAACTGCTCAAAGGGGAAGCCTGTTGGGCCTAATTCATAAATAGCCTTTTTTAATTTGTATTTTGAGGCTAAGTAGCTTTTTTTCTTTTTGAGCAGTGAAAAAGCGCGGTTATATATTTCTTTGGTAGAAATGCCCTGATACAATTCATCATTTACTGTATTGAGGATTTTTTCAATAGTGTCTTTATCAGCTCCGGTTCGATTTAATGATGTTCTAAGTCGATCTAATGAGAATTCAACTATTTCTCCTGAATTTTTAACAATATTTATCTTGTCCTTTGGCATAAACGGCAATTAAATTGTTGTTATGTTTTATACACTATAAGATATTGTAATATTTTTTGATCAATGCAACAATTTGATTGCTGGTCATACTGTCAGACTTTTTTATATCCTTGACTTTTCCAGCTATAGGCTTGAATTTGTTTTGAAGATATTTATTCAGTTTATCATTCGTCCCCGCGGGTCCAAAAATGACGATCTCATCAGAATCGCTAATATTTGTAGCTATCTCATTAAAATAATTTTGTAATTGATGTTTTTCCCGCTCAAGGTATTTACTGTCCTGCACAACGTCTTGCGGACCTCCCTTGAATCTGCTTCCTGATCCTCCTGAAACATGAAAATCTTCTACCTGAGATTTTACAGTAATCAGGGATTCATTGCTATCCTCAAAATTTACAACTAATGCTTTTTTTTTGTCTAACCAAATTCCAGTTCTTTTCATGATTATAAAATTTTATTACCGTAAATTAAATATACTTTTAAGAACCATATTAAACAATGATATAAATCAGATTTGTTATATTAAGCAAAAGTTTTTAAAGTAGTTTATTGAATTTTATTTTATCCCTTAAAACAATACCTTATATTTATACGCAGAATAATGAAATATAAATGAAAGAAGAATTAAAGCTTAATTATGGTTACTTATTTGAAGATGAGTTACTGGAAGAAATTAATAGTGTTGGTGTTTACAGAGAGGTTTCTGAAGGCTCAAAATTGATAGAGATAGGAGATTATATTAAATCGATGCCTTTATTGATAAGTGGAGCAGTTAAAATTTTAAGGGAAGATGATAAAGGTGATGAACTTGTTCTTTATTTCCTGGAACGCGGAGATACATGTGCCATGACTTTGGCCTGCTGTATAGGAGATGCCAAAAGTGAGATAAGGGCAGTGGCTGAAACTGATGCAAAACTTGTAATGGTGCCGGTTAACAAAATGAATGAATGGATGAGCAAATATAAAAGCTGGCAAAATTTTATTCTTTCCAGTTACCATGATAGAATGTCAGAACTTTTGGAAGCGATCGATACCATTGCTTTTTTGAAAATGGATCAGCGATTATTCAAATATCTTAAAGATAAAGCAATGGTCAATCATAATGAAGTTATTCACGTGACTCATCAGGAAATTGCTCATGATCTTCATACTTCCAGAGTCGTTATTTCCAGGTTGTTAAAAACACTGGAGATCGATGGTAAAATTAAATTGAACAGAAATAACATTAAAGTTCTTCAACTTTAGCTTTTGACTGTAACCATTGTTACAATGAATATTGGAAAACATCCTTACATTTGTATTGTTGTTTAAAACCTTGTGTTATTCAAAGTTTTTAGAATGTAAGTTTAAGGATGCATATCATCCTGAAAAATATAAATAGTATACCTTTAATTTAAAGGTAATTAGTTGGTTAGGTTGAAAAAAGAGTAGCAGTCATGCTGCTCTTTTTTATGTAACCTAGGTTACTCAAAAATCACTGCAATCATACTAAATTTACATATCAATTTAATCTAATTAACAAATCGTACCATGTCACTATTAAGTATGCTTTTCGGAGGTTCTGCTACTAATGAGAACACCAAATTGCTGTCACCACAAGAGTTTAAAGAACATATCTCAAAGAAAAAAGTTCAATTAATTGATATCAGGACACCCGGAGAGTTCAGGTCAAGTCGAATAAATAACGCTAAGAATATCGATTTTTACTCAGGAAATTTTAAATCAGAGTTCAACAAATTGAATAAAAATAAACCGGTCTATATTTATTGCAGAACAGGTAGCAGAAGCAGACATGCATCTAATAAACTATATGAAATGGGATTTAAAGAAATTTATGATCTACAAGGCGGAATAGTAAGATGGAAATGATCATGAAAAAATCACTTGTTTTTTTATCTGTACTAATTCTTTTTAATTGTAAACAAAAGGATAAAACGTTTGATAAAGGACTGTTAGTTGAAACCAGTACGGTTAACGATCATCCCGGAAAAAAATTAATGGAGATAAACTGCTATGCCTGTCATAATCCAACAAACGGACAGGAGGAAAGAATTGCTCCTCCAATGATCGCAATCAAAGAGCATTACATTTCCAATAATACAACCAAAGAACAATTCATTGCAGATATTCAGGATTGGATCAAAAAACCTAGTGAGGCAAGATCTAAAATGCCGGGTGCAATAAGAAATTTTGGATTAATGCCATATGCGCCGTTTCCCGAAGAAACCGTCTTTCAAATAGCAGACTATTTGTACGATAATGATATTGAGCAACCGGAGTGGTTTGAAGATCATGTTAAACAGGAAAGAGGCATGGGACAAGGTATGGGAAGAGGCATGGGGCAAGGTATGGGAAGAGGTATGGGACAAGGCATGGGAAGAGGACAAGGACCAGGACAAGGACAAGGCATGATGAAGAATCAGGGTCAATCAGTAAATGCAGATCTAAATTATGAAGTTATCGGGTTAAAATATGCCTTATCGACCAAAGCCCAACTCGGTAAGAACTTGATGGGTGCCATTCAGAAAAAAGGCCTTAAGGAAGCAGTTACATTTTGTAATGAAAGGGCGTATTCCTTAACAGATAGCATGGCGAGAATCCATCATGCTAATATAAAACGAGTTTCGGATAAACCTCGTAATCAAAATAACAAGGCAAATAGTGTTGAATTAGCACACATTAAGACCTTTAAGGAAAAGGTATCAAATCAACAGGAAATAGAACCAATAGTAGAGGAAGACAGTGAAGTAGTTAGTTTCTATTATCCAATAACCACAAATTCTATGTGCTTGCAGTGTCATGGAACCCTGGATAAAGAATTAATGGCAGAAACCTATAAAACAATTAAAGGATTATATCCAAACGACAAGGCCATTGGGTATGATGTAAATGAGGTAAGAGGTATTTGGAGTATTACCTTTGATAAATAAATTAACTATGAGTAGTTTTTCAGAAATCATAAATCAGAATAAACCTGTATTGATCGATTTTCATGCCGATTGGTGCGGGCCCTGTAAAATGATGGCGCCAATATTAAAACAGGTTAAGGAAAATTTGGGTGAAGGTGTGTCTATCATTAAAATTGACGTAGATAAGAACCAGCAATTAGCTGCAAAATATCAGGTAAGAGGAGTTCCAACCTTAATGCTGTTTAAAAACGGGAAACAGCTTTGGAGGCAGTCAGGAGTGATTCAAAAAGAAGAAATTATTAAAACAATTATTAGTTATAATTGAAATACATTTATTAAAAAAAAAGTTTAATAGTTAAAAAAATATGATAAATGTCATGATTTAACAGTTTTGAAGAATTTAATTTAGCGACTTTGATCATAAAACTTATTATTAATACTTAAAGCTAAATAATTTAATCCCTAATTATTTTTGTTGATTAATAGCAAGAGGGAAGTGCTCTTAAATAAGAGCACTTTTTTTTATATAAATTCCAAATTTCAATTTTTCTTAATGGATTTGTTGTAAATTTATGATATCAGGAACACTGGCAGACTTAAGTAACAAATGTTACAATGAAAATAGCAGGTGTTAATTAACTTTGAGAGATAACTTATTTTTAACTATTCCAACTTTAATTATTTATGAAGTACGGATTTATAATTGATAACCGAAAATGCATTGGTTGTCATGCTTGTACTACTGCATGCAAATCAGAACATGATGTCGCAGTAGGTGTTAACAGAACTTATGTTAAGCAAGTAGAAAAAGGGGAATTCCCAAATACAAGAAGAATATTTTCGGTTATGCGTTGCAATCACTGTACAGATGCACCTTGTGTGGAAATTTGTCCGGTGGAGGCCTTGTATACTCGAGAAGATGGTATTGTAGATTTTGATAATAACAGATGTATTGGTTGCAAATCCTGTATGCAGGCTTGTCCATATGACGCTTTGTATATAGATCCTGAAACACATACCGCTGCAAAATGTAATTATTGTGCTCACAGGGTTGAGGTAGGTCGTGAACCGGCATGTGTAACTGGTTTGTCCGGAACATGCAATCATAGCAGGAGACATGCATAATCCGGAAACGGAAATTTCTCAATTACTGGCTCGTCAAGCGGTTAAAGTTAGAAAACCGGAAAAAGGCACCAATCCTAATCTGTTCTATATTGACGGGGATGAGTCTTCACTTAATCCGGAAGCAACTGACAAATCAGGACCAAGCTTATGGAGTTCGCAAGCTCGCGGAGTTGGTCATTTTGCAAAAGCAGCCGAAAAAATGGTGAATTCCAATGATGATGTCGATCTATTACAAATGAGTATTGATAATGAAATACAAGCTGCATACCAAAGAAAAGATTCAGAGAATCCTAACTATATAGATGTACTTAACGGAAAAGCAAGGAGAGTTTATGATACACCTGATAAAGGAATACTGTGGGGCTGGGAAGTATCAGCCTATGTATTGACGAAAGCCATTGCTGCCGGAGCATTTCTTATGCCTTTTATCGCCATACTCTTAGGATATGAAGTATCTAATACTGCTAAATTATGGTCGGCTGGAATATCATTAGTAGGATTAGCCTTAACCGGATTATTCTTAGTGATGGATTTAGACAGACCGGACAGATTTTTAAATGTGTTATTACGACCACAATGGAAATCATGGTTAGTAAAAGGTGGTTATACTATTTCCATATTTGGATTATTAGTTACTGTTTGGGGAGCAAATACCTGGTTTGATCTAGGTATTCCTGAAATTCCTCTTCTATGGGTAACTGCTGTTTTTGCAGTGTTATTGGCAATCTATACAGCATTCTTGTTTGCGCAGGCAAAAGGGCGCGATTTCTGGCAAAGTCCAACCTTGCCTTTGCATATGTTAGTGCATAGTGTTATGGCAGGTGCTTCGGTATTCGCCTTAGTTTCTATAATCACTGGAAATGAGGACTGGATGTCAATTTTAAGTGTGACCTTAATTATCGCATTAGCTGTAAATTTATTTACAATGATAACTGAATTGACAATAACGCACCCAAGTACTTCTGCACATACTGTAGTTGAAATGATAACTAAAGGAAAATATAAATATATGTTTTGGATTCGAGTGGTTCTTTTTGGAAATATCGTGCCGTTATTATTATTAATATTCACACCAGATTTAATAGTAGTCGCTGCAGCGCTTATTTTACATGGAATTTACTACACAGAAAAAATCTGGGTAGAAGCACCACAACGCATTCCTTTAGCTTAACCCGATTGATGATTATTGATTGATGAAAGATGAATTAAAAAATAGAACCAAAGAATTTGCAATTGAAATTGTAAAATTATGTGAGTTTTTACCAAACAAACAAATAGGTTGGACCATATCAAATCAAATAATAAGATCAGGAACTTCTGTAGCTGCAAATTATCGTGCAGTTTGCAGAGCAAAAAGTGATAAAGATTTTATATCTAAACTTGAAACAGTTATTGAAGAGGCAGATGAAACTCTTTTTTGGCTTGAATTAATAAACGATTTAGATTTAATAAAAAACAAAGATTTTAGTGATTTATCGAAAGAAGTAAATGAATTAATATCAATTTTTGTCAGTTCAGTTAAAACTGTTAAAAAAAGACTCAAGTCAAAAACATATATCTAAAATCATAAACCATCAATTAGAAAATGGGATATAAGAAGCCATCATTTATAGAAAATATTGCGGAGAAATTGGGAATTATCCCAAATCTGCACAAAGAAAATTATCAGGAATTTGATAAAGACATGCGACATTTCACTGATGAGGAAGTAGCTGAAATGTATGAGAATTTTCCACCACCGGAAAAATGGGATAATTGGGTAGAATATGACCCTAAATCCTGGCCAAAAAAAGATAAGAAAACCTATCAAATTGTGCCTACTACATGTTTTAACTGCGAGAGTGCGTGTGGTTTAACAGCTTTTATTGATAAAGAAACTCAGGTGGTTAAAAAGTTTGAAGGCAATCCTCATCACCCGGGTAGCAGAGGACGGAACTGTGCAAAAGGACCTGCAACCATCAATCAAATTACAGATCCTGACAGAATATTATTTCCTCTTAAAAGAAAAGGAAAAAGAGGAGAAGGAGAGTGGGAGCGCATTTCTTGGGATGAAGCTTTGGACACAATTGCTGCGAGAATCAGAAAGGCCATCAAAGAAGATCGTCATAACGAAATAGCCTATCATGTTGGAAGACCTGGTCATGAAAAATTTATGAACTGGATATTACAAGGCTGGGGAATTGACGGGCATAATTCACATACAAACATTTGTTCCTCGGGAGCACGTTTTGGATACAATTTGTGGTATGGATATAATAGGCCATCACCGGACCATGCTAATGCCAAATTTATTTTATTGGTCTCTGCACATTTAGAATCCGGACATTATTTCAATCCGCATGCACAACGGATTATTGAAGGAAAAATGAAAGGAGCAAAATTGGCAACAATGGATCCTCGTTTATCAAATACTGCATCCATGTCAGACTATTGGTTACCGTCTTATCCCGGTACTGAAGCAGCTGTTTTGTTGGCAATGGCATTAATTATTTTAGAAGAAGGGTTGTATAATAGGGAGTATTTAGAAAACTGGACCAACTGGAAGGAATATCTTAGAGCAATACATAAGGATAAAGAAGTCACATTTGAGAATTATATTGCCGCAATGATAGATGAATATAAGGAGTTTACTCCTGAATATGCTGAAAAGGAATCAGGTGTCAAAGCTGATATGATCGTTGAAATTGCGAGACAAATAGGTGAGGCCGGAGAACGTTTCGCCTCCCATAACTGGAGAGCAGCAGGTGCATCAAATCTTGGTGGATGGGCTGTAGCCAGAGGTTTACATTTCTTAACAGTACTAACCGGAGCTGTTGGTGCCAAAGGAGGGACATCACCCAATTCATGGAATAAATTTAAGCCAACACAACCTAATCCGCCGGCACCTCAGAAGAAATGGAACGAACTCCATTTTCCAAAAGAATATCCGTTGGCATTTTTTGAAATGAGCCAGTTGTTACCACATTTCTTAAAAGAAGGAAGAGGAAAAATGGATGTATACTTTTCAAGAGTATTTAATCCGGTTTGGACATATCCTGATGGATTTACCTGGATGGAAATGTTTGCTGATGAATCAAAATTCGGACTACATTCAGCATTAACTCCAACATGGAATGAAACTGCTTTTTATGCAGATTTTGTCCTGCCAATGGGATTAGCATCAGAGCGTCACGATTTAAATAGTTATGCTACGCATGGAGGAACTTGGGTGGCATTCCGTCAACCGGTGTTAAGGGAAGCAGCTCGAAGAAATGGAAAACCTGTGGAGTTTACCTATCAGGCAAATCCCGGGTGAGGTTTGGGAAGAAGATGAATTCTGGATTGAATTATCCTGGAGAATAGATCCTGATGGAAGTATGGGAATTAGAAAAACATTTGAATCACCATACAGACCTGGTAAAAAGATCACAATTGACGAATACTACCAATACATTTTTGAGCGGGTAAAAGGTTTACCGGAAAAAGCAAAAGAAGATGGATTCACCGGACCTTTCGCAGAATTAGAATACATGAAGAAGTATGGAGCCTTTGAAATTGAAAAAGGAGAATCCTATAAAGTTAATGAACACGAACTTACTGCGGAACAATTAAAAGGTTCTAAAGTGGACCCTGTAAATGATGTTATCACCAAAGGTGGCAAGCCTATTGGTGTGATGGTAAACGGAAAAGCTTGTGTAGGTTTCCCAACGCCTTCTCGTAAAAACGAATTCTATTCTCAGACAATGGTGGATTGGAAATGGCCTGAATATGCTGTACCAAGATATATTAAGAGCCATATTCACAACGATAATTTAGATAAATCAAAAGGAGAATATGTTTTAGTGCCAACATTCAGACTACCAACATTAATACATACGCGCTCCGGTAATGCAAAGTGGTTAGTAGAGATCTCAAATAGAAATCCGATTTGGATGCATCCTGATGATGCTGCAAAATGGGGATTCAAAACCGGTGATCTGGTGAAAATGAATACTGATATAGGTTACTTTATTGATAAAGTTTGGGTAACTCAGAGTATGAAACCAGGCGTTGTGGCCTGTTCTCATCATATTGGACGATGGAGAAGACCACAAGATAAAATAGGTAATCGCTGGGCTACCAATACAGTTAATATTGAAGGTGATGGAAAAGGAGGATGGAAGATGAATACAATTTCAGGAATTAAGCCATTTGAATCAAGCGATAGTGATTCCAAACGAATTTTCTGGAAGGATGGAGGAGTTCATCAAAATATTACTCATGCAGTGCATCCTGATCCAATAAGTGGAATGCATTGCTGGCATCAAAGGGTAAGAATTGAAAAACCCGGAAAAGATGAAAAATACGGAGACATCTTTGTTGATACCAATAAATCACATGAGATCTACAAGGAATGGTTAGCTATGGCGCGACCGGCTCCCGGACCAAATGGCGAAAGAAGACCATTATGGTTTGAAAGAGCCTTTACGCCGGACAAGTCTGAAGGAGGCTGCTATTACATTCCAAAAGATAAAAAATAGAATTTAAAAAAGTCATTCCCGCGAAAGCGGGAATCTTGTTTTATTAAGAAAAAAATCAAAATACATTAAATTTGCAGATGCTTAAGAAAGTCTTTCCTTTTCTTACTTGGTTACCAACAGCGAAACATACGCTTAAGGACGATATTATTGCCGGCATTACGGGAACTATAATTGTCATTCCGCAAGCTGTGGCATTTGCCATGATTGCAGGTTTGCCACCTGTTTATGGATTTTATACTGCGATGGTAACACCTATTGTGGCTGCCTTATTTGGGTCTTCCTATCATTTAATTTCCGGTCCAACAACGGCAATTTCAATAGTAGTGTATTCTACTTTGATCAAATTTGTGAATCCGGAAACCGATTTAGAAGCGTTTGTGTCCTTAGCGTTGGTATTAACTTTTTTAGCCGGATTTTTTCAATTGGCAATGGGTTTGCTGCGTATGGGAAAACTGGTAAATTTCGTATCGCATTCCGTTATCATTGGATTTACGGCAGGTGCAGGGATATTAATAGCTTTCAAACAATTAAAACATGTTTTTGGCATTGAAGTACCGCAAGGAAGTACTATTGCCGAAATAGTCACGTACATAATTGGTCACATTTCTGAAACCAATTGGTATGTATTTATTGTAGCTATGGGAACATTATTAATTGCGCTGGTTATAAAGCTGTTTATAAAACCATTATCCAGGTATTACATGCTTATTGCTATGGTATTAGGAAGTGTAATAGCTATCTTATTAGGAGGAGATGTTAATGGTATTGAAACAGTAGGGAAGATACCTTCTAATTTACCACCTTTTAGAGTGCCTGATCTTTCTTACAGCAATGTAAAAATATTAAGTTCCGGTGCCATGGTTTTGGCTTTATTAGGATTAATTGAAGCTGTAGCAATAGGAAGAGCAATAGCTCTGCATACTCATCAAAAAATTGATGGAAATCAGGAATTTATTGGCCAAGGATTATCTAATATGGTTGCAAGTTTTTTCTCCAGTTATGCCGGATCAGGGTCTTTCACAAGATCTGGGGTGAACCATCAGGCAGGAGCCAAAACACCAATGTCAGCAATTTTTGCATCCCTTTTTTTAATGGTTGTCCTATTGTTATTAGCTAAGTATGCTTCATTCTTGCCGAAAGCTGCAATGGGTGGAATTATCCTGTTGGTTGGTTATAATTTGATCGATTTTCATCATATCAAGCAAGTTTACAAGAGTAGTGGGAGAGAGTTAATTGTATTATTTATAACCTTATTTGGAACATTATTTTTCGATTTAGAGTTTGCTTTACTAGCGGGAATTCTAACCTCCTTTTTCTTTTATATGGAGCGCACTTCCCAACCTAATATTGCGGTTTTGGGTGCTGACAGAAATGGTCGATTAATAAATGTAATTAGAGATGATGGAGCCCTTGAATGTTCAAATTTAAAAATTGTTCGTATAGATGGGTCGATATATTTTGGATCTATCGAGAAAATCTCAGATTACTTTTCAAAGATCTATGATGAAAATAAAATTCAATATGTGTTAATTGCTGCAGATGGTATTAATTTTATTGATCTGGCTGCCGCAGAATGGTTGACCAATGAAATTAAAAAGTGGCAAAAGAACAGGGGAGGTATTTATTTTGCCGGATTAAAGCTGGTGAGTCAGGATGTGTTACAAAAAGGGGGATTTGTTGATAAAATGGGAAACAATATTTTCTTTAAAGATAAAAAAACTGCCATAGCAGAAATTCACAAGAAATTTGATAAACCATGTAAATTGAAGGTTTTTAATGAATGTGTACTATAATAAATAGTTTTAATGAATTTAAAATCTTTTTTACCAATTCTTAATTGGTTACCAAATTATAATAAAAGTTGGTTAAAAGGAGATATTGGTGCCGGACTTACAGTTGGGGTCATGCTTATTCCTCAAGGGATGGCTTATGCTTCCATTGCAGGATTGCCGGCGGTTTATGGTTTGTATGCCTCCATTGTTCCAATTATAATTTATGCCATTTTTGGTACCTCACGACAATTAGCTGTTGGACCGGTAGCCATGGTGTCCCTTTTGACTGCTACAGCCATAAGTTCTTTTGAAGGAATAACTATAGAACAATATATAGCTTATGCAATAGTACTGGCATTTTTGGTAGGAGCAATTCAATTTCTATTGGGAGTTTTCAGACTAGGATTCTTGGTTAATTTCTTATCTCATCCTGTTGTGAGTGGATTTACTTCTGCGGCAGCTCTAATAATTGGGTTAAGTCAGTTAAAGCATTTGTTGGGTGTAGATATTTCAAGAAGTCATTATGTTCATGATATTTTGCTACAGGCTATTGAGAAGTCAAATGAAATAAACTGGATAGCCTTGTCTATAGGATTATCAGGTATTATAATTATTGTCATTTCAAAGAGGATTAAGAAGTCTCTTCCCGGGCAGTTATTTGCGGTCATATTTGGGATTGTTGTTGTGACTTTATTTGATCTTGGAAAAGGAAGTAATACGGTTAGTATCATTAAGGAGATTCCTAATTCATTACCAAGTTTTATCATTCCGTCCATTAATATGGAAGTGATCGAATTGTTAATTCCAATGGCTTTGACAATTTCCTTGATCAGTTTTATGGAAAGTATTGCAGTCGCTAAGGCAATACAGATAAAGCACAGAGATTATAAAGTAGTTCCGAATCAAGAATTAATTTCTTTAGGATTAGCCAATATCATAGGGTCTTTTTTTCAATCTTATCCAACAACAGGAGGGTTTTCCAGAACCGCTGTCAATGATCAGGCAGGAGCCAAAACTGGTCTGGCGTCGATCTTCAGTGCAATATTGATAGTTGTGACCCTGTTATTTTTAACTCCCTTGTTTTATAATTTACCCAACGCAATTCTGGCCTCGGTAATTATGGTTGCTGTTTTTGGGCTGATCGACTATAAGGAAGCTAAATTCTTATTTAAAAGTAACCGAACAGATTTTTGGACGCTTATAGTTACTTTTCTGGGCACATTGATTTTTGGCATAGAAATAGGTATTGCCATCGGGGTTGTTTTATCTCTGGCCATGGTCTTGTACAAAACCACAAATCCACATACAGCTCAATTGGCAAAAGTTCCTAATTCCCATTTTTACAGAAACATTAAAAGGTTTGATAATTTAGAAAATAAGAAGGATATATTGATCTACAGGTTCGATGCTCAATTGTTCTTTGCAAATATTAACTATTTTCAAGATAAGCTGTATGAATATGAAAAGCGTAAAAAAGATAAATTAAAATTACTGATAATTGATGGGGAAAGTATTAATAATGTTGACAGCACGGCAATACATGCATTACATGAAATAACCACAGATTTTATATCAAGAAATATTGAAGTCTATTTCTCGGGAATTAAAGGGCCAGTCAGAGATAAAATGATCAAATCGGGATTCATGGAAAAAGTTAATGAAGATAAATTTTTTATGAGCATCCAGGATGCAGTTGATTTTTATGAATCCAGCAAAAAAAACACACAAAAAAATCGAAAATTCAAAAAATATGTTAAACAAACTAATAAATAAAAGTTAAAACCGTAACTTATGTAACAGATGTTACATAAGCAGTATAGAATTTTAAGTAATTTTAAAAGAATATCAAAAAATAACTAATATTTAAAAAAAAGATGAAAGTTGAACAATTATTTACAGGATGTCTTGCAGAAATGGCATATTATATTGAGTCCAATGGAGAAGTGGCAATTGTTGACCCTTTAAGAGAAACCGAACCATATCTAAGAATGGCGGAGGCAGATGGTGCAAAAATTAAATATGTATTCTTAACACATTTTCATGCAGATTTTGTGTCAGGACAATATGATTTAGCTCAAAAAACAGGGGCAAAAATAGTGTTTGGTCCAGGAGCAAAAACAGAATACAAAATTTATAATGGTAAAGATGGTGAAGAATTTCCTTTAGGTGGAGGTAAATTAACGTTATTACATACACCAGGTCACACCATGGAATCAGCCTCCTATTTAATAACAGATGAAGAAGGAAACTCACCTTCAGTTTTAACTGGCGATTGCTTATTTATAGGTGATGTTGGCCGTCCGGATTTAGCAACAAAAGATGGTTCAGTTACAGAAAAAGATTTGGCAGGATTTTTATTCGATTCATTACGTAATAAAATAATGCCTTTGCCTGACGATATTATTGTGTATCCAGCGCATGGAGCCGGATCGTCATGTGGTAAAAATATGAGTTCTGAAACATTTGATACACTTGGAAATCAAAAGAAAACAAACTATGCACTTCGAGCAGACATGACCAAAGAGGAATTTATTGTGGAAGTGACTACTGGTTTAAAACCACCACCACAATATTTTCCTAATAATGTTAGAATGAACAAAACTATCAATACAAGTATTGAGGACATTTTGCATAAAGGGACAACACCAATAGATGCTGCCACATTTAAAGAATTGAGTGAGCAAAAAGATATATTGGTTGTTGATACGCGTAGTAAAGAATTATATGCCGAAGAAGGAACAGTTCCTGGAGCATGGTATATTGGTATTGATGGTAATTTTGCACCTTGGGTAGGCTCATTAATTAAAGACATCAACCAAAAAATTATTTTTATTGCGGATAGTGAGAATAGAGTAAACGAAATTGTAACTCGCTTTTCAAGAGTAGGTTACGATAATACTTTAGGATATTTAGAAGGAGGGATGCCAAACTGGAAAAGTCATAAGTTTCCAGTGGATTATATAGGTTCAATCTCTGCAGCTAAATTTGTGAAGAAACTGTCAAGAGGAGAAATGGAAAAACCTGTGGATGTTAGAAAGGAATCAGAATACTTATCAGAACATGTGCAAGGAGTAGAGAACTTCCCATTGGATGATATTCACCAAAATTTTGCAGAAATTAATCCTAATAAAGAATATTTCTTGCATTGCGCAAGTGGATATCGTTCTCTAATAGCAGCCTCTATTTTTATGGCAAATGGTGTTAAAAGAGTTACAGATGTAAGAGGTGGTTTTAAAGATATTAAAGAAACAGAAGCACCTTTAACTGAGTATGTTTGTCCTACTACATTGTTGTAGTAAGTTTTGATATATTTTTAATGATTAATTACAAAAAAGGGAAGATTTGCTTCCCTTTTTTTTATTCATTTATGATAAATATCATGAATAGGGTTTCACAACATTCTTAATTTTAAAAAAATAAAGAACTGTCTTATGATAAATCAAACTATCGCTCTATATAACTGGAATAATGGAGTCATCATGATTGGTATATTTGCCCTTGTATGTGTTATTTTGATTGCGACACTTATTATATTTATGACCAGTGGTAAAAAGAAAAAAGATTCTTGAAAGACAAGAGTG
>CAVRNW010000034.1:0-49651 GCA_963722665.1 uncultured Flavobacteriaceae bacterium
AATGCCACATTGTCTAAAAAAATCCCCATTCCCGAGAACTTCCACTTATTTTTCCTGTTCACCCACGTACGGCAAAAATTTTGGAGAATATGGGTATAAACCATCCGCGCTTGCACATGATAGAACCCTTAGGGTATTTGGAATTTAATTATTTAGTGGAAAGAGCAAAAGCAGTTATGACCGATTCCGGGGGGATTACGGAGGAAACTACGGTAATGGGAGTTCCATGTATGACCTTGCGCGACAACACCGAGCGTCCGGAGACGATAAGCCTTGGAACCAATGAGCTTATAGGTACCGATCCTAAAGCCATTGCACCTGCCATGAAAAAATTGTTCTCCGGGAATTGGAAAACCGGTAGTATTCCCCAATTGTGGGATGGTAAAACGGCAGAACGTATTGTTGATATTATATTAGATCAACAATAGTATGATGTAGCAGGCGTTCATGATTTTATTTGGAATCTTCTCATTTTATTCTTAGTTTAAATCATAATTAGTATAATTTAATAAATTCCTATATTGGCTCAATACAGCTTAATATGAAATATTCATATCTTCCCAGACTTATATTCGACTTATTATTATTTACCACGTTCATCTTGTTTTTTACATTTTATCCTTCGGGGCTTGATAAGAATTACAATGAAGCAGGAAGCGTCCACATTAAGAATGAAGGGGGCTCATTTCAATTATACAGGAACGGGCAACCTTTTTATATTAAGGGAGCAGCCGGAATTTCTCATTTCGAAGAATTAGCCAATACCGGAGGCAACACAATTCGTGTTTATGATACTTTAGATCTGGCCGAGGTACTGGACGAAGCTGATAAAAATGGCCTGGCTGTTATCGTAGATATCCCATTACCACAATATAACGAACAATTTCCGGCTTACAACGATAAAAAAAAGAATGATGAACGTAAGGCCAAAGTTAAAAAGTTAGTTCAAAGATTTCGGGATCACCCGGCATTACTTATATGGAACTTAGGTAATGAATTGCATTATCCCCTTAGGTTAGTCCCGAATAACTTTATTGATACTTTTAATGCGTTAATTGAAATAATCCATACCGAGGATCCAAATCATTTGGTCAGCACAACGGTGTGCGGCAGTATCAAGAAGGACAAATATTCGCAATAATACTACATTCACCTAAATTGGATTTAATAGGGTATAATATTTTTGGGAAAATTAAAAATATTCGATCCCATGTATTTCATAATTCTGTTTTGTCCGGATCATTCCCCTATTATATAAGTGAATGGGGCATAGATGGACATTGGGAGACTGCAACCACTAAATGGGGGGCAAGTATAGAACCGACAAGCACCAAAAAAAATGAGCAACTTAGGGATAGATATGTTAACTATATTCTTAAAGCAGGGGATAAATTGTCTGGGATCTTTGGTTTTTTACTGGGGGCAAAAACACGAATGTACCTATACGTGGTTCAATCTGTTTGCGGAAAATGGTAAAAAAACGGAAATGGTCGCTACCTTGAATGATTTGTGGCATGGACGGATGACAGAGAATCATGACATTGGCCTGGAATATATGCTGGTAGATGGCCTGGGCGCACCGAGCAGTATAATTTTATCCCCTAACACAGTAACAAAAGCCGAACTAAAATTAAAGAAAATACATGATGACAGTCTTAAGAATTAGTTGGGAACTATATCCGGACCATTGTAATTTAGAAGGTATAAGTAAGGAAATAAAAGAACCGAAAAAAATCACAAATGCAATAGTCTCTAAAAATGGCCTAACAGCAATATTTGAAACACCAAAGGAAGAAGGCCCCTATCGCATATATGCATATTTAGAAGATCAAGATGGCTATGTTGCAACCTGCAATACGCCATTCTATGTTTTAGGCGCATCAGATGAATGATAAAGCCCAAATAGTGCCACCAACAAAAAAAGAATTATTGACTATTCGCTTCATGATTCTAATGGGTTGTTTTTCTGTTCTTAACTTCGTGTATTGGTTCTTACAACCGGGGTTCAGATTGTATCCACTGCTTTATTGGTTATTATGCTTCACGCTGTTTTATGGAATCCTCAGAATCCTGTATATATGGTATTATTATTGGAATATTTCAATTCCAAAAATACCCGCTGTAAAAGAAACATTCACGGTGGATATCTTAACTACCTTCTTCCCCGGGGAGCCTTACGAGATGATCATTGGCACCCTCAATGCCATACAAAATATCAGCTATCCTCATACTACTTATCTTTGTGATGAGGCAAATGATCCCTATCTTAAGAAAGTATGTAAAAAGCTTGGGGTAATTCATGTGACAAGGGATAACCGAATAGATGCGAAAGCCGGGAATATCAATAATGCCTTACAAATGGCCACCGGGGAAATATGTGTGGTTCTTGACCCGGATCACATTCCCGATACTAACTTTTTGGACCCCATTATTCCATTTTTTAGTGATCCAAAAATTGGTTTTGTTCAAATTGTACAATCCTATTATAACATAAATGACACCGTGGTAGCCAGGGGTGCTGCGGAACAGACCTACCAATTTTACGGTCCGATGATGATGACAATGAATTCGTATGGTACCGTAAATGCTATTGGTGCCAATTGTACTTTCAGAAGGGCTGCCCTGGATAGTATTGGCGGGCATGCTGCAGGCCTGACTGAGGACATGCATACCGCAATGCTTCTTCATGCAAAGGGGTGGACTTCTGTATATGTTCCCCGGATTTTAGCGAAAGGGCTTGCACCATCGAGCCTTACGGCCTTTTATAAACAACAGCTGAAATGGGCGAGAGGTACTTTTGATCTTCTTTTCTACGTTTATCCTAAGCTTTTTACAAAATTTACAATACGTCAGAAGATTCACTACGGTCTGCTTCCCCTTCATTATTTGGTAGGTGTTGCTTATCTTATAAACTTTTTGATCCCTATACTCTCACTTTTTTTATTCAAAATGCCATGGAGTGGCAATATCCTCTATTTTGGAATTATCATTCTTCCAATGGTGATGAGTACCTTTCTAATAAGGGCCTATATTCAGAAATGGGTAATTGAAAAAAATGAAAGAGGTTTTCATATTGTAGGTGGTCTATTACAAATAACGGCCTGGTGGGTTTATTTCCTGGGCTTTGTGTTTACAATATTCAGAAAAAAAATCCCTTATATCCCAACCCCGAAAGAAGGGGGAGAATATTCCAATTATAAAATAATAATCCCCAATTTAATAGTTGCCGGCCTTTCAATTAGTGCTGTTATTTATGGGCTTAATAAAGACTTAACCCCTTTTTCTATAATTATGGCCGGGTTTGCCCTCTTGAATACGGGCTTTATGATATTCAGCATTTACCTGGTCAATCAAAGTACCAATAGAAATCGAATACTAAGGAAGGGTTTAAATAAAGAAATAGTAGCCAATTTGGTAAGCTTAAAGGGCTATTATCGTAAATTTAGAAACTATCTTTTCCATCTTATAAGACCTGTTGCATTAACGCTTTTAAGCAGTTTTTTGATTCTTTCGATATTTGCCCAAATTGAATTTACAAAAAGTCAATGGGAAGACATAAAAAGCATGAAAAAACCAATTATGTCAGCACGTTATCTGGGCATTTTTTATCCGCAAACAGATAATGGCTTATCTGATAATAAGCAGATCTCTGAATTGGAGAAAAAAGAGAATTTAAAATTTGATATCATATCATTTTATATTCCATGGGGTGATAAGGATAGTATAATTTCAAGTTCGGAATTAATCTCAGGGATCTATGATAAGAATGCTATACCCATGATTAGCTGGGAACCCTGGGCCTCTAATTTTAAACTTAATGATAGTTTACCGGCATTGAAAAATGAAAAAAACATTTTAAAATATATAAAAAACGGTCATTTTAATAGTTACGTCAAAAGGTTTGCAACATACTTGAAATCATTTAACAAACCGGTTTTTCTTCGATTTGCCCACGAATTTGATAATCCTTTTTACCCCTGGTCCCAAACCGGAGGGAACACAGCAGATGACTTTAAAGAGACCTGGATACATATTTACAAAATATTTCAAGAGTGCAGTGCGGATAATGTGTTCTGGGTATGGAATCCCTGGACCTCAGAAAATATGAAACACTATTTTCCAGGCGATGAGTATGTTGATTGGATTGGCATTACAGGTTTAAATTATGGAGTATATAACGAAGATAAGCAATGGCATTCCTTTCAGAGTTTATATTCTCCCTTTCATGAAGAAATAAAAAAATTCACAGACAAACCGGTCATGATTTCCGAATTCGGATCCCTGAAACAAGAAGGTGATCAAACTCTTTGGATAGAAAATGGATTAAAATCAATTAATGAGGAATTCATGGAAATCAAGGCTATTGTATTATTCAATAGCAGCGTGGACAAAAATATTCCTAAGAATGTTAATTCCAATTTAGAAAAGTTAGATTGGACTGTAGATTCTTTTACGCCTTTTCAATTTAATTTTGCGCACGATCTGCCTGAGTATATATTTAAGGATTCTATTTGTTTAAATAAAATAAAATTAAAACAAACCAGAATACAATTACCAAAAAAGACCATTACAGGTGTAGCCTATAAAAAAGGTCAAAATTGGATTGCGAATAACTATGTCCTAAGCAGGGATGTTCTGATAGAGGATTTTGATCTAATGAAAAAAACCGGACTCAATACCATTAAATACAATGGCTTAAGTATCTACGATTCCAATGTTCTAAACATATCGCGAGAAACCGGCATTTCAGTGATTTTTAGTTTTTGGGTACCAAACACTATTGATTTTGTTGTTGACCATAAGGCAAAACTTATGTTGAGCAAGAATATTCTTGAAAAGGTTAAAAAAATAAAAAAGGAAGAACATATACTATCATGGAATATAGGCAATGACATTGGGTTATATTTAAATAAATACATTTAATGAACCTGTTTTATCCTATCAAAGAAAAGCATATTTGGAATGGCTAAGGGAATTAATACTGGACATCAGGAAAATTGACTCAAGTCGTCCTGTTATGATCGATTTACAGCTTAATAATAAAACTTTGGATAGAATAGAATATATGCAGGATATAGGAATTGCCACCGATTTTTATGGCTTTCTTGTTACTGATATCAACATGCTAAATTCATTTTTAAGTGATCCCCGAAGTGATAAAATTCCTTATATGATAAATGAAATTGATAGTGAGTCATATCTCGAATGTAAGGCTGAACTTGAAAACAAAGCTGTTGTTTTAAGAAACTGGCAGGATCAGTGGGAAAATAACAGGGTTAGCTTTGATGGCTTACTTGATTTTAAAGGGCGGAAAAAAGTCAGTTTTGACGAATTCATTTATAGGGATTCCACAAATATTGCCATTGAACAGGCTGAAACGATCAGAATTCTTGTTCCTTCCATTTTGCTCTATCCTAATAAAACTGCTATTTATCATGCACTAATGCTACAGGATAATAAATGGGTATATCCGGATTCTTCAAAATATAATGAAGCATTCGAATGGATCTTAGTAAAAAAAGACCTTGATGGCAATGAATTGGCTTTAAAAGAACTGGGTAAGGGCACTTCTATAAGAATTACAGTTCCTGAAGACTATACTAAATATGAACTTATGCTGATCCATAGCAAGAACAATATGGTCAATTCAGTAAGAACTCAATTGAATACGAGATTATTTAATATACTTAAGGATACTAAGTAAATAAACAATCTATAACCTGATAGATGGCATAGACTGGCTGGCAGTCTCATTGGGTACTGTTATCAATCGTGAAAAACTTCATCGAAAAAAATTGTAAATTAAACGGGTAAATATTGTTATAATCAGACAATAATTTACCTTTATAACCATATAATAAATAAGAGATATGCAAGACGATAATAAATACAAGACCATCTATATTGATGACAGCGATCAGGAGGATGACGAGATCAATATCCGTGAAGTTCTCGAAAAATACGGTCGCCATTATAAATGGTTCTTGCTGGGGGTCATGATAGCCTTGTCGCTGGCCTATGTACACCTGCGTTATTCTACCTATCATTATGAAGTGTCTTCCACCATCTTAATTGACGATACAGAAAAGGGAGGGAGATTAAACTCCGAACTCTCGGCTTTTAAAGACCTGGGCTTAACTACCGATTCAAAAATATCACTGGATACTGAAATTGGCATCTTAAAATCACGTACCCTCATGGAGCGGGTGATCAAGGAACTGGGCTTGCAGGTAAGTTATTATAAAAAAGGCCGCATTGGTATCAATGAGATTTATCAGAACAATGTGCCATTCAATATAAATTTATTTATGAATGATTCCATCCTCCACAAGTTGGACACTATTTTTTCGATAACCGCAAGATCTGCCAACCAGTTTGTCTTGGCTGATGGAAATGGTGATGAGGTGAAGAAAGTCAATTTTGGTGAAACCATTAAATGTAAATTTGGCGAGCTTGTGGTTACCCCAAAGGCTATCAAAAATGTGAAAATAGACCAGGAGATCATGGTGAAAATAAGACCCCTGAATGCGGTGGTTAGTGGCTATAAGAATAGTATCACTATTGCCCCCGCAGGTAAAGAATCAAACCTGTTGATACTCACCATGTGGGATCCTGTAAAAAATAAAGCACAAGACATTCTTGATAATTTAGTAAGCATTTATATCCAAGATGCCGTTGAAGATAAGAGACAGATTGCCAAGAGCACAGATGATTTTATCAACAGCCGGATCGACAATATTTCTTCAGAACTGACCAGTCTTGATCTGGGGGTACAAACCTATAAATCCCAAAATAGGTTATCAGATATGGCTTCTGAAGCGGGCATCGCAATGGAGTCAAATGTAGAATTGAATAATAAGATCGGTGACCTTACTTCGCAGATCAAATTAATAGATTATGTGATCGATTATATGAAAACCAACAATGACCTGATACCTGCCAGTTTAGGCCTGTTGAATGAAACCACCAGCCAGAACACCTTAAATTATAACCGTTTGGTTTTGGAGCGTAACAGGCTGCTAAAAGGAGCCAATGAAGATAACCCTATTTTAATCAATTTAAATGATCAGATCTTACGCTTAAGGCAAAGCATAGATCAAAGCCTGCGTAACTCGCGTTCGTCACTGGCCATTTCATTGGAAGAGACTAGAATGCAGGAAAGGAGGTTGTCCTCCCAAATATATTCAGCCCCTAGAAAAGAAAGAGAGATCACGGATATAAAGCGACAGCAACAGATCATTGAAACCTTGTATTTGTATTTGCTGCAAAAAAAGGAGGAAAGTTCTATTTCACTGTCCGTAATTACGCCCAATGCCAAGGTCATTGACAGGGCTTACGGGAGCAGTATACCGGTGTCTCCCAATAAAAATATCGTGTATATCGTGGCGTTCTTACTGGGTCTCGTTGTACCATTCATTATTATTTATATCCGCATGTCACTTGACAATAAGATACATACCCTCGAGGATATAGAAACGATGATAAAAGCACCTGTTTTGGGCGATATCCCTACCACCAGGTCCAAAAATAAGGTCATTATTTCTGAGCAGGACAGAAGCAATGTGGCAGAATCATTCCGCCTGTTAAGAACCAATGTTAATTTTATGTTGCCCGGAAACGCCAAAGAAGCCAAAACGATTTTTATTACTTCTACCATAGGCAATGAAGGCAAAACATTTATTGCTATCAATTTGGCATCGGCCCTGGCCTTGCTGAACAAAAAAGTATTGCTGATAGGGGCTGATATCAGAAAGCCAAAAATGGATGCCTATTTGAACATAAAACAGAGAAAAAGGCCTGACCCATTTTTTAATAGATAAGAGTTTGAAGCTAAAAGATTTAATTGTGCATCATGATAAAACGAATTTGGATATCCTCCAAACGGGTATTATTCCGCCAAACCCGTCAGAATTATTGACCAATGGCCGTTTTGATGAAGTAATTGCCTATGGAAGAGCCAACTACGACTTTGTGGTGGTTGATACACCTCCCGTAAATGTTGTTACGGATACGCTGCTGATGGGCCATCATGCCGACCTGTTCGTGTATGTGGTCAGAGCCAATTTTCTTGACAAGCGATTGTTAAAGATCCCAAAGATGATGTATGAGAAAAAGCGCCTGCCCAATATGGCCATCCTGATCAATGATACCAGATAATAAGAAGAGAGGCTACTATGCTATGGCTATGGCGAATCGTAGACCAAAAGATCATGGTGGAAAGGGTTATGGCATGTTTAATGAATAAATTTCTTGCCTTGTATTATTAGGTCCCCCAATATTTTAATGGCCAAACTTAAGAAGAACTGAGTTAATGATACTTTTAAATTGATTTTTATTGCTTAAAATATTTATATTTGAAATAAAAGACTACTCATCAAATAAGTTACCTAAACGCTTACCGAGTTAATTATTCAAAATATAGTGTATTGATAACATTTTGCCACTTTTTTATAAGCCCTGCTTAAGTTGAGGATTAAACCAATTGTTAATTAAAACGAAAGTCAGCATTTCAAATATTTTATTTTATCCTTGCTTCCATGTGAAAATGTAAAGTCCAGACTGGTCACAGCGGTTTTGTGGTTAATCTCAAGATTCTAAAAGTTATTGGATTTTTTATTTATAATCCGACAGGATTGAATATCCTTTGCCTTCCCATGTGAAAATGTAAAGTCCAGCTGTTCCACAGCTGGTTTTGTGTTTTATCTCAAGATTCTAAAACCCATGGTTTTCCATCTTTCCATAAAACACAAAATCCATCACTTTCGTGATGGACTTTACGCTTTAAGTGATGGCACCAGGATTCGAACCTGGGACCGCCTGCTTAGAAGGCAGGTGCTCTATCCAGCTGAGCTATGCCACCGGACTGAGAGTTAAGAAAATGTCTGGCAGACATTTTTAGCGAAAGGGCCAGCTTGCGGGTTGGCTCCTATTCACTTAACTCTATTAAAGGATTATCTCGCTTCGCTCGATGATCCTGAATTGTACTGTTGCAAATTAAAGCAAGGCTTTAATTTTAAATAAATTCAATTATTTTCTTAAGAAAGCGAGCTTTCTACGAGAACTCCTTGATTTTATTTGTCGGGGTGGCAGGATTCGAACCTGCGACCTCCGCGTCCCAAACGCGGCGCGATAACCGGGCTACGCTACACCCCGAAAACAGTTTACAACTGTAATATTTCAATAAACAAACTCCAAATTTCAATAAAGTAAAACTTTATGAAATTTTTCCTGTAAACCTTAAGCACTTCTATTTGATTGCGGAGAGACTGGGATTAACTGCGTTGATCCCAAATACTGCATCCTGCAAATAGACCTGTAAAACACCGCTGGTGTTTTAAAAGCTTTATTCTCTAAATTCATGCTAAAACAAGCTTTGCAAGAATTCCTCAAATAAATCTTAAACAGTCCTATTTGATTGCGGAGAGACTGGGATTCGAACCCAGGCAACACTTACGCGTTGACAGATTAGCAATCTGCTCCATTACCACTCTGGCACCTCTCCTTTTTTATTTTTAAGAACGGACATTAATAATTTTAATGCGGATGCAAATGTAACTTTTCATCTTAAAGAACGCAAACTATTTTTTCAGTTTTTTACGCTATTATTTTTATTCAGGATATTCTATTCTGAGGTGATAAATATTAGCCAGCTTATGCTTTAAAACTTTTTTAATGGACTGGATTTCTTTAAAGGTGATATTTGCATTTATAAATTGATTGTCTTCCATTTGTTTATTGATGATGTTCTCTACGAATACATCAATTTTTGACGAGGTCGGTTCTTTTAAACTCTTTGATGCTGCCTCAACACTATCGCACATCATTAAAATGGCTGTTTCTTTGCTAAAAGGCTTCGGACCGGGATACTTAAAATCATTAATATTGAAATCTTCATTGGTGTTTTTTTCCTTCATATAGAAATAATAGACCACACTGGTACCATGATGAGTTCTTATAAAATCAATGATCCTGTCCGGGAGGTTTTTCTTTTTTGCAATTTCTATTCCGTCCAATACATGTCTTATAATAATTTGTGCACTTTCTGTTGCTGATAATTCATCATGCGGATTAATTCCTGTCGACTGATTTTCTGTAAAGAAAGTTGGATTTCTCATCTTACCAATGTCATGATATAGTGCACCTACCCTTATCAGCATGGCATTCGCTCCTACTTCATTGGCCGATGCTTCAGCTAAATTGGCCACATTCAAGGAATGATGAAATGTTCCGGGCGCCTTATTTGACAGTTCTTTCAATAATTTCGTATTCGTGTCTGATAATTCCAAAAGTGATACATCTGATACCAGGCCAAACATTTTTTCATAGGCATAAATGAGTGGCTGGACAAACAATGTAGCTAAACCATTTATTACAAACAGTCCAAAAACCTGCCATTTAAGTGTTTCTGTTGTTCCTTCATGGATTACTGAAAATGCAAAATAAGCTATAAAATAAATAAATGTGATCTGTCCAACAGATATAAAAAGATTAGCCCGTTTATAAAGTTCGGAAACGGTCAATATGGTCACAATACCGGCTATTATTTGAAGGAACATGTATTCGTAATTATTAGGAACAATAAATCCCAGAAGCAACACTGTTATAACATGTGTGAACAATCCCAGTCTGGCATCAAAAAATGCCTTTAATACCAACGGCAGAATACATATAGGTATAATGTAGACATAGGCTGAATTAAAGTCAACGATCAATGTTGTAAGCAGTACCATTAAAATAACATTGAAAAAAATAAAGGTGACTTTTGTGTTATTCTCGTATACATCCAGCCTGTATTTTCTTAAAAACAAAAGTAGCATCAGCAATGCCAAAGCGACCAATACAGTATAGGCCACGACTATTATATAATAGTTTGAATCGCTCCACACCTGAGATTGATATTCTGATTCTAAGGATTTTAATATTTGAAACTTTTCACCTTCAACCACTTCGCCTTTAGAAATTATTAAAGTTTCCCTTCCAATACTTCCTCTGGTATAGGCTATTTTATCCAGTTCTTCTTTTAAAACGCTGTCTGTAATATTCTTATTCAAACTGGTGTTTGGCTGAATTACATTGAAGAATAAGGATATTAACTGAACCTTATACGCATCTAATCCCTCATTGGATATTTCCTTTTCTAATATCTGCCGGATATCATTGATATTGATCAAATTAGAAAATACTGTTCTATCAACTTCCTTTTGATTTAAGAGCAGTACCACTTCTCTATTGGGGTCAAAGTCATAAGACTCCTTTAATATGCCAACGCGATATACTTTTTGGAGTATCTGCTGAGCTTTTTTGTAAACTCTATTGATCTCTATGGAACTTAATGAATCAGGATAAACCTTATTAAACTCCAATCTGTAATCGGCTATTGCTTTCTGGACTAAAGCAGAATCAATATCAAAATATTGAACAGCCTCCGACTCTATCTTTTTAACTTCTGCATTAATCTCTGTATCCGACTTCTTTATGCCAAAATCAAATGGAGCATATAAATTTTCTGATTGCCACGGCTTACCATTCTCAAAACTGTATTTAAATTTTCCGCTTTTTGGAAATAGGTATACAATTAAAAAAGTAGTGAATACAAATAAAATTACCTTATAATATAAATAATGATTTTTGTAAAGTGTGTTTATGAAGTCTTTCATTTAAGAATAAATAGAAATCAAAAGTAACAAATAATGATGATACAAGAATTACTGGTCATTTAATTATATCCTCCAATCGATCCGGACGATGTTTTTCTATCCATTCTGAATAAGTGGTATACCCGTTCTTATCATTGATGGCCTGGGTTTTATCAAGAATATTTTTAATTATGTTTTCCGGTTGAATCTCCTTGGTTCCAATCTCTTCTATAATGGAATTAATATTTTCGACAACTTTGGTCTTGATCGATCTATTCATGTTATTCAACCATTCCTCCAAAGCATCATCGGTTAAATGCACGTCTATGATCCTCCTGGTTATCTGCTGGCCATGTTGTTTTGATTCTTGAATATTCCCTCTTCCTGTAACGGCATTTCCAATAGCGAATACATTATCAAATCCATAAACATGATAATCAACATGTTTTCTCATCTTTAAGGCTGAATATGAATATTGCAGCCCCTCAATTGGTTCCGGCAAACTGCCTATTGAGGAGATAATAAGATCGGATCTCAATTCTTCTGTTTCATTTTCTTTGGGAACGATTCGTCCGTTATAAACCATTACTTTTTGAAGCACCAGTCCTTTTAAGGCATTGTCTTCTTCAATAAAATCTATGGGAACTCTTAGTGGTTTAAAATTGAATTTATATTTTTCTAAATAGTTATTCAACAATTTAGCCGATACTATTCGGGCTTTATTTTTACTGGCTTTGGATCCATCTCTTGGAGATTTTAAAGGCATGTCTTCGGCATTCCTTCTGTAAACCAAGTGTACTCCTTTAAGTTTTAATTTTTCAAAGGAAATCTTATGTTCTTCCAGTACTTTATCAATTCCCTTTTTTTCAAGATCGAAAAGGTTCTCCTCAATGTCATAGACTTCCTTTAGTTTATTCCTTACCAGTTCGATCATAACTATTTTAACAACATCCAAGGAAGCCAACCCACCACCGACAACTACGGCTCCATCTTTTATTTTATATAATTTACCATTATAATCTGGTTCATGATTATGATTGAACCAGTAAATAAAGTCGTTTTGATATATGAGACCATTGTCCTTAAACTTTTCTATTCCTTTTAATGGAAACTCTCTGTCCCGCCAGGCTCCATTAGCTATTATCACCGCCGAAAAACCCCAATTGTTTACAAGATCATCAAAGGAGATATCCCTGCCTATTTTTACCAAAGGAATAAATCTTATATCTTCATGATCCAGCTTATTGTCAATTTCATTTTCCTGCCTGTTTCTTAGGTTAACATGCCATTTAGGAAGTCCGTCTTCTATTTTCCCGTAAGGCAAAGCATTCATTTCAAAAACCACAACTCTAAATCCATTATTTGCCAATAAATTTGCAGCCTCTGAACCTGAAATGGACCCACCTATTACGGCTATATAATGCTTTTTATGGTTCTCCATTTTTTAGTATTTAATACCACATAAAATTAAACAATTTGAACCTTTATTAAGTAATCTATTTTAATTAAATTCGTAGTCTATAAATAAGACAAATAATTCAATGAAAGATGTAGTCATCGTTTCTGCTGCGAGAACACCAATTGGCAGTTTTTTAGGAGGTTTAAGTACTATTTCGGCTCCAAGATTAGGCGCAATTGCCATAAAAGGAGCAATGGATAAAATTGGATTGGATCCTAATTTAGTAGATGAGGTCCTAATGGGAAATGTAGTCCAGGCAGGAACTGGTCAGGCTCCTGCCAGACAGGCAGCTTTGTATGCCGGATTACCGAATACAGTTCCTTGCACTACTATAAATAAAGTGTGCGCTTCCGGAATGAAAGCCGTAATGCAGGCTGCTCAATCCATTGCTTTGGGTGATGCGAATATAATCGTAGCCGGAGGCATGGAGAATATGAGTTCGATCCCGCATTATTATCATGCCAGATCGGGCACTAAATTCGGACCGATCACTATGGAAGATGGCTTGCAAAAAGATGGTCTGGTAGATGCTTATGACAAAAATGCCATGGGAGTTTGTGCAGATCTGTGTGCTACTGAACATCATTTTTCAAGAGAGGATCAGGATGCCTTTGCCATACAGTCTTATAAACGATCGGCTAAAGCATGGGAGTCAGGGAAATTCAATAATGAAGTCGTCTCAGTTATCGTACCACAGCGTCGAGGAGAACCGGTAATTATAAGCGAGGATGAAGAATTCAAGAATGTTAAATTAGACAAGATACCATCGCTAAAACCAGTCTTTACTAAAGATGGAACAGTTACGGCAGCCAATGCCTCAACCATTAATGACGGTGCCGCAGCGTTGATATTAATGAGCAAAGAAAAGGCTAAGGAATTGGGCTTAAAACCATTGGCCACTATAAAAAGTTATGCGGATGCAGCACAGGAACCAAAATGGTTTACGACAGCTCCTGCAAAAGCACTTCCCAAAGCTCTTGCAAAGGCCAATATATCTATTGACGATGTTGATTTTTTTGAGTTTAATGAAGCCTTCGCCGTTGTAGGTTTAGCAAATATGAAACTGCTGGGTTTATCTGATAAAAAAGTCAATGTCAATGGCGGTGCAGTTTCCTTGGGACATCCTTTAGGATGCTCAGGGGCGAGGATCATTGTTACACTCATAAATGTTTTGGAACAAAACAAGGCTAAAACAGGTGCTGCTGCCATTTGTAATGGAGGTGGCGGAGCCTCAGCTATAATTTTAGAACGTAACTAACCAAATTTGCATGCAATACGGAATTTGTAATTTGAGCCTGGTTCCTTTAAGATTAGAAGCTTCTGACAAAAGTGAACTGGTTTCACAGTTGTTATATGGCGATCATTTTAAAATATTGGAGAAACGCAAAAATTGGAGTAAAATTCGATCCGGCTTTGATGATTATGAAGGATATTTAGACAATAAACAATTTCTGGAAATTTCAGAAGAAGAGTATTTAAATCTGGAACGTATCGATTCCTTGTATTCTTCAGATCTGGTTGAGTTTGTACAAGATAAGAACAATCAACTATTACCCGTGCTTTTAGGGTCTTCATTAACCGGGTTAAAAATATTGGATCATGAATATGACGGTAATACAATTTCGGGTATTCACTCAAAGACCAAATTAATTGAAACAGCTTACCTCTATTTGAATACACCTTATTTATGGGGTGGAAAATCACCGTTTGGAATAGACTGTTCCGGATTTACTCAAATGGTCTATAAGATAAACGGCCACAAACTGTTAAGAGATGCGTCACAACAGGCAACTCAGGGTGAAGTCTTAAGTTTTATTGAAGAAAGTGAACCCGGAGATCTTGCTTTTTTTGATAATCCGGAAGGTGAAATAACCCATGTAGGCATTATTTTAAAGAACAATTACATTATTCATGCTCACGGATGTGTAAGAATAGACAGACTTGACCAATCGGGTATTTATAATACAGACCAAAACAAACATACCCACAGATTAAGGGTCATCAAAAAGATCATATAAAAAAAGCCACTATTAAAGTGGCTTTTTTTTTATTGTTCAAGAAGTATTAATTTCCGCTTTCAATAGCACTTATGCGTTCTTTCATAGCATTATAATTTGCTGTGTCTCCAAGAGCACTATAAATATTCATTATTGTTTTAGCAGCCTGTAAATTTTTAGGTTGGGTCTCTAAAGCTGAAGTTAAATATGGTACAGCATCCTTGTATACCTGCTGTCTTTTTTGTTTGAGCTCATCATATTTTCTGTCATCAGCAGCGGAAGTGCCTAAATTATTCATTTGATCAACAATGGCTTGTTCACCATCAAGTATTAAAGCAGCCATATTAATTTGGGCGTTTATGTATCCGGGATCTAGATCAATAGCCTTTTGATAATAAGTCTTAGCAGATTCCTTATCGCCTGATTCATAAGATAATACACCTAAGTTAAATTGAAGTTCGGGATCAGTTGGATTCATTGAAGTTGCTTCTTGCATAAGTTCCTTGAATCTTTCAGTGTGACCCATTTTATAGTGCACATTAGCTTCAGCTAATAATAAGTTTAGATCTTCAGGGTTTACAGCTCTAGCGTCTTTCATGGCATCAATTGCTTCTTCATTCTTCTCCTGACTGATATAAATAAGAGCTATATTTTTAACAATTTCCGATAATTTAGAATCTGTCATTCTGTTTTCCGGCTTAACATGAGTTCCTGCCTTAACTGAAATATCTCTTAATTGTTTGCTTCCAAATAGTTCCTCTTCATTTTCTTCCTTATTAAAGGCGTAATATTCTTCGGCTATTCCTGTATATCCTAATTTTTTTAAATCTTCATACATGGCCAAAGCGGTGTCGAAATCCTGACCATTGACAGCAGTTGATGCCGCAAAATAGAGATACATTGTATCTTTTGGAGATAACTTGTAAGCATGTTCAAAACCCTTGGATGAGCTTGCATAATCCTTATTTTCCAGGGCTGTATTTGCCTTTGTCAATATAGATTGTAGCATCCCCGCTTTTACTTCATTGATCTCTGCTGAATATTCAGAACCAACCTTATCGAAGTTTTCAATTGCACTCTCAAAATCAGCGTTACTGCCTGCTCCATTGGCATATAAGGCTTTTCCCTTTAATAAATAATATTTACTCTGAATTTTCGCGTCTGCCGATCCAATCAAGGATTCTACTTGCGTTAGTACCGATTTTGCTTCTGCAAAATTATTTCCTTTAATTGCTTTTTCAACAGCCTTTAATTCTTTTTTCTGAGCAAAAGAAAACGCTCCAATTAGTATAGCCAAAGCAACTACGATCTGTTTTTTCATTTTAATTAATTTTAAGTTAAGTGTTATTCGTTATTGTTTTCGTTTGTTAAATTATCAAGAGTTGTGCCATCTTTTTCAGGGTTAATATCTTCATTGCCTTCCTCGACGATTACATCATCGTCATCGCTCATTACTTTTGCCACGGCAGCAATGGAATCATTCCCTTTTAAATTTATAAGTTTAACACCTTGCGTTGCACGACCCATGACCCGAAGATCCTTCACAGCCATGCGAATGGCGATCCCGGATTTATTAATGATCATTAGATCATCATCATCAGTCACATTCTTTATAGATACTAAACTACCTGTTTTTTGTGTAATTGAAATCGTTTTTACACCCTTTCCTCCTCTATTTGTAATTCGATAGTCGTCAAGATTGGAACGTTTTCCGTATCCATTCTCTGAAACAACTAAAATATTATCGTCCATATCATTGACAGTGATCATGCCTATAACTTCATCCGTCTTTTCATTGGCCAATCTAATTCCACGAACTCCGGAGGCATTTCTTCCCATTGGTCTTGTCTTGGCTTCTTCAAAACGAATGGCCTTACCCGATTTTAGGGCTAACATGACCTGACTTTCGCCGGTAGTAAGTTTAGCCTCTAATAATTCATCGTCTTCTCTAATAGTTATAGCATTGATACCATTAGTTCTTGGTCGTGAATACTGCTCTAGTGAAGTTTTCTTTACCTGACCTTTTTTGGTAGCCATAATAACATAATGACTATTTATGTATTCATCATCTTTAAGATCTTGAGTACAAATAAAAGCCTTTACCTTATCATCCTGTTCTATGTTGATCAGGTTTTGAATGGCTCGGCCTTTTGAAGTTTTACTGCCCTCAGGTATTTCATATACACGCATCCAGAAACATTTTCCTTTTTGCGTAAAGAACAACATATATTGATGGTTGGTCCCTACAAATAAATGCTCCAGAAAATCTTCATTCCTAGTTGTAGATGCTTTTTGTCCGACTCCTCCTCTATGCTGTGTCTTGTATTCAGTTAATGAGGTTCGTTTTATATATCCTGCATGAGAAATTGTAATTACCACTTTTTCGTTCGGGATCATATCTTCAATACTCAGGTCTCCACCGGCATATTCAATAACAGAACGCCTGTCATCTCCATATTTTTCTTTGACTACCAGCATTTCTTCCTTGATGATCTCCATGCGTCTCTCTTTTTTATCCAAAATATCTTTAAGATCGTCAATGGTTTTAATTAAATCATCATATTCTGAACGCAGTTTATCTTGTTCTAAACCGGTAAGTTGACGCAATCGCATTTCGACAATTGCCTTGGCTTGAATCTCTGATAATTTAAAACGTTCAATAAGCTTTTCTCTTAGCTTCATCTGCATTTCCTGATGCTCTAATCAGGGCAATGACTTCATCAATATTATCGGAAGCAATTATCAATCCTTCAAGGATATGGGCTCTCTCTTCTGCTTTTCTTAATTCGTATGTTGTTCGTCTGACAACTACTTCATGCCTGTGATCAACAAAATGGTGGATCATATCCTTCAAATTCAACATTTGAGGACGACCTTTAACCAATGCAATATTATTAACACTGAATGAAGACTGCAGTGCCGTATATTTGTAAAGTTTATTTAAAACAATGTTCGGAATGGCATCACGCTTAAGGACATATACAATACGCATCCCATTTCTGTCAGATTCATCTCTTATTGTCGAGATCCCTTCCAATTTTTTATCGTTGACCAAGTCGGCAGTTTTCTTGATCATATCTGCCTTATTGACCTGATATGGAATCTCGGTTACAATAATACATTCACGTCCGTTAATTTCTTCTGTATTGGCCTTTGCCCTCATTACGACACGACCTCTTCCTGTTTTGAACGCTTCTCTTACACCGTCATACCCATATATAGTTCCTCCCGTTGGAAAATCAGGAGCCTTCACATGAGTTATCAATTCATCTATATCAATGTCGTTATTCTCAATATACGCCACTATGCCATCAACAACTTCACTTAAATTATGCGGTGGCATATTGGTAGCCATTCCAACGGCGATACCAGACGCCCCATTCACAAGCAAACTCGGAATTCTAGTAGGCAAAACTGTAGGTTCTTCAAGTGTATCATCAAAGTTAAGCTGCATATCGACCGTTTCCTTTTCGATATCTCCAAGCATATCTTCTGATATTTTACGCATGCGTGCCTCTGTGTAACGCATTGCAGCAGGACTATCTCCGTCAATAGAGCCAAAGTTTCCCTGGCCATCTACCAACATATATCGTAAACTCCATTCCTGAGCCATTCGAACCATGGCATCATAAACAGAAGTATCACCGTGTGGATGATATTTACCTAATACTTCACCCACAATTCTTGCAGATTTTTTATGAGCGGAATTAGCTCTGATACCTAATTCATGCATTCCATACAAAACACGTCTATGTACTGGTTTTAGTCCATCCCTTACATCCGGAAGTGCACGTGACACAATGACCGACATTGCATAATCAATGTAAGCCGACTTCATTTCATCTTCAATGTTTATCGGGATTAATTTCTCTCCTTCTGCCATAAATATTTATATCAATTTTCAGTTAATTTCAAATCGTGCTAATATAACCATTTTACTAGTCTTTATTAACTTTTTACGGCTTCAAAAATGTATTTTTTATTAACAATTTTCAAGCTGTTTTTAGTTAATAAGTAAGCTGTTAAATATTTTGATTTTATAAAGATTTTTTTGTCTATTAGCAAGTATCAATATATTAAGGTATAATTTTTGCCGTTATATATAATGATTTTATTAATTTTAATGCAGAAAGGAATAATTTATGGATGATAATTTTTCTCCAAGAGTAAAAGATGTTATTGCATTTAGCAAGGAAGAAGCATTGCGCTTAGGTCATGATTTTATTGGAACCGAGCACTTAATGCTTGGATTGTTGCGGGATGGAAATGGTAAAGCCATTGATATATTGAGCGCTTTGAATATTGATTTGAATCATTTAAGAAGAAAAGTTGAAATTCTGAGCCCGGCAAATCCGAACATAACTGTAACTTCAAATGAAAAAAAGAATTTACATTTAACCCGACAAGCGGAACGTGCTTTAAAAACAACCTTTTTAGAAGCAAAACTGTTTCAAAGTACAACGATAAATACGGCTCATTTACTTCTATGTATTTTAAGGAATGAAAACGACCCAACTACAAAGTTATTGAATAAAATTAAAGTGGATTATGATAACGTTAAAGAACAATTTAAACTTATGATTACCAACGAAGACGATTATATCGATATACCTAAAGCTGAATCTTTTGAGGATGATGCAGCCATGCCTGATGACGATTCCAAAGATAATCCGTTCAAACAACAAACGGGAAAAGCATCAAAAAAGTCTAAAACTCCTGTTTTGGATAATTTTGGCCGGGATTTAACTGTCATGGCCGAAGAAGGGAAATTAGACCCTGTAGTTGGCAGAGAAAAAGAAATTGAGCGTGTGTCTCAAATCTTAAGCCGACGAAAAAAGAACAATCCTTTGTTGATAGGAGAACCGGGTGTTGGTAAAAGTGCCATTGCCGAAGGACTCGCAGAGCGCATTGTAAAACGAAAAGTATCCAGAATTCTATTCAATAAACGAGTGGTGACTTTGGATTTGGCCAGTTTAGTGGCTGGTACGAAATATAGAGGTCAGTTTGAAGAGCGCATGAAAGCAGTGATGAATGAACTTGAAAAAAATGAAGATATTATTTTGTTTATAGATGAAATCCATACGATAGTTGGTGCAGGTGGTGCTACCGGTAGTCTGGATGCCTCCAATATGTTCAAGCCTGCTTTGGCCAGAGGCGAAATTCAATGTGTTGGTGCAACAACTCTAGATGAATACAGACAATACATAGAGAAGGATGGAGCCCTTGAAAGAAGATTCCAAAAGGTGATCATTGAGCCTACAACGGTTGAAGAAACTATTGAAATATTAAATAACATCAAATCCAAATACGAAGATCACCACAATGTTGAGTATACTGATGAGGCAATTGTAGCCTGTGTCAAATTGACCAACAGGTATATGACCGACAGGTTTTTACCGGATAAGGCAATAGATGCTTTGGATGAAGCCGGCTCTCGTGTTCATATCATAAACATTGAGGTTCCTAAACAGATCATAGAATTAGAAAATAAACTTGAAGCAGTTAAGGAAACGAAGAACTCAGTTGTGAAAAAACAAAAATATGAGGAGGCTGCCCGTTTGAGAGACGACGAAAAGCGTTTAGAAAAAGATTTGTCGATCGCACAGGCAAAATGGGAAGAAGAAACCAAACTTCACAGAGAAGTTGTGACCGAAGATAATGTCGCCGATGTTGTGTCTATGATGTCCGGTATTCCTGTTAATAGAATTGCCCTGGCAGAAAGTAAAAAGCTAGCGCAATTACCTGAACTTATAAAAGGTAAAGTCATTGGACAGGATGAAGCGGTCGCTAAGGTTGTAAAGGCAATTCAACGCAACAGGGCCGGATTGAAGGATCCCAATAAGCCTATAGGTTCGTTCATATTTTTGGGTCAGACCGGAGTTGGAAAAACCCAATTGGCGAAAGTTCTTGCTCGTGAATTATTTGATAGTGCTGATGCACTAATAAGGATCGACATGAGCGAGTATATGGAGAAATTTGCGATCTCAAGACTCATTGGAGCACCTCCTGGATATGTAGGATATGAAGAAGGTGGACAACTTACTGAAAAAGTAAGACGTAAACCCTATGCCGTAATCCTGTTGGATGAAGTTGAAAAAGCACATCCTGATGTCTTTAATATGTTGTTACAGGTTCTTGACGATGGATACCTGACAGATAGTCTTGGCAGGAAAATTGATTTTAGAAACACTATAATCATAATGACCTCTAATATAGGGTCAAGAAAATTAAAAGATTTTGGTGCCGGAGTTGGATTTGGAACTGCCTCTCAAAAAGCACAGGAGGATTCCAATGCGAGATCGGTAATTCAAAACGCCTTGAAAAAGGCCTTTGCTCCCGAGTTCTTGAACAGAATAGATGATGTAGTTATTTTCAATGCTCTTGAAAAAGAACATATCAATAAAATCATTGATATAGAATTAGCACAATTATTTTCAAGGATTAGTGACCTAGGTTATAATTTCAAATTAACGAAAAAAGCCAAAGACTATATTGCAGATAAAGGATTTGACAAGCAATATGGCGCAAGACCTTTAAAAAGAGCCATTCAGAAATATATTGAAGATGCTTTAGCCGAAGAGATCATAGCATCCCAAATTGAAGAAGGAGACACGATCTATATGGATCTTGATAAAAAGTCTGATGAATTAACTATAAATGTCGAAAAGGCAGAAAAACCAGCCTAGAAATTAAATTCAACACTTAAAACTCTACAATATTTGTAGAGTTTTTTTTAATCCTTTCAAAAAGTTTTACTAACTTTAATAGAAATGATTAAGGTTTTTGACTTTTGCATTCTTAAATTTTATGATAATTATGTTATAAGCATTATTAATGAAGGTGTTACAGTCTCTAAAGAGATAAGTGATAAAATAAGTGAAGCTGCTATTAATTATTATCAAGGGAAACATTTTGTTTACATTAGCCATAGAATTCATTCTTATTCCGTTGATCCGCATATATACAAAGACGTTTCTAAAATTAAAAACCTCGCGGGATTTGTTGTTGTATCAGATACCATAAATTCTATAAAAAGTGCTCTTTTAGAGAAGATCTTTTTAGATAAACCCTTTCAAATATTCAGCAACCTGGAGGATGGAATTTTATGGGCTAACAATGTCCATGCCTTGCATAAAGAAATTAATTAAAAATTCATCTTAAATATAACAAGTTTCCTGATCACCTATAATTTGAAAATTCAATTTTAATAATCATTAATAATAGCATATGTCCTCTTTACGAAAAATTTGGTTAGGCATATTAACCTTTTTACCATTTGCTCTATTCATAATATATCTCACTTTGTTCTTTACAATATTTTTAGAGAGTATTCATCATCTGGAACAAAACCATCACGACGAATTTCCCATTACCTTCATCAGGGATTTGTTCTTAGTGTTCATCCCACTTGTCGTGGCAGGTATCATTTCATTGATCATTACCATTTACTACATTGTTCATGCAAATAATAATGTAAAGAATGATACGGCTAAAAAGATCATGTGGACAGTCATCTTGATCTTTGTAAGCAGCATTGGCTGCCTGGTTTACTATTTTGTTGAGATCTTACCGAGCACTAATCAGTTAAATGATTCCCATGCTGTAAATGAATAGAAAAGAACTAAAGAAAATAGAAACTCTCATCAGGGCTGAAATCGACCGAACTATTCAATCCATTAAAAGTTACAAGGAGCTTACTAAACCCATAGCACCTGAAAATGCCATTGGACGTATTTCCAGAATGGATGCTATCAATAACAAATCGGTCAATGACGCTGCCTTAAAAAAGGCGGAGCAAAAACTTAAGAATTTGGAAATTGCCTTATCCAATCTTAATGAACCGGATTTTGGAATTTGTGCACGGTGTAACAAATCAATTCCTAAAGGCAGGATCATGTTAATGCCTCATTCCCGGTTTTGTGTCAATTGCGCCAGTTAAATAGATATTAACCTAATAATTCTTCACTGTCAACCGTTAAATTCTGCATAAATTTAATGGATGCAGTAATTGCATAATGCAACACTTCGTCCTCATTAATAAATGGCACTTCGTCGCGGTAGGCTTTAAGAAACATTTCAAGAAAATGTGAAGACTTCAATGGAGACCTAAAAGCTAATGCCTGTGAGGCATTTAACAACTCAATGGCTAAAATCCGTTCAACATTTTCGATCACTTTGTAGGCCTGCGTTGCGGCATTAGCACCCATACTTACGTGATCTTCCTGACCATTACAAGACACAATGCTATCAACACTTGCGGGAGTGGATAACTGCTTATTGGCACTTACAATACTGGCAGCAGTATATTGAGGAATCATAAAGCCGGAATTTAATCCCGGATTATCTACCAAAAATGGAGGTAATCCCCTTAACCCTGAAACCAATTGAAAGGTTCTCCTTTCCGATATATCTCCAAGTTCTGCCATGGCAATTTTTAGAAAATCAAAACCCAGTGCCAGTGGCTGACCATGAAAATTTCCTCCTGAGATGATCATGTCATCCTTGGCGAAAATATTAGGATTGTCAGTTACCGAATTTATTTCTGTTTTAAAGGTCTTTAGAACAAATTCCAAAGTGTCTTTTGTGGCTCCGTGTACTTGCGGAATACATCTAAATGAATATGGGTCCTGAACATGCTTTTTATCTTGCATGATCAACTCACTATCAGTCAAAAATTCCCTGATTCTAGCGGCTGTTTTTAACTGTCCGTTATGAGGTCTGACCAAATGAACAATTTCATTAAATGGCTCAATACGTCCATCAAAAGCATCAAGAGATAAACTACCGATAAGATCAGAGAGATATGATAATTTAAAGGATTTTAAAAGTAAATATACTCCATAGGCACTCATAAATTGAGTTCCGTTCAACAAAGCCAGTCCTTCTTTGGATCTTAATTTTATGGGTTCCCAACCAAATTTAGCCAATACCTTATCACTGGACATTCTTTTTTCTTTGAATAATACCTCTCCTTTCCCAATTAACGGTAAGCATAAATGGGCCAATGGTGCCAAATCTCCCGAAGCTCCCAGTGAGCCTTGAGTATATACAACAGGAAGAATGTCATTATTATAAAAATCGATTAGCCGTTCAACTGTTTGTAACTGTATTCCTGAATGCCCATAGCTCAAAGATTGTATCTTAAAAAGCATCATGAGCTTTACAATATCATGTGGAACTTCTTCTCCTGTACCACAAGCATGTGACATGACCAGGTTTTCTTGAAGTTTCGTCAGGTTCTCATTTGATACCTTTACATTATAAAGCGACCCAAAACCTGTATTTATCCCATAAAAAGGAGCATCGCTCTTTTTTAGAACATTATCTAAATAATCCCGGCATTCTGTTATTTTTTGTTTGGATTCAGGGGATAATTCCAGTTTTTTTTGTTCCGATAATATGGACGATATTTTAAATAAATCCAGAGTTTCGGAATTGATGTAATGAATATTTTTCATAGAGATAGACTGACAAGCCAAAAGTCATCATTTAACTAAAAATAAGCAAGAAATGTTAATAATTAATAAATACTTATCCTTTAAATTAAGAATCATTTATCTTTGGCCCTTTAAAAACTCCAAAATATGAAAAAAATATTGACAGTATTACTACTTGTTTTTGCGATTCTGGCATGTAAACAAGAACCAAAGGATTATGTGACCTTATCAGGTAAAATTTTAAATCCACATGACAGTAAAATAATTACTGTTTTCACAGGAAAGGACACTCAAAAGGATATTAAACTTAATGATGACGGCACCTTTAGTGATACTTTAAAAATAAAAGAGGCTGGTAACTTCACTTTTAAACATGGTGAAGAATATGGTCAAGTATATCTTAAAAACAATGAAGATATGAGCTTTACCCTTGACAATGAAATGTTTGATGAAACATTAATTTTTAAAGGTGTTAATGCCGATAGAAACAATTTTTCTATTCAAAATAGTTTGTTGGCTGGTAAGTATTTAAATGAAGCAATCGATTTACCCGAGAATAAATTCAATGAAGCAATAAACAATTTTAAAGGTGCATTTGAAACCCTTAAAACTGAATATTCATCCCTTGATGAAGCATTTTTTAATGAACAAAACGAGAACGTTAATAAAATAATAAAGAATTATACAGACTATTATCAATCTAAATTGGCCATGCGTTCAGAGTTCCGTTCCGGTTCTCCTTCACCATCTTTTGATGGATATGAAAACTACAAGGGTGGTACAACTTCTCTAGCAGATCTAAAAGGAAAGTATGTGTATGCTGATATTTGGGCAACCTGGTGTGGACCTTGCAAAGCTGAAATTCCTTCATTAAAGAAATTAGAAAAATCATATCATGGTAAAAACATCGAGTTTGTAAGTATCTCTGTTGATGATGGCAGAGGTTATAAAGGTGATGCTACGGCTGCAAAAGAAGGCTGGAAAAAAATGATTGTCGAAAAGGATTTAACCGGAGTGCAATTAATTACCCCTGAAGGCTTTAAAAGTAAATTTATAAGAGATTATAAGATCAATAGTATACCTAGATTTATTTTAATTGACCCTCAAGGTAATATTGTTAATGCTGATGCTCCAAGACCATCGAGCTCTGCTTTGACAGAATTGTTTGATTTTTTGAAAATTTAAAATATAAATTCCTCTAAAAAAAGCCGCTTTAAGAGCGGCTTTTTTTATACATACAATTTTTCTTCGCCATCTTTTCCATCTTTATCCTTTTTCTTTTCATCCTTTTCATCCTTTTCAGGTTTAACAGGTTGTTCCGGTTCTATGAAAAGATCCATGTAAGCATTTTTTAAGCAGGATATCACATCACTGGCTATTAAACTTTGATAACCATGAGTTTCTACTGCTATATCCGCCGATTTACCATGTAAATAGTTTCCAAAAATCGCTGCGGCTAAAGGTTCATATCCCTGAGATATCAATCCTGTTATTACACCGGTCAGAACATCGCCGCTTCCTGCTGTTGCCAATCCGGGATTACCCGTTGTATTAATATGTAATTTATCCTTAAAAACTGTGATGGTATTTGCGCCTTTAATGACAACAATGACTTTATATTTATTAGAAAAAGCCGAGGTCTTTTTAAGTTTGTCAAAATCATCTTTCCATTTCCCTATCAGTCGTTCCAACTCCTTAGGGTGTGGTGTCAAAACTGAGTTTTCAGGAAGTAATTTCAATAATGCTTTCTTTTTAGCTAAAATATTTAAACCATCAGCATCTATGACTAAGGGCGCCTTATTACTTTTTAAAAAGGTTTCAAATGCGTTAATGGTCTTTGAATTTGTTCCAACTCCTACTCCAATTCCAATAACAGTGGGCTCTATTTCAAATTTAATGTTGGTCAATATATTAACATCATCATCTGTAATAACCATAGCCTCAGGAAGAGCAGTTTGCAAAACAGAATAACCGCATTTTGGCACTAAGGCAGTTACCAAACCGGCACCAGTAGTTAAGGCCGCCCGACTTGCCAAAACAACCGACCCTATTTTACCATAGCTCCCTCCTATTAGCAAGCTGTGACCATAAGTACCTTTATGGTCAAATTTCTCTCTTGGTTTATAAAGTGGCAGGACCTCATGTTTACCTATAAGTTCAGCTTTTGTTTCTGTGGTCATAAGATATTCCGGATCAATACCAATATCCAGAATTTCCCATTGAATGGTATATTTACCTGTATCAGGTAAAAAGAACACTAATTTTGGTATTTGAAAGCTCAACGTATAATCGGCCCAAACCACTCCATTCTCATCTTCAGGAACCTTGTCTGCATAGAGTCCGGAAGGCATATCAATAGATAATGTAAATGCTTTTGATGCCCTAAAATGTTGAAACAAGGCTTTAACCCATTTATCAGCGGGCCTGTTTAGTCCAATTCCAAAAACAGCATCAACAATAATATCATCTTGACCTATTGATGGGAACTCTTCTTTGCAAGTTAGCAAATCCGGCCAGTCCTTAGTAACATTTTTAATCCGGTCATAATTGACCAAAAAATCCTTTGATCGCTTTTCACTGCAATTAACAACATAAGTCTTGACATTGTAGCCATGAGTGATCAAGTGTCTTGATAAAACTAAACCATCTCCACCGTTATTTCCAATACCGCAAAAAACATGAATTGGTACTTGAGCTCCCTGCATTCTTGATTCCATCCAATTAAAAATTTGAATGCCTGCTCTCTCCATAAGGTCTGCAGATGATATCTTTTGCTTTTTAACAGTCAACCTGTCAGCCTCATATATTTGTTCTTTAGAAAATAGTTTCACCAGATTGTGTTTTTGCTAAATATTATATCATAATTTTATTAAGTTCCTAAAAAGACAATTATTGTTTTTTTATTAGAGTAAATGTAATACTTTTGACTAGTATAGCACAAAAAATGAATGATTTAAACAACATGATCAACTTGAATTATATTTCTGTTTTTGGAGCAGCTATCACTATTATAACCCTTAGGGGTGATTAATAATATACCATCCGTCCTATCTGTAAATTTTATTGCAGAAATCTAAAAACATCTATTTATATTTAAGGCATTCAAAAATGAAAGTATTAAAATTTGGGGGAACATCAGTTGGTTCCACATCTAACATAAATAAGGTCATTGGGATCTTAAGCGATTATTCAAAACAGGATTCAATAATCTGTGTTGTCTCAGCAGTTGGCGGCATAACAGATAAGCTGATCAACCTGGCTAATCTGGCATTGAATAAGGATAAATCCTATCTTGAAACCTTCAAGGGAATTAAAAAAATTCATATTGATATTACATCAGAATTAATTCCGAAGAAAAATGAGAAAGTCAAAAGAGCAATAGAGGATACATTTAATGAGTTAAAAAGCCTATTGGATGGTATTTACCTTATTAACGAATTATCTCCTAAAACATCAGATAAACTCGTTAGTTTTGGAGAATTATTGTCATCCTTCATCATAGCTGAAACTATGAAATCTCGCGGATTGGATGTAGATCTAAAAAATTCTCAGGAATTAATTGTTACCAATTCTGCATTTACAAAGGCTGAAGTTGACTTTACCATAACAAATAAAAATATTCGAGATTACTTTAAAAAGTCTAAACAAAGGATAACCATTCTACCGGGTTTTATTTCTAAATCCAAGCAAGGTGAAGTTACTACATTAGGCCGGGGAGGTTCTGACTTTACGGCAGCCATAGTTGCAGCTGCATTAAAAGTTGAACAGTTGGAAATATGGACAGATGTAAGCGGAATGTTCACTACCAATCCTAAATTGGTTCGGCAGGCATTCCCTATTAAACAATTATCCTACCAGGAGGCAATGGAACTTTCCCATTTTGGGGCAAAGGTCTTATATCCTCCAACCGTACAGCCTGTCTTGAATTTAAAGATCCCTATTCATATTAAAAACACACTGAAACCTGATGAACCCGGAACGATAATTTCTGAAAAAAGCAATGGAGCATCAGGTGCCGCAAAGGGAATTAGTAACATCAGCAATATTGCCTTACTTACACTTCAGGGAAATGGGATGGTAGGTATTCCGGGATTCTCAAAACGACTGTTCGAAACTCTGGCTCAGGAAAAGGTCAATATTATTTTAATTACTCAGGCATCGTCAGAACATTCTATTTGTATTGGTATAGATGCAAAAGATTCGGATTTAGCAAAAACCGCAGTAGATACTGAGTTTGAAAATGAGATTTCACTCCACAAAATAGATCCTCTGATCGTTGAAACAGGCCTGTCTATAATTGCACTTGTTGGTGATAATATGAAGAGCCATCAGGGAATAAGTGGGAAAATGTTCAGCTCACTAGGAAAAAATAATATTAATATCAGAGCTATTGCTCAAGGGGCATCGGAAAAAAATATTTCGGCGGTTATTGCTGAGAAGGATGTCAAAAAAGCACTTAACACCCTGCATGAACAATTCTTTGAAGGAAATATCAAACAATTGAATGTGTTCATTACCGGAATTGGAAATGTAGGCGTCAGATTATTAGATCAGATAAAACAACAACAGAATTATTTGAGAAAAAATCTAAAGATCAGTTTACGGGTCATAGGCTTGTCCAATTCAAGAAAAATGGTATTTCAGGAACATGGCATCGACCTGGAAAATTGGAAAGAACAGATAGAAAATGGCAAAAAAGCTTCGTTAAATGAATTTTTGGAGACAGCCAGGGAATTAAACTTAAGAAACAGTGTATTTGTCGACGTAACTGCAAATAAAGATGTTTCCGATCTGTATGAAAAATATTTAAAAAGCAGTATTGCTGTGGTTGCCTGTAACAAAATTGCTTGCTCGAGTGATTTTGAAAATTATAAAAAACTAAAACGTTTATCGCTGGACTATAATGTTCCTTTTCTGTTTGAAACGAATGTTGGTGCGGGATTACCAGTCATTGATACATTAAATAACTTAATGGCTTCAGGAGATAAAATAACGTCTGTTCAAGCTGTTCTATCGGGAAGTCTCAATTATATTTTCAATCATTTTAATGGCACCACCAAATTCCATGATGTTGTTAAAAGTGCTCAAAAAGAAGGATATACTGAACCAGATCCAAGAATTGACCTAAGCGGAGTTGATGTGGCGAGAAAAATATTGATCCTGGCTCGCGAAAGTGGCTCTCAAATGGACCTTAAAGATATTGTGAATGAAACTTTTTTGACAAAAGCAAATTTAGCAAGCAAATCAGTGGCGGATTTTTACATATCTATAAAAGAGAATGAACCACATTTCCAAAAACTATATAAATCGGCTAAAGCAAAAAACAGTCGATTGAAATATGTCGCAGAATTTAATAAAGGTAAGGCTAAAGTCGGTTTGAGAGAAATTCCGGAAGGGCATCCGTTCTATAATTTGGAAGGTAAGGATAACATTGTAATGTTTTACACCAAAAGGTATCCGGACCAGCCAATGATCATAAAAGGAGCCGGAGCTGGTGCCGATGTAACTGCTTCAGGTATTTTTGCAGATATCATAAGAGCAGAAAATGAGTAATTGGTATAGGTAAAAGACTATAAGTACCGTGAATCAAGAATTTAAATTCTTTGTACTTGAAGCGAAGCAGACTTTACTCTTGCCTCTTAAAGTGATTTGTTTATTATTAGGAAATTATTAATTGAAGAAATATATTTAATTTGAAAGAAGAAATACGCATATTTTCTCCTGCTACTGTGGCAAATGTTTCATGTGGTTTCGATGTCCTTGGATTTTGTCTGAATAGTATTGGAGATGAAATGGTGATTAGAAAAACTGACAAGAAAGGTATTTACATAACAAAAATTACAGGTTTCGAATTACCATTGGAAAGTGACAAAAATGTTGCAGGAATATCTGCTTTAGCAATGTATGATACTGTTAAACCGGAATTCGGATTCGAGATGGAAATATATAAAAAAATTAAACCGGGAAGCGGAATTGGAAGCAGTGCCGCTAGCGCAGTTGGAAGTGTATTTGGCATGAATGAATTGCTGGGAAAACCATTTAATAAAATCCAGTTAACAGAATTTGCAATAAAAGGAGAGGCCTTTGCCAGTAAAAGTGAACATGCCGATAATCTGGCACCTGCTATTTTTGGCGGATTTACATTGGTAAAAAGTATTTCACCATTGGAAATTCTTCAAATACCCTCTCCTGAAAATCTATATGTAACAATTATTCATCCACAAATTGAAATAAAGACCTCTGAAGCCAGATCCATCTTGCCTCGAAATATTCCTTTAAAAGATGCAATAACGCAATGGGCTAACTTCGGTAGCTTAATCCATGGATTACATACGAACGATTTTGGACTCATTAAAAGGTCCTTGTTTGATGTGGTTGTTGAACCATATAGAAGTAAACTAATTCCTAAGTTTAACGAGTTAAAAATTGATGCATTAAAAGCAGGAGCATTAGGATGTGGTATATCAGGTTCCGGGCCATCAATTTTTGCTTTATGTGAAGGATTGGAAACCGCTAAAAGGGTGGAAATGGCAATGAAGAATATATTTTCAAGCACTAAAATAGCCTATGAAACCTATGTGTCAAAAATAAATACTGAAGGAATTAAAATTTTAAGTAGATCCTAATGAACTATTTCTCATTAAATAAAAAAGCTGACGATGCCAGTTTTAAAGAGGCTGTTGTCAGAGGTTTGGCACCTGACAGAGGATTGTACTTTCCTGAAAGTATAACACCACTTCCAAAAGAATTTTTTGATGAGATCGATCGGTTTTCGAATACAGATATTGCTTTTAAAGCAATCCGGCAGTTTGTAGAACCTGATATTCCGAATTCTGTTTTACATACTATTATAGAAGAAACCCTTTCCTTTGATTTTCCGGTTGTTCAATTCAATGATCATATTTCTACCTTGGAATTATTTCATGGTCCCACAATGGCCTTTAAGGATGTAGGCGCTCGTTTTATGGCCCGTTGTCTGGGTTATTTCAATAAAGATAATACGAATGAAGTGACCGTTTTAGTTGCCACCTCAGGCGATACAGGTGGAGCGGTTGCCAATGGATTTTTAGGTGTCAAAGGTGTAAAAGTTGTCATTTTATATCCAAGTGGGAAAGTGAGTGACATCCAGGAAAAACAACTCACTACTTTAGGGAAAAATATTACTGCCCTGGAAGTAAATGGCACATTCGATGACTGTCAGGAAATGGTTAAATCTGCCTTTTTAGATAAGGAACTTACCAGTCAGATGCAACTCACATCGGCAAATTCAATTAATGTCGCGAGATGGCTACCTCAGATGTTCTATTTTATGTTCGCCTACAAAAAGCTTCATAATCAATACAAAGACATCGTTTTTTCAGTTCCCAGTGGGAATTTCGGAAATATCTGTGCCGGTATGATGGCTCAGCAATTAGGTCTTCCTGTAAAGCACTTTTTAGCCTCTAATAATGTAAATAATGTGGTGACCGAATTTTTAAAAACGCAATTATTCCAGCCAAAACCATCCATCCAGACAATTTCCAATGCCATGGATGTAGGAAACCCTAGTAATTTTATCAGAATACAGGAGATCTATAAGAATAATTTTGAGACTCTAAAGGATCATATTTCTTCATATAGTTTTTCCGACGAAGACACTAAAAAAGGCATGAAAGAAATATATAAAAACTACAATTATGTTTCTGACCCTCATGGTGCGGTTGGTTATCTTGGAGCCAAGGAATATCTGAAGAATAATCCTGAAGCCCATTGCGTATTTTTAGAAACCGCTCATCCCGTAAAATTTTTGGATGTAGTTGAGGAAGTCATTAAAGAAACACAACCATTGCCAACACAAATTCAGGCCATTATAAAAAAAGAAAAAGTGTCCATAAAAATGGATTCATATCAAGAATTAAAAACTTTTCTTTTAAAACAGTAATCTTTTCCGCAAATAGCTCAGCGCTCTAAACAACTAATTAGATAAAATTTAAAAATCATCAAAAGGCTGATAATTATCATTGCATGGACCATATTTAATAATTAACTTTTTTGTATTAAATAATTTATTAACCTTTAAATATTAAATCATGGCAAACAACAATGGAAACATGTTATTAGCTCTGTTAACAGGAGCAATAATCGGAACTGGAATTGGCATTCTATATGCACCTGATGAAGGCGTAAAGACCAGAAAAAAAATTAAAAAGAAAGCAATTGATGTTAAACACGACATTTCTGAAAAAGTCACACACGCAAAAGATGATTTATCCAAGACTTTTAAAAAGAAAAAAGACGATTTTGAACACAAATTAGAGGACTCTATCACAACTATGAGTTACAAGGCCGATGAAATTCTTTTGAATTTAGAAAAAAAATTAGAAGACTTAAGAAAGAAAAATTTAGAACTTCAGAAATAAGGCTTTATGGCTTTTGAAGAATTAAAAGAAAACCTATCGGGAGCAGATCATGATGTGCGCTCTTACATAGAACACAATAAGGAGTATTACAAGCTATTGGTTTTTAAAATCCTAATGCAGGTAATTACTTCCTTTACGAAGATGCTATTTATCAGCGCCATCATTTTATTCCTATTATTTCTCCTATCCTTAACCGCATCAATTGCCATAGGACAGGCAATGGGAAATATGTTCTATGGATTTTTATTTGTTAGTGTTTTTTTTGTAGTACTAGGTGTAATACTATATTTATTGAGAAATAAATTGGACAAACCACTGATAAAAATGTTTTCAAAATATTATTTTGACAAAATATGACAACACATCAATATAGCTCATTTGAAGAAATAGATAAAAGACTAAAAATCTTAAAACTTGAAAAAGACATAGACAAGGAAAGTTTTAAATTTGATCTTCTAAAATTCAGAAAAAATATTTATCCTGCTATTTTTTCAGGTGGAATCGGTGGTCTGATCCAGATTTTTGTTATTTCTTTTGTATCAAAAAAATTATCAAAACTATTACATAAAAAATCATAGTTTTTTCAAGTAGCCAATTATAATAAATTTGTTTTATATAAAACTAATTTATTATAGTAATTCCCATTAAAGTTGTGTTCTCTAAAACGTTAAGGAATTATTATATTTTTAGTGCTCTATTCAGTTAATTAACCTTAATAATTTTTGATACATTTGTGCTTCAAAACAAACACAAATGAAAGACACTGCTTTATCTGCAACTCACGAGGCTCTGAGAGCTAAAATGGTTCCTTTTGCCGGCTATTATATGCCTGTCCAATATGAAGGGGTAAATATAGAACACGAAACTGTTAGAAATGATGTTGGCGTGTTTGATGTTAGTCATATGGGTGAGTTTTTAATCGAAGGCGAACATGCTCTTGAATTGATACAAAAAGTAAGCAGTAATGATGCTTCAAAGCTGACGATAGGAAAAGCTCAATATAGTTGTTTGCCAAATGATGAAGGAGGTATTGTTGATGATCTGATCATTTACAAACTAAAAGAAGATCAATACCTTTTAGTTGTAAATGCAAGTAATATTGAAAAGGACTGGAACTGGATCCAGTCCAAAAATGATGTTGGTGCATCAATGAGAGACATATCCGAAAACTATTCATTACTTGCTATTCAAGGACCAAATGCTGTGTCTAAAATGCAGAATTTATCCAGTCATGATCTGTCAGCAATTAAATTCTACAACTTTGTGGTTGGTGATTTTGCCGGAATTGAACACGTTATTATTTCAGCGACCGGTTACACGGGAAGTGGTGGATTTGAGATCTATTGCAAAAATACAGAAGTCAAACAAATTTGGGATGCCGTGATCAAAGCCGGAGCTAAACCTATTGGACTGGCTGCACGTGATACTTTGCGTTTAGAAATGGGTTATTGTTTATATGGCAATGATATTGATGACTCCACCTCACCAATTGAAGCAGGACTTAGCTGGATCTGTAAATTCAATAAACCCTTCACTAACAGCAAAGCACTGGAAGATGAAAAAGTACATGGACCAAATCGCAAATTGGTAGCTTTTGAATTAGATGAAAGAGGTGTTCCACGTCATGGCTATGATATTGTTGACAATAGTGGTAAAAAAATTGGAATAGTCACCTCCGGTACTATGTCGCCTTCACTTGGAAAAGGTATTGGAATGGGCTATGTTCCTTCTGTCTTTTCAGATGTCAATAGCAAGATCAATATTCAAATCCGTAAGAATGCCATACCTGCGACAGTCGTGAAATTACCATTTTATAAAGTATAGGGAATGATAGACTACCCGGGTATTCTGCAGGAGATACATGCTGATTTAAAGGAACAGACCAACAAAGGTAAAGTTCCAACCTACATTGAAGAATTGTCAACTGTAGATATCAATAAATTTGGAATACATTTGAATTTGATTGATGGGCAAAACTACTCTGCCGGTGATTTTGACATACCGTTTTCCATACAAAGTATATCCAAAGTATTTACATTGTTACAGGCATTTTCAATAATGGGTAATGATCTTTGGAAACGAGTTGATGTGGAGCCCTCCGGAAACCCATTTAATCATTTATCACTACTCGAACATGAGAATGGCATTCCGAGAAATCCTTTGATAAATTCTGGAGCTATCGTAATTGCAGATATTCTGGTTAGTGAGCTTGACGATCCTAAACAAGATTTTCTGAACTTTATTAAACAGATCACAAATGATGATTCCATACATTTTGATGAAAGCACAGCCAGATCGGAAAAAGAAACAGGTTTTAAAAATTTTGCTGCGGCCAATCTATTGAAATCTTTTAAAAACCTCGACAATTCTGTTGAGGAGGTATTGGATTTCTATTTCCATCAGTGTTCCATAAAAATGACCTGCAAGCAATTAGCGAATGCGTTTCACTTGTTTGCCAACCATGGTGTATGTCAGCAAAATAAAGTGCATTCAACACCTAGCCAAATTAAACGTATCAATGCAATTATGCTCACGTGTGGGTTCTATGATGAGGCAGGAGAGTTTGCTTTTGAAGTAGGATTACCGGGTAAAAGTGGTGTTGGAGGCGGAATTGCTGCACTTTTACCAAACAAATTTACAATAACTACATGGTCGCCGGGGTTAAATAAAAAGGGTAATTCTTTACTGGGTATGCAGGCATTAGAACAATTCACTACAAAAACAGGATTGTCTATTTTTTAAATAGATCACTAAGGAGACGGATACATGTCAGAAGGACAAAAACAAAGAATAGTAATTTTAGGAGCCAGCGGATTTATTGGTAACTCGATATATAAAGAGCTCTGCTCCTACTTTAAAACCTTTGGCAGTTACCATACCAAATCAATAGAATTCAAAAAAAATCAACAATTCTTTCATTATGATCACGAACAGGATGATATATATGAAATACTGGAAGCTATAAAACCCAATGTAATTATTTCTTCATTAAGAGGGAATTTTGCATCACAAATACTGGCTCATCAGCATATTATTGAGTATATCAAACAAAATCCGTGTAAACTCATCTTTTTATCATCTGCAAATGTTTTTGATGCCTATAGTAAATATCCAAGCTACGAAAAGGACAAAACTTTAAGCGAAAGTATTTACGGCAGATTCAAGATCAAGATAGAAAATGCTATCATGCGATTACCAAAGCGCAAATGGGTTATAATAAGGCTGCCTATAGTACTCGGAGCTAAATCGCCTAGAATTGAAGAGCTCAAACTTAATATCAAAGAAAAAAAGCCTGTAGAAGTATTTCCAAACTTAGTCGTCAACGTCACTACCGATGATAAACTGACACAACAAATTCATTATATCATAAACAGGAAAAAGACCGGAATTTACCATTTGGGAAGCACAGATCTGGTCCATCATGATGATTTTATAAAAGAAGTTATCGATTCAATGGGAGATTATAACCCGGTCTATAAACAAGTATTCACGACTAACGATGAACGTTACCTCGCAGTATTGCCCAAACATAATCTACTGCCTAAAAACCTGCAAATAGAAAGTCAAGATGTTGTAAAAATCAGTATTTTGTAATAACTAAAAAAAGGAATTATGAAAAAATTAAACATAGAAGAAATAGAGAGGAAACTATTGCATTTTCCAGAATGGGAATATTATGAGAATGCCATTCATGCTGAATTTGAATTTGAGAATTTTAAAGATTGTTTTAGTGCCATGAGCAGAATTGCTTTTGAATGCGAAGCACTGAATCATCATCCCGAATGGACGAACGTGTATAATGTATTGACCATTTCACTATCTACTCATGATGCCAATGGTGTTACAGACAAAGATTTTAAACTTGCTAAAGCCATTGAATCCATTATTGAAGAAGAGGACTAAAATATTTTTAAGGCCACAACTTTTTTATAAATTTACAATCGTTTAAATACTATTAATATTTTAAACTATGGGAAGAGCTTTTGAATTTCGTAAAGCACGTAAAATGAAACGTTGGTCTGCTATGAGCAAAGCCTTTACTCGTATAGGAAAGGACATTGTCATGGCAGTAAAAGAAGGAGGTCCAGATCCTGCAAGTAATTCACGTTTAAGAGCGGTTATTCAGAATGCGAAATCTGTTAATATGCCTAAAGACAATGTTGAACGAGCTATAAAACGTGCAAGCGACAAAAGTCAGGGCGATTATAAGGAAGTACTGTTTGAAGGCTATGCACCGCATGGTATTGCAATCCTAGTAGAGACAGCAACAGATAATAACACACGCACAGTCGCCAACGTTAGAAGTTATTTCAACAAATGTGATGGCAGTTTGGGTACTTCAGGTTCAGTGGTGTTTATGTTTGATCATACTTGTAATTTCAGAATCAATGCAGAAGGATTAGATCCTGAAGAAGTTGAATTAGAATTTATTGATTTTGGTGCAGAAGAAGTTTTTACAGATGATGATGGCATATTGATCTACGCACCTTTTGAGAGCTTTGGAGCGATACAGGCTGAGTTGGAAAACAGGGAAATAGAAATTTTGTCTTCCGGATTTGAACGAATTCCTCAGGTCACTAAAAAGCTCACCCCGGATGAAGCCGCTGATGTGGAGAAACTTCTGGAAAAGATCGAGGAAGATGATGACGTTCAAAACGTGTATCATACGATGGAAGAAACCACCGAAGAATAATTTCTTATTGTTATTGCGAGGAACTTTGTAGCGAAGCAATCTTTCATTTACAAAGTTATTAATATAAATTAGGGCTTCTGCCCTTTTTTTATTGCCTTATCTGGTGACTCAAGTCACAAACTTAGTTGATTTTTGTAATTAACTTTGTTTTGCTTCAATGCACTATTTTTTAATTAATTTATAAAACATTTTCTTATGAAAGTTGCAATTCCAACAAACAATATGTCAACTATTTCAGCTCATTTTGGGAGATCTAAGGGTTTTATGATCTATGATATAGAAGATAAAAAAATAACAAATTTTGAATATAAGGTCAATACCTTCACTGGGCATGCCAAAGGACAACATAAGGAGCATGATCACGGTAACCATAATCATAGCCATGAAGGTATCTTTGGAGCCCTAGGCAACTGTGAAGTAGTAATAGCGGGTGGAATGGGACAACGTTTATATAATGATTTTAACCAAAGGAAAATACAAGTATTTGTTACTCAGGAAAGAGATATGGGAAAAGCTATTGAACTATTCCTAAACAACAGCCTGGAAAATACTTCAGAAAAATTGTGCAACCACTAAAACGAATTAAATGAAAAAAATTGGATTATTAGTTTTATTAGGAATGATGGTTATTTCCTGTGAACAAAAATCACAACAAACCAATCCTATTGACCAGGAAGAGTCAACAATGGCTACTGCAGAGAAAGTAAATGACGGTGTTTTTATTCATATCACAGAAAGTTACAATGATCCACATCGTGTATTAATGCCTTTAAAAATGGCTGTCATGATGGCAAATGATAAAGATGTACTTGTATACATGGATATTCATGCGGTAGAATTATTGGTTAAAGGCGCAAAAGACTTGAATTTTGCCGATTTTGAATCCTGCCAAACCTATATAAAGCAATTGGCCGATAAAAATATTGGTGTTTATGCCTGTCCAACTTGCTTAAATTTAGCTGGGTTTAAACCTGAAGATCTCATGGATGGTGTTAATGTAGCCCAAAAGGACAAATTCTTTAATTTTACTAAAGGACGAATTATTACCTTGGATTATTAATATTTCCTGTTAACAAAAATAGTGCACTTAATTTTAGAAAATAATCCGAAAACAATAAAAAGGGTGCCTCCTCCTTTTTGTTGAGAATTTTTGTTGCTATATTTAAAAGGTTGTATTCAATTATTTAATTATGGCATTCACTTTAAGACCTTTTAATCCCAATGACATTGAAAGCCTTATGGAGTATGCAAATAATCCTAAGATTGCGGCAAACCTCACCTATCAGTTCCCACATCCTTTCACTCGTGAAAGCGGTGAAGCCTTTATAAAAATGGCAATTCAAAACAACCCTCCAACTATTTTGGCAATTGATGTCAATGGCAAGGCTTCAGGAGGTATTGGGGTACATGTTCAATCAGATATTCACATTAAAAATGCAGAATTGGGTTATTGGCTGGCCGAACCCTTTTGGGGTCAAGGCATCATGACGAAAGCTGTTGTACATATGGTTGACTACGGATTTAAAAATCTGGATATCAACAGGATCTTTGCGAGGCCATTTGGCACCAATGTAGCCTCGCAAAAAGTACTTAAGAATGCTGGTTTTATTTTGGAAGGCCAGTTTAAAGGAACCATTTATAAAAATGGAGAATATTTAGATGAGCTAATTTATGCGGTGAGAAAGCTATAAACAATCATGGAAAAACAAAAAACAAGTAAAATTGGAATTCTGTTAAAAAAGAATAGGCTGGTTCAAATAAGTGAGATACTACTTCTATTTGTTGTTGCTTTTTCAATTATTAAACTATCAGAACCTTTTATAAATGATGACCTTATCTTGAAACAAGCCTCTGTTTGGGTAGCGAATGTTGCTATGCTAATAATAGTTTGGTTGGGGCTGAAGCTTCGTAGTGAAACCTGGAAGGATTTTGGTCTGACATTTAATTCGGTTACATGGAAAGAAGGATTTAAAGTTTTTTTGTGGTCACTATTAGTTTTTCTATTAACAATTACAGGTTTCATCATTGGTTCAATTATAATGGCAAATATTACAGGAATTCCTGAAGGAAGTGCCGACATGAGTGGTTATTCCTATTTAAAAGATAATTTAGGAATGCTAATTTTAACCCTAGTTGGAGTCTATATTGTATCGTCTTTTGGCGAAGAAGTCATCTATAGGGGATTTTTGATCAATAGAATATCTCAAATGGGATTGGATTCGAAAAAAATGCAATGGTTAGCGGTTATTATAAGTTCCTTAATATTTGGATTTGCACATTATGAATGGGGTGCTATGGGAATTGGTCAAACTACATTAATGGGTTTAGCTCTTGCTATTTGTTACATAAAACTTAAAAGAAGACTTTGGATACTTATTTTGGCTCATGCCTATATGGACACAATATTAATGATACAAATGTATTTGGCAAGTAATTAAAAAAGCTACTTCTAAACATAAATGAAGTAGCTTTATTTATAGTAACCTGGTGTTTCTTTTTAGGGACAAATGTTTACTTTATGTTTCACCAGTTTACTTTTAAACTAATGCAAATAGTATGCCATAATCCTAACTATTTGTTTTTCTTGTTTTCTTGTTTTAGTGTTGATGGGTTCATATTTCTAGGTAAGACTTCTTCAGGGAATGGGAACAATATCGTCGAATTCTTTTCAGCAGCAATATTCGATAAGGTTTGATAAAGACGCAATTTTATAGCTGATGGTGATTGATCGATCTGTCTTCCTGCTTCCAACAATTTTCCGGCAGCTTGTTCTTCAGCTTCAGCTAAAATAATTCGGGCTCTTCTGGATCTTTCTGCTTCAGCTTGTCCCGCCATCATTCGCTTCATGTTCTCAGGTAACTGAATGTCCTTGATCTTGACATCAATAATATCAATTCCCCAATCCTTGGTTTCGTGCTCTACTATCGACTTTATGTTCTTACCCATTTCTTCTCGTTTTGAAAGGATGGTATCCAACTCCACTTTTCCGCACACATCTCGCAATGCTGCCTGTGATAACTGAGTAATAGCAAAGTTAAACTCTTCAACTTCCAGAACTGCCTTTTCCGGGTCTACTATTTTGAAGAATACCACGCCATCAATGCTACAAGGCACATTGTCTTCGGTCATGACTTCCTGAGAAACTAATATTTATTGTTATAACCCTTACATCAACTATCTGAATAGTTTCAACAATAGGGATGATCCATCTAAAACCTGGCTGTAAGGTCTTTACGTATTTACCAAATCTGAACTTTAAAGCTCGTTTATATTCAAAAATGATTCGGATACCTGCTAAAAAGAATGCTAAAATTAATACTGTAAAAATAAAAGGAGGATTCATAATATGATATGTTTAATTAGTTGAATGCAAAAAAAAATTGCACCCAATAATTTACGAAATTAATGGGTGCAATCAAATAAATACCGAGGGATTTTTAATTACTAGTGCCTGTTGATGACAGAATTAAAAAAACTACTTTACTGGTAAGCATAGTAGTTTTTTAGATCGCAATAAATTAGTGTTTCTTTTTAGTGACAATTGCTTGTTTACTTTATGTTTCACTAAACTATTACATTAAGATTAATTCAAAACAACAAACTGAAATTAATCAGTGAGGGATTTTTATGTAATAAATTTTGAGGGATTAATAAAATTCGATCGATTTTATAATATGAAGATAAAACAATTAAGTATTCTGGAATTAAAAATAATTGTTGTTTGGGTAATTTATTAGGATAAAATGATAAAAACTGATAGAAAAGCAGATGAAATGCACGAATTTCTCAGAAGAGATGTAGATAAATATTTAAGAATTTTCCGGCACTTTGCCTATAACTCCCTTATAGAATTCTTTTATAAATTTAAAGTCTGCTTCCTTATTCTCAGTAGGATAGAAAGGTTCTGAAAAGTGATTTTGTTTATTTGCAAAATCCAGGGTAAACATTATAATAGGCACATTGGCTGCTTTCGCTATATAATAAAAACCAGTCCGCCACTCCTCTACTTTCTTTCTTGTACCTTCAGGAGCCAATGCCATTCTGAATTCTTTTTTTTCAGTAAATAATCTGGCTATGGCTTCAACCTGATTTTCATTGTTCTTTCTTTCAACAGGAGCTCCACCCAGTGCTCTGAAGATCCATCCGTAAGGCCATTTAAAAAGTCCTTTCTTTCCAATATAATTGGTTTTAATTCCCAGAACAGATCTTACTAAAAGTCCTATTGGAAAATCCAACCAATGTGTATGAGGCGCTCCTATTATGATTGCTTTTTTTATGGAATTAATATCCGTAAAACCGGTTATTTTCCAACCCAGTACCTTAAAATATATGAATTTAGAGAGCCGGCGCATACTACATTTTTTTGTAGAGTTGCAGCAGCTTTTCTCGTGTTATTATTTTTTTCCAGTCTTTTCCAAGTGCATTCTCCCAAAGAGGATCCAGGCTAATAGCAACATCAATCATGATGTTAAACTGGTGATCTTCAAGATTTTTACAAACACCTTGAGGAATTTTTACTTTATGTTTGGTTTTCATCGCATTAAATAACTTGACACCTTCCGGATAAAACTCTGCCAAATGTTGAAAAACGATGCAGTTCCCAATACCATGTTTCGTCCCTAGTAAATACGATAAGCCATAGCTTAAAGCATGAGCCACACCTACCTGTGAGTATGCAATGCTCATTCCTCCATGCCATGATGCCATCATCAGCTTATCCTCTGCTTCTTTTTTTGATAGTTTATTCGATTGAAATATCTCTTTGCACAAATCCAATGCTTTCTCACCATAACTTTGGCTAAAGGCATTTAAATAGGTGCCATTCAAAGATTCAATACAATGAATATAACAGTCCATACCAGTATAGAACCACTGATTTTTAGGCACATCTTTTGTTAGTTCGGGATCGAGCACAACCTGATCAAATGGTGTGAAATCACTATTTATGCCTAATTTCATTTCAGGTCCTGTTAATACTGTCGTTCTGGAAACTTCTGCTCCGGTTCCGGAAATTGTTGGGACACCAACATGATATATCGCCGGATTCTTGACCAGATCCCAGCCCTGGTAATCACTTGATTCTCCTTCATTAGTAAGCATGATTGAAACTGCTTTGGCTATATCAAGTATGGTTCCGCCACCTATACCAATAATGCCGGAAGGTCTTTCCTTGTTTTTTAAAATTATCTGTTCGGTCAGTTCATCTACCTGAGATGTTTTTGGTTCTTCTACAGTAGAAATATAGATTATATTATCCTCGTAAGACAAAGGGATCCTGGAGGTCAACCAGGAATTGCCTTTAAAAACATCGTCCACAAGAAAAATAAATGGAGCCTGCATATTGAGTCTTTTTGGAGCAATAATTTCACCTAATTGATTGAAACTACCTCTTCCAAAAATGACCCTTGGCACCATGGGAAAATTTTTATAGTCCATTAACTTATTGTCTTATTCATTAAATACAATTATTATTTAAATTATTCTGAAATGCTTCAGAAAACAATCCTACATGATACCCGTCTATTAGAGCATGGTTGACACAAACAGATACATTCATTATCAACTCTGCTCCTATTTGTTCCGCCTTTGCAAAACCCAATTTTGGTACTGATTCCAATCGACCTGATACCGGTTCTTTATGGCCGGTAAAACTAAACCAGGGTAATGCGGAACAATAGACACAATCTAACGTATTATTTGGCGGATATAGGTCTGTGCTGTTTTCTATGCGTTCTTTTTCTTTTTTTATATTTGATAAAAATATGTTCAGATTTTCATCAAAATGTATAAATGAAAATCCGAAGGTGTTGTCACTTCTCATTAATGTTGCTGAAGCATGAATGACGTCGTGAATAACGATTTCATCATTTTCGATTCTATACTTAAAATTTTCAACAGAATTTATGGCTTTCATGGAATCATGAAGATATTTGCCAAAAAAACTGATGCCATTTAACTTTGCATATTTATAAGCGTTTGTTACATTAAACGGTATCGTCACTCCAAAATAAGGGTCCGCCAGGGCATTGAAATGATCAAAGTGCCTTTTCCTGTTCCAGGTATTTAATTCCAGTTTTCTCAAATCTTAAATTAACAAAGGAATGATATTCTTTAAACTTTTTACTGTTTTATATTGTTTTCCATTTGTTTCTTCTTCTGTTACCTGTTCATGTGCCCATGTTGTATGAAATGGTACATGTATGGCATGAGCATGAATATTTACCAATGGTAAAATATCTGATTTTAGTGAATTGCCAATCATTAAGAACTCCGAAGGCACGATATCCAGATGATTTAATAATTTGGCGTAATTCGATTCTTTTTTATCACTCAAAATTTCAATATGATGGAAATAATCCGTTAAGCCTGATCGTTCCAATTTACGTTCCTGATCTAGAAGATCTCCTTTAGTTGCCAGAATCAATCTGTATTTTTTTGAAAGAGTAGTTAAAACTTCTTCAACCCCATCTAAAAGTTCTATGGGCTTATTGATCATATTCTTACCAATCAATAATATTTCATTAATATTTTTTGTAGAGATTTCATTATTCGATATTTCCAATGCCGATTCTACCATGGACAGTACAAAGCTTTTTATTCCATACCCATAAATATCCAGATTTTTCATCTCTGTCTTGAACAACTCCTGATCTATCTTGTTAGCAGTTTCATATTTGGACAACAATTTTGCAAATTCCAGTTCAGCATCCCGATAATAGGTCTCGTTCACCCAAAGGGTGTCATCGGCGTCAAGGCCTATTACTTTTATATTGCTATAATCTACTTCCATAATCTTTTTGCTTTTTCCAGATCTGCAGGTGTATCTATTTCAACCCCGGAAACAGTTGTCTCTACCATTTTTATGCGCTTGCCATACTCCAAATAACGAATGCATTCGATTTTTTCTGAGGCTTCCAAAAATTTAATTGGAAGTTTCGAGAATTGCAGTATAGCTGCTTTTCTGAATGCGTAAACACCTTTATGCTTAAAATAACAAGCCCCGGCATTTTTATCACGTGGAAAAGGTATCGGACTTCTGGAAAAATATAATGCGAAATTATTTTGGTCTACAATTACTTTCACCGTGTTTGGGTTATTTATCTCATCCCAATCTGATATTTCAACCATTAAGGATGCCAGATCTATTTCCTTGTTGTGATCGTCCTTGAAAACATGTAAAAGCTTTTCCAAACTTCCTCTTTCAGTAAAGGGCTCATCTCCTTGGACATTAATAACAATGTCACAGTCAATATCCTCTACAGCTTCTGCTATTCTGTCACTTCCAGACTCATGTACTTTTTTGCTCATGATCGCCTTACCTCCATTGGATATAATTTCATTGAAGATGATATCACTGTCTGTTACTACATACACTTCATCAAATAACCCGGTATTTGCCGTGGCTTGATATGTTCTTAATATAACAGTTTTACCTCCCAGATCCTGCATGAGTTTACCAGGGAATCGAGAAGCACTGTAGCGTGCAGGAATCATTGAAATTACTTTCATACAAGAATTAAGGTATCAATTTCAAAAATAAGATAATTTTAAAGAATTACGCTTTTGTAGATTTAATCTTTTTGTAAAACCTAAAAATATACACTATTACAATTAATACCAGAATAAATCCGACTATGGGCAGGAAAATTGAAAAAATTGATAGGGTCATGGCTGTTCCTGTTTCTAATGTAGATACAACCGGATTGCCCAAGCCACCAGTTGTGGCAGTTGAAGTCAGCCTGGTCGCACTAGATGCTCCAGAAATAGCGGTTGCCGTCCCACCTCCCGCAATGATAGCTAATGACCAGGTGATAACAGGGCTTAGATCGGCAATGGTTGATACCATAACTGCAGTGCCTGCAATTGCTGCGAGAGGAATAGCAACAGAATCGAGTAAATTATCAACAAAAGGAATGTAATAAGCAAATATCTCAACAATTGTTGCCACACCTAATGTGAGGACGGCAGCTAAACTGCCAATCCATTCCCAGGATTCATTTAATTCCCAAATTTCGAAATAAGAAGCTAAACTTAAAGCGAATAAAGGCAAAAACACACGAAAACCCACTGAGGCTGCAAGGCCTATACCAAGAAATATGCTTAAAATTGTATCTGATGTCATTATAAAATATTTTAAATCCTTTATTCAAAAATTATGCCTCAAAAAAATCATCCTTAAACCCTATAAGATATAACTTTTCCTTTGCTCTGGTAACAGCTGTATATAACCAGCGTATATAGTCTTTATCTACTCCATTGGGTAAATAGGGCTGTTCTACAAACACGGTATTCCATTGTCCACCCTGCGACTTGTGACAAGTAATGGCATAAGAGAACTTTACTTGAAGCGCATTAAAATGTTTGTTATTCTTAACTTTTAGGAATTTGCGATAATTGCTGGATTCATTCTCAAAATCTTTCACAACTTCCTGATATAATCGGTTGGATTCCTCATAAGGTAAGGATGGTGATTCAGCAGAAATAGTATCCAGTAAAAGAACAGTTTCAAAAGATCTCATTCTAGGATAATCAACCATTCTAACCTTTACTTCAGCAAAACGAAAACCATAAAGTTCTTCAATTTTAAATATCTCAAGCACTTCAACAATGTCTCCATTGGCAATAAAACCTGCTTCACTTGTCGGTTTTAACCAAAAATAATTGTTCTTAACAATCATTAAATAATCACCTGTAGACAATTCGTTCTCTTGGAACAAAATCCGACTTCTTATTTGCTGATTATACAAATTCGCCCTCTTATTGCTTCTTACTATTATTGCAGTATCTTCGTTTCCCAGATTGCTATATGAATCATTTATAGCATCCATTATTTCATAACCATCAATCAATCTCACAATATCAGTGAAAGGTTCTAAATCGAATTTAAAACTTTCGAAGAAACCGTCTGTCAATGTTTCTCTTAATTTAGTTGCATTAAATAAAATTCCGGAATCCTTTTCCTGCCTGACAACTTCATCCAACTCCATTTTAATTACTTCCTTATTGTAATTGACAGATAAAGTATGTTCATCAAGAGCCGGACTTATATCCAATTTAACAGGCGGTAATTGAGCAGTATCGCCTATTAGCAATAATTTACATTGATGACCAGAGTAAACATACTGCATAAGATCATCCAGCAAAGATCCATTTTCAAATAATTTAGACTCTCCGGGGGTATCAGGTATCATAGACGACTCATCTACTATGAATATCGTCTTTTTATGCTTATTGGGCTGTAATACAAATTTGACCGAGCCACTTTTTTCCTTTTTTGGAAAATAAATTTTTTTATGAATGGTAAAAGCTTCTTTACCCGAATAATTACTTATTACCTTTGCAGCTCTTCCAGTTGGAGCTAAAAGAACAGCGCTTTTAGTAACCTTCCATAAGTTATTGACTATGGTACTTATAATAGTTGTTTTTCCCGTGCCTGCATAGCCCTTAAGCAAATATAATTTGCCCTTGGATGTGTCAAAAATGAATTCAGAAATTTGCTGTAAAACAATGTCTTGCTTTGTTGTAGGTTTAAACGGAAATTCCTTTTTTATAATGAAATAAAACTCTGATGGGGACATTAATTTTGATTGTTCAGACATATTTATTCAAATATATGAATGATTTTTACTCACAATGGTTTTTACGATTAAAAAAAAATTGTAGATTTGCGTATAGACCACTAATTTTCTAATTAAACAAAATAATCACTATGTCTACATTAATTCTTATAGTTGGAGCAATCATACTAACAATTGGTATTGTTTGGTTAATAAATAAATATGTATCTGCAAAGGTTAAACCTTTTATACTTGTTGTTCTGTGGGCTTTAATCATTTATTTGGCTTACATTAATGTTAAATCGATCTATGAACCACTTCAGTTCAATAAAACTAAGAATAAGCGCTATGCTTTAGTCATTGAGAAGTTAAAGGATATTAGAAGTGCTCAGTTAGCACATAGACAGGTAACTGGAAAATTTCAATCTAACTTTGATAATTTAGTAAAATTCATCGATACGGCTCAATTCACTATTACTCAACGGAGAGATTCAAGCGTCATTGATAAAGAATTAACAAGAAGATATGGTGGAGTTACTACTTATAAAGATATTATTGTTATTGATACTCTAGGTTTTGTTCCTATAAAAGACTCTTTATTCAAAAAATCTAACAGATACAAGACCATGATCAATCTTCCTGAAGGAATTGGAGAACCAGGATCCAAGTTTAAAATGGAAGCAGGATTAGTGCAAAGAAACAATGTAAATGTTCCTGTTTTTGAAGTTAAAGTTGATAAATCAGTTGTTTTGTATGATCAGAATAAAGATTTAGTTGCACAAGAAAAAGAGGTCGTTTCTGTGGATGGTGTTAATGGTCCTTCATTAAAAGTAGGATCAATGAATGAAGTAAATACCAACGGAAACTGGCCTAAGGTCTATGGCTCCAACGACGAATAAAATTAAAAAGATATCAAACTTAAAATTGTCCATTCAAGTTTCCTTGAGTGGACTTTCTTTTTGCATTTTAAATATCGAGACTAATACTCTTGAGTATTTAAAGATATTCCATTTCGAAAGAAAATTGAATCCAAATGAAGTCCTAATTGAATTACAGCAGTATTTTGACTCTGAAAAAGAACTGACACAACCTTTTTCAGAAATTTTGGTTATTCATAAGAATGAATTATCTACTATTGTGCCAGCAGCCCTTTTTAAAGAAGATAATCTCGCAGATTATTTAAAATTCAATAATAAGATACTAAGTACAGATTATATTTCATTTGATAAAATTGATCTGAATGATAGCTTTAATGTTTATATTCCTTTTATGAATATTAACAATTACTTATACGATAGATTTGGTGAGTTTACATACAAGCATTTTTCAACCATATTGATCGAGCAGGTCTTGAATGCTGAAAAAAATGCCGAAAAACCCAAAATGTATGTCAATGTTAGCATTGACAACTTTGAGATCGTTGTAGTAGAAAATGGCAATTTGAAATTATTCAATTCCTTTGAATATAAGACCAAAGAAGATTTCATTTATTATATACTTTTCACTGCAGAACAATTGAATCTGAATCCTGAAACATTCGAATTAATTTTTACAGACAATATCGATTCCAAAGATGAATTATATACAATAACCTTTAAATATGTAAGGTTTGTATTCTTTAGTAAACGATTAGATAGTTATAAGTATTCTAATCAAGCACAACCGGTTAACAATCACAGCCAGTTTGTTATTTTAAACAGTTTTTAATGAGAATTATCTCCGGGATTCATAAAGGACGTCGAATTCAAGCGCCTAAAAAGTTGCCTGTCCGACCTACAACAGACATGGCAAAGGAAGCACTTTTCAATATTATAAATAATCAGTATTATTTTGATGATATATCTGTATTGGACCTTTTTGCCGGTATTGGAAGCATAAGCTATGAATTTGCATCACGAGGTACCGAAAAAATTGTTAGTGTAGATCAGGAATTTGGATGTATAAAATTCATTGAAAAAACTGCACAAGAGTTCGAAATGCCCATTCAAACCATAAAAAGTGATGTTTTTAAATTTCTGGAAAGCTGCAACCAACAGTATACTATCATTTTTGCAGACCCGCCATATGCTTTTCAGGAAGAAATGTTTGCTGATATTCCAAAATTAGTTTTCAAGAATAATTTATTAGAAGATGAAGGACTTTTAATAATAGAGCACTCTAAACATACCGATTTGTCTCACTTAGATTACTTTCAGAATTCAAAAACGTATGGTGGGAATATGTTTAGTTTTTTTAAGAATTAATACCACTTTTATAGTCAGAAAAGTCGATCTTAAATTTTTTTTTGTATATTTCATAACGCTCACCCAGAGGGTTACAACAAAATTTGATAGTTCATTGCCCTAGATTTAGATGTTTTTTCTTGCTTTTGAATGGCTAATATTAAGTATTAACCAACTAATTTCTTTTAAAAATGAAAACATTTAAAACTTCACTGATTATTTTATTATTAGTATTTATTGCTCCTTTTTCA
>CAVRNW010000035.1:0-27638 GCA_963722665.1 uncultured Flavobacteriaceae bacterium
GTCACCTTATTTGATATAAATAATTGATATAAAATTATAGTTGCTGATACTGTGAAGGATATGCTCATTAGTGATCCTGAGAATATAATAAGGTATTTCATCCAAAGAACCCCTTTCCAAAGTAAATAAATGCCTCCAAAAGTTAATAAAATAGAAAAAAACGGCTCTACCATTAAAAATATTTTGAATGTTAAATTTAGGTTAGTTGTGCTTAATATGATTCCCAACAAAAAGAAAATAACAGACATAGACAGGATATGACTATGCACAATTGACAACATTTCCTTTTCACTTTTTTTGAATTTCATAACCGTTGCATCTTCATCTGATTCATTCCCTAAATATTGTTCCTGAAGCCCTGCAGAACTTATCGAGGAGGTCTCATTTACAAAGGATATCCCAGAATAAAATCCAACACTTAAGACGATGATAAATGCACTGATCAATAATTTTAGTTCTTTTGGAAAAGATTGTATTAATCCATTGATCTGCATGCTATAGTAAGTTTTTGGAATGAAGTATTTTTAAAGACTCAAAGAGATCATTCATAGCATTGGTCATAGCCTGAACGGAAACGGTTGCACCGGAAATAGCCATAATATTATCTCCATAAACTAACTTGTCTCCTTTGGTTTTTCCTGCCAGTTGCCTTAACCATCGTTTACTGCCAATTTCCCCTCCATAGTCCTCTCTATAAACTAATATTTTCGACTTAAGAACAATAAGATCTTTATCCAGTATTACTAAATAGTCGAAATAGTCTAATTTTCCAAATGCCTTTGATATATAGGCATAACCAAGAAAACCATCTTCCGATTTTATTGTAAACAAGTTATCTTCGTTGAATGCCGAAGGCAAAGATTTTGCAATTTCGAAATCGATCTTAACCTCTGTTAACGAAAATTGTTCAACTTCAAATATACTCTTGATCTCTTTATTTACTTTCTTTTGAATATAATTAGACAGACCTTGAGATAATAAAAGAATTAAAATGACAATTACTTTATTCATTAAAAAATGTTTTAGAACCAAACTCCAAATCCCAGATTAAATTGACCTGTTGATTTATTGCCTTCAACAGCATTAGCTAAAAATTGATAATCAGCCTTAACGACAGCCCCTTGTGCTATATGATAGCTTAATCCGGTAGTCCACTCATTTCTGTTATAGCCCAAATCCCTTTCTATTCCCGCTTTAAAAGTAGCCGCATGTGTATCGTATTGCTCATACCTCACAAAAGCATCTAACCTTTGTTCTTTATTATTGGGTAATAGGTTGTAAGCTATTTCAGTATACCAACCTTTGAGTTCAGAACCTAAATTTGTTTCATACAAGATATTATATTTATCTGAATCGGTTAATTTAGCATGAATATATTGTCCTCTGGCAGAAAATCTATTCTTTATATATCTGGCATCCAATCCAACCATACTAATCCCAACATCTGCACCTTCTATAACTTGTATACCATCCTCTGCCTGTGTACGACCTAAATAACCGGATAGCCCTAAACGCAACCCTGGAAGTCCGTAATAATCTATTTTAGTTGAAAAATTAGGTGTATTAATTGTAGATTCTGATCCTTTCTGACGACCATTTCTCAGACCATTAGCACCTCCTAAAACATTCTCACCATTCACTGAAGCAAATCCGTTAAAAACATAAACCTGGTAACGTAAGGAAGCGTTATCGATCTTACCGGTAACTCCAAGCCCAATCTCTCTCCATGTTGAAGGCACAATGCTTTTATCCACATTTGGTCGTTCTACACCATTAAACGTTGTTGGTTCATGATATTCGTTTATAATACCCATTGGTACCAGCATCAAACCACCTCTTAAATTGACGTTATTTGCAATTGTATATTGTAAAAAAGCCTGTTCAACATATAGCTCTTTTACATGCTCGTATTCTATTTCTGTTACGAATTGCACTTTATTACTGAACTTATAACCTAATAACATAACCAATCTGTGTACATCCAGATTTCCGTTTAATCCTTCCGGCTGGTTATAATCCACCTGGGCGTAGCCACCCACAATGACACCATTAGCTCTGTTAACACTCAGAATTCTGTTAGCTGCATTTTGTTGAAAATATTGTGATGTTAAAGTATCACTTTGTGTAATTTGTGAAAAACTAAAACCGGATACTAAAATTGCCAAGGGAAGAAGTATTTTTTTCATTCTTTTTATTTAGACTAATTATAAATAGTTAATTAATTAAACACAAAATTAAAATAGAAATTTATGCTGGCAAAGCCTATTTAGAATTATTTTAAATAATAATTATATTACTTTTATAACAGTTAAAAAAATGAATAAATGTCAAAAAAATCAGCGATCCTTGTTATACTTCAATTAATAACAATGATTTATTTATTGATATTTAATTACCCAATTGCCGTAGGTATAGGTTTGTTTTTTCAAATTATAGGAATCATAATAGGGTTTTGGGGAATTCTAACAATTAAAATTGGAAATTTCAATATTCAACCTGAAGTTAAATCTGAATCACTTGTAAGATCAGGACCATATAAATGGATAAGAAATCCAATGTACTTATCTGTTATTCTCTTTTATTTTCCGATTGTAGTGCAACATCTGAACTTGATAAATGGCACAGTATTCTTCATTTTAGTGGCGGTATTAGTCTTAAAAATGAGGATGGAAGAACAATTTTTAGAAGAACAATTTGGTGAGGAATATTTGGAATATAAATCAAGGTCTAAACGATTGTTTCCTTATTTATACTAAATGAGAAATATATCTGCTTGAGTGGTTCCGCCGATTAAAAAAAGTAAAATTGTTTCGAAAGCAGATAAATTTGACTTCTTTATACAAAGATTTTATTTAAAAACTTCACTCGAAGTGACAATATGAATTTTTAATGAAATTTTGTAAATATTTTAGTAGCCTCATTATATGCACTTTCAAAACTCAGAGCATTTAAACTATGTGCTTTTTTTGTAGTTAAATAAGATAATAATTTCTCAGTAGGCATATTACCAGTTAATTCATCCTTTGCCATAGGGCATCCTCCAAATCCCTGAATGGCTCCATCAAAGCGTCTGCAACCAGAATTAAATGCAGCATCTACTTTTTCAAACCACGAACTTGGTGTTGTATGCAAATGTGCTCCAAACTCGATTTCCGGATATTGCGGAATTAAATGAGAGAACAGATATGCAATGGTTTTTGGGTCCGAACTACCAATCGTATCACTCAAAGACAAGATCTTAACACCCATTTTATTCAAACGCTCAGTCCACTCTCCAACTATATCCACATTCCAAGGGTCACCATAGGGATTACCGAATCCCATGGATAAATAAGCAACTACTTCTTTATTGCTTTTATCCGAAATGTTTAAAATTTCTTCTAACAGGCTGACCGACTGAGAAATAGTCTTATGTGTATTACGCATTTGAAAATTCTCGGAAATTGAAAACGGATATCCTAAATAGTCTATTTCCGGATGACTGCAGGCATCTTCGGCTCCTCGAAGGTTCGCTACAATTGCCAATAAACTGCTGGTCGTTTTACTTAAATCCAATTTAGAGAGTACTTCGGCAGTATCAGACATTTGCGGAATAGCCTTCGGCGACACAAAACTTCCAAAATCAATGGTATCAAAGCCAACCCGCAGTAAAGACTGAATGAACTGAACTTTCTGTTCTGTGGGAATGAATTGCTTTATTCCCTGCATGGCATCACGCGGACATTCAATGATTTTTACTGGTTTTTCATTAGATTGTTTCGCAGTTTAAAAATACTCTATTTTTCCGAAATTAATAGAAATACGGCAATTCCGACAAACACTATTATTTGAAGCCATTTTAAAACCAATCCTGTATTTTTATGACTCTTTAAATAATTAGCTATGGAACCTGAAAGAACAGCGATCAAGGAAAAAATGATAAATGAAACTATCATAAATAATATTCCCAAAACATAGAATTGAGCAACGGTTCCAAGTGTATCACTAAATAAAAATCCCGGGAAAAAGGCCAAGAAGAACATGGAGACTTTTGGGTTTAGAACATTCATTATAAATCCTTGCTTAAATAACTGACCTAAGGACTTTTTTGGTACTTCGCTATCTGACAATGAGACTTTTGAATCACTTCTAAATACCTTATATGCCAGATATAACAAATACAAAGCACCTAATAATTTAATTCCAAAAAACAAGGAATCACTTTCTTTTATGATGGCCGACACCCCAAAAGCAACCAAGGTTGTATGAACCAAACATCCCGATATCAATCCGGCAACTGTAGCCAAGCCAAAAGCTCTTCCGTTAACTACACTCTGCGTGAGTACATAAATATTATCCGGTCCGGGAGATAAAGCTAAAACAGCGACAGCTGTCATAAAACCAAATAATAAATTGTAATCCATTAACCAGCCTTTAAGATTGCCTTGTTAATTTTCCTGATCAGTTTTGGACCTTCATAGATAAAGCCTGTATAGATCTGTACCAGGTCTGCGCCAGCTTCTATTTTTTCAAGTGCATCTTGAGCAGAATGAATACCTCCTACTCCAATGATCGGAAATGCTTTACCACTCTTCTCTGCAAGATATTTTATGACTTGGGTGCTTTTGTCTTTTATAGGTTGGCCGCTTAAACCACCATTGCCTATTTCCAGTAATCGTTTGGGATCCGCCTTTAATCCGCTTCTGTCAACAGATGTGTTGCTGGCAATTACTCCATCTATTTTAGTATTAGCAATTAATTCCACGATCTCATCCAATTGAATTTGATTTAAATCAGGAGCTATTTTTAGTAATACAGGTTTCGACGGCGCTCTACCTGACAAGATTTTATTAGCTTTTTGTACTTCAGTTATCAATTCCTCGAGATAATCCTTATCAGTCAATTTAGCATGACTTCCAACGTTAGGACAGCTCACATTCAGAACAAAATAATCAACATAAGGATGTAGTGCCTTAAAACATTCCAAATAATCTTTGGTATAATCTTCGGGTTTTGTATTGGTATTCTTACCTATGTTTCCTCCAATTATGAGCTTACCTCTGTTCTTTTTGAGTTGTTCAATGACAGCTTCTAATCCTTCATTATTAAACCCCATTCGGTTTATAATTCCCTTATCGGATTTTAACCTGAATAGCCTTTTCTTCGGATTTCCTACCTGACCTTTTGGAGTCACAGTACCAATTTCTATAAATCCGAAACCAAAATTGGCAAGTTCATTATATAAGACGGCATTTTTATCAAAGCCTGCCGCTAATCCAACCGGGTTTTTAAATGTAATTCCAAACAAGTTTCGTTCTAATCGCTTATCTTCAAATTGATACAGACTTCTGATCAAGAAAGGAATGCCCGGTATTTTAAAAAAAATTCGTATTGCTGAAAAAGTGAAATGATGAATGACCTCCGGATCAAATAAAAAGAATATCGGTCTGATTAAAAGCTTATACATGCAGCAATATTTGGGCAAAAGTACTTCTTAAAAAAAAACCACACAATTCAAAAAGCAAAATAATTATTAATCGTACTTTTGAATAAGTAGAATTTACATAACAAATCCATTTTATAATGAATAAACAGGACATAATTGACCGCTTTTTTAGCTATGTCAAAATTGATACAGAATCAGATCCAAAAAGTGATTCAACACCTAGTACCAAAAAGCAATGGGACCTGGCAAATAAGTTGGCCAAAGAGTTAAAATCTATCGGTATGAAAGAGGTCACTATTGATAAGAATGCTTATATCATGGCTACTCTACCAAGCAACGTTGATCATGATGTTCCTACTATAGGTTTTATTTCACATTTTGATACGTCACCTGATTTCACCGGTGCAAATGTCAACCCTCAGATTATCGAAAATTATAATGGAAAAGACATTGTTTTAAATAAAGAACAGAATATTGTCTTGTCACCAAGTTATTTTGACGATCTTCTTCTTTATAAAGGTCAAACTTTAATTACCACTGATGGCACAACGCTTCTGGGTGCAGATGATAAAGCAGGAATATGCGAAATTGTTTCAGCAATGGAATATTTGATCAATCACCCTGAAATTAAACACGGAAAGATAAGAGTAGGATTCACACCGGATGAAGAAATTGGTCGTGGTGCTCATAAATTCGATGTGAAGAAATTTGGTGCAGACTGGGCTTATACTATGGATGGCAGCCAGGTAGGAGAACTGGAATATGAGAATTTCAATGCTGCAGGAGCAGTGGTTAAGGTAAAAGGTAAGAGTGTTCATCCCGGGTATGCCAAGGGAAAAATGGTCAATTCCATTTTCATTGCCAGTGAATTTATCAACTCACTTCCGAGATTGGAAACACCTGAGCATACGGAAGGGTATCAAGGATTCTTTCATTTACATACCGTAAATGGGAATGTTGAAGAGACTGTTTTGGAATATATCATCCGAGATCATGATAAAGGTCATTTTGAAGCTAGAAAAAAAGGCATTCAAGAGGCTTGCCAAAGAATTAAACAAACAATATGGTCGAGAAGTTATTGAGATAGAAATTAAAGATCAGTACTTCAATATGAAAGAAAAGGTAGAACCTGTTATGCATATTGTTGATATTGCTGAAGAAGCCATGAAGCAACTGGATATAAAACCATTGATCAAAGCTATTCGTGGTGGTACTGATGGCTCTCAATTGTCATATATGGGATTACCTTGTCCGAATATTTTTGCAGGCGGACATAACTTTCATGGCCGTTACGAATATGTACCTGTAGAAAGCATCATCAAAGCAACTGAGGTCATAATTAAAATTGCTGAACTCACTCAGGAAAAGGCAAAGTGAAATAAATGGAATTCATAGTAGGTCAGTTTCAAAAGAATAAACTCATTTTTAATAATTTGTTTAAAGATGAAAAAAAAGAACTGTACCTGTGGAAACCAATGCCGGAAAAATGGTGTTTGCTGGAAATACTATGTCATTTATATGATGAAGAACGAGATGATTTCAGATTCAGAACTAAATGGGTTTTAGACAAACCTAATCAAGTCCCTCCTTCATTTAATCCAATTACCTGGGTCACAGAACATGACTATATTCATCAGGATTATTCTGTAATGCTTGAAAAGTTTATCAATGAGAGAGAATCATCCATCAATTGGCTAAAAACTTTGAAAAATGCTAATTGGGAAAATTCTTTCGACCATCCAAAATTAGGCACAATGACAGCCAAATATTTCCTTAATAACTGGCTGGCACACGATTATTTACACATCAGGCAGATCATCAAACTAAAATTTGATTACCTCAATAATCAATTTAATGAAAATCTTGATTACGCAGGAATTTGGTAAATTTAGACTATGAAAAAGATCCATTCAATAGAAGAGTACATTGAGATCAATGCAAACTGGTCTGAAGCCTTGACAATTCTAAGAGATATTATAAATTCAACAGAAGTTGAAGAAAGCATTAAATGGAATGCTCCTGTTTATACTGTCAATGGGAAGAATATTATAGGTCTGGGTGCTTTTAAGAACCATTTTGGAATATGGTTCTTCAATGGTGTATTTTTAAAAGATGAAAAAAACCTGTTAACAAATGCACAAGAAGGGAAAACTAAAGCTCTGAGGCAAATGCGTTTTGAATCTATTGATGATATTGATAAACACGCAGTACTTTCCTATGTGAAGGAGGCTATAAAAAATCAGAAATCAGGAAAAGAAGTCAAATCAGACAGGACTAATAAGAAAACAGTTATTCCCAATGAGCTTCAAAAAGAATTAAAAAAGGATCCTGATTACAAAAATAGTTTCGACAAACTCACTCCGGGAAGGCAAAGAGAATACTGCGATTATATTGAAACTGCTAAGCGCGAGGCAACAAAAATAAGCAGATTGGAGAAAATCAAACCCATGATCCTGCTGGGAATGGGCTTAAATGACAAGTACAAGAGTTGCTAAACGAAAATAGAAATAATGCTGACGGTTGTAAAACCAACCAAAGCCAATATAGTGGTCATGACAGTCCAGCTTCTAAAGGTTTGTTTTTCAGTTAAACCTAAATACTTACTAACTAACCAAAATCCGCTGTCATTTACATGAGACATGATGGAAGCCCCAGAGGCAATTGCTATAACAATTAATGCCTTTTGAATTTCACCAACATCACCCAGTAAAAGAGGTGCTGTAAGTCCGGCGGCAGTGATCATGGCTACGGTAGCCGACCCTTGTAAAACTCTTATCAAGGCAGCAACAATAAATGCGAATAACAGGATTCCCATGCCTCCATCAGACAAATAATTGGCTATCATTTCTCCCGATCCTGTATTGACCAACATTTCCTTAAAAACACCTCCTGCCCCAGTCAATAAAATGATAATACCTGCAGGACCCATTGATCTGGTGGTAATTTTGAGCAGATCTTCCTTTTGGACGCCTCTTTTTATTCCTAACAAATACCAGGCAATTAAATTTGCAAGTATCAGGGCTGTGAAAGGGTGACCAATTAATCCTATCCATTTCTTAAATGCATCGGGAATATTAAGGTCTTCAAGTAAAGGACTATTTAAAAATGTATTTCCAACAATAAGAATAATAGGTAACCCAATTATGGATAAGATCATACCTACCGGAGGAAAATTTGTAATTGCCGTGCCTTCCACATTAAGTTTTGGCGCATCAATATGAATTTTTTTAGAAATATATTTTGCGAATATAGGTCCGCTAATAATTGCAGTTGGTATCCCGGCTATAAAACCAATTAAGATGACCCAGCCAAGGTCTGCCTTTAAAATATCGGCTACAGCCACAGGACCCGGGGTTGGCGGAATGAATGCATGTGTTACTGCTAAACCGGCCAATAAAGGCAATCCATACAACAATAAAGACTTTTTAGTCCTTCGCTGAAGGGAATAGATCAAAGGAATTAGTATAATAAAACCTACATCAAAAAAAACAGGAATGGCAACGAAAAATCCTGTTAGCATAAGTGCAAATGAGGTATTCTTTTCACCAAATTTTTGTAACAAATAATTTGCAAGTGCCTCTGCGCCTCCAGAATGTTCCAAAATAGCCCCAAACATGGCTCCCAAACCAACAACTACTGCTACAAAACCTAAGGTGTTGCCCATTCCGTCCTTAATAGTTGTAATGATATCTAAGGGTTGCATTCCCGCAAGAATACCAACAACTATACTGGCAATTAACAAGGCAATGAATGCCTGTATCTTAAACCTTAGGATTAAGGTTAGCAGAAGTACTATACCAAATAAAACTGAAAAAATAAGCTGGTAATCTAACATGATTCCGTTATAAAAAATGGAGGTGTTCTAATTTCCAAAAAAACAACTTTCCACACCTTTGACACCTGGTTTAGCCTTAAATATAGAACCCGCCAAAGGATAAGCCTTTTGCTCTTCTTCTGTCATATCCAGGCTTGATGTCGTAATGTACAATATGTCCAAATTTTTCCCTCCAAAAGCACACGATGTGACATTATGAGCAGGAACTTTAATCTTGTCAATAAGTTCACCTGTTTTTGGATTGAAGTGGGCTATCGCATTCCCATTCCACATGCCAACCCAAAGCATACCATTTTCATCTATTGCCATTCCATCAGGATATCCGTCTTCTTCTGAAACCTTCACAGCAACTCTTTTATTTGAGATCGAACTTGTAACAGGGTCAAAATCATAGGCTATAATATTCGCCGAAGGCGTATCAATATAATACATGGTTTTTGCATCTTTTGTCCAGACTATACCATTGGATATCGTTACGCTATCAATCATTTTAAAGGTTTCACCCTGTTCATTGATCCTGTAAACACTGGCATTTGGTCTATTTTGTTCAAAATGCATGGATCCTACCCAAAGATTTCCATTCGGGTCGCATTTACCGTCATTGAATCGGTTTTCAGGCATATTGGATTCAACATCTGACAGTACGGTGACCTCTTCGGTCTGCAGATTCACTTTATAGACCCCATCAATCAAGGCTACAATTGCTTCATTTTCTTTATACGGAACAACTGTACCAATTAAAGAAGGCATAGGAATACTTCGGTTAACCTTAGTCGAAGGATCATAGATATTCAACTTTTTACCTTCAATATCTACCCAATACAATTCCTGAGTTTTGTAATTCCAGAAGGCTCCTTCACCAAGTAGTGCCTTGGTATTAAATTCAAGCTCTGCTGACAGCATATTATTATTCAATGTTTTTTCTGAATTCTTACAGGACAGAACGAATATAAGAGTTAAAATAGCAAAGGACTTGATAGCATTTTTTATCTGCATACTCCATTAATTTTAGAAATAAAAAAAGCAGCTTATGAGCTGCTTTCTTAATATTTATTTTTTTACTGCAGGAGGAGCATTGAGCTTTTTACTCATTTCCAAAGATATTGATGACCTGTCGAATTTAATTTTCCCTGCCATAGTTTCTATAATACAACTATTGTCACTGTCATTAAGATCCACTATTTTACCATGCATCCCACTTTTTGTGATGATCTTATCTCCTTTTTTTAATTCGGCTGCAAATTTCTTTTCTTGTTTTTGACGTTTCATTTGAGGTGCGATCATAAAGAAATACACCACAACGAACATTAAAATTATCGGTAAAAAACTACCTATACCTTCTCCCATTTTTATCTAATTAATCGTGGTTATGGCCTTCGTGACCCGGTTGTGTACTAGATTTTACAACTTGTGTTGCAGCTGGAAAAGCTTGTTTTGCCGGAGCTTGTATATTTGATGCCGTTGGTTTTTGTGGAGCATTAGGATCTGGTTTTACAAACGCCTTGATCCTTACAACTTCTCTCCCCTTTTCTGTATTGGCTGTTACAGTAACAGTTTTGGTAACATTACCGTTTCCACTGCCGTTAAATTTAACCGTAAACTTGCCACTTTCTCCGGGAGACAGTGGTTCCCTGCTCCAATCCTTTGGAATAGTACATCCACATGAACTGGAAATATTTGTTATAACCAAAGGTGCATCACCCGTGTTGGTGTAGCTGAACTCAGTTTCTACATTTGTTTTAACTTCTAATTCGCCAAAATCATGCTCAGATTTATCAAATACCAATACGGGGAATTTTGTTGAGTTCGCATCCCTTTTAGCAGCTTCTGCTACATTTTCTTCTTTAACTTTACTTGTTGCATCCTCTTTGCAAGATGTAAATGCTATGAGGCATAAAGCACTTAAACCTAATAATACTTTTTTCATAATATTCATTTTTATTTTAAAAGGCTAAAAATAGTAAAAAAAAATTGTTACATCAATCCTCTTCCGGTTTTATTTAATTTTCCTGTATCAGAATATTCTTTAACTATTTTATCCAATATCCCATTAATAAATACGCTACTCTTGGGAGTTGAATATTCTTTGGCTATTTCCAGATATTCATTCATAGTAACTTTGGTAGGAATTGATGGGAAATTTTGCAGTTCACATAGGGCCATCTTTAAAAGAATACTATCCAATGTTGCCAGACGGTCGCTATCCCAGTTTGTGGTCTTTTCTGCAATCTCTTGCTTGTACTTATTCTGATTCAATAAAGTTTTATTCAGCAATTGGATTCCAAAATCCTTATCCTCTGCATCCCTGTAAAGCTTTGGCAGAAAATGGGACGGTTTAGAATCTGTGCCCGGCCTTTTTTAATAATTTGACTATCCCGGTGTTTATAACAGGAAGATCATCCAGCCAGGTTAGTTTATTGTCTTCAATATACTCGTATAACTTCTCGTCTGGAGCTATAATTATTTTAAATACGTCGATCACGAATTTCTTATCTTCTTTAAAGGAAGACTGATCAGAGTTCATATAATTTTTGTAAATATCGCTATCCAGTATCTTCTTAAAAATAATATCTACATACTCATTGTCCAGTTTCCAATCGTTGGGTTTTCTTTTATTTAAGGCTTCTTTAAATAAGGTGTTTTCCCTTAGCTGTTTTAATAGCCTGTTGTCAACAAATTTTTTGTTCGGATTCTTTTCCTGTTGAGTTGCTAAGTGTTTTAGTTTTGATTTGTCCTGATAGCTCTCTGCCCTCAGGTGCACCTCGACAATTAAAGAAACAAGCAGTAAATACAGATTATACATATCCTCCATACTTTGAATCAAAAGTTTTTGAGGAAGATTTAGATCAACGCTTTCCGAATTATTAAAAGCATAAACCAGCTGCATTACTTTTACACGGATATGTCGTCTACTTAGCATAATTTTTAAGAACCTTTAAAGAGTTAATTAGTATACCTAATTTTTAAAAGGCAAAAGTAGTATTATTTTTTATTCATGTATCTTTGTTGGTCTAAAAAAAATTGCTTGCTGGCAAAGAATGAAAGAATTATTCCATTTAAATAAATATTTTTATAAGTACCGAGTTAGATTGCTTATTGGAATAGTAATTACAATCATTGCAAAACTCTTCACTGTTTTTGTACCGGAGCTTATTGGTTCAACGATCGATGTGGTTAATGAACAGCTAAAAAATTCAGGAAATGATGTGGAATTATTTAAATCTAATCTTTTAAAAAATATACTCTACTTAATTGGCACTGCTATTATAGCCGGATTTTTTACGTTTACCATGAGACAAACCATCATTAATGTATCCAGATACGTCGAGTACGATCTTAAAAATGAGGTTTACCAGCAATACCAAAGACTATCTTTAAACTTTTATAAGCAGAACAGAACAGGTGATCTGATGAACCGGATAAGTGAAGATGTTTCACGCGTAAGGATGTATGCCGGCCCTGCAATCATGTATAGCATCAATACCATTACATTATTTGTTGTGGCACTGAGTTTTATGTATAACCAGGCTCCAAAATTAACTTTATATACTATTATCCCGTTGCCAATCCTATCTGTTATCATTTACAAACTAAGTGGTGAGATCAATAAGCGAAGTACAGTGGTTCAGCAATATCTCTCAAAACTTTCCACGTTCACCCAGGAAGCCTTTTCGGGAATATCGGTTATCAAAGCCTATGGGATTGAGCCGCAGACTTTTGAAAATTTTGATGCTCTGTCTAATGAAAGCAGGGACAAACAAGTTAGCCTAGCGAAAGTTCAGGCCTTGTTCTTTCCGTTAATGATCCTGTTAATTGGTGCCAGTAATCTTTTGGTCATTTATATAGGAGGTAAACAATATATTTCAGGAGAAATTGAAAGTGTTGGTACTATTGCCAAGTTTATCATTTATGTTAATATGTTAACATGGCCGGTGGCCACTGTGGGGTGGGTCACTTCTATAGTTCAGCAAGCTGAAGCGTCTCAAAAACGAATCAATGAATTTTTAAAAGTCGAACCTCAAATTAAAAACACGGCTCCAGAGCCTACTCCTATAAATGGCACAATAGAATTTAAAAATGTGTCATTTACATATGAGGATACTAATATTCATGCACTAAAAGATGTTAGTTTTACGATCGAGCAAGGTAAAACCCTGGCAATTATCGGCAAAACGGGTTCAGGTAAATCGACCATCTTAAATTTAATTGGCCGGTTGTATGATATATCAGATGGTGATATCCTTATTGATGGAATACCAATTGATCAACTCAACCTCACAAGTTTGAGGGATAGTATTGGGTATGTTCCTCAGGATGCTTTTTTATTTTCTGACACCATAAAGAACAATATTAAGTTTGGGGTGGAAGATGCTTCTGATGATCTTGTGTCAGAGGCCGCTAAAAATGCTGTAGTACATAAAAATATCATTAAGTTCAATAAAGGCTATGATACCATTTTAGGTGAGCGAGGTGTCACATTGTCCGGTGGACAAAAACAACGAATATCCATTGCCAGAGCTATAATCAAGGATCCTAAAATCCTGTTATTTGACGACTGTCTGTCGGCAGTTGATACTGAAACCGAAGAACAGATCCTCAACAATCTTGAAAAGGTATCTTCTAATAAAACAACGATTATTGTTAGTCACAGAGTCTCTTCAGCAAAGAATGCCGATAAAATTATAGTATTGGAAGATGGTAAAATAATACAGGAAGGTACTCACGAAATTTTGATCAACCAATCAGGTTACTACAATGATCTATATTTAAAACAACTTTCTGAAACCACAAACACCAATTTTGATGACTAGGTCAGGAAATTGAATGAATTATAATTGTATTTGCATTTAAACCCAAATTAAAAATGACGAAAAAGAAATACGTTAATTTTTGGTTGATACGTATTTTTTTTAGATTTTTGATGACAATAAACTAATACATATTTAATACAATACGATTATGGGTTACAATGAAATGATGGAGCAAGAAGAGATTTTTTCTAAGGTATTAAGAGCTGGAAGACGTACTTATTTCTTTGATGTTAGATCGACTAAAGCCGGAGATTATTACTTAACGATCACGGAAAGTAAAAAGTTCACTAACGATGATGGGTCTTTTCACTACAAAAAACACAAGATCTATCTTTACAAGGAGGATTTTTCTGAATTCAAAGAAATCCTTGCAGAAATGACCGAATACATCATCAGCCAGAAGGGTGAGGAAGTAATCAGCGAGCGTCATCAAAAAGACTTTAAAAAGGACTATGAAAACGAAGATGAAACGATATCAGAAAAAGTAGAAGTTAAGGACGAAAGCGCACCTGAAAACTTCACAGATGTCGATTTTGACGATATATGATCGATTTAAAATATAATATGAACCGTTACCGAAAAGTAACGGTTTTTTTGTTTTAAATTTTTAGTATCCATAGATCCAACAACAACACTATTGCAATAAAGGAGATGGCAAACATCCAACCTGCCAAAACCCATAGAAGTATGCCTATGGCTATCATCCAAAGAGGAACCAAAGTCAATGCAACCGCAAACCGGAAGGTAGAAATAAATTCCACTTCATCAATTTTAGGTTTAATATACCCTCTCCAAATTAAATAAGGGCCAATTAACAGCAGCTTTAATAAAAACTTGAAAAATGGTTTGGATCCATTGTGTATTTGTGCTTTGTTAGATTGACAGTTTTTAAGACCAGAAGCAATACAGTTATTAACAGCAACCGGATCAAGGTAGTCAACATTCAGTTTGTTCAAACCCTCAAGTACCTCATCATAGGATTCTGACGGTATATGTGTGGTTAATTCACTTATTTTATCAAAGACCACCTCTTTCAATTTAACTACGCTTTCATTTGAAAAATCGGGCAGGTAATCCTTAGCGTTTAGAGGTTCACCAAAATACACCGCTACACTATCTTCAAATTCCTTCGCATTTACAAAATTCACGCCTACCGGAATTAATTGCAAGTTGGTTTCGGGATATTTCTGTAAGTTTTCAAAAATAATTCTTGTGAATCCCTTACTTAATGGTCTAACCGTTCGATTGAGGCTATGATTGCCTTCAGGGAAAATAGCAATTCCCTCCTTATCATGAAACAACTGGGCACAAGATTCAAAAACAGGACTATTCTTGGAGATATTATTCCAGCCATCCCTAATTCTGTAAACCGGCAACATTTTAAGGCTCCTTAGTAAGCTATCGACCAGCGATCTCTTAAACACACTGGCTCGGGTCAAAAAATAAACAAAACGACCACACTTAGTCGCTATTAATAAGGCGTCGAGTAGCGCATTTTGATGATTAGACAACAGCAAAACAGGTTGATCCTTAGGCACATTAGAAGCATTAAAGATCAGTATCTTCTTAAAGTAAAAGAACAGTCCCAGATTAATATAGGCTCTTACGCTATGTAACCATATTTTTTTCATTTAAACTTTCTACTTGACCAATAACCGGCCAAAATTAAACCTGATATTATGTGCCAAATACCCCAAAACGCCACCAGAATTGCCATACCGCCAATACCTTTGAAAAAAGTGAATATGAGCAACAAACCCAATCCTGAGTTTTGAATACCGGTCTCAATGGCCAGGGTCTTTTGATTTTGGAATGATAATCTAAACAATCTAGCCACCAAAAAGCCAAGCGAAATTGCCAGTATATTGTGCAAAATGCCTATTAACAGAACATGATCGATGTAATTATTAAAAACATCCATATTATTAGCAAAGGCTATTATTACTATACCCACAAATACAGCTATGGACAAGGGTTTAAGCACTTTGCTAAGCAAGATTGCCATCCTGGGCCTTAAATGCCTTAAATACATGCCTAAAACCAAAGGAATCCCAAGTATCATGGTAATCAGTTTTACCAATTCAAAGGGATCCAGTTCCACACTTTTAATGATATGTGATGTTGGCGGATATAAACTGCCATATAATTCAAAATTTAATGGTGTCATGATCATGGCCAAAAACGTGGCGAACGCTGTTAAACTCACAGATAATGCCGTATTACCCTTGGCTAAATGTGTGAAAAAGTTTGAGATATTTCCCCCGGGGCAGGCTGCCACCATGATCATACCCAGGGCAATACTAGGTCTTGGATTTATTAAAATAACCAATAAAAATGTAAAAGCAGGAAGTAAGATAAATTGAGACAGCATGCCAACTAATACAGGTTTTGGTTGCTTAAAAAGCTGCTTAAAATCATTGATGGTAATGTTCAAGGCCACGCCAAACATGATGACAGCCAGTGCAATGTTTAATATCCATAGACCTTTACTGTCAAAATTGATTACCACATGATCCAGTTCCTGCATAATCTATGAAACTACAGAACCATTTAAAACCTTATTTTCAGGATTGAGCAATATCACATCCTTTCCCTTGACCGCCCCAAGAACCAGACACTCACTCGAGACATTGGCAATTTGTTTTTCAGGGAAATTAACAACGGCAACAATTTGCCTGTTAACTAAGTCCTCTTTTTTATATAAGGTTGTTATTTGAGCTGAAGACTGTTTGATACCCAGGTCACCAAAGTCTATTTTTAGTTTATAAGATGGATTTCTGGCTTCTTGAAAATCATTTACTTCAATGATGGTTCCCACTCTAAGATCTACCTTGGTAAAGTCGTCAAAATTAATTATTTCGCTCATGCGATGTGCTAGTTGTTAGTTACCGTTTCAAGATATTAAAATTTGCCAAACTATTTCAATATATTGTTTTGTTTCTTTAAATTTGAAGGACATCATTCTATATTAAAAAATGGCTCGTACACCTTCAAAAATGCTGCCTTTAAATACAGTAGCTCCCTATTTTTCTCTTTATGAAACCATTACAGGAAAAACAATAAATCTTAATGACCTAAAAGGCACAAAGGCAACCGTTATTATGTTCATTTGTAACCATTGTCCTTTTGTAATTCATGTCAATGAACATCTTGTGGAGTTAGCTAATGATTACATAGCAAAAGGAGTTGGTTTTATAGCCATTTCAAGCAATGATGTTGTCAACTATCCGCAAGATGGCCCGAAGTTTATGCGGTCCAATGCTATTAAAAACAAATATACATTTCCTTATTTATATGATGAAACTCAGGATGTTGCCAGAGCTTATGATGCTGCCTGCACTCCCGATTTTTATGTATTTGACTCCAATCTAAAACTGAAATACAGAGGACAGCTGGACGATTCCAGACCGGAAAATGGCATTCCGGTTACAGGTAAGGATCTGCGACATGCATTGGATTGTATTTTGGAAAACAAGGATAATACAATCATGCAAAAACCTAGTATTGGCTGCAATATTAAATGGAAAAATTAACACTATGCCTACAATAAAACTATCTCCTATAACTCATCATAACCTGCCACAAGTTAAAATTGATTTTGAGTTTAATCATGACGTAAAAGAATACATCAAAAAATTCCCTCAGGTGAAATGGAGTGCCACTCATAAGGCATTTTACATTCCTTTTTCTAAAGAAAACGTCAACAGTTTATTCCTTTACTTACGAGATAATAAATATTATGTAGACTATGGCGAATTAAAATCACAAAAGGCTACTACCAGCGAAATCAAATCCTTTAAACCCATAATTTTAAATGATTTAAAAAGCCATTACAAGCAACCAATAAAAGATTTTGTAAAATGGATGCATCAAAGGCGATACAGCAAAAACACTATTGACACCTACGAATCGATGATTATTATATTTTTCAAATATCATCATACCAAAGATATAACCCAGATCACAAAAGAGGATTTAATAGATTTTAACACCAATTATATACTGGCCAATAATTACTCGTACACGTATCAAAACCAACTGGTAAATGCGGTAAAATTATTTTATAAACAAGTATTAAACTCGGTTTTAGATACCGAAGATTTAGACAGGCCCAAGAAAGCCAATCGATTGCCGGAAGTTTTAAGCTTAGACGAGGTTAAGGAGTTGTTGACGTTAATTAAAAATGTAAAGCACAAGACTCTATTAAGCTTATTATATTCTTGCGGCTTGCGTATAGGCGAAGCTATTAGTTTAAAGCTCACCTCTATTGATTTTGAGCGGAATTTGCTACATGTAAAATCCGGAAAGGGACGCAAAGACAGGTATGTACCCTTATCTAAAACGATGATACCCCTTTTAAAAACGTATTACACGCAGTACAAACCAACAACATTTGTTTTTGAAGGGCAAAATGGTGGCAACTACTCGGCTGTTAGTGCCAGACAGGTTTTAAAGCGCGCATTAAGGCACACAAGCATAAAAAAACACGTTACCTTGCATACGTTACGACATAGTTATGCGACACATTTGTTGGAAAACGGAACAGATATTCGGTTTATCCAGGAGTTACTAGGACATAATAGCCCGAAGACAACTATGATTTATACTCATGTAAGCACCACGAGTTTAGAAAAGATTAAAAATCCTTTTGATGATTTCGAATTTTAGAATAAATTTAGAAAATAAAAGATGTACACTTACAATGTTTGTACAGCTAAATTGGTTGTATAAAGATGTATAATACATTTGTATAAACAAGTTCTATGCCATTTAAAAACACGACATAACATTTGGTCATTTGAAATAATATTTAGATATTTGTCTAAATAACTAAATATAAATGAATTCTCTTATTCAAAGCACTTAATGATGAAACTAGAAGACAAATTGTTGAGCTATTAAAAGAAAAGGATATGAATGCTGGAGAAATTGCAGAAAAATTTAATATATCCAAACCAAGTATTTCACATCATCTTGACATTCTTAAAAGAGCAGATTTAATAACAAGCGAGAAAAAAGGACAATTCGTAGAATATTCATTAAACACAAGCATTTTAGAAGATTTACTTAAACTGGATACTAACTTTAAAAAAATAAATTATGAAATCTTAAAAAAGAATTACCCCTTATTGCAATTGTACTTATTGCCATTTATCTATTTGGCATATATATGGAATGATTTACCAGAAAAAGTTCCTATGCATTGGAATATTAAAGGAGAAATAGATAGATATGGAGATAAATCAGAATTAATACTTATTCCTATTCTATTACCATTACTTGTTTATGTTATTTTTCTAGTTGTTCCAAAAATTGACCCAAAAAACAAATTGAATAAAATGGGAAACAAACTTCAAACTATAAAATTCTTATTGACCACTTTTATGTCAATTTTAGCATTATTTATTATTTATACTGCTAAAAATGAATCATTTAGCTAATCCAAATTATATTGTATTGTTAATCGGTGTTCTTATATGTAATTCTTGGGAATTACTTTAAAACAATCAAAGCAAATTACTTCATTGGAATTAGAACACCTTGGACTTTAGAAAACGAAACTGTTTGGAAAGAAACACACAAATTAGGCGGAAAAATGTGGTTTATAGGTGGTCTTATAATTATACTTTCAAGCTTGTTATTAGAAAAGCAAACAAATTTTACAATATTTATAATTATCACAGCGATTATAACTATTATTCCTGTATTCTACTCATACCTAAAATTTCAAACCCTTAAAAAACTGGCAAAATGAAAACCAAACTTGTATTTCTTATAATTACAACAATTACTCAATTAATTTATATTCTCAAAATAATAGACCTCAAGAACCCAAAGAGCCTTTTGAGTATATAAGCGAAAATGTTGTATTTAAAAATAACCTTGATAGCATTTCTCTTGCAGGAACAATTACATATCCAAAAATAGGGTTCAGATTTTCCTGCTGTAATTTTGATTAGTGGTAGTGGACCACAAGACAGAAATTCCGAACTAATGAACCATAAACCATTTTTAGTTATCGCAGATTACCTAACTAAAAGACGGAATTGCTGTATTACGAGTTGATGATAGAGGAACTGGCGAATCAGAAGGTAATTACAATGAAACTGGACTCAATGGATTTGTTAATGACACTAAAAGTGCAATTGAATTCTTAGAAACTCGTAGGGAGATTAATCATTCTAAAATTGGTTTAATCGGTCATAGTTTAGGTGGCGTTATTGCACCAATTATTGCAAGTGAAGAACACAGATGTTTCTTTTATTGTAATTCTTGCTGGTTCTGGTATAAGAGGCGATAAACTTATGCTTTTACAAAAAGAAATAATAGAACGAAAAATGGGTGTTCCAGAAGTCGGAATTACACAAGGACAAACTAATATGAAAGGTGCTTATGACATAATTTTAAAATCAAACGACAATGAAATCGAATTACAAGCAGAACTAAAAAGTTATTTTACTAAAGTGTTTGGTTCAATGTTACCTGAAAGTCAAATACAAACCATTTCAGAACAAATGTCAATTCCTTGGCTAACAGATTTTATAAAATTTGACCCACAAACGGTTTTGAGCAAAACTAAATGTCCTGTTCTTGCACTTAATGGGTCAAATGATTTACAAGTACCATCAAAAGAAAACCTAGAAATTATCGAAAAAATCTTAAAAGAAAGTGGAAACGAGGATGTTGAAACAAAACAATTGGAAAATTTAAACCATTTATTTCAAGAAAGTGAAACTGGATTACCAAATGAATATGCAACTATTGAACAGACATTCTCACCAAAGGCTTTGGAAATAATAGCTAAATGGATAGAAAAACGAACTGAATAAAAACGGCATAGAACACCGTGTATAGTTAATTGCTTGGTTATCGACTGCTTACAAAGTACTCGCGGACTTTCTATTCAGTTTTTATTTATTAACTTTAGTGCTTAAACCACGCAACTAACCATACACAAACACGTTGGCATTAATTAAAATAAAGAACAAAATCTAAATTATGTTCAGAAGAAATTTATCAGCTATCCTCGTTGCTATTGCGATGGCATTGACCATTTTGAATTATGATATACCCCCAGATTTTAATAGTAGAGAATTTTGGTTATTAACCATAGCCTTGCTAGTACTTGCCGCAGCAACTTTCTCGATTTATAAAAATGAGAAGGACAATAAAAAGCAGTAGTGAAAGTAATAAAGTTGAATAATAAACTAATGCCAACAACGGCTATAATTCATCGCTGCTTTAGAACTTCATTGAAATTTCCTACATTTAAATAATACAGGAACTGGCTTAATGCTTGAACGTCCAGGGCTCGCTTTTGCCGACGTTAATTTTTTTGCGAAGCAAAAACCCGACGCTGAGCTTCGCCCCGGTAGTCGCGCCGCAATCATAGCCAAGACCGTTGGCATTAATTAAAATAAAGAACAAAATCTAAATTATGTTCAGAAGAAATTTATCAGGCTATCCTCGTTGCTATTGCGATGGCATTGACCATTTTGAATTATGATATACCCCCAGGGATTTTATTTGATAGTGAGAGATATTTTCGGGTTATTAACCATCAGCCTTGCTAGTACTTGCCGCAGCAACTTTCTCGATTTATAAAAATGAGAAGGGACAATAAAAAGCAGTAGTGAAAGTAATAAAGTTGAATAATAAACTAATGCCAACAACGGCTATAATTCATCGCTGCTTTAGAACTTCCCTGAAATTTCCTACATTTAAATAATACTAAACTTGGTCTTAATGTGAAACAGTCAGGGCTCGCTTTTGCCGACGTTAATTTTTTTGCTAAAGGCAAAAACCCAACGCTGAGCTTCGCCCCGGTATCGCGCCGCAATCATAGCCAAGACCGTTGGCATTAATTAAAATAAAGAACAAAATCTAAATTATGTTCAGAAGAAATTTATCAGCTATCCTCGTTGCTATTGCGATGGCATTGACCATTTTGAATTATGATATACCCCCAGATTTTAATAGTAGAGAATTTTGGTTATTAACCATAGCCTTGCTAGTACTTGCCGCAGCAACTTTCTCGATTTATAAAAATGAGAAGGACAATAAAAAGCAGTAGTGAAAGTAATAAAGTTGAATAATAAACTAATGCCAACAACGGCTATAATTCATCGCTGCTTTAGAACTTCCCTGAAATTTCCTACATTTAAATAATACTAAACTTGGTCTTAATGTGAAACAGTCAGGGCTCGCTTTTGCCGACGTTAATTTTTTTGCTAAAGGCAAAAACCCAACGCTGAGCTTCGCCCCGGTATCGCGCCGCAATCATAGCCAAGACCGTTAGCCTTCATTACGAACAACCACTAACCAATGATAAAATTCTTTAGAAAAATTCGACAAAAAATGCTGACTGAAAACAAATTCAGTAAATATTTAATTTATGCTATTGGCGAAATTATTCTTGTTGTTATTGGAATTTTGATTGCGCTGCAAATTAATAACTGGAATGAAAATCAAAAGCAGAAGGATTTTGCAAAAAAACTATTACTTGACATAAAAATCTCTTTACTCAACAATTATGAGCAGCTAAATTTTGTCATAGATTACAATGAAGAAGGTATTGCATCGGCCAAGAAGCTCCAGAACCATCTGGACTCTAATCTTCCTTATCATGATTCATTGGACATACACTTTTCGAAAGCCATCCAATATAGCACTCCAATAATCAAGAAGAAATGCAGGCTATGAAAGTCTGACAAATTACGGACTGAATATCATACAGAATGATAGTTTATTGATCACGCTGAATGACATGTATAATATGGGTAGGATTGTTGAAAACACTTGTATTTCGACAAGAAAATTACTTTTATAATACCGCTTCCCCAATACTTACTGAATTGTTTGAAACAGTGGCTATGCGCACTAGCATGAAACCTTTTGATTACGAGGCACTTAAAAATTCCAGAAAATATCACAGTATAATTAGCACAATGAATGAATACAGAAAAGATCAAAATATTTGGTATTCAGAGAATTTGGATCGGATAACTGAAATAGAGAAAATGATTAATGACGAACTAGATACTGATAGGTGATTTTCTGTAATTCATGGCACAAGGAATTAATGTATAACGAAAGGCTAACAACGTGTATAGCCCACGCTTCTGCCCTTACCCAAAAATTAATTATCTTAGAATCAAATAAATTTTTGTGTAACAATGGTTTGCGGAAAATCAGCGCAGGCCATACACGAACACGTTAGCATTCATTAGAATAAAGAACAAAATCTAAATTATGTTCAGAAGAAATTTATCAGCTATCCTCGTTGCTATTGCGATGGCATTGACCATTTTGAATTATGATTGCCAAGATTTAATGGTCGAGAATTTTGGTTATTAACCATAGCCTTGCTAGTACTTGCCGCAGCAACTTTCTCGATTTATAAAAATGAGAAGGACAATAAAAAGCAGTAGTGAAAGTAATAAAGTTGAATAATAAACTAATGCCAACAACGGCTATAATTCATCGCTGCTTTAGAACTTCCCTGAAATTTCCTACATTTAAATAATACTAAACTTGGTCTTAATGTGAAACAGTCAGGGGCTCACTTTTTTTGCCGACGTTAATTTTTTTGCTAAAGGCAAAAACCCAACGCTGAGCTTCGCCCCGGTATCGCGCCGCAATCATAGCCAAGACCGTTGCCAACCATTTGAAATGAACATACATAATTCAATTTTAGAGTATTTATACAAAAACCAAGACAAAGGTTTTATGGAGATTTCGCATATATGTTCTGACAAAAAAAGGGCAACACGAATTGCGAAAGAATTAAAAAAAGAGGGACTTGTAACCTTTAAACAAAAAAAGTTAATGGGTTCTGGAAAAACACAACCTTTCAAAGGGCATCCAAGACTTGAAATAACGAAATTAGGAACAGAAAAATATGAGAGCGAAATAAGGGAATTAAATAAAACTAAAGTAGATAATATCAGAATAGATGAAAACACAATCCAAACTCTCGAAAACTTAAAAAACGGAAATTCAGTTACTTTAACTAAAGATAGTCCAAATGAAATATCGGATTTGATTATAAATCTAAAAAATTTTGGAATTGCAAATAAAGCATCTCGATTTGGATATGCCGTTGAATTTAAATACAGAAATCATTTAACCAAGTTAATTGAATTAAAATCTTGGACTGAATTTCTTGAATGGTTGGACAACCAAAAAAATGAATCAAACATTTCCAATGACTTTTCAGGTTCAACAATTGGTCAGGTAAACCAGTCTTCAGAAAAAGTTGTTGTCAAAAAAAACAAAATTACACAATTAGATAAGCTTACTAACAAAACCTCTTTTTGGGTAACTATTAAATCATTTTTATCTAAATTTTGGTGGATGATAATTATTCCTTTGGCAATTGGAATTATATTGATAATGATTGAAAGAGGATTTATCGATATTGGAATTTAAAAAAATAAAAAACTGTTGGCAACAACGTGTATAATTAATTGCTTTGGTCGTTGCTTATTTGGAAAATTCCTTCGGAATTTTCTCGCGTTCGTTTTTGTTTACTAAATTAGTTGCTTAAACACGCAACTAACCATACACAAAACACGTTGGAGTACATTCAGCTAAAGCTGACCAAAGTTGCTCCACAACTGCGTTGTTCCCACCCCTTTGGAAATGTACTCCAACGTCCCGCTATGCCAAATCACATTTAGCTTTTCGCATTCTTGGGAATCGTACCTAAAACAGCTTTTACTGCCCATCGAGGGAAAACGTTCACCAACAATCGCTATATGTAATTTGATCACGTTCTACTTGTCTTTTAATTTTTTTGTGAATAAATTCACACCAAATTAAAACCCAGAACGTAACTACGCATAGCGGGACGTTGCCTGCAATGGAAACTGAAAATTACCCAACAAAGGGTATTGAATCGAATTAAATTAAAAGCTATTATTAATTACAAAAATTTTGAGTTATGAAAAAAATAATTTTAACCCTGATTTTTGCCTCAATTACAATCTACACCCAATCACAAACTTCCATAGAATTAAATGGTAGTACCGACTTTGTTTCTGTTCAAGATAATCCTTCATTGGATATCTCTGGAGATTTTACAATAGAAGCTTGGATAAAACCTAATGACATAAGTTTTGAGAAAACCATTTTAATTAAAGGTAATAATGGACAATGTGGGAATTATGGTTTATTTATTAAAGATGGTAATTTGGCATATGTTTCTGGTGGCGAATGTGGTTGGAATGGAAGAGGTGCAAACTCAAATCTCACAGTTAATATTTGGCAACATATAGCCGTTGTAGGAGATGGTAATAATCTTAAGTTATACATTGACGGAGTTCTTACAGATGAAATTACACTTACCTCTTTAAATGGTGTTTTAAACAATGATGAATTATGGATTGGTCGGTCTGTTTTTTCCACAACTAATTTCTTTTTTGACGGTAATATGATGAAGTCAGAATTTGGAATCAAGTGAGTGCGCAAGCCGAAATTCAAAACAATTTGAACACTGAACTATCTGGATTAGAAAGTGGTTTAGTCGCTTATTATAAATTGGACGATATTGAAACTGCTTGTGATGTCGAAGATTGTAGCGTAAATGAGAATCATGGAACTGGAATCAATATTGCAACTCAACTAATCCACCATCTTACATTAACGACCAATCAACCAACCTAACCAATGTTGCTTGTGGAGTAACATTTAATGATTGCATAACATTCGCTGGTGAATTTCAACTTTTTGTTGATTCGATAATGTTGAATTTGCAAAGTCCTAATGATGTTAGTTTCTTAAATGATGTCAATCAAGTTACTCAAGCGATAGAAGATTTAAAGTATTATTATAATAACAGAACTGAAATTGTAGATGAGTACTACAATTTTTTGGAAAATATGTGTACTACTTATGCTGTATTTTTTCAAGTAAATCAAACTTTCGATGATACGCAATATTTATATTTAGGGTCGTTTAGAGAACAAGTACATATGTTCTTAAGGGATTATTTAAGATATTATCCTGAAAAGGAGAATCAATTCTTATCTGCTCTAGATTTATCCAACGCAAACGCTATTAAGTATTTAAACATTTGGAATGATTATGAAATTTTAGTAGTTGATAATTATAGCTTGACCAATCTGCAATTAGACGTTATTAGTGATATACTTGCAACTATTCCGAGCAATATAACTAATTTAGGTACAGTTCTTTACAGAGAATTTTACACTAACAATTTTCAAAATGCAATTTATACCACGCAGTTTGTTAGTGCTATTAATTCGTTTGGAAATAATATTGGAGCAGTTAATGACAACGGTTTTCCTGATAACTTTCAACCATCAATTTCTGACTTATTTTCTATAGCTTTAAGTCATGAAATTTGTCATACCATTGATGCCGACTACATTAGCTTTAATTCTCATCTTAAACTGGAAAAACATCTTCATACTGTATAATTCATAACTTGCAGCAAGTATCTACAACAAAGTTTTCAACATAGGAGGAAACAACTTCATTTTACAAGTTTTTTAGTATTTGGCTAATGTATCTTTCAATAATTCAATACTTACTCTTGAGTTAGCAATCGACAGATTCAATGATGGTTTTAAACAACCAATTAATCAATTTATATTAATGGCTGATGCTCTATCATCAGAAGGAAATACCACTCAATTTTATAGGATTGATGAAAATTCAAATGTAAATTTGACTACTCATAATATCGAGAGAAACACAAATGGATTTATTGATAAAATTTACATTACCAGTCAATGTGCGATTGAATTCACTTATGACGTAAACAACTTTGTTACTAGTATGGTCATTCCAGATTTGAATAGCAATGCTTGTGACACATCGTTAAGTATTATAGATTTAGACTTTGTCAATAATATTAAAGCCTTTCCAAACCCAACAGACGGTTTATTGTATTTATCAAACGATAATTCAGATTCTGAATTTAATATAAGAGTTTATGATATTTACGGAAAGGTAATTTTTGCTGAATACAAAACCAATCAAATAGACCTGGCGGAATTAAATGATGGAGTTTATTTTGTAGAAACAACTTCAATTTCTAGAAATACAAAGACAGTAATAAAAGTTATCAAAAAATAAAACCACAGCAGGCAACAATGGCTATAAGTAATTGCTTGTTCTCGCCTACTTTGGAAATTCCACGGAATTTCCAACTTGGTGTGTACTTGCAAAGTTAAGTGCTAAACCACGCAACTACTCATAGCCGAGACACGTTGGAGTACATTCAGCTAAAGCTGACCAAAGTTGCTCCACAACTGCGTTGTTCCCACCCCTTTGGAAATGTACTCCAACGTCCCGCTATGCCAAATCACATTTAGCTTTTCGCATTCTTGGGAATCGTACCTAAAACAGCTTTTACTGCCCTTCGAGGGAAAACGTTCACCAACAATCGCTATATGTAATTTGATCACGTTCTACTTGTCTTTTAATTTTTTTGTGAATAAATTCACACCAAATTAAAACCCAGAACGTAACTACGCATAGCGGGACGTTGCAGTCAATTTTGACCTACCGATTATTATCTACGAAACACTTTACGCTA
>CAVRNW010000036.1:0-51666 GCA_963722665.1 uncultured Flavobacteriaceae bacterium
GACCAGTCTGCTAATGTTGGTTTCAACTTTGATGTAACCGGTATCGGACGAGATGACGACTCAGATTTGAATCAAAAACAATCCAAAGGTTCAGGTAATTTTAGTGTGGTAACTATAGGACACAAGGACATCTATGCAACTAATGCAGCCAATACAAATAATTTTACCACAGATAAGGATTATCTTGTTTGGGGACATAATAATGCGACCTTGTCTGGAACTAATGCAATTACAGTAGACATTGGAGCTTCCTCTACCACAGTAACAACAATATTTAACAGACGATGGAAAATTGTAGAACATCGTCCAACAGGTTCTAATGATATTTTGGATGTAAAAATTTCGGTTCCATCTGTCATATTTCCGGCTTTATCAGACCCAGCTACAGAGGAATATGCTTTGATAGTTTCTTCAACATCAGCATTCGGTTCCGGAGATATTGTTGATGTTATTCCATTAACTGCTAATGGAGCCAATTTAGAAACATGGTATGATTTTGACAATACCAGATTTTTTACATTTGGAATTGCTTCCAAAGTAACAGGAAAATTTAATGTTGCCTTTGATGCAGGCGATTTCTTAGTGGGTGAAGATTCTGTAGATCTGAATTCAACTTATGCGGTATCGGCATGGGTAAGAAATTTAGGATCAGGTGGAACTTTTATAGCAAAAGGTTCAGCTTATGACTTTAAAATAGATGGAACAGGGAAGGTTCAAGCCATTATTAATGGAGTAACGCACTTAACATCTGCTACCACAGTTAATGATTCTAAATGGCATCATTTAGCTTTTGCTTATAATGGTACCAACTTAGTACTTTATATTGATGGCGTAGAAGATGGAAATAGTCCGGCCATTTCTGTTTTAGCCCCAACTTCAACTAATGATAAATTTGCAATTGGTGTCAATTACATAGATAAAAATAATATCTCCACGATTTTTAATGGTGAAATAGATGAGGTAAGAATATGGGATACTGCTCTTACTCAAGCTCAAATCCAATATATTATGAACCAAGAGATCATAGAACATACTGATAATAAAGTAACTGGAGAGATCATACCACAGTCTGTTACAAAAAATGATATCAGTACTATACCTTGGAGCAATCTAGAGGCATACCACGATATCAATGGATTTTATGGTACAACCGTTGAAGATGGCTCAAATAATGACAATTGGGTTAGAATTAAATATTTAGTCCCTGGTAAAGATATAATAGATGGTCAAACGACTCCGTTGCCTTACGGAAGTAATGGAGGTGGAAGCTGGGATACCTCAACAACCTGGAAAAATGGTTCGGAATTGTACATTCCGGGATCGGCATCAATTGTAGACCCAAACATTACAGTAGACTGGAATATTGTAAGTGTGTCACATAATGTAACCATGGACAATTCTTCCTTGCCTGCAGTTAATAAGAATAATAGAACACTTCTTGGATTGATAGCTGATTCTACCAAAGAATTAACTGTAAGTTCAGATAACGGTTTGACCGTAACTCATTATCTGGAATTAAACGGTTTGATAGATCTTGAAGGTGAAGTCTCAATTAATTCAACCTGATAAAAGTGTATTAGAAGTTGGGGTAAATGGATCTTTGGAACGCGATCAACAAGGAACTGCTGATACTTATACTTATAATTATTGGTCATCCCCTGTTGGAGCTTTAAATTCTGCCGCAACGAATGATACTTATACTCATAGTTATACAGTTTTTGATGTACTACGAGATGGAACTACTCCGGCTTCTCCGGGAACAATTAACTTTTTAACTTCCGGGTATAACGGTACCAATACAAATCCTATTGGCCTTGCTGATTACTGGATATGGAAATTTGCCAATGGACCAGACGATGATTATTATTTTTGGCAGCATATGAGAAGTACAGGAACGATCTTTGCCGGTGAAGGCTTTACTATGAAAGGTCCTGGAACTGGATCGATTTCAACGCCACAAAATTATGTCTTTGTTGGTAAACCAAACAATGGTGATATAACCCTTAATATAACGTCTGGAAATGATTATCTGGTAGGCAACCCTTATCCTTCTGCAATTGATGCTAATGAGTTCATTTCTGACAACCCTGATACCAGTGGAACGATATATTTTTGGGAACATTGGGGAGGTGGCTCTCATAATTTATTCGATTATCAAGGTGGATATGCGCTTTATAACTATTCAGGTGGTAGCTCCAACGGCGTCACTTGGGACAAACGATCCGGATGTAGGTACGGTGGTATACCTACTAAATTACCTGGACAATATATACCAGTAAGCCAGGGATTCTTTGTTTACAGTCCGGGAGGTGGTACAATTAATTTTAAAAATGATCAGAGAATATTTGAAAAGGAAGGAGCAACATCTGTATTTGTACGAATGGATTCCAATCCCGGAGAACAAGCTATCAACTATAATGAAGATGACCGAATGAAGTTCAGAATTGGTTTCGACTCGTTTAACCTAATCCATAGACAATTGCTATTGACTGTTGATGAACATGCTAAGATTGGATATGATTGGGGTTATGATGGAAGCTTAAGTTCTCAGCAAATGGATGATATGTTCTGGTTGATAGAAGACGAAAAATATGGTATTCAGGGAATTGATAAGGTTACAGCTGAAACTGTTATACCTCTTGGCATACATGTTAGAAATAATGGTTTAAATTCAATACGAATTGATCATTTGGAAAATGTGCCGGATAATGTTCAAATTTATGTTCGTGATAAAGAGTTGAATATATATGGTGATCTAAGACAAAGTGAATATGAATTTTACCTGACAGCGGGAGACTATCTTGACCGATTTGAAATCGTGTTTTCTAATCGTCAATCTTCATTGGATACGCAAGATCTTGAGTTAAACACTTCTTTTGATGTGTATTACAACAGCAATAGTAAAAATCTGATAATTACAAAATAGGGAACTTATAGGAATCAATAGTATAGAATTGTTTAATATAATAGGTCAATCTGTTTTTTATTCAAATGAAATTGGCTTGCAGTCCAATACTGAAATAAAGGTGCCAGATTTAAGTTCCGGTACTTATATAATAAATATGGATACAGTTAATGGTAAACTATCCAAAAAAGTATTAGTAGAATAATGTCCCAAATCTATTTTATCAATTCTACTCTATAGCCCAAACATAAGTTTGGGCTTTTTTTTTAGTTAAAAATAAAGAATTGAAATAGAAATTATAAATCAATAATTTCAGATATAAATTTAAAATATGCATTTCATCGATTTATTTTAACATTTAAACGTATTTCATCGAATAATTTGATTTTTTATTGCTTTTAATCGATTTTATTTGCGTTTCAACCAGTCTTGGTTTACATTTAAGTAGAAATTAAAATAGTCCCAAACTAAATAAATTTCCTGCTTATGAAAAAAATTACTCTAAACAACTCAAGGATTGTTTTTAAGGGTATTTTGCTGTTATCTCTTTTAACTTTAATTTCTTTTAATTCAACTGCTCAAACTTCATTTGTTGATGTATCTGTTAATTGGCCAAATTGGTCTTCAGAAAACCGAGTTGAAGTTTATAACCCAAGTGGAACGCTTATTTACTACTATAGATAATGGATTTACTGGTGGTTGTGATGATAGTTATTCTACAACCGTAAGTTTAGGTTGTATAACATGATGGTAACAATTATTACATAATTATGTATGATACTTATGGTGATGGTTGGAATGGAGCTTCCAATATAACTGTTTACTCTGCTGGAAGCACTGTATTAACTAATTCTGGAGCAAGCGCTAGCGCATCTGGTACCACTCTGTATTTTAATGTTTCTGGAGGATGCTCTGGAACTTGCTCTATCAACAGTAAGTACTTTTCCATATACAGAAGGATTTGAAACTGGATTAGGTCAATGGACACAAGATACTGCAGTGATGATTTTGATTGGACAAGGAACCAAAATGGACACTCCTTCCAATAACACAGGACCTTCAAGTGCAAATGGTGGAAATTGGTATATGTATACTGAAGCAAATGGTAATATCAACAATACTAGCAAATTTAGAAAGTCCTTGTTTTGATCTAACATCTGCAACTTCAGCTCAATTTTCATTTTATTATCATATGTACGGTCATAATATGGGAACTTTAAATGTAGATCTTAAGTACTAATGCTGGACTTTCATATCCAACTAATTTATGGTCACAAACTGGTCAGGTTCAAACTAGCAATGGTGCCGCATGGAATTTAGTAAATATTAGATCTTAATCACATATTTAGGTCAAACCATTCAAATTAGATTTTCTGGAACTACTGGATCCAAGTTACAGAAGTGATATGGCTATTGATGATATTTCATTAACAGCTGTTACAACACCACAATCAGAAATAGATATTCAAGGTAATGCCTTATCTATAAATTCAGGAGATACAACTCCTAGTACTTGTAGATGATACTGATTTTGGTACAGTAAATGTTGCTGCAGGATCAAATACCAATACTTTTACAATTTATAATACTGGAACCTTAAATTTAAATTTGACAGCAGGTTCTCCTTATGTTAATATATCAGGAGCCAATGCAGCGGATTTTACTTTAACTGCAATTCCAATGGCTCTAATTCTACCAGGAAATAATACAACATTCGATATAACTTTTGATCCAAGCGGAAGTGGATTAAGAACTGCAATAGTTTCCATAGCTAATGATGATTCTAATGAAAATCCATATACTTTTTATATTCAAGGTTATGGAGATGCTCCACTAACCGAAGGTCCTGGAGGCGTTACAACAGATTTAGAACTTTGGTTAAAAGCCAATGATGGTGCTGGTATTGCTGACAATCAAGCGCTAGCAACATGGTTTGATCAAGCCAAAACGAATAATGCAACAGTTAATGTTGCTGGTCAGGAACCTACTTATAGAGATAATGCCAACAATAATGTAAACTTTAATCCTGTTGTAGATTTTGATAATGACTATAATACTGCATCAACGGATTATACCTATACTGATACCTCTAGAAATGAAATGCAGGGTTCTGCAGGGTACTTTTCAAACGATATGTATGTTGTTGTTATTCCAGATATAAATGTGACCTCCTCTACCCCAAGTTTAGATTTATTCTGTGCAGATTCTGACCCGGGAACTCAAGCAACCGATGGTACTGGAATTGGTCTTGGTAGCTACTCTATTAGATTTGATAATGAAGTTTTATCTTTTGCACATGGAACAACTCCATCTGGTGCTACTCCTGTTAGCAGCAGAGGTTATGGTGTTGCACAAAGTAATACGACCATTAACTATGACAACGTGGGAATAATAAATGCAAGACATAACTCCTCTGACACCCAATACGAACTACTCTATAATAACGTAGATGTAATCAATACTGAAGTGGGTGTACCTCAGTTTGGTGTGGTTTCCAATGCAAATTATTGGCTAGGAAGAAGTGAAGGATAAGAGGAAGTTTGGAAGGAAGAATTGTGGAAGTGATTACTTTTTCAGCACGAAAAAATGATACACCTGAACGTAACAGAATAGAATCATATTTAGCTATTAAATATGGAATAACACTTGGTACTAATGGTACATCACAAGACTATGTTGCTTCTGATGGCAATGTTATTTGGGATGTCTCAGCTAATTCAGGTTATAATTATGATATTGCAGGAATTGGTAGAGATGATGATTCTGATTTAAATCAAAAACAATCTAAAAGCGTCAATAATTCCAGCATTATATCCATTTCTTTAGATAATACAGAATTAACTAATAATTTAAACCCCAATACCTTTTCAACAAGCAATGAATTCCTGGTATGGGGAAACAATGGTCAAAACACCAATTCTTCTGCAACATCAATTTCAGTTAACTTAGGTCCGGCAACTATCACGACCGTTACCGACGTTATGAATCGAATTTGGAAAATTGTTGAAACAGCTGGCGATGATATTGGTAAAGTTGAAGTGTCTGTTCTTGAATCTGATCTATCTGGCTTGCCTCCTTTAACAGGAAGTGATTCTTATGTAATGTTAGTAGCTGATGAACCTACATTTACAACTAATTTAAGAACTGCATTTTTAGATCCGTCAACATTTAATGGTTTACCAACAAGAGAAGGTACTTATGATTTTGATGGAACAAAATATTTTACAATAGGTATTGCTCATGAATCTGTTCAATCCAGACAATTAGGATTTGACGGTGTAGATAACTTCACATTGGTTGGTGATAAACTAAATCTAGGCGGAAGTTTTACAGCTTCCTCATGGGTAAAACCTGAAGGTCCAAATGCACTAAATACAGATAAGACCATAGTCGCTAAAAATGATGGTACAGTAGGTTATAAATTCTACTTAACTAACAGTAATTATGTAAGTTTTGCAGTTGGAAATACAGCTGCTGCAACTATTACATCTAATACAGCCATACCAGATAATATCTGGCATCATGTTGCAGTTACCTATGATGGTACAAATGCTAATATATATATTGATGGTGTTTTAGATAATAGTAAAGCACTGGCATCTCCAACGCCAAATGGTTCAGAATTTGCCATTGGAGCAATCTATATTGATAAAGCTAATGTTCAGGATTTCTTTAAAGGTGATATTGATGAAATTAGAGTATGGGATGAGGCCTTAACTTTAGATCAGTTGCACTATGTAATGAATCAAGAATTGGTTCAATCAGGAGCAGTAGTTAATGGCTCAGTACTACCAAATACTATTACCAAAAATGAAATTGCTGCAGTAAATTGGACTAACCTTAAAGCTTACTATTCTATGAATTCTTATATCGGAACTCACTTAAATGATGTATCCGGTAATGGAAACAGAGGAAGCTTGACCGATCCGGATAAATTCTCATTAGAATATCAATCATCTCCTCTACCTTACAGAAGTTTAAGTAATGGTAACTGGGATAGTAATGCTATATGGGTTAACGGTTCAGAACAATATATTCCAGGTTCTCCTTCTCTTGTTGATCCTACTATTACTGTTGACTGGAATATTGTTGAAATAAGTCATGATATCACATTAGATAACTCAACATTGCCAGCCGGAAATAATGATACCAGATCTGTCTTAGGTTTAGAAGTATCTGCCAATGAATTGACTGTAATCGGAGATAATGGTTTAGCGGTAACACATTATTTAAAAGTGGACGGATTGATCGATCTTGTTGGGGAATCTCAACTTATTCAAACCCAGGGTAGTGATCTTGATGTGTCTAGTTCCGGTAGTTTAGAAAGAGATCAACAAGGAACTTCAGATACTATATACTTATAATTATTGGTCATCACCGGTTAGTATTATAAATTCTACCAGTAATAATACAAATTTCACACTTCCGGATCTTATGAGAGATGGTACAAATCCATCTGCACCTGGAACAATAAACTTTTTAACTTCCGGATATAATGGTACCAATACAAATCCTATTGGCATTGCTGATTATTGGATCTGGAAATTTGCAAATCAGCCTGATGATGATTATTCATCATGGCAACATGTAAGAAGCACAGGAACTATATATAGTGGTGAAGGATTTACATTAAAAGGTCCTGGAACAGGTTCGATTTCAACACCTCAAAATTACGTATTTATAGGAAAACCTAATAATGGAACCATTACGTTACCAATTACTGCAGGTAATGATTATTTAGTTGGTAATCCATATCCATCAGCAATTGATGCTCATGAATTTTTAAATGACAATCCTCTTACAGGTGGTGCATTATATTTCTGGGAACATTGGGGAGGTGGTTCACATAGTTTAAGTGATTACCAAGGTGGATATGCCATTTATAATTATTCTGGTGGAACAGGTGCCGCAAGTTATGGAACAAATGACCCAGATGTAGGTACTGGTGGAACACCAACAAAATTACCTGGACAATATATTCCGGTAAGTCAAGGTTTCTTTGTATACAGTGCCACAACAGGAACTGTGAACTTTGAAAATGATCAAAGAGTATTTGTTAAAGAAGGTAGCTACATCTACATTTGTTCGATCAAATTCTGCGAATTCAAATCCTCCAACAAATTATTATGAAGATGAACGAATGAAGTTCAGAATTGGATTCAATTCATCTAACGGAATTCACAGACAACTATCTATTAACAATTGATGACAATGCAACGGCCAATGTAGATTGGGGTTATGATGGCGAGATGAATGAAGAGCAAATAGATGATATGTATTGGATTTTAGAAGGTAAAAAGTATGTCATTCAAGGTTTAAATCAGGTTAATACAGAAACCGTGGTTCCTCTAGGTATTCATGTTAGAGATGATGGAATGAACTATCATCACAATTGATCATCTTGAGAACATACCTGATGAGGTAGAACTATATGCCCATGACAATGTATTGGATATCTATCACAACCTAAAGATCAGCGATTATGAAGTGTATTTAACTGCTGGTGAATATTTAGATAGATTTGCCATAATGTTCACAAATCCTGCAGCTCTGGGTGTTGATGATATTATTCCGGAAAATGGATTTGAAACATTTTATAATAATGAAGATCAAACAATCGTAATCCATAACCCGAACCTAATTGAGATCAACAAATTTGAAATGTTCAACATTTTAGGACAATCAATTTATTTCTCAAATGATGTAGAATCTGAAAATTATACAGAAATAAAAGTATCAGACTTAAGTTCTGGCACCTATATAATTAACTTAAATACCGAAGGAAAGAAAATATCTAAAAAAGTATTAGTAAAATAGAATCCCCAAAAAATTAGTCAAATAGAATCCCCAAATCTACCATTTGCTAATTTCGAAAGGCTCTAACCAATTTGGTTAGGGCTTTTTGTTTATTTTACTTTCAAGTTCCTTTAAAGAGATTTCGTTTTGTTCACCAGATATCATATCCTTTAAGGTAAATGTGTTTTTAGCAACTTCATTGGCTCCTACTAAAACAACATATCTTATATCTCGCTTATTGGCATATACCATCTGCTTTTTCATTTTGGCTGCATCCGGATATAGTTCAGCATTAATGCCTTTGTCTCTTAATTGTTTAATCGCTTTTAAACTATAAAGAGCTTCTTGATCTCCAAAATTTATAAAGAGGACTTCAGTGTTATTGGCTACTGTATCGGGAAACAAGTTTAATTCTTCCAGAACCAGATAGATCCTGTCCAGTCCAAAGCTAATTCCAACACCGCTAACATCACTTTAAACCAAAGATTCCAGTAAGATCATCATAACGTCCTCCTCCGCCAATAGACCCCATATCCACAGTTTTAGGAGCAGAAACTTCAAAAATGGCTCCGGTATAATAATTTAATCCACGAGCTAAGGTTACATCCAGTTCTAATGTTGATGATTTTAATTTTAATTCTGAAATTGCTTTATTTATAAATTCCAGTTCTTCAACTCCCTTCAATCCTTCTAACCGAAGATTTTAAAATAGTTCTTAAACTTACAATTTGATCGTTAAATGAACCTGATAATTTAAATAATGGATCAAGTTTTTCTATACCAGATAGTGGAATGCCTTTACTAAGCATTTCATCTTTCACCTTCTCCTCTCCTATCTTATCCAGTTTATCCAGAGCAACTGTAAAATCCACCAATTTCTCTTTTGCACCAATAATTTCAGCAATTCCAGATAAAATTTTACGGTTATTTATTTTAATAGTAATTCCTTTCAGGTTTAAGTCGGTAAAAACATCATCATAAAGCTGTATAAACTCTATTTCCTGCCATAACGACTTAGAACCGACAACATCTGCATCGCACTGGTAAAACTCTCTAAAACGACCTTTCTGAGGTCTGTCTGCTCTCCAAACCGGTTGAATTTGGTAGCGTTTGAATGGGAAAGCTAATATCATTTTGATACTGAACTACATAACGCGCAAAGGGAACGGTCAGATCGTACCTTAAAGCTTTTTCGGAAATAAGAGGTGTTAATTTATTGGAGTTCTTTTCAGAATATATTGTATCATCAGCTTTGCTCAAATAATCACCGGAATTTAAAATTTTAAAGATCAATCTATCCCCTTCATCACCATATTTTCCCATCAAGGTTTCAGAATTTTCGAAACTTGGGGTCTCAATAGGTTGAAAACCAAACCGCTCAAAACAACTTTTAATAGTACTAAAAATGTAATTGCGCTTTGATACCTGCTCCGGATTAAAATCTCTTGTCCCTTTAGGAATCCCTGGTTTTTTTGCCATTAGAAAACTAATTTTGCACAAATATCTTAATTTTTAATCTTACATAATAAGTTATTTCAATTTTATAGTAACTTTATTGATTAGAAATAGTCTTATATTAAAATATACACCAAAATAAACTTTAAGCATGTTTTCACTTTTTCGGGAAAATGTTAGAATTGCGCTTCACTCTATAAAAAGTCAGTTGCTGCGAACTATATTAACCATTCTTATTATTGCCATAGGTATCACTGCCCTTGTTGGAATTTTAAGCGCTGTTTCTGCTCTTGAGAATACAATATCAAGCGACTTTTCATCTATGGGTGCTAATACATTCAATATTCAACGATACGAGTTCAATACACAAAGACGAGGAGGAGGAGAATTACAAAAGGTTAATCCAATAATAAGTTACAATGATGTTCGCGGATTTATAGAAAAATATGATTACCCGTTTACGAAGACATCCGTATCCTTCACCGGAACCAGATCAGCAGAAGTTAAATATGCAAATGAAAAAACTGATCCTGAAGTTAGCATTCTAGGTATTAACGAACATTATATTCAAAATTCAGGTCTGGAACTTGAGAGCGGACGAGAACTAAATTATTTTGATGTTATCAACAACAATAATGTTTGTGTCATTGGCAGCGATCTTAAAAAAGCCTTTTTCGAGGATTTAAATCCGATTGACAAAACAATAAGCGTTCGAGGTGTAAAATTAAAAGTGATTGGTGTTCTAAAATCAAAAGGTGCGACCTTCGGTAATAATTTGGATTTAAGGGTATTAATGCCAATCCAAAATGCGCGATCTATTTTTACAAATCCGAATATTAATTACAACATCAGTATAATGGTTGAGAATAATGAAATGCTGGAAGCTGCTCAGGATGAAGCTATTATCACCTTTAGAAACGTAAGAGGATTAAGTCCTTTGGAAGAGAATAATTTTGGCCTGGAACGAAGTGATGACCTTATAAACAGGATAGGCAGTATTACGAAATACCTATATATTGCGGCCTGGGTAATTAGCATAATAACAATCTTTGGTTCCTCGATTGCATTGATGAATATCATGTTTGTGTCCGTCACTGAACGAACAAGAGAAATTGGAGTACGAAAAGCTTTAGGTGCTAAAAGAAAAACCATTGCATTTCAATTTTTTATTGAAACCCTGATCATAGGACAATTTGGTGGAATCTTTGGAATTATATTTGGAGTTTTAGTTGGTCTGGGAGTATCTGCAGCTGCCGATTTTAAATTTGCCACACCTTGGTTAGCCATGTTCAGCGCTTTCGCAATAACATTTATTGTTGCGGTGATATCAGGATCACTGCCTGCAATAAAAGCCTCTAAACTGGATCCTATCGAGTCTTTACGATATGAGTAGATTTAATTAATAAGTTTATCAAAATATTCAAACAATTCACCTTTGGTGATTACTGCTCCTTGTTGAATCAATTTGAATTTATCCAAATTTTTATCTTCTGAATACCCTTTTTTAGCCTGCAAAAACTCAACAGATTCATTCAATAAATTATCTCTGAGCCAATTAAACCCATCTTTAGTAGTGAGATCGATTTCTTCATTATTTAGTTTTACAGCAATTACCTGCATATCGGATTCATTTAAACTAAACAGATGCATTTGTTTAGTAGAAATATGCTCTAAATATTCTGTTTTACTTAAAACACCTTCCCAAACCAGATCACTGAATATATCTAATTCCTGTTCTGCAACTTCTGCTTTATTGATTTTTATGTTCTGCCACTCATGGGCTGTAATGCTCTGAGTAGCCAGAAAATTAATGAATTCCTCTTGTAACTCTTCAAATTGTTCTTTAGTAAGTCTCGCGTACTTCATGTTAAATTCAATTAATTGCATTAAAGGCTTCAAATGGTCTATCGGTTGCTAAAATGTCAACACCTTTTTTCTGCCATGATTTGTACAGCTCATTACCTCTGGCTTTCGCTTGCCTATCAAGGTTTCCCAATGTCCCTAAAATGCAAACAATATTTTTTTCGTGCAATCGCTTGTACAAAGAAGGGTGAGATATGCGTGTTCCTGTAAAGGCCAACATATTGTCGGTTGGGATTTTTGTTTTTAATAATCTGTCAAATTCATCATTATTTCTTGCGGATACAGACAATAATAACTCTGGTGCTAATTTATAGGCTGTTTTAGCTTGTTCAACATCATAAGTTATTAATATACTAACGTCTTGAGCTTTAGCCTCTCTAATCGCCTTAACAACTATCTCTTGATTTACACTTCGTTTTAAATCAATTGTTAGAATTACATTATTTTCTTTACACCATTTTAAAACTTTTGAAAATAATGGAATTTTAAAATTAGATACATTGCCATAATCATCAACTAAATTAAACCCTTGTAATTCATTATAGGTCATTTTATTCACCAATCCACTACCTGTGGTAGTTCTATCGATTGAATTATCATGTAATAATACTAGCTTATCATCTTTGGTTTGAGCAATATCCACTTCATAAATTGCAGAAATACTGTCACTTATATATTTAATTGTTTCAAAACAATTTTCAGGGTAATTGAGTATGCCCTTACCTCCTCTATGCACACTTATATTAGGGTAATTATTATTTGAAACCTTAAATACTTCAATTAGCTTTGATTTAGTTATTGCATAATCACCATTCTGCTTATTTGATTGCTTGCAACTCAAAAAGCTTATTAAAAGAAATAAGAAAAGAATTTGTTTCATAAATAGTAAAATAAAAATGCGCTCCTATTTAAGGAGCGCAAATTTATAAATTAATTATTTATTGTTAGAAAATGTAACGAACTCCTACTTGTGCCTGCCATCTGGAGGCTAAACTTGAATCAAAACCAAAGGTTTTTGTCAAACTAGGATCAAATGTATAAACTGGCTCACTACCTGATGTGTCAACAGAAATTGGAGACACATTGTTAGGTTGCTCTACTACTCCCCAATCAGAACTAATCAGGTTGCCGACATTTAAGACATCCACACTAAACTGAATAGTATTGGTTTTATCTTCCGATACTTTAAAATTATAATCTTGTAAAAATTTAAGATCCCATCGTCCTCTCCATGGTGCCAAAGCTCCATATCGTTCTGCATAACTTCCTCTGTTTTCATTCAAATAATCATCTTGTTGGATATAACTCTCAAAAGCCGCTGCCTGACCAGCACCAGAAAACGTCATTTGTTGAACTTCTGAAGATGTTGGTATATATATGAGATCATTATTTTGGAAAGAACTGTCATTATTAATATTTCCGGCATAAGTATAATTAAAACGACCACCTTGAGCATATTCAAAGAAAGTAGATAAAGTAGAACTCCATTTGCCATTTCCATAGATCCATTTTTTACTTGCTACACCAATAAATCTATGAGTATCACCATATTTTGAATATGATAATACATCTTGATTTGCATCTCCCGATGTAGGATTAAAATCAAATGCATCACTTGTAATTTCGGCTTCAATTGAGTTAACATCTTTTGCATTCAAATAGCTATACGCTAACATTGTGTACAATCCATTATCAAATGTTTTTTGAGCTTTTACAGAAGCATTCCAGATGCGACCTTTATCTGAGTTCGTAAAGACATAAGCACTATTACCTACATCTGCACCTAAGTATATCGGTCTGTCATCACCAGGTGCATTCAAATTTCCTGTTGGATTTCGCAATCCCCAGTTTTGCACATGTGCTCCGTTAATATCTTTGGTATAAGATACATCTCCAGTCAAGATCAAATCATTTTCAAATTTATAATCCGTCCCTATATTGGTTCGCCACACTTGAGGAAACTTATAATCAGGATCGACGGCTGTTAAGAAAAAAGAATTTGGATTAGCTATCTGGTTACCTAACCATACAAAAGGAAAACGTCCAGTAAATAATCCTGAGCCACCTCGCAATTGGAACGTATCATCCCCTTTTACATCATAATTAAATCCAACTCTTGGAGAGATTAACCAATCGTTGTTTGGCATTTTTGTATTGTCAATAAATACAGTCTCACCTGTATTAGGATTAAAATAAGGAATTGAAGGGTCTACACAACAGTTTCTATCGATCAATTCTTGAGCCTTGTCTGCAGAATCAAAGAACAAAGGTTTATCAAATCGAACTCCATAGGTTAACTTGAACTTTTCATTTATATTCCATTCATCCTGCAAATAAAATGCTAGTTGACCTACATTGGTTTCAGCCAAAGCCCAACCTCCGGCAACTCCATCTCCTGCCGCTGATAAAGCATTATGAGCCGCAGTGGCATCGTTTAGTGAGGTCTGCAAGGTTCCATCTCCGGCAGCGGCCAAAAAGTCTGCAACGCTGGCATACTGTGGAAAAAATACTCCTGCTGCACCATAAACACCCAAGTTAAATGAGTTATCAAATTCAAATTTTTCAAAAGAAAAACCAACTGTATAGGTGTGATCACCTTTAAAGATGTTCATGTTATTAGAAAACTGAAATACTTTTTGATCTAAAGTATTATTAACTGAAAAAGGTTCATGACCTGCTATAATATAATTTAATCCGGCTCCGTCCTGAATAATAATTGAAGGTGCTGGCACAGATAATGGATTTCTAAAATCATCAAAATGAGTATAACCTGCTTGTAACTTATTTGAAACATTATCTGATAACTTTGAATTTAATTCTAATTGCACGGATTGCAGTTTATTATTGATCTGATATCCTGCATTTTCAAACTGCAAGGTCGTAAAATTCGGTCCTCTTGGTTGAATAGCAGTTGGGTGTGCCGGCTTTTCTTTGGATGCATCCAGCCAGTTATAAATTACAGCTAATCTGTTATTATCATTTATATTCCAATCTAATTTAAAAATACCTTTTGTAGATTCTGACGCATAGGTAAATCCTTCATATGCTCCAGGATTGTAATCCAAGTCTAACAATGCATCTCTAACAGCCATTAGATCACTTTCTAAAACTCTTGATTCGTTAATTGCTCCTGATCCTGTATTAGGAACCCAACCATTAGATCCTAAATCAGTTCTATCATCTTTTTCAAAATTGGCAAAAAAGAATAATTTATCTTTAACTATTGGTCCTCCAATACTCACACCATACTGACTTTGTTCTAAGTCAGGTTTTGTGACATCTTCTCCTTTTATTTTACCTCCTGTAAGGCTTTCATTTCTAAAAAAACCATAAACAGTACCATGAAACTCGTTGGTTCCACTTTTAGTTACTGCATTTACTGAAGCACCTGTAAAACCAGATTGTGTTACATCATAAGGTGCTGTTGATACAGAAATTTGATCAATGGCATCAAGAGAAATAGGTTGCGCATCTGTTTGCCCACCAACAGTTGGTGCATCTAATCCAAACGGATTATTAAAAATAGCACCATCCAAACTAAAATTATTGAATTGATCATTTCTTCCACCAAAGGAGTTTCCACTTGCAGTCGGTTCCAGTCTGGTAAAATCTGCCGCAGATCTTGAAATAGTTGGTAATCGTGTTAATTCACGTCTTCCCAAACTAGTTTCTGCTCCGGTTCTATCATTGTTAAATGTTCCAGTAGCACTTACAGTAGTAATAACAACAGTTTCTAATTGCTGGCTGGCTTCAACCAATACAACATCTATATTTTTTGTAACACCAAGACTTAAATAAACATCATTAAATATCTGTTCTTTATAACCAACAAAACTAATCTTAATTGTATAAGGTCCTCCAACTCGCAAGTTTAATATGTTAAAACGACCATCAATATTTGATGATGCACCACTCACGGTTCCTGTAGGAGTGTGGGTTGCCACAATATTGGCTCCAGGCAAAGTCTCGTTAGTTTCGTCCAATACTAGACCTTTAATATTTGATGTTGTTACTTGTGAAAAGGCGAAAACACCAAAAAACAAAAATGCAAAAGAAATAATTAGTCTTCTCATTATTTAAGGATTAATTAGTTAATAAAAATTAGTTACAAATGTAGAATAAAAAAAGCCACACTTTCGTGCGGCTTCTATTGTTTTATTAACCAATCGTTAAATATTGTTAATAATTATTTTGCTTCAGCTACTACATCAAATGTAAATGATTTGACTACTTCTCTGTGGAAGCGCAAAGTAGCCTCATATTGACCGGTTCTTTTAATTAATCCACCGGCAATAGTAATGTATTTTTTATCAATTGATACACCTTCTTTTTCCAATACATCAGCAAGATCTGCATTGTTAACAGAACCAAAAAGCTTATCACCTTCTCCTGTTTTTGCAGCTATTTTTATTTCCAAATTATTAAGTCCTTCTGCAATCTTTTCAGCCTCACTAACAACTTTCGTTTCTTTAAATGCTCGTTGCTTTAAAGTTTCAGCCAACACCTTTTTTGCTGAAATTGTTGCCAATACGGCTTGTCCATGCGGAATTAAAAAATTTCTACCATAACCGTTCTTAACTGTTACAATGTCGTCTTTAAATCCTAAATTCTCAACGTCTTGTTTTAATATAAGTTCCATAATTATGATAATTTATTTTAATAAATCAGCTACATAAGGCATTAAAGCTAAGTGACGTGCTCTTTTTACAGCTACAGCAACTTTTCTTTGATACTTTAATGATGTTCCTGTCAAACGTCTTGGTAAAATTTTACCTTGCTCATTTATAAATCGCATTAAAAAATCCGGATCTTTGTAATCAACATACTTGATTCCAGACTTTTGAAACATACAATATTTCTTTTTCTTATTCGTCTCTATGTTTAATGGAGTTAGATATCTAATTTCTCCTCCGTCTTTCTTATCTTTCGATTGTTGTTCTAAAGTTGCCATAATTACGCTTTTTGTTGATCTCTTTTTCTTCTTCTTTCGGCCCAAGAAACTGCATGCTTGTCCAAACTAACGGTTAGGTAACGCATAAAACGTTCATCACGTCTAAATTCCAGTTCCAGAGTGTTAATTACTTCTCCTGGTACAGTATACTCAAATAAGTGGTAAAAGCCACTTTTCTTATTTTGGATCGGGTAAGCCAACTTTTTTAGCCCCCAATCTTCCTTAGCTATCATCTTTGCACCTTTAGAAACGAGTAAATCTTCGTATTTCTTTACTGTTTCCTTTATCTGAGGTTCAGATAAAACGGGATTTAAGATGAAAACAGTTTCATAATGATTCATAAAAATTTTGTTTATTGTTAAAAATGAGTGCAAAAATAACTAATTATTTAGGACTATACAATTTAATGTTTAACATTTTAATTTTTTCCCCATTTGTAAGGAATAAACCTGCGTTTTAAAATAAATAAAACACTTTATCGGAGTTTTTTGCATTTTAAAGATTTTTTATGTATGTTTGTCGAAATCTTAACCTAATAAAGTAAAATGTTATGACTTTAAATTGTGTTGTTGTTGATGATTCTGCAATCCAACGTCTATCTATTGTTAAATTAATTGAGAATCATTCCTCTCTTAACTTAATAGCAGAGTACAATAGTGCGCTAGAAACCAAAAATGGTTTGAATACGCACAAGGTAGACCTTATCTTTCTTGACATCGAAATGCCTGTTTTAAACGGATTCGAGTTACTTGATGTATTAAATAATAAGCCTCAAATTATTTTTGTCACAGGTAAAACCGAATATGCGTTTAAAGCTTTTAATTACGATGCTACTGATTATTTACAAAAACCTCTCACCAAAGAACGTTTTAATGTTGCTGTTGAAAAAGCCCTTGAGCAACATAAATTAAAGCTAGACTTTAATGAAACTGATGGTGAACACATTTTTGTAAAAAGTAATCTTAAGAAACGAAAGGTTTATATCAAAGACATTAAATGGATTGAAGCTCTCGGAGACTACGTTAAACTAGTGACTGAAGAAAACAGCTTGGTAGTACTTTCTACTATGAAAGCGTTTGAAAAAGAACTGCCTGAAGGCAAATTTTTAAGAATCCACAAATCTTATATTGTTAATCTTGATAAAGTAGATAGATTTAACAGTAAAAATGTTGAAGTGGGTGCTTATGAAATACCTTTAAGCAGAAACAAAAAGACCTTATTGGTAGACGCTTTAAATAATATTTAATTTAATAGCTATCGACGTTTAAAATTACTTTTACCGAACGGAAATCTTTTACGTTTAGGAAGCTATTCTTTATCTTAAGAATAGCTTCTTTTGTTTTAATTAAGGACTGCTTGGGAGGTATCTTTATTAGAATATTCTTTTGGTATTGATTTCGTATTCTTGCAATCGGTGGAAATTCGGGACCAAGCACATATTCAGGAAAAACTTGCCTTAATGAACGCCCCAACCAATCACTGGACTCATTCACTCTATTGAATTCCTTATGTTTTAATGTAATCTTTATTAACCTGTAAACAGGAGGATATTTATAGTTGTGGCGATCATTCATTTGCTCTTTATACATTCCACTATAATCGTTGGTAGTGACCTGTTGTAATATTTTATGATACGGATTGTATGTTTGTATTAAAACTTTACCTCGTTCATCAGTCCTTCCTGCTCGTCCCGCAACCTGGAGCATCATTTGAAAACTCCGTTCATGAGCTCTGAAGTCGGGATAATTAAGCATAGTATCAGCATTCATGATTCCTACAAGTTTCACATTTCTGAAATCCAATCCTTTAGTGACCATTTGCGTGCCTACTAAAACATCGATCTCATGTTGTTCAAAAGAAGAAATAATTTTTTGATAACCAAATTTGCCTCTTGTTGTGTCCAGATCCATCCTGGCAGCTTTTACTTTTGGAAATAGTTGTTTTACCTCCTGCTCTATTTGTTCGGTTCCAAAACCCTTGCTATCTAAAGACGGACTGCCACAAGCTAAACAATTTAATAACATCGCCATATGATATCCACAATAATGACATCTTAGTTGATTGATCTTTTGATGGAAGGTTAAACTAACATCACAATTGGGGCACTGAGGTGAATGACCACAAGTATTGCATTCAACAATTGGAGAGAAACCTCTTCTGTTTTGAAACAAAATTATTTGCTGTTCATGCTGCAACGCCTCGGTCATTTCTTCGATCATTCGGTCACTAAAGTGGCCTTTCATTTGTTTCTTTCGTTGTTTTTCCTTGATATCCACAAGTTCTATCTGTGGCATTAACACATCATTATATCGTCTTTCGATCTCCACCAATCCATATTTATTCTGTTCGGCATTAAAGTAGGATTCCAAACTTGGTGTAGCAGAACCCAGCAAGGTTTTTGCTTGAAATAGTGAAGCCAAGACAATTGCCGTGTCCCGAGCATGATAACGCGGGGCAGGATCAAATTGTTTATAGGATAACTCGTGCTCCTCATCAACAATTATCAGTCCCAAATTATTAAAAGGTAAAAAAACAGATGACCTCGCACCTAATATTATTTGTGATCTATTTGAATTATTCAATACATGATTCCAAACTTCAACACGTTCATTCAATGAATATTTTGAATGATAAACAGAGACCTTTTTTCCAAAATAAGTTTGCATTCTTTCAACTAATTGAGTTGTTAAAGCAATTTCAGGAAGCAGATACAGGATTTGTTTGCCTTCTTTCAATACATCTTCAATTAATTTGGAATACACTTCAGTTTTTCCTGAAGATGTTACACCATGAAGTAGTGTGACATTCTGTTTTTTAAATAATTCTGATATTTTTTCTAAGGCTTCAGATTGATATGAATTCAAGATCTTTGTTGCTTCATTATCTTCATCAGAATACGTTACTCGATCTGTCTTGACCTCATAATCTTCTAATATATTTTTATCGATCAATGTCTTAATCGTCGCCGATGAAGCTCCGCTCTTTTCTATGAGTTGTTTAACTTTTATCGGTTTTTTTGTTTGAGCAGATAACGAAAACAGGGTCATTATAACATCTCGCTGTTTAGGTGCTCTTTTAAGATCGTCCAATAAGAATTGAAGTGACTTTTCTGTAGCATATTGAGTATGCAATCTAATGTGCCTGACCAGTTTTGGTTTGTACTTTTCAAAAACTTCTTCCTGCAGATCAATAGCCTCCTTATCCAAAAGTCTTTTAATAACCGGGAGCGCATTTTTTTTATCTATTATAGATGTAATCTCATGAATTTTTAATGAAGACTGATGATGCAAGGCTTCAACCACTAGAAATTCATCATCTTTAAGTTCTTCATCATTTAATTTTATTTTCTTATTGAGTCTTACAATAGTCTCACTTTCGAGCAGGAAAGCACTTGGTAAAGCAGCTCGCAGAACTTCACCCATGGTGCATAGGTAATAGTCTGCTATCCACTTCCATAATTTTAGCTGATAGGAGTTGACAATGGGAACTTCATCCAATATCTGGTCAATCTCTTTAGCTTCATAAATTATTGGGGCTTCATTATGAATTTTATAGACTAGTCCTGTATATATCTTAGATTTTCCAAACGGAACTGCAACTCTAATTCCCGGTTTTAAAAAACCAGCTTCTGCCTTAGTAATGCTATAGGTAAATAGCTTTTCTAAAGGAATAGGAAGAATAATATCTATAAAATATTGCATGTTTAAAATGAGATATGCTTAAATCTTCTTTTTTAATTGGTTTATTGAAGCGTTCAACTCATAACCTAATAATAGAATATTAGAGTTAAGCCAGATATAAAGCAATAATATTAAAAGTGCACCTATTGATCCGTACAACTCGTTATACTGTGAAAAGTTTTCAATATAAATACCAAAAAGGTAAGATGTTAGCATAATTAGTAATGTCGTGAAAATAGCCCCCACTGAAAAGAAATTAGTATGCCGTCCTTCTTTTGTTCCGAAATAATATAGGATAGAGGTTGCTAAATAGACCATAACCACAAAAAACAGATATTTAGCTAATTGAACTCCAAATTTACCCTGTTGTTTTTCTATATATCCAAAATCTTCCAAATTCTGTATCACATAGATCTCAAAATATCCTAGTACAACAACGGTAATAATTAAAAGTAAGGCTAAAATGATGGCTACACCTAAGGCATAAAAATATTGATACACAATGTTTCTCGTCAATTGTGAATGATATGAGTTTTCAAATCCGGAGAATACTGCACTTACTCCATTGGCCATTAATATTATAGACAGTAAAAAAACCGTGGACAACAATCCTCCTCTATTTGTATTCTCAATATCTTCAAAAATATTCTTAAAGAAAAAATCTGACGTGCTTGGAGGCAGGAACGATTCCAAAAATATCATGAATTCGCTTCTAAAATCTTCAACCGGGATGTACGGTATTAATATCAAAATAAAGATCAAAAATGGGAAGATAGCTGTAAAGAAATTAAAGGCAATGGCACTTCCTCTGGTCGTAATAGCTCCCCTAACAATACCTACCAAATACATTTCGATCAAATGAAACAAAGACATACCCTCTAATCCGGGAAGTTTAATCTTTTGAAGTAATTTTACAATCAAATTAACGATCGGAATTTTACTAAGTCTTTCTTCAGAGGTTTTGGTCATTTTATACCGCTTTCAAACTTAAGTCCAAATTATGAACAGAATGTGTCAAGGCACCACTTGAAATATAATCCACACCACACAAAGCATAATCCCGAATGGTCTTTTCATTGATCCCCCCTGAGCTTTCTGTTAAACATTTACCATTGATCAACTGTACCGCTTTTTTTGTGTCTTCAAAATTAAAATTATCAATCAGGATCCTGTAGATACCGTCGGTTTTTAAAATTTCTTTTATTTCATCCAGATTTCTAGCTTCCACAACAATTTGTAAGTCCCTTTTGGTCTCTGTCAAATAGCGTTTTGTTTTTTCGATAGCTTTTGTAATGCCTCCTGCAAAATCAATATGGTTATCCTTAAGCATGATCATATCATACAATCCGAACCTGTGATTTTCACCTCCACCAATTCTTACAGCCCATTTTTCAAGAGCGCGAATTCCCGGAGTGGTTTTTCTGGTGTCAATAATTTTAGTTTTTGTTCCGGCAATTAAATCGGCAAATAATTTGGTCTTAGTCGCAATTGCGCTCATCCGTTGCATTGCATTTAACACCAAACGCTCTGATTTTAAAATTGATTGGGCCGATCCCTCTACAAAAAAAACAATGTCTCCATATTTTACTTTTTCGCCATCATTAATAATGACCTCAACTTTCAAATTCCTGTCAACAAACTTGAATACTTTTTTTGCGAAATCAACTCCTGCAATAATACCTTCATCTTTAACCAAAAGTTTTGCTTTACCTTGAGCTGTAAATGGAATACAAGCCAAGGAGCTATGATCACCATCACCAACATCTTCACGTATTCCATTTGCAATTATTTGGTCTATTTCGTGTTTAAATTTGGTTTTACTGATCATGGATTATTTGTTTACTGCTAAAATAAGAATTGATTTTTGAATTACGATATTCGATTCACGATATTAGAATATTTATTCACAAAAAAATCGTATTTCATAATTCATAAATCGTAATTTTGTTTTATGACCATAAAACTCCTATCCATTGGTAAAACAGACAGTAAGGAACTACAGTTATTAATTGATGATTACCAGAAGCGTCTCGGTTTTTATAATAAGTTTAAATTGGATATTATTCCAGATATAAAAAATGCAAAAAACCTTAGCGAAGAGCGGCAAAAACAAAAAGAAGGCGAGCTTATCCTAAAACAGCTAAAACCTACTGATGTTTTAATTTTGTTAGATGAAAATGGAAAACAAATGGATTCGGTAAGGTTTGCACTGTATCTTCAAAAACATATGAATTCAGGAATAAAGCAATTGGTTTTTGCAATAGGCGGACCTTATGGTTTTTCGCAAGAGGTTTATGATAAAGCTCAGGGAAAACTTTCTCTGTCAAAAATGACCTTTTCACATCAAATGGTTCGATTATTTTTTGTGGAACAATTATACAGAGCATTTACAATTCTAAAAAATGAGCCTTATCATCATAGGTAAAAATCTTACTGAGATTTAATTTAATTTGCTCTTATTTTTATTGAAATCAAATTGTTCTTTGATCTGTTTGCTCACTTGGTTTTGTCCGTAACAAGACCAATGACCATCATGCTCTCCTAGGCCCCAATCTTTATCTCCATCAGAATTTAATATAATTGTTTTTATTCCAAATTCATTAGCAAGTGAAATGATCTTTTCATCAGTATTCGGGTGAATTACAAATATTATTTTATTTAGATTGTAAATATTAGAACAATAAGAAAACAGTTTTTGAAAAATCTGTTTATCAAATGTTATATCATCAATCGGACCTTCATGCTCAGTAGCTTTATTTTGTGCTTCTACAAAAATTGGAAACCTTAAATACATGTAGTACATTAACTTGAAACTATATAGTATTTTTTTTAGTTTTGGTGAATTTAATTGACCCTTTTTTATACTGTTTGTTTCAAGGTTTACCTGTAATCTGTCTTCATACGACTTTAAGTCCTCTATTGATTCATAAAAATCAAATTCGTTCAAGTACAATAAATGATAAGTTGAATTTACTTCCTTATCTAATATCCTACTGATTTCCATAGCCTCAATAAAGGTAACTCCAGAGCGACCCGCCTCAAAAAAAGAATAATTAGGGAAATACGATTTTAGAATACTTCCTTGATTGCATTCTTTTGGGTTCATCAAATTTTCGATGTATGAATCTCCAATTATAGAAATAACTGTATCATTTTCTATTTTAGATAATCCAACCCAACCATATTCATTCACAGTCCATTTTGATTTTACATCCTTAAAATATCCTGATTGACCTGGCTTATATCTTTGTACCCCATATTCATCAACATAACGTTCTGGAATATCTGAAACTAAATTAAATACCCTGATAATTACTTCTCCTGTGAGACCAAGAAAAAAGAAAATATTAATAGTTGAATAATAAACCTTTTCATAAATAATTAAAATTGAAAATAGATAAATTGCTGTTCTTTACCTCCAAACCAAAATATTAATATTATAATAGCGTAATACATGGCATATCTAATTGGCTTTTTCCACTTAATACCCAAATTCTCAATAGCATATTCCTGTTCTCTACCTATCCATTCAACAATTAAGAACAAAGCAACTAGAGCTAATGTTATCAAGGCATGATCCATACCAATAAAACTAGGTTTAATGAATAAAGTTGCAGAAAATATTTCCATTAAATACTGAATGGCATGGGTAACATTATTGGCTCTAAAAAACACCCATGCAAGCATGGTCAGGATAAATGTTACCAACATGAATGAAAATTCCTTTAGTGTCGGAATAAGTTTTCCCTTTGCTATTATATCCAGATTGTTTCTGTTCATATTGGTTAGTAACAATGGTAAGAAATAAATAGCATTTAAGGCTCCCCAAATAATGAATGTCCAATTTGCACCGTGCCAAAATCCACTCACTATAAAAATTATAAAAGTATTTCTTATTTTCATTTTAGTTCCTCCTCTGCTACCTCCTAATGGAATATATAAATAATCTCTGAACCAGGTGGATAGCGAAATATGCCATCGCCTCCAGAATTCGGCTATATCCCTTGCAAAATATGGGAATGCGAAATTTCGCATCAGGTTAAAACCAAATAATCGTGAGGTTCCAATGGCAATATCAGAATAGCCCGAAAAATCACCATAAATCTGAAATGTAAAAAACAAAACTCCCAACACAAGGGTGCTACCCGAATAATCATCGGAGTTATTGAATATTAAATTGGCATATTCTGCACAATTATCTGCAATAACTATCTTCTTAAACAAACCCCAAAGAATTTGTCTCATGCCGTCTACTGCCTTATTATAATCAAAAGTCCGTTTTTTATAGAACTGAGGCAATAAATTAGTGGCTCTTTCTATAGGACCTGCAACTAATTGTGGAAAAAAACTTACAAATGCCGCAAATGCAATAAATCTTTTGGTCGGTTCAAGTTTTCCTTTATAAACATCAATAGTATAACTTAATGTTTGGAAAGTATAAAAACTAATTCCTACAGGTAAAATGATATTCAATGAGCTTGCACCAATTTCTTTACCAAAGAAGGAAAAAGCAGTTATAAAATTATCCAGAAAGAAATTATAGTATTTAAAAAACCCAAGGAATCCTAAATTAACCAAAATACTGGTCCAGAGCAATAGTTTCCTTTTAGTCTTATTCTCTTGTTTCCTTAATTGCAATCCAACAGTGTAGTCCACAATGGTACTAAACAAGATAAGCGATAGGAATCTCCAGTCCCACCAGCCGTAAAAAAAATAACTAGAAACTACTATTAATAGGTTTTGAAGCTTTAAATTTTTATTTGTTACAAACCAATATAATATAAATACTATTGGCAGGAATATGGCAAAATCAATTGAATTAAATAACATAGAATCAATTTATTTCTAAAACGTCCAAATATAATATCTTTATTGAGTCTGACGAAAAAACCTAAAGAAAACTGGATGCAATGCCAAAAACCTCTTTTAAATACCAATTTCACTATATAAAATATTGGTAAAATCAAAATTTATAGATTGATTTCAAGGATTTACGGTAAAAATAGATTACACCTAAATTGTCATTGCTTAGTACGTTGGTTCGTTTATTTTTTGTGCAGCTATTATACCGAGAATTTACTGTATAAAAAAATGAGCCTTATCATAATAGGTAACAAGGCTCATAATCAAGATTGATTATTAGAATTATTTATCCATAATTGCATCTTTCATTGAATACAATATAAAGAGCATGTCTTTTTTAGTTTCTTCGTCAATGTTATGACTATCCATAGCCATTAAAACGTCGTCAGTAGTACTTAAAAACTCCTTTCCAGTTATGCTAAACCCAGTGTGAGCTGCTACCATATCTTTACCAGTATATTTAGCTGTTCCTCCTGTTCCTGCTGATAAAAATTCTCTAACATGAGCTTTAAATATCTCATAAGATTCTGTTCCTGGTTTAAGATGTGAGAATTTTTGATTAATAACAGGATTCTTTAAATGATTATCGACAATATTGTCTACAAGTGATGATATTCCATCTTCACCTCCTAAGCGTTCAAATAAACTTTTTTCTACAGGTAATTCTGAAACAGTTTCAATTTCTGTTTCTGCTAAAGCCATTTCCTTTTTGTTACTTTCTTTGTTTCCACAATTAATAAACAGTAAAACAAGACATAGTATTCCTAATGTTTTTAAATGTTTCATTTTTTTGGTTTTTAGTTGATTAATATTTATTTACTCGGTTTAATATTCTGATTGACACTAAAAAAGTTTTTAGAATCATACCTAGCTTTTATTTTAGCCAAACGATCATAGTTGTGCTTATAACTTGCTTTGACTCTTTCCTGACCTTCATCCATCATGAAATTTGAATAGGCCCCACCTGATGAGTAAGGGTGTAAGGCTTCCCAATAATCTTTGCACCAATTCGTTATTTTATCTGCATTTTTTGGGTCTGGATCCACACCAACAATTACTCCTGCATATTTAGCATCTCGATAAGCCCATGGTGTATCTTCAGGACCTACTCTACTTGCTGCTCCACTAATAGGATATAAATGCATTTGAGATAATGGTGTTGGAATTTTAGAACCAAACTTTAAATGTTGTGCTCTTATTTCTGATCCTAATTCCTTAAAAAAGTCTGCTCGCCAATACCATTGTAAACCATGAGGCATTAAGCCATCAAATAAGGTTTGTATTGAAGGATAAGGCATTTCACCAACATGGGCAAAAACAGGCTCTAAATCCAGTGCAGGTTTAATTAATTTATCAAACTCTTGTTGACTACCAGTATAGCACCATACAATACCACAATATTGGTTTCCATGTAAAAAATCTGGAAAAGGTGGACCTGGAATAACCATTGTGGCTATAAAACCATTTAATTCATCTGGCGCATTAAGAATGAAATCATGATACCATTTCATAATTTTTTCTGTTTGCTCGATTGGCCATAAGGTTGGCCCTCCAATTACAGTTTTTACAGGATGCGCTTGAAATTTAAACGAGGTTACAATTCCAAAGTTTCCGCCTCCACCACGAATGGCCCAAAACAGATCTGGATATTGGTCTTTGTTTACAGATACAAATGAGCCATCTGCCAGAACCATATCTGCTTCCAAAAGATTATCTATTGTTAAACCATATTTTCTTGATAAATGACCTACACCACCACCTAAGGTTAATCCTCCAACTCCAGTTGTCGATATTATTCCTGCAGGCACTGCCAATCCAAAAGGATGTGTGGCATGATCTACTTCTCCCCATAGGTTCCCACCTCCAACACGTACAGTGTTATTTGACGTATCTACACGAACAAATTTTATTCCTGATAAATCGATTACCAAACCATCATTACAGAGTCCTAATCCGCCTCCATTGTGTCCTCCTCCTCTCACTGCAACTAACAAATTATTTTCTCTTCCAAAATTCACAGAAGCCATAACATCGGCAACATCTACACACATGGCGAATAGTCCCGGACGTTTATCAATCATTCCGTTATACACTTTTCGTGTTTCGTTATAGTCTGCATCTGATGGATTAACTATGTCACCTCGCAATTGTGAGGCAAATTCTTCAATTAATGAAGGGTCTAAAATTTTTACTGAATTTTTCATTTGTTGTTGGTATTTAGTTGGATAATAGCTGATAAATCCCCCACAGGAAAGATTTACTACTACAAAGTTGGAACATAAAAACTTGAACAGATGTTAGTTTTCGTTCAAAAAATTACACAAATGGTTCGTTTTGATTTTTTTTAAATGAAGAAAATTCAAAGGAATTCTATTAGCTAAACACTCTGTTTTAAATAAGCAGAAGGTAAAATTCCATAGGTTTCCTGAAAGCATTTAGAGAAATAGGCTGGACTATTAAACCCAGATTTAAAAGCTACTTCAGAAATATTATCTGCATGCTTGTTTAACAGATTTAATGCTTTATTTAATCGGTACTCTTTTATAAAGGTATTAGGAGATGTTCCTGTATTAGCAATCATTTTTCGGTATAACTGGGATTTACTAAATCCTAAATGTTTGCTTAAACCTATTGCACTTAAGGTTGGATTGTACCATTCTTTTTCGGTGTAATCCATCAGCATATTAAGAAACTTCTCGTTACTGCTGTTGAGTACTTTTACAACTTTGTCATCCATTGAAATTTTTAAATTTTCGCTTTCAAACAAATCTTTAACTTCAGATGTCATAGCAATCTGACCTTTTACATTATCGCACAAACGCTCTGCCATTCTAATGGTGTCTTCAAAAATGCCATCTTTATCAGTTACAGGAAGTCCAGCACTTAAACCGATATTCAAAGTTAAATTAGAACTTGTGTTTTTTATTTTGGTTAGCGCCCTTTTGAATTTCTAAAGCACACAACACGGCATTACTAACATCTTTAAAAGAGGTTAAAAAATAATCAGATTTTTGTTTAACGATGCGGCCTCTAAACTTTTCTAATGATTTAAGTATTGATTTAGTATAATTAATAGTCTCAGATATTAATAGTTGAGATGTCGAATTTTTCAAGGACATCTTTTTAATACTAATGACCATAATAATTCTAAATGCAGGATCATCAATAATATTCAATTGGGTGTCTTTAGAAGCTTCAGGATCTGCTATTCTACCCAAAAAGGATTCTACTATAGCATCATCGACTTCAATAATACTATGGGGAAACTCGCCATGAGCATGATTATGCATATCTTGAAGTGCTTTCTTATTGGGTGCCTCTATCAAGCAAAATGCAGTATGTCTCTTCTCATCACACCAATAGGTCATTCCTTTGCAGCCATATAAGTGTTCTACCTTCATGTCTTCTTTGTGCATTTTTGCAACATGTTCTGCAGTAATCTCTGCTGGTATTTCGTGGCGATCCATATAAATTGGCATAACTTTAATTTTAAAGATTAATTTAATAAATGGATTAAGGATCCATTTTACAATACTTTAAATGCTATAGTGTACTGATACACCGAACCAATTTTAGGGAAGTGATTCTGTAAATGATAACGTAATATACTATTTTTATTCCAATTAGGTCATAAGGGTTTTTTCCTTTTTTTATAAGATGAATAGACCGCTACGCTGTTAGAATCAAGGATCAAAACTCGATTGTGACTAACTCATAAACATTTAGGAACTGTTATGTCTACTTCAATTGCATACTACTAATGAATACTGTTACTAAACTTCAGCCTTCGCATACAATCGGCTGATTACTAAGCATTAGCTGTACTTAAAAGACCTAAACTAATATTTCTTTAAACTTTATTCCCAGTTCTCTTTGGATCTCGTTGATTCGCTGAATTTCGTTAGGAAGGATTAAAGCAATCGATTGTCCTGTTTTTCCTGCTCTTGCCGTTCTACCACTTCTATGTGTATAATATTCTAAATGTTCTGGTAATTGATGATGAATAATAAATGCCAGATTATTTACATCTATACCTCTTGCAGAAACATCTGTAGAAACCAATACTTGTAGGTTTTCATTTTTAAAAGCACGCATTACTTTATCGCGTTCTTTTTGTTGCATATCTCCTTCTAAAGCACCAACAGAAAAACCTTCGTGTTGTCAAATGCTGTTGTTAATGCTTTGTGTTCCTGCTTTTGTTCTGCAAAAAATAATACCTCTTTCATCTTGTCTTTTATCTAAAAGCTTATATAATGTATTTAGGTTTATCTCTTAATGGATGTATACAATGTAATGATGCGAAATATTTGCATTCACCAAAGCATTTTTATTCACCTCAATTTTATGCTGCATTTGCATGACATATAAGATTTTATGATACCCTTAATACTTCTTCTGGCATAGTTGCTGAAAATAACCAAGTATTTCTTGTTCCTGATAGTGTATTTTAAAATTTTATTTAAATCTTCTTTAAAACCCATACTCAACATTTCATCAGCTTCATCTAATACAAGTGTTTTAACATTTTCAATATCTACCGAGCCTCTTTCTATTAAATCCAGTAAGCGTCCTGGAGTTGCTACAACAATATGCGTAGTTCGTTTTAAAGTTTCTAATTTGAATATCAATTTTTTCACCGCCATAAACGCCTTCAACAAAAATCTTCGCATCGGTATATTTTGTGAATTTAAAGAGTTGCTTTTTAATTTGTTGAACCAATTCTCGTGTCGGAGCTAAAATTAAGGCTTGTACTTCGTCTTTTTTATCATCTATTTGATGTAAAATTGGCAAGCCGAAAGCTGCAGTTTTACCAGTACCTGTTTGTGCCAAACCAATAAAATCTTTTGGAGATTCTAACAAAACAGGAATTGTTTTTTCCTGAATTTCTGTTGGAACATTTATATTCAGCTCCGTTAAGGCTTTTATATAATCTTTTTTTACTCCTAATTCTAAAAATGTTGACATACTTATTTTTATTGAGCGGCAAAGGTAGATGATTCAATCAACTATTTTTAATCATTGATTGAGTTTAAGACTATCTTTGAACTTTTAAATAGATAATTAATCAAACATGCATCCAAAGAATATTCACAATTCGTCCTATAATTTTGATGATCTCATATTAAATCAAAGTAAGTTAGCGCGATTTGTTTTTACAAATGAACACGGAAATAAAACCATTGATTTTGCAAAAAGTGATGCTGTATTTTATTTAAATAAAGCCATCCTTCTAACACATTATAATATAACTGACTGGAGAATTCCTAAAGGATACCTGTGTCCTCCTATTCCAGGTCGCGCAGATTATATCCATCATATTTCAGATATATTTGAAAACACAAATAAAACATTGAAGGGATTAGATGTTGGTGTAGGTGCCAATTGTATCTATCCTATTTTAGGATCGCAAATCTATAATTGGGATATGGTTGGTTGCGATATAAGTTTAGAAGCTGTATCTGCAGCAAAACATAATGTGAGTTTAACCGAAGGTCTAAGTAAAAAGATAGAAATAAGACATCAGGACAATAATGCCAATATATTTGAAGGCATTATTAAAGCTGATGAACGCTTCGATTTTACCATGTGCAACCCTCCTTTTCATACCTCTGAAGCAGAAGCTACAAAAAGCACCAAGTTAAAACTGAGAAATCTTAAAAAAGAAGGTCATTCCGGATTGAATTTTGGAGGTCAGGCTAACGAACTTTGGTGCAATGGTGGAGAAGCCTTGTTTATAAAGCGAATGATCAAGCAAAGTGTCTTATTTAAATCGCAAGTAGGATGGTTTACAACCTTGGTTTCCAAAAAGGATAATCTACCAAAAATCTATAAGCAATTAGATAAGCTTAAAGCAACGCATAAAACTATAAATATGTCTCAAGGCAATAAGCAAAGTCGCTTGGTTGCTTGGAGTTTTGTTTAAAAGAGAAATAGACAATAGACCGCTACGCTGTTAGAACAAAGAATCAAGACTTGATTGTAACTAACTGAAAAACTTTTAGGAACTACCACCTACTGAATACTGCCTACTAAATACTGTGACTGCAAACCGCGACTGAATACCCCCTACTGAACTTTCGCATCCAATCGTTTGATCACTTTACCGTAAATGATCAACGAAATTGCAGATGTTAAAGCAATAATTGCAAAGAAATACCAAATGTAATGTGCATTTCCTGCTGCTGATTCCCAAGCTGCATGTGTATCAAACAATCGTGGGTCCGGACAATATTTTGATAATAACCACCCTGACAATCCAAAACCAATTATAGATGATAAGAATGAATGTAAATGGCTAAACCCAAGATACAAGCCTTCCTCTCCTTTTGGAGCTTGCAATGAAAAGAATTGCAGGTAACGTGGCGAAATAAAGGATTCTGCCAATGCTTGTAGGGCAATACCAACTACCATCATAAACGCAATAGGATGCATGGTCATAAAACCAAGATCAACCTGGTCACTGCCAATTAAATTTCCTGCTGCCATTGCTAATGCAGATAACGGCATTATGAACATGCCAACAGTCATTGAGAATAATGGCGTTTTACTTGCCATCATTCTGGTTACAAATGTCACTGTCAATACTACAACCAACGGATTCACATTCGCATACCACGAAGGTGATGCGCCTTCTCCTGCCATTCGTAATACATATTTTGGCATGGTTGCATATAACTGATGCTGTACCATCCAGAAACCTGTAATGATCAGAATTAGTGTTATCAAGCGTCCATTGGTGCAAACCTTTATTAAGGCTGTCCAAATCTCACCAAAAGTTTTGCCTTCACCTTCATGTTTGCCACTTTTATAAAAGAAGATTATCATTATTAACGCAATAGCTGTTAAAGCTGCCGAGAAATAATTAATATACACCAATCCCATGTCTCCCATAGCCATACGCAATGGTTTTACAATCGTTTTACCGGAAAAGGCTCCAATATTCACCATCATATAAAAAATGGAAAATCCCTGAGCTCTGGTAGCTTCTGTAGTTTCTTTGGCAACGGTTCCTGTAATAACCGATTTAATAAAACTACCACCAATCATAATAATTATCATGACTGGAACAATAGCCCATTGTTGAGCAGACTCCAACAAGCCTGTAAATTTTATATCGTTATTGGAATAGTCTACCAAGCCACCGGATTCTAAAACTGTAGGAATAATAGCCAACCCAAAATAACCAACACTTAATAAGGCAAAGGCGATTAACAGGGAATATTTAAACCCAATTTTATCGGCTAAGGCACCTGTAAAGGTTGGTAATAGGAACAAACCACCAGAAAAGATACCAGAAATTAAACCAGCCTCAACATCTGTGAAACCGAGAATTCTGGATAGATATAAAGTGATAACAATAAATACACCATAATAGGCACCACGTTCCAGTAACTCTACTATATTGGCTGTCCAGAATGCGCGTGAAAACCCTTTTAACCTGCTAAACATATGTTTCTTTTTTAGGATTGAAAAACAGTTGTGGAAGGTAAGAATTTTGTTTGGATTTTTGGTGAATCTATTTAACTGGTTGATTATAGTTTATAAATAGGGTTTGCGTTTCAAAGCGTGAGGTTGCTTCACTGCGTTCGCAATGACGGTTCTATTTGTCATTCCGCACTTGATGCGGAATCCACTTTTTGGTTTAAATAATTATTGGATTCTAAGTAGTAGCGCTGAATGATAAGAATGACGGTTTTAAGTTAGCAATGACGGTTCTATACTTTTCCCTTGCCAAAGGTTTTTTTCTTCCAATTTTTTATCAATTTTTGCAACCATTTCAAAATTCTTTAAATTCCATTTTGGTGCAATTAATAAATGGTGAGGCGATTGGCTAATAAAGCGTTCTATAATAATATCTGGTCGTAACAAGGCTACAAAGTCGGTTATAAGATCTATATACTCATCAACAGTAAATAAACTAAACTGTTCCGGGTTTTCCTTAAACTGTTTTGCCATCATGGTATGTTTTACCACTTGTAAATGGTGCAGTTTTAAGGTGTTTATTGGCAGTTTGGATATCTCGGTTGCGTGGTTTAAAATATCTGCTTTACTTTCTCCTGGTAAGCCAATGATCATATGAGCGCCTAAATGCAAACCTTTGTTTTTGGCGAGTTTGTAAGCTTCAACGGTTTCTTTATAGGTATGGCAACGGTTTACCAATTTTAGGGTTCTTTCTAAAGTGCTTTCTATTCCAAACTCTAAAGAAATGTAGTCCGTTTTAGATAGATCAGATAAAAAATCAATCAACTCATCTTTAATACAATCTGGTCGTGTACCAATGACCAGGCCTATTACTTTAGGATGCTTGAGTGCCTCGTTATACAATTGCTTCACCAAATTGATATCTGCATAGGTATTGGTGTAGGCTTGAAAATAGGCTAAATACTGCTGTGTTTTGTATTTTTTGGAGAAGATTGCAATGCCTTCATCCAACTGTTGGGTAATGCTTTTATCGGGTTTGCAATAGTCCGGATTAAAGGAATTGTTATTGCAATAGGTACAACCACCAACGCCTTTTGTGCCATCTCTGTTGGGACAGGTAAACCCTGTATCTAAAGAAATTTTTTGGACACGCTCAGAAAATTTCTGCTTGATAAAGGACGAGTAATCGTTGTATCGTTTGTTATTGTTGAATTGCATTTGGAGTGCAAAATTAGTGTTTTTTTGTCATTCCTGCGAAAGCAGGAATCTACTTTTTGGTTTCAATAATTAATGGATTCCTGCTTTCGCAGGAATGACATATAGGTTCTCAATGACCTTTCCATGTATGATTAGTATCTTTGCCTTTTACAAAACCTATGCAACTCGTATTCGCTACCAATAACCAAAATAAAATTAAGGAAGTACAGGCCTTAATTCCGAGTCATGTAAGCTTGTTAAGTCTTAAGGATATTGGTTGTTTTGAGGAGGTTCCTGAAACCCAACTTACCATTAAAGGCAATGCCATTCAAAAAGCAGAATACATAAAGAAACATTATGGGTTTGATTGTTTTGCAGACGACACTGGTTTAGAGGTCGAGGCTTTAAATGGAGAACCCGGTGTGTTTTCAGCGCGTTATGCAGGTGAGCAACGTGATGCTAACGATAACATGAATAAACTCTTGTTGGAGTTACAAGACAACCCAAACCGAAACGCACAATTTAAAACCGTAATCGCTTTACACATAAACAACAAACTTCACACCTTTACTGGAATCTGTAAAGGTGCAATCACCTCAACCAAAAAAGGCGATAGTGGCTTTGGTTACGACCCAATTTTTAGACCTGAAGGCTTTAACCAAACCTTTGCAGAAATGGAGTTGTCACTTAAAAACAAAATTGGGCATCGTGGGAAAGCAATTGTGGAGTTGGTTGAATTTTTGAATACTTTATAATTATTTATCTATTTGACAATTTAATCCTTGATTTCACACTGAGCTTGTCGAAGTGATTACAAAAAAATTTCTTTCTTTCCTTTTTTGCTCGTCCAGGACATAGCGTTAAAAAAAGTCCAGTGGACTTTTTTAGCTATTGTGCCAGTTGATGCGTTGGTAAATAAAAAAGGACGCCTTTATCGAAATTTCAGGTGTTGTTGTGAAAACCGACCTATTTGCGTTAGCGATTGCAGCGACATCCTTTTTACTTCAGTTCGAGTGCACTGAGCTTGTCGAAGTGTGTATCGAGAACAAGTAAAAAGATATAGCGCAAAGCGCGACCTGAATGCAATGAAGGTAACGCCCAATTAAATAACAATTCAATACTTTTCAAAAGTTCCCGTTTTTCAGCTGGATTATCCCAATAGTTCTCGGGACAACTATCTATTTTTATTCGACCGTTGGTCTTTAAAAATAGGGTTTCACTAAAAAAACACTACATTTGCAGCTGATTTAAGAAAATCAACTCCTCAGAGAGAGGGTGTGTTACCGGAAGTTTTAAGTTTAAGTATGTCGATTCGCTTCTCATGTAACACTTACATAATGCAATTGAATACTTATTATTTACAATGAAAACATTCCAAGAACTTGGTCTTGAAGACCATTTACTTAAAGCCGTAACAGATTTAGGCTTTGAAACTCCAACAGAAGTTCAATTAAAAACCATTCCTCTACTTCTAGAAAAAGAAACTGACTTAGTAGGATTAGCACAAACAGGAACCGGTAAAACAGCTGCCTTTGGTTTTCCAATGCTTCAAAAAATTGATATTGACAGCAGAACCACTCAAGGATTAATTCTATCTCCTACTCGTGAGCTATGTATGCAAATTACCAACGAAATGAAATTGTATGGTAAATACTGTAAAGGTTTAAATGTTACTGCCATTTATGGTGGTGCAAGCATTACGGACCAGGCACGACAAGTTAAAAAAGGTGCACAAATTATTGTGGCAACTCCCGGACGTATGAAAGATATGATCAGCAGACGAATGGTTGATATTTCTAAAATACAATACGCCGTTTTAGATGAAGCCGATGAAATGCTAAACATGGGATTTTATGAGGATATTACTGATATTTTATCACATTCTCCGGAAGATAAGAGCACCTGGTTATTTTCGGCAACAATGCCTAAAGAGGTCTCAGTCATTGCTAAAAAATTCATGCATAATCCTGTAGAAATTACAGTTGGTAATAAAAATGAAAGTACCAATCAGGTATCTCATGAATACTATTTGGTAAATGCTCGTGACCGTTACTTGGCTTTAAAGCGTTTAGCTGATGCGAACCCGGATATATTTTCGGTAATTTTTTGCAGAACAAAGCGTGATACTCAAAAAGTAGCCGAACAATTATTGGACGATGGCTACAATGCCGGTGCTTTGCATGGCGATTTGAGTCAGAACCAACGTGATCTGGTCATGAAATCCTTTAGAAACAATCAAATACAAATGCTGGTAGCGACCGATGTTGCTGCGCGAGGTATTGATGTAGAAGATATTACACACGTAATTAACTATCAATTACCTGATGAAATTGAAACCTATACACACCGATCTGGACGAACAGGTCGTGCAGGAAAAACCGGTGTATCTATGGTTATTGTTTCTAAGAGTGAACTGCGTAAAATAAAAAGTATTGAGCGTATTATACATAAGCAATTTGAGAAGAAAGATATTCCTGACGGAATGGAAATTTGTCAAGTGCAGTTAATGTCCCTTGCCGAAAAAATACATGATACAGAGATCAACCATGAAATTGATCCATATTTAAAAGATATCAATGCCTTGTTCGAAGATTCATCCAAAGATGATTTGATAAAGAAATTCTTTTCAGTTGAATTTACAAGATTCTTTAATTATTATCAAAAAACTAAAGACCTAAACGCTCAAGCAGAACAAAGCAGTTCAAGAGATGGTGATCGTGTAAGTGATAATTCGTCTCGTTTCTTTATAAATGTGGGAAGAAAAGATGGTTACGATTGGATGAGTTTAAAAGATTTTCTTCGTGATAACCTTGGACTTGGACAGGATGATGTATTTAAAGTAGATGTAAAAGACAGCTTTTCATTTTTTAACACAGAAAAGGAGCACAAGGCTAAAATATTAGAATTCTTTACAGATTTTAAAAACAATGGACGCTTTGTGAATGTTGAAGAAACCGAAAGTAAAGGAAGAGACAGAAACAGAGGTCGTGGCGGTAAACGTCGTGATGGTGGAGGAGACAGAAAGAGACGTGATGGAGGGTTTAGAAGTGACAGACGCTCTGGAGGAGGTTCTGGTAGCAGAAGCGACAGAGGTGACAGAAGAAGTTCTGATCGAGGAGGTTCTGATGGTTCAAGATCAAGACGATCTGACGGATTTAAATCTGGTGAATCCGGTTCTGGAAATAGAAGTGAAAGAAGTGGCTCTGGTAGTTCAAGGTCGAGACGTACAGCTTCTGTTGGTAATACGGGAAGTTCTGAAAGATCCAGATCCAGACGTTCTGACTCTGATTCTAGTTCGGGAGGTTCAGTCAGGCCAAGACGATCAAGACGTTAAACTATTTTGTTAATTTTTAGTCAAAAAGGCATGCTCTTTGTTTAAATGGTAATTAGTTTCTTATTTTAGTCCTCTGAAAAAATAGTTATGAAAAAAATTCTGTTTCTGATTGCCTTTGTTTTGGCATTTACTATTGGGTTTTCTCAGGAAAAAACTACGGTATATGGAACAGTTACCAATGGTGATACTTCTCAACCATTAGAAAACGTTAACATTGTAAATCTTAACCAGGTTAAAGGAACCTCTACTAATGACCTGGGAGAATTTGAGATAGCCGCAAATGTTGATGATACATTGCATTTTTCTTATTTGGGTTTCAAATCCATAAGGGTGAAGAGTGACAAATGACTGGATCAAGTTCGGTAATGCCAATATTATTATGACCGAGCTGGCTTTGGCACTTGAAGAGGTTATTGTTCATCAACTAAGACTAACTGGTTATCTGGAGGTTGATATTAAACAAGTAGCTATTCAGGATAATTTTAGATATAGTATTTCGGGGCTTTCAACAACTGGTTACGAAGCCGGTGATAGATCACCGAGTGCTGTAAATAAAGTGCTTGGAGCTATTTTTAATCCTGCCGATTTCTTATATAATGTCTTTGGAAAAAAACCTAACGAATTGCGTAAGCTTAAAAAGATGAAGCAGGATGATGAGATCAGGAATCTTCTTGCTTCGAGATTTGACAGAGAAATGTTGATGGCATTATTACAAGTTGACCGTATCGATTTGGATCAAATTGTTAGCCAGTGTAACTATTCTGCCGATTTTATCAGAGTTGCAAATGACTTGCAAATTTTGGATGCTATCAGCGAGTGCTATGAAGAATACAAGGTATTGAGTAGAAATAAGAGGATTTAATCACCTTCTAGAATGCAGCGCTATTCTGTTTCCTTCAGAATCTAAAAATAACGCCATGTAACCAATATCTTTTGATATCATAGACTTTGGTTGAATAATTTTACCTCCTGCCCTTTCTATTCTACTTATTTCATCATTAACATCTACAGAAGAAAAATATATAAGAACTCCCTTTTTATCATCAGGAATATACGCTTTCTGTTGAATTAAAGAGCCTGATGCTCCTTTTTTACCATCTACAAAAGGAAACCATCCCATGAGAACACCTCCAAAATCCTGAAGTTGAATATCCACATTGAAAACTTTATTATAAAATGTTTTGGCTCTTTCCATGTCTGTGACAGGAATCTCGAACCAGCCTACCATATTATGTTCCATGATCAATTTTTTTCTAAAACCTTTTTCAAATTTGCCAGTCCTTCTTCAAAGTCCTTGCCTACCATCTTATCCATATTCATAAAAAGCATGAAAATACTCATTGGAAATTTATTCCTTCCGGAAAAACCCCAGGTAACAATTGTTTGCGTTTCATCAACTCTATCGACCAAAATATGACCTATGGATTCCGATTTCCATGGTTTAAAAAAGCGTAGTTGAGTATCTATGTACTCATTTTCAACAATAGTGATGATCTCCTGCTCTCCTTCTCCAACAGCTTTATTTCCCTTCCACTTGGCAACAAAACCAACCTCTCCGTCAGTGCCAATGAAAGACTGAACCATATTGGGATCTTTCGTTTTCCAAGGCGACCATTGGTCCTGATTTTTAACAAGTTTCAAAAATTGGAAAACTTCTTTTAAATCTTTGTCAATTACGATGCTTCTGCTTACTTCGTAATCCTTAGGTGCTACAAATCCCAAAATTATAAGGACTAAAATAATTCCGATAAGAATATAAAAAAATGTCATCATGAGGTAGTTGTTTGGATTAATCAATGATGATGTAATGGCAGATCGAGTTACAGGTAAGTAACCTAATTAAGTGCTATTAAATCGGGAATTAATATACAATAAAACTTTATAAATGAGAACTTTAATATAAAATTATTTATCAGAATAGAATCGTTCAACAATCTTGTCAAAACTATGAATGGTCCTTTTTATCCAGTCTAATTTCTTTTGATTTTTCTCTTCCTCTGTTAGTCCCCAATTAATATCTGTTTGTTTTAATTCAGTAGTAATATGTTGCAATATAATAGCTGCAGAAACCGATATATTTAGGCTTTCGGTAAATCCAACCATCGGAATTTTTATAAACTTATCGGCTTGATCCATGACCTCTTCAGAAAGGCCTTCAGTCTCTCTCCCAAAAAAGATACAAGCTTTTTGAGTGACATCAAAATCCTCCAATAAACAGTCGTTTAGATGCGGAGTTGTAGCAACTATTTGGTAGCCGTTTTTTCTAAGGCTAGCTATACAATCATCAACCGATCTGTAACGCAAAAGATCAACCCATTTTTGAGCACCCAATGCAATCTCCCTGTCAATCTTCTTTGTATTTCTCTCTTCAATTACATGCAATTCCTGAATTCCGAATACCTCGCAACTTCTCATGACTGCGCTGGTATTATGAAGTTGATACACGTCCTCTGTGGCAACAGTAAAATGTTTGGTACGTTGAGCAAGAACCTCATCAAATCGTTGTTTGCGCTTGGAAGTAAGATATGATTCTAAATGTTCTAAGAGTTTGAGATCAAGCATAACTCAAATTTAACAATATTTCGTCATTACAAGGAAAACATGAGAGAACTAATCTTTTTTTAGTTATAACTAGAAAAGAACAGATTGCCGCGTCGTACCTCCTCACAATAACATTAAAATTATTATTTTTATAAAATGAAACATATTGTTGTTCTAACAGGAGCCGGAATGAGTGCTGAAAGTGGTCTCAAGACCTTCAGGGATGCCGACGGATTATGGGAAGGCCATGACGTCATGGAAGTGGCCTCACCTCAAGGATTTGCATCAAATCCGGAATTGGTATTAGACTTTTACAACCAGCGTAGAAAACAATTACTGAAGGTAAAACCAAACGCTGCACATTTACATCTAGCAGAATTGGAACAATCTTATAAGGTGACAATAATAACTCAAAATGTTGATGATCTTCATGAAAGAGCAGGTAGTACTCAAATTGTTCATTTACATGGTGAACTGTTTAAGGTAAGAAGTACTTTTAATGAATATGATATCAGGGATTGGAAAGAAGATTTGAATCTTGGTGATACATGCGACAATGGCCATCAGCTAAGACCTCACATTGTCTGGTTTGGAGAAGCGGTTCCTTTGATGGAAGAAGCCATTTCCATTTGTCAAACAGCTGATATTCTGCTGATTGTTGGCACTTCTTTACAGGTATATCCTGCAGCTAGCCTGATGCATTATGTTTCCGAGTGGCACAAAGATCTATTACATAGACCCAAAACCGGCCATAAAAAGCCAGAGTAATTTAACCGTGATTCCAGAACCTGCAACAACTGGCGTGAAAAAAGTGATTGAGCTACTAAAGAATTAATCCTCTTCACTCAAAGTAAAGAATTCATTTACAGGTTTGTCAAAAACACCCGATAATTTTAAGGCTAAAACTGTTGAAGGTACGTATCTGTTAGCTTCAATGGAATTTATCGTTTGACGGGATACTCCAATTTTCTTTGCCAGATCTTCCTGAGTCAGGTTTAAAATAGCCCGTTCAACTTTTATTGTGTTTTGCATTATCTGGCCCGTTTTAATACATAATAAAACATTAACTGAACCATTAGCATAAAAATTAAGATCTGAAAATCACCTAGATTTTTTAAAGTTTCACCTTCTGGCTTCAGCACATTCGAGACACTATAATCTACATAAGGCATTATCAATGCATAAATAACACCTATAACAAAAGCTAAAGCATAGGATTGTGATCTTAATTTCATGGTCAACTCATCCTCCTCCTTGTCTTTTGATATGGAAATAAGAAGCATCCCTACTAAAAATCCTTTTTTTGCTAAATCCTTAACTAGTTCAGATTGATCATCAATGAATACCCTACTCATAATTGATAAGAATGAAATAACAAAAAGCACAACCCCTATATATTTAAAGTAAATAGGCAATCTGTAATTCTGAATTCTGCTCAACTGATTTTTCTCGCATTCAACAATATTTTTTAAAGTCATAATATAAAAGTTTAATTGACAAACATATTTTCTAATAAGGAATCTATACTTTCCTTTTTGACAAATATATTTTACATTTTTATAAAAAACAAACTTTTTTTTATAAAAAAACGTTTAAACACTAACAAATGTCATATTTTAGAGTAACAAGATGCTCTATATTTGCGCATTAAAGCTTTAAAAGGCTTGATTTTTATGAAGAACCTTAATTCATACAGTGTTATTACGGAAGGTGAAAGGATTGTAAAACATGAGGGTGTGGTTTCAAAGATCACAACCAATGTTATTACAGTTACTTTAAAGGGAAATATTAATTGCGAATCATGCCACGCCAAAGGCGGATGTGGTGCTGCAGAATCCGGTCCTAAAGAAATAGAAGTATACAACTCCACTGAATCGTTAAAATTAAATGAAACGGTTGAAGTATTACTCAGTAAAGACAAAGGATTGCAAGCAGTATTTTGGGCATACGTATTTCCTTTTATTTTATTGATCAGTGTTTTACTCATATCATCTTCTTTTTACAAGGAATGGATAGCAGGATTACTATCAATAGCTATTTTAGTTCCTTACTATTTAACACTTTACGTTTTAAGAGATTCATTTAAAAAAGCATTTAAGGTATCAATCTTAAAAATGGTTTAAAATGATCTATTCAATTTTATATAGTGCAATGCTATTATCCTCTATAGGAGTCGTTGCAGCAGTCATACTGTTCGTAGTATCAAAAAAGTTCTATGTTTATGAGGACCCTTTAATTGCCAAAGTAGATGAAATTCTACCTGCTGCCAATTGTGGTGGTTGCGGTTCACCCGGTTGCAAAGCATTTGCTGAAAAACTTGTGACATCAGAAGATATTTCAGAGCTATTCTGCCCTGTCGGTGGAAATGACGTAATGAAAAAAGTCGCAGAGATTTTAGGTAAGGAAGTAGCCGAAAAGGATCCTACAGTCGCTGTTGTCAGATGTCAAGGGGGATGTGATGTAAGACCAAAAACAACAGAATATCAAGGACCAAGATCATGTGCGATATCTTCATTGATATACAGTGGTGAAACCGATTGTCAATTTGGTTGTTTGGGTGATGGTGATTGTGTCGAGGTGTGTAAGTTCGACGCCATGTATATGGATGAAGAATCCGGCTTACCTGTTATTATTACAGATAAATGTACATCTTGTGGTGCTTGCGTTGATGCTTGCCCAAGAGCAATTATTGAAATGCGCCCTCGCAACAAACGAGATCTTAAAATATTTGTTGGTTGTCTAAATGAAGATAAAGGCGGAATCGCGAGAAAAGCTTGTGAAGTAGCTTGTATAGGATGTTCAAAATGCGAGGATGTATGTCCGAAGGATGCTATATCCATGAATAATAATCTGGCCTATATTGATCCTGCAATATGTTCTCTTTGCAGAAAATGCGTAGATGTATGTCCAACACACTCCATTATAGAAACCAATTTCCCGCCAAAAAAAGTCAAGGCTCCTGAGGTAATTCCTGTAGTTAAAACTGGTGTTGAATCTGTAAACCCTAGACCAAATGCTTAAAACATTTCCAAAAGGTGGTATTCATCCTGAAGAAAATAAGATCACTTCTTCAAAAGCTATAAAAAGGATGACTGTACCAACCGTTGTTTATGTACCTATTGCTCAACATATTGGTATTCCTTCAGAAATAATAGTCGACAAAAAAGATAAAGTTCAGATTGGACAGGTTATAGCTAAATCCGGCGGATTTGTATCCTCAAACATACACTCTCCCGTTGCGGGAACTGTAACTAAGCTGGATATGGTCATCGATACAAGTGCTTATAAAAAACAGTGTATTGTTATCAGAACCGATCAAAAGGATGAATCTAATTTCGAGGCCCCTGAATTTCCTTTAAAAAAGGAAATAACCATGAACCAAAAGGACATTTTGAAGCATATAAACGATTCCGGAATTGTCGGTCTTGGAGGTGCTACCTTCCCATCTCATGTCAAATTAGATTTGAAAAACGATAATAAAGTAGACTACTTGCTTATTAACGGTGTGGAATGTGAGCCTTATCTAACGGCAGACCACAGATTAATGCTTGAAAAAGCTGATGAGATAATCGTTGGTATACAAATTTTAATGCATGCTCTTCATATTGAAAAAGTTGTTATAGGTGTTGAAAACAATAAGCAAGACGCCATTGAGGTCTTAAAAAAAGCAGCTCTTTCAGACAACAGGATCAAAGTAGCAGCCTTACAGGTAAAGTATCCGCAGGGAAGTGAAAAACAACTCATAAAAGCTATTGTAAAACGAGAAGTTCCTAAAGGCGGACTACCAATGGATGTTGGAGTTATCGTTCATAATGTAGGAACTATTTTCGCAATCTATCAGGCTGTTCAGCATGATCAACCTCTTATCGAGCGTGTGGTAACAGTAACGGGTAAAAAATTACAGGATCCATCAAATTTTTGGGTGAAGATCGGGACACCTATTAAGGATCTGGTTGCAGAAGTTGGAGGTATTCCTGAAGGAACCAGAAAAATAGTCAATGGCGGACCAATGATGGGGAAAGCCATTAAAAATACTGATGTTCCCGTTACAAAGGGAACTTCTGGAATACTGATTATTTCTGAAGAAGAGGCCAGCAGACAGGAACCAAAAAACTGTATTCGTTGCGGTAATTGTGTGTTTGTATGTCCTATGGGCCTTGAACCTCATCTATTAATGAATCTGACCGAAAAAGGATTTTACGAACGTGCTGCAAGTGAGGATGTCATGACTTGTATAGAATGTGGTTCCTGCAGCTATGTTTGTCCATCTCACAGACCTTTGTTAGACTACATCAGATTTGGAAAAAGCATTGTTAAAAAATTAAATACTGCAAAAAATTAATATGGCAGATCCAATTATTATCTCCGCATCGCCACATGTGTTTTCAGACAGAAGTACAAAGAATTTAATGTATGATGTGCTTTATGCACTAATTCCGGCCTTTATAGTTTCTATCTATCTATTTGGTTTAAGTGCATTAATAGTTACATCAGTAGCCGTTATATCTTGTATTTTATTTGAATACGTCATACAGAAATACTTACTAAAAACAGCAGTCACAGTTAGTGATGGCTCTGCATTGATCACAGGAGTATTATTGGCCTTCAATGTACCCTCCAGCCTTCCTATATGGATGGTTATAGTAGGCAGCCTTGTGGCTATTGGCATTGCCAAATTATCTTTTGGCGGCTTGGGATACAACATCTTCAATCCAGCTTTGGTCGCGCGAGTATTTTTACTGGTCTCTTTTCCGGTTCAAATGACCTCATGGCCACTTCCGGTTGAAAACAATATGACACTGGTTGATGCTGTAACAGGGGAAACTACCTTAGGTATGATAAAAGAAGGATTGATGTATGGTGAGACCATGTCCACAATAAGTGAAAAACTACCTTCAGCCATGGATCTTCTATTAGGAATTACAAGTGGTTCAATTGGAGAAATGTCCGGGTTAGCACTGTTATTGGGAGGTATCTTCCTTTTAGCTAGAAAAGTGATCACCTGGCATATTCCTATTACTGTTTTAGTTACGATGGCGGTCATGACAGGTATTTTCTGGTTGGTCGATCCTGAGCAATATGCAAATCCTTTGATCCATGTTCTATCAGGTGGAGCCATTCTGGGAGCTTTCTATATGGCAACGGATCTGGTGACAAGCCCTGTGACCAAAAAAGGAATGGTCATATTTGCCATTGGTATTGGAGTCATAACAGTCGTGATCAGGTTATTTGGAGCCTATCCTGAAGGTATCTCCTTTGCGATCATCATCATGAACGCATTTGTGCCACTTATCAACAAATATTTTAAACCAAGAAGATTTGGTAGTCCAATTAAATCAAAAATCCTGTAGTTATGAGCAAGAAGGAATCTACATTTTTAAACATGACTATCACACTGTTTGTTATAACCATGGTCGCGGGCGTATCCTTGGGTTATGTCAATGATATCACAGTTGGACCAAAGGCGGAAGCTAAACTTGCAAGAAAGGTGAATGCCTTGAAGCAGGTAATGGCAGAATTTGATAATAATCCGGTAGAAGAGGTTAAAATGATCAAATCTGAAATGGTAAAAGACAGTGTAGAGATCTACACAGGAACTTTGAACAAGGATAAGGACGGGAATCGCTGTTGTTGGTTCTTCTGAAAAAGGATACAGCGGATTAGTAAAACTTATGATAGGTTTTGAATCTGATGGGGCGATAAAGAATATTGTTGTATTAGAGCAAAAAGAAACATCCGGGATTGGGAACTAAAATGAAAGATGATAAATTCCTGAGACAATTCCGAGGTAAGAATCCATCAACATTCAATTTAAAACCTAAAAAGGATGGTGGTGACGTTGATGCTTTAACTGGCGCAACTATTAGCTACACGTGCTTTTGGTGAAGCTACCCAATTGGCATATGATGAATTTATAAAGAATAACGATTCAAAACAGGAATCTGAATAATTAGAGGATATGGCAGAAAAAGTGAATCAAAAAGAAAACTTCTTTAAGGGCATTATAAAAGATAATCCTGTTTTTGTCATGCTTTTAGGTATGTGTCCTACCCTTGGTGTAACCTCAACAGCGTTTAACGGATTAGGAATGGGAATGGCCACATTGTTTGTGTTATTGATGTCCAATATTGTGGTTTCTTTGGTAAAATCACAAATACCAAGTAAGGTCAGGATTCCGGCATTTATTATCATTATTGCATCTTTTGTGACTATTGTAGAAATGGTGCTCGAGGCATATATTCCTTTCTTGTTTGAACAACTGGGGATCTTTATTCCATTAATAGTTGTTAACTGTCTGATATTAGGTCGCGCTGAAGCCTTTGCTTCAAAAAATAACCTGTTGTCTTCGATCATCGATGGACTAGGTATGGGAATTGGATTTACCATCGCATTAACCTTATTAGGAGCAGTAAGAGAAATCCTGGGAAGCGGAAGCATATTCGATTTCCGGTTTGTATCAGAAGATGCCAGTACATTTATCCTTTTCATTTTACCACCGGGAGCCTTTATAGCCTTGGCTTATCTTACGTTATTGTTTAACGAGCTAACAACCAAAACAACCTAAACATGGAATATATCGTTATACTTATAGCCGCTGTTTTTGTAAACAACATTGTATTGTCCCAGTTTTTAGGGATCTGTCCATTCTTAGGTGTTTCTAACAAGGTTTCAACCTCTGTTGGAATGTCCGGAGCTGTCCTGTTTGTCATGACCATTGCAACTATGGCAACCTATTTATTACACCAGTTTCTTTTGGTTCCAATGGGATTGGATTACTTGCGGACCATTACCTTTATTTTAGTTATTGCTGCTTTGGTGCAAATGGTGGAGATCATCCTTAAAAAAGTAAGTCCGCCACTCTATCAGGCTTTAGGTGTCTTCCTTCCATTAATTACTACTAATTGTGCAGTTTTAGGTGTTGCTATTTTAGCTTTGGGTCTGGAAAATGGCAGTTTATTAAAAGCAGTTTTCTTTGCTGTAGCCAACTCTATGGGATTTGCACTGGCCTTAATAGTATTTGCCAGCATACGTGAGCAACTGGAATTAGCCGAGTTACCAAAAGGCATGAAAGGTGTACCTATTAATTTGTTGGTTGCAGGACTACTTTCTTTAGCTTTTTTAGGGTTTACTGGGTTGGTGTAAAGCTTGATTTTGTAAGAAAAATCACTAAGGTTTTAAACGAAATCTAATAAATTACATTTTTATAAGACTGAGATCTCAACCGTTGTTTCTAACTTTGAAGTGGCATCACCTCTATAGCTTCCTTGAACCGGAAAGGTATGAGAAGGATGATAACTTACAGCTACAGGAATGTAGTTATGTGTTGTAAACAAGCCACTGGAAGGATCCAGGCCTATCCATCCTGATCCCGGTAACCACGCCTCTACCCAGGCATGCAATTCATGACCTTCTTCCAATTCCGGATTAAAGGAATAACCACTTACAAAACGTGCTGGTATATTTTTATATCGCAATAAATTAATGAGCAACCAAGACAGATCCCGACAAGATCCCATTTTAGTCTTGAAGCATACGTTGGGTTCCAGCAAATTGTCTTCATAACGTATCTCATGGTCCCAACCAAGTTTCATTTCAGTACAAACGGAAGAGAGAAAACTTACTAAATTCCCATTTGCCATATTATGAAATTTCGATATCCAATCTGTTGCTTGTTTAGAGAGTTCAACAGTTTGGCTAAGATATATTTCCAGCATCTTATTTTCGTGGTCCTTTACTGAGTTATCCACAATAAAATCCAGTGGGTTGAATTCTTTGGTCTCAACCTCCAGTTTGATTTTAATTAGTAAATTATTGGTAAGTTCCTGAAACCAGCACTGATGATAAGCATTATTCTCTGCATCTAGGCGAATCGATAGACCAGATGGTTGAGGATTTACATCAATTTCAAAGGACCTCAAATCAATATATTCCCTAAATAAAGGGTAAAAATAAAGTCGATGTGGTTCAAGATAAACTGAAGATGAAAATAAATAGTTAGTTACATGCTCTATTTTTAGTCTCATTTTATAAGACTTTCATTGTCTCGTCTTTCTGTTTGAAAGCTTCTGAAAATATGTCCGCAGGCATGTCTTGAATAGCATCTTGTAATCTTTCATCCCAAAATGTGGATAAATGTCCCAAGTCCTTTTCGTCAAAACGATGTTCGATCAAATTAAACTCATTTTTTCTTAAGATAATAGTATCAATTGGATAAGCGACGTCATTTGACGCAATTCTTGTAGCATCAAAAGACAGAAAACCACTTTTTAACCCGAATTCCAAACTAGAATCATAAGTTAAGGATCTCTTTAAAATTGGGCTTCCAAATCCGGTATTTCCTATAATAACAAATGGTGTTCCCGGACCTACTTCAATCCAGTTTCCCTGTGGGTATAGCAAATACAATTTTGGTTCTTTGTCATTTTCCAGTTGTCCACCAACAATAGCAAACAGATTAAAATCCAATCCCGATTCCTCCAAAATCTTTTTGTCCTCTTCTGCTACTCGTTTGACCTGATCACTAAACTTATTTACGGCTTTATAAAGCTTATCGAATTGTTCATCCTGATCATCAATTACTTCACTAAAATAAGTTATGGCCTTATCTCTAACAGACCTCAATCCTGAGGTCATTATAAAAAAAGCGTGTTTTTTACGCTGTACAGCATAGATCTTCTTTGCCATGGTTGTATCACGTCCGGAGGTAATACGTGTATCAGCAAGTCCGGCTACACCATTCTTACTTAAAATACCTAAACAATATGTCATTCTTGGTTTTGAATTTGATTTGTAAAGTTAGAGTTTATTTTGAAATACTGTTCGTAAATCGCTCGTGAAATATTATTAACTTGTAATTGAAGATTATCTAAATATTCATGCAGTCCAAATTCAAAAACATCATTGATATCTGCGTATTCCAGATCCGATCGTAAACTTCCTATTTCCTTTTCCGGAGGGTTGGAATAACCATGTCTGGATTCAGAAATTTCAAGAAGGCAACTCTCGGCGCTCATTAAACAAAAAAATACGGATCTCGGAAAATACCTGTCAAGGACTAAATAATTTACGATATTTTCCGGCCGTATCACACCGTGAACTTTTCTATAGGCATTAAATCCGCTAACTGACTTTAATAAAGCTACCCACTGCAAAAAGTCTAAAGGTGAACCAACTTCATCCACAGAAGGCAGCAAAAAGTGATATTTTACATCCAAAATTCGTGATGTTTTATCTGCCCTTTCCAAATACTGCCCCAATTTAGTGAAGTACCATCCCTGAGTTCTAGGCATGGTATCATGTGCAATACCATTAAGCAGTTGCAATTTATATTTTATTTGCTTAAAACATTCTTTTGGATCTTCATGTTTCCAGGTTTTCTTTTTTAAAGCCTTTTGAACGAAAAAATGCAGATTCGTTTATTATTTCCCAGGTTTCCTTTGAAATGTTTTCCCTTACCATTCTTGCATTTTCTCTCGCTTTTTCAACTGTGGAAACAATGGCATTTTCATTTCTTCTGTCGAATGCCAAATAGAATATAACATTTTCACGTGAATAATCATTTCCGAAAAGAGAAGTAAAGTGCTCACTATCTCCTGTTGCAGCTACCAAAGGCTTCCATTGTTCTTTCATACCAGCAGGAAGATCAAGGGATAAATTAAAATTTACCTCTATAAAACGGGAATAATTCTCTGCACGTTCTGAATATCTGCCTAACCAAAAAAGTGAATCTGCAACTCTACTTAACATATATCATAATATTTTTTAATCAAATAAAACCCATGTATCCTTACTACCTCCACCCTGGGAAGAATTGACAACCAATGAACCCTCAACCAATGCGACTCTTGATAAAGCTCCGGGAAGAACTTCAATAGAATCACCATAAAGTATATATGGTCTCAGATCAACATGTCTGGGAGCAGGACCTTTTTCAGTCAATGTTGGCACTGTTGATAAGGACAATGTAGGCTGTGCTATATAATTTTTTGGATTATTCTTGATCAACACTTTAAATTTCTCCTGCTCTGCCTTTGTTGATTTAGGACCGATCAACATTCCATATCCACCAGCTGAATTCGTTTCCTTAACCACCAGTTCTGAAATATGATCGATAACATAATTCATATCTTTTGTATCACGGCAAAGGTATGTTGGTACATTTGGTATAATTGGTTCTTCATTTAAATAATATTTAATGAATTTAGGCACATAAGAGTAAATAGCTTTGTCATCAGCAACTCCGGTTCCCGGAGCATTGGCGAGTGCCACATTTCCTGCCTTGTAAGCTTCAAAGATCCCTGGAACACCCAATAAAGATTTTGGATTAAAAGCCAACGGATCTAAAAATGTGTCATCAATTCTCCTATAGATCACATCTACCTGTTCCAAACCTTTTGTAGTCTGCATATAGACCTTATTATTTTGAACAATTAGATCGGTACCAATGACGAGTTCAACTCCCATTTGCTGGGACAGGTAAGAATGTTCAAAATAAGCCGAATTATAAACTCCCGGAGTTAGTACAACCACTCTTGGATTTTCTTTATTTGAAAGTGATTGGAGCATACTCAACAACAAACCGGGATAATTAGATACCGGCCTGACATGCATATCGTTGAATAACTGTGGATGTGCCTGTTTAGTGATCTCTCTGTTTTCCAATAAATAAGAAACCCCTGAAGGGCATCTTAAGTTATCTTCAAGAACATAAAATTGCCCTTTCTGATCTCTCACTATGTCACTGCCAGTAATGTGACACCAGATACCTTTTGGTGGGTTCAAGCCTATGCAAGGTTTAAGGAAATCATTACTCGTTAAAACAATGTCTTTGGGAATAATCTTATCTTTTAATATGTTTTGATCGTGATAAACATCGTCGATAAAAAGGTTCAGTGCTTTAATCCTTTGTTGCAGACCTCTATTGATAATGTCCCATTCCTTGGCGCTGATTATGCGCGGAATTACATCAAGGTGTAGAATCTTCTCCACTCCTCTGCCATCATGGTATACATTAAATGTCATACCCATGGACAATTGTGCCTTATCCGTGGTCTGTTGAAGTTGAATTAATTTTTTTTTGGAAAATAAACTTAACTTATTCTGCAATTCCAGGTAATGTGGCCTGCATTTCCCTTTCTGGTCGAACATTTCATCATAATGTTCTTGAATTTTATATTTATCGAACAAATTAATTTTAATTAATGGATTAAAGACACAACTTTTTTAATTACAGCAATATAATGTTTTGTTGTGATATATAAATAATATATTTTAACCCAATTCTATAGAAGATTGATTTTTAATTGATTTACCTATCTAATCAAATTAAAATGGCCTCGCAATAGTTTGGTGGATTCATCATGTTCAATTAATTTGGCTTCTAAATACAAGAAAAGGCAAATAATATTATTTAATCAATGAAAAAACACCAATTAAAAACTATTGTACTTAAAGTACTTGACTTCTTACCCACGAAAATTGGTTTTTATTTATATTATAAGATCCAGGCTAAATCCTTTAAGTCAATTGATAAATTCATTGAGCCTAATCTGGACAGTTATGAAAAAATAAAAAGTATTTTGTTTAAAAAAGACGTCCTTTTAAAAGATAAGACTAATAACTGAAATTGGTTCAGGTTGGATCCCTTTACTTCCATACT
>CAVRNW010000037.1:0-117975 GCA_963722665.1 uncultured Flavobacteriaceae bacterium
GAAGATAACAGGAACAATTTTACTTTTGCTAACGATGATGCATATTTTAACAACACCTGTGATAGTATTTCAGGCAATGTACTGGATAACGATTCAGATCCTGAGGGAGATATGCAGACAGTTAATACTACTCCGGTTGATGATGTAGATAACGGAACACTTGTATTGAATGCAGATGGCAGCTTCAGTTATGTGCCAAATGACGGCTTCACAGGAACAGATAGTTTTGTATACAACGTATGTGATGATGGCACGCCACAGGCATGTGATCAGGCAACGGTTTATATATCTGTAGCTCAATCTGGGTTGCCAGAAGTAGTTCAAGGAGCCAGTTTATGTGCTGCTGATGAAACAGAATCACAGATATTTAATTTATTTAACTTATTTGTGGGTAACGACTATGATAATTCAGGGACATGGCAAGTTGTTTCAGGAGATGCAACTCTCATTAACAATAATGAATTTGACCCGACATCAGTTGAATTAATTGGTGAAAATGCTTCGGTTGAAATAACCTTTAGCTACACCTTGCCTAATTCATCTTGTAGTGTTGAGGCTACTTTAGAAGTACATAACAGATGTGCAGTTCTGGCTTGTGGAGATGAAGATCTGGTAATTTCAAAAGTAGTAACGCCAAATGGAGATTTCTATAATGAATATTTTGAAGTGTTAGGAATAGAGGATTGTAACTACATCATTGATCTTAAGATCATTAACAGATGGGGTGCTATAGTCTTTGAATCTAATGATTATCAAAATAATTGGAATGGATTCGTACTTAATGGTTCGTTAGGATCAGCTAACCAGGTGCCAAGTGGAACCTATTATTATATAGTTTCCTTAAAAAATAGTGGACTTAAACCAAAAAGTGGACCAGTTTATATTGGAACAAAATAAAAGATTAACCTATGAAAATTATTAAAAATAAAATAGTAATAATAGTGATTTTATTGATGAGTTCAATAGGAATTGCTCAGCAGATGCCACAGTTTACACAGTATATGTTCAACACAATTTCTGTGAATCCAGCATATGCCGGTAGTAGAGAAACTTTAAGTGTAGTAGGACTGCACAGAAGTCAGTGGACTGAAATACAAGGAGGTCCAACAACTCAGACCTTATCTGTTCATTCTCCATTGAGAAATGAAAAGATTGGGTTAGGACTTTCTGTGATCAATGACAGACCCGGTTATGAAAACTTTATTTATGCTTATGCGGACTTTTCGTATACGATTAACACAAGTGAATCAACCAAACTTTCATTTGGTTTAAAAGGAGGATTTACACATTACAATCTGGATGATGCATTTTTGAATGATCCGGAAGTTGTTGGCGATCCGTTTTTTGGCAATTATGCAGACGAATGGAATCCAAATGTTGGAGTAGGTCTTATGTTACATTCCAACAGATGGTATTTAGGATTATCTGCTCCAAGGATCTTAAACACGGATTATAACTTAACACAGGAAACAGCATCTCTAGAATATATTGCATTAGAACGTATTAGTTATTATTTTACAGGTGGCTATGTGTTCGATCTTAGTGACTCTACCAAACTTAAACCGTCATTTTTGGTCAAGGCAACAAATGGTGCTCCAATATCAGTAGATTTGAATGCCAATTTGTTATTCTTTGAAAAATTATGGGTAGGAGGGACCTACAGATATAATGAAAATACAGCTTCTATTGGTGCTCTTGCAGATTTTCAAATCTCAAAACAGCTTAGAATTGGATATGCGTATGATCATTTTGTATCCAGTATTCGGCCTTATTTAGGTGGAACCCACGAAGTCTTACTTATTTTTGAAGTGCCAAACGACAGACGTATTAAATCACCTAGATATTTTTAATCTGATGAATATGAAAAATATAACAGTTTTAATTTTAGTTACTTTTTTAAGCATGTCAATCTATGCTCAAAAAACAGCAGAAGCAGATAAGTTATTTAAGAACTTTGCCTATTTGGAAGCAGCTGAATTATATAAGGAAGCCTTAGTAAAAAAAGACAGTTCTGCGTATATTTTAACAAGGATAGGCGATTGCTACTATAAGAATTCAGATTCTCAACAAGCGTCTTTCTGGTATGGGAAAGCTGTAAATAAATATCAGGATATCGGATCTGACTTTGTATTCAAATACATCCAATCATTAAGAAGCATGGGCAATAGTGAAGATGCCGATAAATGGCTGGTGCGATTAAAAAGCATAAGGCCGGAAGACAGTCTGGTTATAAACATGAATTTCGTTAATGTAGAAAATGTAACCGATTCTGATCCAAACTTAAAAGTTGTCAATTTAAATTCCAATACACCTTTTACAGATTTTGGAGGTTTTAATAGTGATGATAGTTTTTACTTTTCATCATCTACAACCAATGATCTTCTTTTCGATAAACTTAAAAACAGATTATATCTATGGAATGAAGAGCCATTCTTAAAGATATATCAGTCAAAAATAAGCCGAACCAATGACTCTGTTCAGGTAAACGAAATACAACCTATTTCATCTGATTCTATCCGATCTTATACTAATCACGAAGGCGCTTTGGTTATCACAAGAGATGGTCAAACTATTTATTTTACAGGTAATAATGTAAAAGATAATGATCGTACTGCATATGGTAAGGGAGGAACTTCCAATCTTAAAATTTACAGAACAAAATTATTAAACGGTAAATGGGGTGGAATTGAAGATCTTTCAATAAATGGCAAAAATTTCTCGACTGGTCATCCGGCTTTAAGTGTGGATGAAAAAACCTTGTATTTTGTTTCTGACAGACCTGGAGGATATGGGAAAACCGATCTATATATGGTTAAATTAAATTCAGATGGTTCTTTTGGTCCGTTAAGTAATCTAGGTCATAGAATTAATACAGCAGGAAGAGAAATGTTCCCTTTTGTAGCTCAGGACTCCACACTGTATTTTTCTTCAGATGGTTATATAAACAATAACCTTGGATTATTAGATATTTATAAATCTGATATTCTTAAAAAAGAAATTTCAGAAGAAGTTAAGATAAAAAATATAGGTGAACCATTTAACAGCGGTTATGATGACTTTGCATTCTTTATTGATACTAATCGAGACTTGGGTTATTTTTCATCAAACAGACCGGGAGGTAAGGGAAAAGACGATATTTATGCGTTCACCTCGAAAGAATGCAAACAAAGAGTTATGGGCAAAACATATGATCAGTTGACAAAAGTTATACTGCCTGAAGTTCTGGTTAAACTAATAGACCAATCAGGAAAAGTCTTAGATTCAACTATTTCCGACAGGGATGGTATGTATATTTTTAAAGATGTAGAATGCGAAACAACATACACTATAACTGGAAGTAAAGCAAAACACGATCCTGAGACAAAGACGATAATGACAACCAACATACCTGATGAAGATGTTAGAGTGGATCTTTATTTAATTCCGTTTGAAATCAAGATCAGGCCGATCTACTTTGATTATGACAAGTCATTTATAAGACCAGATGCTGCCAGTGAATTGAACCGAGTAGTTGCGATTATGAACGATTATCCTATAATGATCATTAAAATTGAATCACATACAGATAGTCGTGGCAGAGATGCCTATAATATGGCACTATCTGACAGAAGAGCTAAGTCTACAAGAGATTATATTATTTCACAGGGAATTAACTCTGACAGAATTCAAAGTGCTATTGGGTATGGAGAATCGCAATTGGTTAACAGATGCACAAATGAGTTCAGAAAAATATGTTCAGAGGCAGAGCATCAGAAAAATAGACGTTCCAGATTTATTATTGTGAATCGGGCAGAATTCAATGTAACGGATGAATAATAAAAAAACGACTCCAAATGGAGTCGTTTTTAATTTGAGAGAATTTTGGGGATTACTATTTTTTTACAAAAATGTTGGTGAAAAACCAGACTCCTTCTTCATTTTGTTCCGCAGATATATCAAAATCAGTATAGTCACCTTCTATCGTTTCCCGATGGCTATCGCTGTTTATCCAGGCGTTCACCACAGATTCAGCATAGGAGTATCCATAAGCTACATTTTCAGACACAGAGAGAGCTCCTGCTTTTGATTCAAGGTAAGCCTTTCGTGTGTAAAAATTATCATGTGAAATGTTGTCCTGATCGATCATATAGTCGGTATGTGAGTATGCCTGGGATTTAACGATATCCATTGTTAATAAACTACACAAACCTTTGGATATTCTATATTCATTAATAAGCTCCAGGATCTCTATTTCAATAGATTTAGCTTCAGGAACAACTAATTCTTCCGATAATGAAGTGGTCAAATCATCTTCAATGAGGTCTGGGGAACATGAAAACGCGAATATTGCAAAACATGCAACAGATATCACTTTAGTAGGTAAAGTCATAACATGGTTATTTAGATTTGGGATACCTAAATTAGATCAGACCTCTAAGAAAAAAAAGAAAAATGGATATTTTTCGATGAAATACACACCGATTGTCGGATTATTCTGCTAATAATCGATGAACGGTAAATTTAGGTATTAAACCCAGGTTTTCTTGACCAATGAATCTTTGATTTATCTGAGTATGAGTATTTCAGAATTACTATAGTATTAAAATGTACAAAACATAAACATCCTGCTAAAAATTAATTACCATGGAAGTTTATGTTGCTTCACTTCATTCCGATAGAATTTCTCCAACTTTTCAACAAGGTTTTTTGAAATGGGATTGTTTACACTATTCACATTACTTGTTAACTGGGCTATATTTGCATTGCCCGGGATAACTGTAGAGACCGCATCATATGACAGGCAAAACGAAATTGCTTTTTGAGCCAGGTCATTATTTGTATTAACAATTTCCTTTACTCTATTGACCAATAGGGCTCTGGTTTGAATATCTTTTCTTGACCAACGGCTTCTTATATCATTAAATACGCTTTCAGCATTGTACTTACCTGAAAGCCATCCTGAATCGAGAGGGATCTTAACGATAATACCAACCTCTTTTTCTATTGCCATGTCAAATGCTCGAGAAGCGTCCTGATGCAGGATATTGAAAAAAGCTTCAATCACTTTAGCATTGGTAGTATTCATAAAGAGTTTCATCTCTTCGTAAGTATCTAAAGATGCACCATAAGCTTTTATTTTACCCACTTCTATCAATCGTTCCAGGATCTCGTAGTGGTCGTTTTTATTTCCATCGAGATATTCGACAGGTGGATTATGAATTATAAGCGAATCAACATAATCAACTTGCAATCTTTTAAGACTGCCTTCCAAAGATTCCTGAATATAATCTGATTTAAAATTAGTAATGCCCGAATCCGTATGTCCAAATTTAGTATTGATCACAATTTTGCTTCTGTCAACACCTTTTAGCGCTTTGCCAAGCCGGGTTTCGCCCGAACCATAGCCATAATTTGGAGCTGTATCAAAAAAATTGACTCCAAATTCTATTGATTTATGAACTATTTCAATAGCTTCTTTTTCTGACATACTTTTCCACCCTGAATTATTTCCAAGTTGCCATGCACCAAGCCCTATTTGAGATACTAAGGGTGCATCCTTAATGTAATTATTATATTTCATTTTGAAAGAGACAAATTATTAATTTGGTTACGTGGCTAAGCCTAGAAACACTATTTTATATTTGCGTTGTATGCATAGGTTTATTCGTCTTTTCTCGTAACAAACTTATTTTCTCGATACATTTTATGCTCAATCACCTGAGACGGCATTTCAATGTTGTTGTCATCAAGAATTTCTTTTATGTCGGTTATTGCTTTGCTTCGAATATTATGTCCGAGATAGCTATCGGGTAATTTTTTATTTGCTAAAATATCAACCCAAAAAAGGACTTGGAGATCTGTCGTGAATTCTCCTAATTCAACGACAATTACATTAGGTCCAGGAGTTTTTAAAATTTGTTTGTTCTTCCCTAAATAATCAATAATTAGACTTCGAGTTTGATTTATGTTGCATTCAGGAGCAATACCAATCATAAAATTAACCCTTAAGTTACCGTCTTTTGTATAATTAATAAGTGTGTTTTTTATTATCGATGAATTAGGTATATAAATATCTTTTCCTTCGACATTTCTAAGATGCGTAACTCGTAGATCAAGGTCTTTAACATTTCCCTTATATCCTTCAACTTCAATTATATCTCCTATTTCAAAAGGTCGCTTTAGGGCTAAAATAATACCGGCCAAAAAATTCTCACCTATGTCTTTAAATGCAAATCCAAAAATGATTGCACTTATTCCAGCACCTGCAATTAAGCTACTTGCAATGCCTCCAAAGCCAACAATATTTAGCGCTATTATTATCCCGAAAATATAGAAAGACCATTTTGTGGCTTCTGAAACGAAGTTAGAAATAATAGTGTCTTTCCATTTCTTCTGAATTCTTTTACCGATAATAGTAAAAAATAATTTTCCTAGGATAATGAAAATTATTATTACAAGTAATCCGGAAATTATATTCGGCAGCATTATACTTATGTCCGAATAAAAATCATTGAATATTTTACTAAAATCTATATTCATAAATTATCGTTTGTCAAATTGCGTAAAACTCAGGGCTAAACGTAGTTCTTTTTTTGGAATGAAAAGATAATAATTTCTTTAGCAATAATTTTTAATTATTTCCTGAATTTGTCCAAAATCTCTTAAATTATTTTAATCAACTAGCCTTTTAAGAATGCCGCATTATTTGTTAGAAGTATTGCCGTTATAAATCGAAAAGCAGGATCAAGTTAATTATAGAAAAAGTTATGGACTGGCATTATTTGTTTTTATGTATTAATGAATAAATATCCGTTCTTCTGTCTTTTAAGTTCCTAACGCTTCCAAATTGGTTTAACTCCCTTAACATGGCAATATCAAGATCGGCTATTAAAATCATTTCTGTATTAGGAGTGGCTTCGGCTTTTATACCATTGGTTGGAAATGAAAAATCACAAGGTGTGAATACCATTGACTGTGCATATTGAATATCCATATTATGAACCTTTGGCAGATTACCAACACTGCCCGCAATTGCAACATAGCATTCATTTTCAATTGCTCTTGCCTGAGCACAATTCCTTACCCTTGAATAACCGTTTTGAGTATCAGTAAGAAATGGAACAAATAGAATATCCATTCCTTCCATAGCGAGTAATCTGCTTAACTCGGGAAATTCTATGTCGTAACAAATCAATATTCCTATTTTTCCGCAGTCAGTATCAAAGGTTTGAAGGCTATTGCCGCCTTGCAGGCCCCATACTTTAGCTTCATCAGGTGTAACATGAAGCTTTTCAAATCTATCTATTCCACCATCTCTTTTACACAGATAGCCTACATTATAGAGGTTACCATTCAATATTTCGGGCATGCTGCCGGTAATAATGTTTATATTATATGTAATAGCAAGCTCCGAGAAGCGGTTTTTAATTTCTTCAGTATATTCCGCCAATTTTCTAATAGCATCCGATTCAGATAGATGATTATATTCCGCCATTAAAGGCGCATTGAAAAATTCCGGGAATAGCGCAAAATCTGATCGATAGCCTGATACTGCATCAACAAAATATTCTGCTTGTTGCATTAGCTCATCAAAATTTTTATATAACCTCATTTGCCATTGAACCAATCCTAGTCTGATGACTGTTTTTTTTACAGAGGCTTTCTCAGTTGGTTTTTCATAGTAAATATTATCCCACTCAAGAAGCACTGCAAATTCTTCCGATTCTTTATCGCCTTCTAAATACCCCTTTAAGATTTTTGCAGGATGAAAATCGTTAGACATCTGAAAATTAAGAACAGGATCGTGAATTTCTTTTTTTCTTACTTTATCAATATACTCTTTAGGGGATATATCAATAGAATATTTGTGATAGTTAGGTATTCTTCCTCCAAAAACAATCCCCTTTAAGTTTAATTTTTCACAAAGTTCTTTTCTGTAATCATATAATCGTCTTCCTAGTCGCAGACCTCTATATTTTGGTCTGATAAATACATCAATACCGTATAAAGTGTTTCCATTTGTATTATGCGTATTGAAACTGTAGTTTCCTGTGATTTCATTATATGTGTGTTTGCTATCAAACTTGGAATGATCTACTATAATTGACAGGGCACAACCTGCTAATTCATTATCTACTTTAATTCCAACTTGCCCTTCCGGAAATTTTTCAATCAATGTTTTAATATGATCTTCCTTCCAGTAAACCTCAGGCATATTGGAATAGGCTTCAATCATTGCCTGTTTTATTTCATCATAATCTTCTAATTTTAAGAAAATAAGTTCAATATTATCTATTTCATGTATATCTTTTATTGTTTCCATTATTTCATTATATGTTTATGCAATATATCTTTATTGTTTGTGTCTGATTTAGGGCCGAATATAGTACTTCTTTTAGAATGAAAAGATAATAAATTCGTTAACAATAATTTGAGAATATTTTCGCAATTTGTTTAGTATCTCTTAGTTTATTTTTTAAAGTAAAAGCACCGGTACTTATCCTGTCAATTGTTTTCGATATACTTGAAAATAATTTGCTAAATTTCAGTATACGAGATGCCCCTCAGATCGCCAATACAAAGATGATTTTTAATTACTAGTTCAGGTTAGCAATGCAGTATTACTATTGTCATGCATTCGTTATTATTAGTTCCATGGCCCATGCTTTGTGACACTAAAAATGGATGTTCCATCATATCGAAAGAGTCCCTGCCAGCCTCCAAGCCAAATTTTTCCTTCTCTATCTTCATAGATACACTGAATGGCATTGGTGGTAAGACCATCTTTGTTAGAAAAATTTGTAAACGATTTTCCATCGTAGCGGTACACGCCATAACCTTCGGCAGGGAACCAGATGTTCCCCATTTTATCTTCATATAAACTCCAGATTTCATTACCTTTTATAATTCCGTTCACGGTAAAATTTGCAAATGATTTCCCATCATAGCGGCTTATGCCTCTATGGTGGGTGGCGAACCAAATATTTCCTTTTTTGTCTTCCAGAATATCATTTACATTATTATTGCTCAAGCCATCTTTCTCTGAAATATTGGTTAAAGATTGTCCGTCATAGATATAGGCACCACTATTCGTGCCAAACCACATCTTTCCTTTGCTATCCTCCATAATGCTATGGACGATCCTGGAACTTGTAACTCCTCTTGTAGAATCAGGCTCAGACTCCGGAATGTCAAAAGGGGTAAACTCTTCACCGTTAAAACGACTAACTCCTTGTAAGGTGCCTATCCATATTATTCCTTTACTGTCAATGAATAAGCTCCAAACATCATTATTTACCAGACCTTGCTTCTTGGTATAATTGGTAAATGATTCTCCATCATATTTACTTAAACCTCCTTCAGTACCAAACCATACATTGCCCTTTTTATCCTCTACAATTCCCCTTACAGCAATACCACCAAATCCTTCGTCAATAGAGAAATATTCTAGAGCATCTCCATCATATCGTATGACCCCGTCACCATTAGTGCCGAACCAGAGATTGCCACTTTTATCTTGAAATATTCTGCGGACAAATCGACTTAATTGTAAAGCAGGATCGGGTTCCAATTGATTAATAAGTGGGTATCCTTGTGACTTTATCTCGTTAGTAATTGTATTTGATTCAACAGTTCTGTCTTGTGACACATTTGTTTTTACCTGCCTGTTACAGGAGGAGATGAAAATAAAAGAAAGGACAAAGAGATAGATTTTAATGTATGAGACTATGTATTTCATTTATTTTAGCTTGGGACAATTTATATTTACACGATGGTTTTTGCGTATGGTTAGTTGCTTGTTTTTAGTAACTAATTTAGCAAAAGTAAACGAAGCAGAGGAAAATCCATAGTCCTGAAGCATTGGGATTCTGAATATAACAGACCGAACAATTATTTTCACACCTCGTTGTTCGTAAGTTTTTAGTCCGTTTCAGGCAGTTTTTACTTTATTCAGTTTTTCCGGAAATTCGATTATTTAGCCCAATAAGTAAACCACATAATCCAAAAAGCATAAAAAATCAGAGGACAAATTATTGAATTGGCTAAAAATAATACTGCAAATCGTTTTTTTAGAAAATGGAGTATTAGTCCGATAATTAAATTAATTCCGAATAATAGAAATACAATTTCCAAAATCCCAAATGCATCACTTAATTCAGGTTTCATAATGTAAAACCAAATTCCGATAATGATTGTCTCAATTATAACAAAGCCAATTCCGTATTTCACTATTTTATTATGTTCCATTTTTAGGTAATCAGATTATTTTTTCCCAAACTGTCTCGTCCTGAAAAATTGCTAAAGTTTAAAATCGAAATCCGTTTAAATTTGATAATCTTTTCTGTGGTTTATTCTTGAAAGTGTAACTATAGGTAATTGACTTAAACTAAAACACCTGTTAGCTAAATATATAAAATAAATAATTTATTTAATGTGCTTCCAGCCAGTTATCGCCAACATCCAGATCTACAACCAAAGGAACCTTCAGTTTATAGGCGTTTTCCATCTCGGTGCGTATGATAGGTCTAACGGTTTCCAGCTCCGGTTTGTAAACATCAAACACCAATTCATCATGTACCTGTAGCAGCATTTTTGTTTTATAGTTGCCTGCCTTAAGTTTGTCATGAATATGGATCATGGCTATTTTAATAATATCTGCGGCACTTCCCTGTATGGGTGCATTCACGGCATTACGCTCGGCAGCACTACGAACAACCGCATTCCTGGAGTTGATATCCTTTAAATATCTGCGTCTGCCCAGAACGGTCTGTACATAGCCGTTTTCTCTGGCAAAATGGATCTGCTTGCCTATATATTCCTTTAACTTCGGATACGTGTCATAGTAGGTATCGATAAGCTCTTTGGATTCGCTCCGGCTTAGATCGGTCTGGTTGCTGAGTCCGAATGCCGAAACACCATAAATAATACCAAAATTAACCGTCTTGGCATTGCCTCGTTGTTCTCTGGTGACTTCTTTCAGTGGCACATTGAATACTTTTGAAGCGGTTGAAGCATGAATATCTTCACCATTTAAAAAAGCCTGGATCATATTATCCTCTTCACTTAAAGCGGCAATAATACGGAGCTCAATCTGTGAATAATCTGCTGCCAGTAAGGTGTAATCTTTATTTCTTGGAATAAAGGCTTTACGTACTTGTCTGCCTCGTTCTGTGCGTATCGGGATATTCTGCAAATTCGGATTGTTACTGCTCAGTCGGCCTGTTGCCGCAACGGTTTGCATATAATCTGTATGCACACGTCCTGTAGATGGTTCCACTTGGTTTGGCAAGGCTTCCACATAAGTGCTTTTTAGTTTTGCCAGGCCTCGATATTCAAGAATATGCTGTATGATCTCATGGTCCTTTGCCAGATAGGATAAAATATCTTCTGATGTGGCATATTGCCCTGTTTTGGTCTTTTTAGGCTTATCTACCAGTTTCAGTTTATCAAACAGGATCTCACCCATTTGTTTTGGTGAGGCAATATTGAATTCTTCTCCTGCAAGTTCAAATATTTTGGTTTCTAAATTTTTTATGTCATTATTTAAGGCTTCAGATAATGAATTCAGAAAATCGGTATCCAGATTGATACCTTCCAGTTCCATATCGGCTAAAACACGAAGTAGCGGAATTTCAATGTCATCGAATAACTTTTGAATATTGGCTTCGCCCAGTTCCTTTTCAAAATGCTGTTTAAGCTGAAGGGTGATATCAGCATCCTCCACAGCATATTCGGTTTGCTCTTCCAGCGGAATATCACGCATGGACAATTGATTCTTTCCTTTTTTACCGATGAGTTCTGTGATGGAAATTGGCGTGTAGTTCAGATAGGTTTCAGCCAGAATGTCCATATTATGTCGCATATCGGGATTTATAAGATAGTGCGCCAGCATAGTATCAAACAACTTGCCTTTTACCTCAATGTTATACTTAGCCAGCACCTTGATGTCATATTTTAAATTCTGCCCTATCTTTTCAATAGCCACTGCCTCAAAGAAAGGTCTTAGTTGTTCAATAAGTTCCTGAGCTTCTGTTTTATTTTCAGGAAATGGCACATAGAATCCTTTGCCAATTTCCCATGAAAAAGCAATGCCTACCAGTTCTGCTGTAATGGGATCGAGCCCTGTTGTTTCGGTATCAAAACACACGCTCGATTGTTTCATGAGGTTTTGAATAAAAAGCTTTAATGCAAATCCTGATGCTACACTTTGGTATAAATGAGAGGTGGTCTTAGCGGTTTGTCTGCCAAATGTTGAAGTTGTTTCGCTTGCGGGCGCTTCATCATTTCCTCCAAACAACGAAAATTGTCCTTCACCAGCCTTTGGGCTTGGTTTGGGAACTGCCTCTGGTTTTGCCGGTTCTGAAGTCTTACTACTTGAATCCTGATGATTTGCGAATGTATTGACTAAATTTTCGGTAAGTCTTCTAAATTCAAGATCCTGAAAGATCTCCTTAACTGCATCAAGGTCCGGTGAATTCAGTTCAAAATCATGTGCATCAAATTCAACAGGGACATCCAGCATGATTGTTGCCAGTTTTTTTGAAAGCAGACCTTTTTCAACATTGGCTTCAATGTTTTCTTTCATCTTTCCCTTAAGTTCATGGGTATTGGCCAATAAATTTTCGATGCTTCCATATTGAGCCAGGAATTTTTTAGCGGTCTTATCGCCAACTCCGGGAAGTCCGGGAATATTATCGACAGCATCACCTTTCATAGCCAGAAAATCGATCACCTGATCCGGATGTTCTATTTCAAAATTCTCTTTGACCTCGGGTACTCCCCAGATTTCATAGCCACCACCAAAACGCGGTTTGTACATAAATATATTTTCGCTCACTAATTGCGCAAAATCCTTATCAGGAGTGACCATATAAGTTTTATAACCTTCTTTTTCAGCTTTTTTGGATAGGGTTCCAATCACATCATCGGCTTCATAACCTTCCTTGACCATAATAGGAATATGCATTGCTTTTAATATATTTTCAATATATGGAACAGCAATTTTTATGGCTTCAGGTGTTTCATCTCTGTTCGCTTTATATTCCGAGAACATTTCAACCCGATCCACACTTCCGCCTCTGTCAAAACAAACCGCCAAATGATCCGGACGTTCTCTTTTAATGACATCCAACAGCGAATTCATGAATCCCATAATGGCTGAGGTATCCACACCTTTTGAATTGATTCGTGGGTTTTTAATAAAGGCATAATAACCACGAAAAATTAGGGCATAGGCATCTAGTAAAAAAAGGCGTTTTTGATCTGACATATTCAATATTTTAAAAAGAAATTAAATGTCACCTCGAGCGCAGTCGAGAGGTATTGACTTACTTCTATGCATAAAAAGTTCTCGGCTGCGCTCGAACAGACAAGAAAACCAAATCTACAAAGATTGTGGCGACTATAAAAAACAAATGGCTCATTAAACATTATAATTAATTATTTTTAAGGATTACCTTTGATATATGGCGGAATCAACATCACAAATAAAAAACAAGTATTGGGATATTTTTAATGTCCAAAAAGCGAATCAATTTAATATTGGTAATATGTCCTTCAAAGAGCGTATTAAGAAATTAGATACCCTAAAGCATGCAGTTGAAATCACCTATAGAAAACGGATTCAACAAGCGCTTATACGATGATTTCAAAAAGCCATTTCTTGAAACCGACCTTACAGAGATTTATTCTATTGTAGGTGAAATAAAATTTGCAAAGAGGCATCTAAAATCCTGGTTAAAAAAACAAAGGGTTGATACGCCTTTTGCTTTAATTGGCTCTTCATCTTATTACAAGTATGAACCCAAAGGCGTATGCCTGATCATATCACCATGGAATTTTCCATTGAACTTGACTTTTGGACCATTGGTTTCAGCGATTGCAGCAGGTAATACAGTTATTTTAAAACCTTCAGAAATGACACCTTATATTTCAAAAGTGATGGCTGATATTGTAAAGGACCTGTTTGATGAAAACGAAGTAGCCTTAATAGAAGGTGATGTTGAGGTATCTAAAGAATTGCTAAAGTTGCCATTCAATCATATCTTTTTTACGGGTTCTCCAAATGTTGGGAAAATCATTATGAAATCAGCTGCCGAACATCTCACTTCGGTCACTCTTGAATTAGGAGGAAAGTCACCAACTATTGTAGACAGAACTGCAAATATTAAAGCGGCTGCACAAAAGATAGCATGGGGAAAATTTATGAATAACGGGCAAATTTGTGTCTCCCCTGATTATTTGCTGATCCATGAAGATATAAAAGATGAATTCATCAAATAATTCAAAGAACATATAAAGTCATTCTTTACCGAGGATGCCTCTGCATCAGATTCGTATAGCAGAATAGTAAATGAAAAACATTTTAAAAGACTTACAGGATCATTTAGAAAATGCGCAGACAACTAATGCAACCATTGAAATAGGAGGAAAGACAAATTCAGAAGACAATTATATTGAACCAACAGTAATTTCAAATTTACCTGATGAAGCCTCCTTGCTTCAGGAGGAAATTTTTGGACCCATTCTCCCAATAAAGACCTATAAGACAATTGATGAAGCTGTAAATTATATCAACTCAAAGGAAAAACCTTTAGCACTTTATATTTACAGCAAAAATAAACGTGTTGTAAAACAGGTTATTGATAATACAAGGGCTGGAAGTACCTGCATCAATAACAATGTTGTACAGTACTCTAATCATAATTTACCTTTTGGAGGAACGAATAACAGCGGAATAGGTAAAAGTCACGGATTTTTTGGCTTTCAGGAATTCTCAAATATGCGGTCTGTGCTAAAACAACACACAAAAGGATCTATTGAATTGTTATTTCCGCCTTATAACAACTTAAAACAAAAGATTGTGGATCTGACCATAAAGTGGTTTTAGTATGTCACTTCGAGTGATTTTTTAGGAACTAAAAAATTGTATCGAGAAGTGGATGTTGTATGATTTGATTTAGGTTCTAATATCGATAACTTAGCAATTTCACTCGAACTGACAAGTGACTAACGTTTTTTAAGAAATAATCAGATTGGATCTGTTCATTGATTCCGTTTTGGTATTTCGTCATACTAAACCACTGATGTATAGCATATGAGCCTGTTTCTCCCTGTTTGTTTACAGCAATATACCCTACCTGAAAATTCTTATAATCGCTGTTGGGTTTATTTACTATTCTGTTAATTGCTTCTTCACAAGCCTCCTGAGGCGATTTCCCTTGACGCATAAGCTCTACGACTAAAAAACTACCAACAGTTTTTACAACTTCCTCACCTAAACCGGTTGCAACTGCTGCACCAATTTCATTATCTACAAACAATCCAGAACCAATAATAGGAGAATCACCTACACGTCCGTTCATTTTAAAGGCTAACCCACTGGTAGTACAGGCACCGGAAATATCACCGTTTTTATCAATTGCCAACATACCAATTGTATCATGATTTTCAATGTTGATTATTGGTTTGTATTTGGATTCTATTTTCCATTCTTCCCATGCTTTTTTGGAGGCATCGGTCAAAAGGTCTTCAGTTTGAAATCCTTTTGATATGGCGAACTGTTTAGCACCTTCACCTGCTAACATAACATGTGGTGTGTCCTCCATGACCTTTCTGGCAACAGAAACAGCATGCTTTATATCTTGAAGATAAACCACTGCACCACAATCGCCGTCTTTATTCATGATACATGCATCCAAAGTTACATGACCATCACGATCGGGTAATCCGCCCTTTCCAACTGACTGGCCTTTTTCATCAGCCTCTTCAACCATACAACCTTGTTCAACGGCATCTAAAGAATTACCGCCATTAATTAGTGTATCCCAGGCCTTGGCTGTGGCTTGTTCTACATGCCAGGTTGCTATGACTAATGGTAAGGTAATTTTTGTGCTTTTAGTAGTTGCAAGACTTTTTAGCATTTGGCTCCTTTTCATTACAGCTTGAATTACCGAACCATACTGCAATCCCAACTCCGGCCAGAGACGCATTTCTTATAAAGTTTCTTCTTTTCATTATAGATTGCTAACTTTAATTTATTAAATATAATAAAATGGCAGTTAAGATTATGATTGATTATTCCTGATTACATCGATTTAATGCTGGCTTTAATTGAATTGTTAATCTTGCCTTAAATTATTGGTTATACTGGTATTAACTTGATACTTTTGCGTAAAATATTGTTATGATCCGTTGGTTAATTTTTATTCTGATCTATGCTGTGGTGGACTTTTATGCCTTTCAGGCTATAAAGACCATTACCAAGAATAACTGGATCCATTATTTGCATATTGCCATTTCAATTCTTGTAGTCGGTAATTTTATATATCAGTTTACACAAACATCGACAGGTCGAGTTCTAACACCCGAGAAAAGTTATGCCTTAGGGTTTTTACTTACCATAATAGCTTTAAAACTGGTAGTCGTGCCTATTATGTTTGGTGAAGATGTATTCAGACTTTTGGAAGGGACCTATAACAAGTTATTTGTTAAAACGGATGTCTTCAATTTGCCTTCTCGCAGAAAGTTCATTAGTCAGGTTGCTATGGGTATAGCAGCTATACCTTTTGCCTCATTACTTTACGGAATGTATCAAGGAAAATATAACTTTAGGGTGTTAAATTACACCTTGCATTTTGATGACTTACCAGAAGCTTTTGATGGTTATAGAATTACCCAGATTAGTGATATTCATTCAGGTAGTTTTGATAACAAAGAAAAAATAGAATATGGTGTGAATCTTATCAATGAGCAGTTATCAGATGTGATTTTGTTTACAGGAGATCTGGTCAATAATATGGCAAACGAAATGGATGAGTGGATGGAGACCTTTTCAAAATTAAACGCAAAAGATGGGATATTTTCAATATTAGGTAATCATGATTACGGTGATTATGTCAACTGGAACAGTAAAGAAGATAAAGAACAAAATTTAGAACAGCTCAAAAATATTCAAAAGCAGTTAGGTTTTGATCTGTTAATGAATGAAAACAGATTTATAGAGAAGGACGGTGAACGACTTGCATTAATTGGTGTAGAGAACTGGGGAAAAGGCTTTAAACAAAAAGGCGATTTGAATAAAGCTTCAGTAGGTGTTAATTCTGATGATTTTAAGATAGTCATGAGTCACGATCCTTCACATTGGGATGAAGTTATCGTGCCACATAAGGACCACTATCACCTGACTTTAAGCGGTCATACACATGGCATGCAATTTGGTATTGAAATTCCCGGCTGGATCAAGTGGAGTCCTGTTAAATGGCGATACAAGCATTGGGCCGGAATTTACGAACAGGCCAACCAATTCATAAACGTAAACAGAGGATTTGGGTTTTTAGCCTATCCCGGACGTGTGGGAATTTGGCCGGAGATTACTGTTATAGAATTGAAAAAGGGTCCGATTATAGCATAATTTTAAGGAAATGTTATTTATTCTCTGAAAATTGTTATTTTTATAATAAGTTCAGAAAGAACCTACTTATAATTTAGTAGTGCTCTTATAAATTAAAAATTGTAGGTTTGTATAAGCACATTTGACCTAAAACTTTAAAGTATGTCAAAATTCGGGGAACTAATAGATGTGAATGTTCCGGTTTTGTTGGATTTTTTTACAGAATGGAATGAGCAATCAACTGCTATGCATCCAGTGTTAAGAGATGTGGCTGCTGCACTTGGAGACAAGGCCAAAGTCATTAAAATTGATGTTGATAAAAATAAAGAGCTTTCAGAGGCTTTAAGGGTCAAAGGTCTGCCAACATTGATCATTTACAAAGATGGCGAAATGAAATGGCGCCAAAGTGGTGAGCAGGATGCCAATACGCTTATCAGTATTATTCAGGAATATATTTAGTTGGTAAAGACCTAAAGGTATAGCCTCGTTTACTGAAATGTTCCAAGACCTTAGGTAACGTATATTTCATGTTTTTTTCCGCTTTCAGACTATCATGAAATACTATTATGCTTCCGGCAGCTGCATTCGAAATGACATTTTTCACGCATTGTTCCTTTGAAACTTCCTGATCCCAGTCAAACGATAAGACATTCCACATGATCACTTGATAACCAAGATCATTCAGTGCTTTTCCTTGTTTTGGTCTTATCTGGCCATATGGAGGACGAAAGAGGGTTTTGATACCAGATTGATGATCAACGATTTGAGAATCAATGACTTTTTGAGCATTCCTGATATTAGACAAATAGTTTTTTGTTGAGGTTCTCCATCCTTTTATATGATCAAATGTGTGATTACCTATTGTATGACCATGGTCAAAAATGTTTTTAAAGAGTTCGGGATGTTGTGCTATGTTTTTACCGATACAAAAAAAAGTAGCCTTTGCATTATGTTGATTCAAAACATCTAGAATCCAGTTGGTAATTTCAAGAGTTGGACCATCGTCAAAGGTCAGGTAAAGTACTTTACTTTTATTAGGCATTTCCCAAATATAGTTCGGAAACATTTTTTTGGCTACTAACGGTGCCTTTACTGGAGTAATGTTCATGCCTTATTGTTAATCCGGAATTATTAAATTGGAATCTGATTGAATATCTGCATCCTCTTTAACATCATCTCTGGAAGAACCTTCATAAAAATGGCGGAACAGCTCCAGATAATTCCCAAATATCTCATTTTCAGTTTGAGCGAAATCTTTGTCATAATTAGACAGCACATCGACCAAACTTTTGTATCGTTCAATATCAAGATAAATATTTTCAAAATTTCGTTCTTGATTCTCAATTTTTAATGATGAATAATATAGGAGGTTCTCCTGATATTTTTGAGCCACTTGCTTAAACAGATCTTGCGCCTTTTCCTTACTGCCAACCTCATAATAAGCGCCAATGTAAGGCTCTAATAAAGTGTAATATCCAAAATATTCAACCGGCATGTTTTCCATGGCCAAATCTGCAATTTCTTCTGCTTTGTCCAATTGATCTTCCCTTATTAATTGCTCTATTAATCTCGCCAGATTGCCTCGGTATGAAATGGAATTTTTTCTGGTTTCAGGATCATGATATATATTCGGACTTCCGCTATTTCCCCAATCCCACTTCATGACCATATCATACATAAGATCAGTATCTACTCGTCCCATATCAAATGGATTAGCCCTATTAACCGGAGTTCTGATAGGAACCAGCTTATAGCACATGCCATCTAACTGCAGATAATCCTTCATCCAGATATAGTCATCGTCACCATAGCTGCCTCCTGTAAAATATATTGGTCGCTTCCAGTTATTATTTGCAATGACATCCAGCATTAACAATCGGTTCTTATATAAAGCACTTTCCTTGATCCTTATGTCTATATAAGGAACTATTAAAGAAGAATCTTTTTCTTTTACAACGCCTTGTCTTATTACCGTTTCTTTGTCAACCGGAATTCTAACATTCTCAGTTGGAAAATAGTTGGAGTTTAAATACTGACTTGGATATTGGCTTATATCATCACCACTTCGTTGAAGTAAATATTTGATTTTAGTCTTTGGGTTATCACTTTCTACAAAATTCAAGAAATCTTTGATCAGGATCGTATCTGAAGAAATAGGATTTTTAACAATATATTCTCTTGAACCATATTTGTATTTATCATGTGTTAACTGCGAAGGTATCGGATCACTTTCATAGGCCCTGCGCTTCATTTGATCAATGTACCAATCTGTTTGAAATAAACTGGTATTTACTACTCTTACGTCGGTTCTATATCCTTCAATTTCTTGAGCATACCATAGTGCAAACGTATCATTGTCACCTATTGAAAATAATATGGCATTTTCTGCGCAGGAGTCCAGATATTTTTTAGCCATCGACCTTGCTGTATATTTATCAGATCGGTCATGATCGTCCCAATTATTTGCAACAAGTATTCCGGGAACCAGTATTAAACATGCAATTGTTACTATTGGGACGGTAAGTTTAGGTGAAAGATATTTTTTAACCGCATTATAAATGGCAAAGACCCCAAATCCAATCCAGATTGCAAATACATAATATGAACCAACTACTGAATAATCCCGTTCTCTTGGCTCAAATGGTCTTACATTGGTATAGACCTGGATTGCCACACCTGTGAATAAAAAGAATACCAGTAAAACCCAAAACAGATTTTTGTCCCTGTTAAACAAAAAGAATAAACCAATTAACCCCAATATTAAGGGTAAGAAGTAATAAGTATTTCTTGCTTTATTATTTTTTATATCGCTGGGCAGATTATCTTGCGACTGACCTAAATGCAATTCATCTATAAATTTAATTCCACTTATCCAGTTACCATGATTATCATATTTTCCTTGAATATCATCCTGTCTGCCCGTGAAATTCCACATGAAATAACGCCAGTACATATACCCTAATTGATATTCAAGCAGATATGCAATATTGCTGGCTAGTGATGGCTTTTCAACATCTAAGTATTCCCGGAACTGGATTAAGAACTTGTTATAGTCTTCATAATCTACATTCCCTCTGGTAATGTCATTTTTGAATTGAGCTATTGATGTCCGTAATTCATTTTCCATCTGATATTCAGGTTTTAGCTTAAAATCTAAAAATCCTGTGAACATCATATAATTCTCAGCATGTTCAGTACTCCACATTCTTGGCAGTATGGATCGATGTGCCGAATTGGAATTTTGATTGGCCTTTTTCCAATCGTTCACAATAACATATTCTCCCTTTTTATAGTCTTTTTCATATTTTGGCTTAGCATCTACATAACGTTCATCCGGGTCGTCATCTAAACCGGAATATTGATCTGTAAACTGAGGGCCATAAAATAAATGCGTTTCCGGATATTGCTCTAGATTATAATACGCCAGCAGTTCTCTGGCACTGGACGGATTATTCTCATTGATAACTACGTTTGCATTTGCACGTATTGGAAGAAGCATCCATGAAGAGAATCCTATAAAAATGAACATCAAACATAGTATAAGTGTATTGAAATGTTTCATTCCTTTCTCTTGGGTATATTTTAATCCAAAATAAAAGGCTGCAATTAAAATTATACCGGCAATAATAGATCCTGAATTGAATGGTAAACCAATGGAGTTTACGAAGAACAATTCTGAAGCACTAAAGAACTTTAATGAACTTGGTAATAATAGTTTAAAAATAAACAACAGTATTGCAACCGAAATAACATTAGCCAGAATAAAGTTTTTTAAAGTAATCTCTTTGTAATTCTTAAAGTAGTATATCAAACCAATTGCAGGAATAGTTAATAAGCCCATAAAATGAACTCCAAAAGATAATCCGATTACAAATGCAATTAGAACCAACCATTTATTTCCTCTTGGGTTATCCATATCTGTTTCCCACCGTAATCCTAAATAAAAAAGAATGGCCATAATTAGGGTTGCCATGGCATAGACTTCTGTTTCAACAGCATTGAACCAAAAAGAATCTGTAAAAGCGAATGCCAAACTCCCAACTAAAGCACTACCTAATATTGCATTGGCTTTATGATCAGAAAGCTCTTTGCCATTTGAGACAATTTTTTTTAACAATAAGGTAATGGTCCAAAACATAAACAAAATTGTAAATGCACTGGCAAAGGCACTCATCATATTTAACATCATACCAATCTGAGAAGGATCAGTTGCGAAAGTTGAGAAAAAAGCACCAAACATTTGAAACAAAGGTGCTCCCGGAGGATGACCAACTTGTAGTTTTGAAGATGTTAGAATATATTCACCGGCGTCCCAAAAGCTTACTGTAGGCTCTACTGTTAAACCATATGTGATTAGAGAAACTAAAAAAACGAACCAACCTAAAATTCTATTCCATTTTTTAAAGTTACTTGAAGACATAAATTGAAATTTTATTAACGCTGCGAATTTAATAATAAATAGTAAACCGAATTAGATATTTTAAGTAAACCTTATGTTTTTCATCGTTTTTGTACTAAAAATATTTGTGCAAGTAAAACTTTGTTCTAAATTTGCACACTCATTTACAGGAATGGCCTATGGTGTAACTGGCAACACGTCTGGTTTTGGTCCAGAAGAGTCTAGGTTCGAGCCCTAGTAGGCCAACATAATTGAAACTCCTAATCGTATTAACGGTTAGGATTTTTTTATGGGGTTAAACATGTAGTGGGCGAGAAGTTTATACTGAGCGCAGTCGAAGTGAGCCTTAGTAGGCCAACAAAAAACATCATTAAAACTAATGAGGTTTTTTAATTTATGATCTGGATTAAATTTTGAAAGTTATAACCGGTCTATTAGAATGATTGACAAGGTCTTCACTTATGCTGCCATTGAAAAAATGGGCCACACCTTGACGGCCATGAGTGCTTATTCCTATGAGATCGGCCTTAATGGTTTTTGAGAAATTCAAAATCCCTTTTTCAACAGTTACATCATTGTATATATTAAAAGATCTATTTTTATAGTGGGTGCCTTTAATAAAGTCATTCATTGCTTTTTTAGCTTCAGTGGTTGTTATAAAATTTCCTGCTGTATTAACCAATAGTAAATGTAATTTCGAACCCCATATTTTTGCAAAATCTGCTGCTTGCTTATATGTCCCCTTATTATCATTTTTAAAATCGGAAGCAAATACAAAATCATTTACTTTAAACTCTGCATGATCATTTTTAATCACCAAAACGGGAACTTTAGAAGTTCTTACTACTTTTTCGGTGTTTGACCCAATGAACATTTCTTTAATACCACTGGTTCCATGGGATCCCATAATGATTAGATCAATTTTATTTTCCTCACAATAACTGGATACACCATCTGAGGTTTCATTGAATTTTATATTCTCATAAATTTCCAATTCATCCAGATAGTCCTTGTCTGTAGCTTCTTCAAACTTTTGGTGTGCAATTTTCATAAAAAATACAGCCTCAGGCAACTCACTATAATTACTGGTAGCAATAATTTGATGCATAGGTAATTCTACCATATGAAGCATATGGACTTCACTATTATGTTTCTTTGCAATTTGAGCGGCAACTTTTAGCGCATATTCTGCTTGTTGGGAGAAATCTGTAGGGACCAATATTTTTTTCATATTAAAAAGAATTCAGTTAGTGTAAGGTTTATTCTCAATAAAATTAGCAATAAAAAATGATTTAATTATTGTAATTAAAATAAATTAAATATTGTATATTTGCACCGTTGTAAGGAAAAAGAGAAGGCGAGGGGACATAAAGTCCCCTCTTTTTATACTAAAAATGTTAGAAGAAAAAGTCAAAGATTTGCTTGAAAAAGCACTTAAAGAAAGGTCTGATTTATTTCTTATTGATCTCTCGATTTTAGATGATAACCAGATAAGGGTAGTAATTGATGGCGATAAGGGAGTGCTTGTTGAGGATTGTATTTTTATCAGTCGGGCCATCGAGCATAATCTGGATAGAGAAGAAGAGGATTTTTCTCTTGAAGTAACTTCTGCTGGGGCGTCAACTCCATTACAACATGTAAGACAGTATAAAAAAAATATTGGCAGGTATCTACAGGTTAAGACCTCCTCTGAAGAATTTGAGGGAAAGTTAATTCAAGCAGATCAGGAAGGAATAACCATAGAATGGAAAACCAGAGAACCAAAGCCGGTTGGCAAAGGAAAAATAACTGTACAAAAACAAAAAAAAATCTTGTATAGTGATATTTTAAAAGCAATAGTGATGATTAAATTTTAATTCAAATATGTAATGGAAAATCTTGCGTTAATTGAATCTTTTTCAGAATTTAAGGACGATAAATTGATCGATCGTGTGACCTTAATGGCAATACTAGAAGATGTTTTTAGAAATGCCCTAAAAAAGAAATTTGGAGATGATGATAATTTTGATATTATAATAAACCCGGATAAAGGCGATTTAGAGATATGGAGAAACCGTGTGGTTGTTGCCGATGGAGAAGTGGAAGAGCCAAATCAGGAGATCTCACTTTCTGAAGCACGAAAAATAGAACCGGATTTTGAAGTAGGAGAAGATGTGTCAGAAGAGGTAAAATTGATAGATCTGGGTCGTAGAGCAATATTGGCCTTAAGACAAAATTTGATTTCTAAAATACACGAACACGACAACACCAATATTTACAAACAGTTTAAAGATCTAATTGGGGAAATTTACACCGCTGAAGTGCATCACATTCGTCATAGAGCAGTGATCCTGTTAGATGATGACGGCAATGAAATTATTCTTCCTAAAGAAAAACAAATTCCGACAGATTTCTTCAGAAAAGGAGAAAACGTTCGTGGAATTATAGAAAGCGTTGAGCTTAAAGGAAATAAGCCTTCCATAATTATGTCAAGAGCTGCTCCTGCTTTTTTAGAAAAGCTGTTTGAGCAAGAAATACCTGAAGTTTTTGATGGATTGATAACTATTAAAAATGTAGTTAGAATTCCTGGTGAAAAAGCGAAGGTTGCTGTAGATTCATATGATGACAGAATTGATCCGGTTGGGGCTTGTGTAGGTATGAAAGGATCTAGAATTCATGGTATAGTTCGTGAATTGGGGAATGAAAACATCGATGTTATAAATTATACAAATAACTTGCAGTTATATATAACAAGAGCATTGAGCCCGGCACGAGTGACCTCAATAAAATTAGATGAAGAAAATAAACGTGCAGAGGTAATTTTAAAACCGGAAGAAGTAAGTAAAGCTATTGGTAGAGGAGGACATAACATTCGTCTTGCAGGACAATTGACAGGATATGAAATTGATGTGTTCAGAGAAGGAGCAGAGGAAGATGTTGAATTAACAGAATTCTCTGATGAAATAGAAGGATGGGTTATAAACGAGTTGAAAAAAGCTGGCTTAGACACTGCTAAAAGTGTTCTTGAACAGGAATTAGAAGATCTGGTAAAGAGAACCGATCTTGAAGAGGAAACAATCAACGATGTTCTGAGAATTCTAAAAGAAGAATTTGAAAAATAAGATATTTAAGTTACATTAAAGGCAATTTATGGCTGAAACAATCAGATTAAATAAAGTATTACGCGAATTGAATATTTCGTTGGATCGTGCTGTAGAATATTTAAATTCTAAAGGCATTGAGATCGATGCACGTCCAACAACAAAAATTACTGAAGAAGTTCACCAAATTCTTTCTGATGAATTTCAAACTGATGCCAGTAAAAGAGTTAAATCTCAGGAATTAAATGAAGCCAAGCTTAAGGAAAAGGAAGCCATTAGGATTGAGCGTGAAAAAGAAATAGAGGAGAAACTTGCAAAAGAAGAGGCAAGAAAATCTATTGTAAAAGCCAAAACCACATTATCAGCTCCCAAACAGGTTGGTAAAATTGACCTGGATAAACCTAAAAAATCTGTAGCAAAAACTAAAACTACGCCAGTTCCTGAAGAAAAGAAACCCGAAAAGGTCGTTAAGGAAAAAGTTAAGGAAACAAAACCGGAAAAGCCAGCTAAAAAAGAAATTGAAGTTGCAAAGGAGGAAGAAGTTGAAGTTGAAGATGTTAAGGTTGAAACACAATATCAAAAATTAACCGGGCCAAAGATATCGGGAAAAAAAATTGACCTGGCCCAATTTAATAAACCAAAGAAAAAGAAAGAGGAGAAAAAGCCTGAAAAGAAAGAAACCACTGGGAAAGATACAAAGGAGGATGCTTCCAAAAGGAAAAGACGCAGAATAAGTAAGGCAGGAGAATCCAAGTTCCAAAATAAAGGTCAAAGGTCTTCGGCTGGTAACCGATTTTCAAAAGGAAAAAAATCAACAATTATAAAGGCGGAACCTAGTGAGGAAGAAGTTCAAAAACAAATAAGAGAGACTTTAGAAAAACTTCAGGGAAAATCCAGCAAAGGAAAAGGAGCCAAATATAGAAGAGAAAAAAGAGATCAACATAAAGAACAATCTGAAATAGATCAACAATTAGAAGCTGCTGAAAGCAAAATTCTAAAAGTGACTGAATTTGTAACCGCCAATGAAGTTGCAACCATGATGAACGTTTCTGTAACCGAAATTATTTCAGCTTGTATGTCACTGGGGATGATGGTTACGATGAACCAACGACTGGATGCTGAAACCCTGTCAATTGTGGCTGATGAATTTGGCTATAAGGTAGAGTTTGTAACTGCAGATATAGAGGAATCAATTGAAGAATATGAAGACAGCCCGGAAGATTTAAAACCTAGAGCACCAATAGTAACCGTAATGGGACATGTTGACCACGGCAAAACCTCTTTATTGGATTACATTCGAGAAGAAAATGTAATTGCCGGAGAATCAGGTGGAATTACACAACATATAGGTGCTTATGGAGTAACCTTGGCAGATGGACAACAGATAGCCTTTTTAGATACACCGGGTCACGAAGCTTTTACAGCAATGCGTGCACGTGGAGCTCAGGTAACGGATTTAGCAATAATTGTGGTGGCAGCAGATGACGATATCATGCCTCAAACAAAAGAAGCTATTTCGCATGCTCAGGCTGCCGGAGTTCCAATTGTATTTGCAATTAATAAGATAGATAAACCAGATGCTAATCCGGAAAAGATAAAAGAAGGATTGGCAAATATGAATTTATTAGTAGAAGATTGGGGTGGTAAAATCCAATCTCAGGATATATCCGCTAAAACAGGTGAAGGAATAAAAGAATTGTTAGAAAAAGTACTGCTTGAAGCCGAATTATTGGAGCTTAAAGCAAATCCTAATAAACCTGCCTCCGGAACTGTTGTCGAGGCCTTTCTTGATAAAGGTAGGGGATATATTTCTACAATTTTAGTTCAGGCCGGAACATTGAAAGTCGGAGATTATGTTTTGGCTGGTAAGAACAGTGGCAAGGTCAAGGCTATGCATGATGAAAGAGGTAAGACAGTTAAAGCTGCTGGTCCGTCAAGACCGGTTTCCATTTTGGGCTTAGATGGAGCTCCTCAAGCAGGAGATAAGTTCAATGTATTTGAAGATGAACGTGAAGCCAAGCAAATTGCTGCTAAACGTACACAACTTCAAAGAGAACAATCAGTGAGAACACAGCGTCATATTACACTTGACGAAATTGGCCGACGAATTGCACTAGGAGATTTCCAGGAATTGAATATTATTCTTAAAGGAGATGTTGATGGATCGGTGGAAGCATTGACAGATTCATTCCAGAAACTTTCTACAGAAGAAATTCAAGTCAATATAATTCATAAAGGTGTTGGTGCTATTACAGAAAGTGATGTCCTTCTTGCATCGGCTTCAGATGCCATTATCATCGGATTTAATGTACGCCCTATGGGTAATGCACGGCAGATAGCAGATAAAGAAGAAATTGATATCAGAACATATTCAATTATCTATGATGCGATCAATGACCTAAAAGATGCCATGGAAGGCATGCTTTCTCCGGAATTGAAGGAAGAAATTACGGGTGATGCAGAAATTAGAGAAACCTTTAAGATATCTAAAATTGGAACTATTGCAGGTTGTATGGTGACTAATGGGAAGATTTTTAGAAATTCAGGAATTCGATTGATTCGTGATGGAGTTGTGATCTTTACCGGTGAATTAACATCATTAAAGCGTTTTAAAGATGATGTTAAGGAAGTAGCTAAAGGATATGATTGCGGAATCCAGGTCAAAAATTTTAATGACATCAATGAAGGTGACATCATCGAAGCCTTTAAGGAAGTAGAAGTTAAAAAGAAATTAAAATAAAAAAAAGAGGCTTAATTAAGCCTCTTTTTTTAGTTCTTTGGTTCAAAAATAAAGGCGTTCATAAACGTCTTTTTAATTCTTATTAAGGCTCTGTCCGCTTCAAGCCTGCTTCTAAAATCACCGATCCAGATCTTATAATTGGGTGTTTCATATTCTATTGAACTTGGCCAGTCAGAGTAGTTCTCGCTGAATTCAGTTCTGGTCGATTCTGCAGCACTTCGGCTTAAACCGGAGTATATCTGAATTTTATATCTATTCAAGGATGTTTCAATTGACTTTTTAATTTGCAGTAAGTCCTCAATTTCTTGATCCTGATTAATAATGACGGTGCCTTCCTGAGAGTAAAGATTAGTACTTATTATAAGAATTAGAATTGTTAAGTAAAAGTTTGATTTAACCGATAAATTATTCATATATTTTGATTTATTTTGCAAATGTAAAGGTTATAAACTCAAACAAACAACAAATTATTATTTAGAATCTTTCTAAATTATTGCTAACATTTATCTAAGATTTCGAAAATCCACATTAAATGTTACTTTTGCGAGAGATTTTTATAACTGTATTTTTATCATTTGAAGTAATGAAAAAACCATACCAAAGTTTAGAAGTTAGTTCAAATAATAATATGAGATAGGCAATAAGAGTTTATTTATGCTTGAACATAACACAAAGTGCTAATTACTTTTGACAATTAAAAAAAATAGATATCAACAGATGAAACAGGTGATTCACCGTATATTAAACGTTAACAATCTTCGTTTTAGTTTAATTTTTTTATTTGCTTTTTCAATGTCTCTTTCTGCTCAAGATTCTGGGGATCCGGTGCAGGGAAAGGCTTTATTCAATACCAATTGTGCTGCTTGTCATAATTTAGACAGAAAAATGGTTGGTCCTGCATTAAGAAATGTAGAAACCCGATTAGCAGAAAGTGAAGGTCTCGATCGAGAGTGGTTGAGTGCATGGATCAGGAATAGTTCCGGATTAATAAAATCAGGAGATACCTACGCTGTTAAAATTTATGAGGAATATAGTAAAGCTGCAATGACCGCTTTCCCTCAATTATCAGATGATGATATTAATAACATATTAGCCTATACTGCTCAAGAAAAGGCAGTTCCTGTAGCAGCCGTTGCCGTTGCTGGGGGAGAAGCCCAAAGAGATAATGGTGATATGGGATTGTCAAGTAAGTTAATATTAGGAGGTTTAGCCGTTTTATTTGGGTTATTGGCGTTTGCATTTTATTTGGTTAACCGAACATTGCGCAGATTTGCTTTGGCGAAAAACATTGATATTCAGGAAGAAACAAAAGGTGTACCACTTTGGCAGGCATTTGTTAGAAATCAATTTTTGGTTCTAGTAGCCTCTATTTTTCTGTTATTGGCAAGTGCTTATTTTGTCTATGGATATTTTATGCAGTTAGGTATAGATCAAGGATATCAACCGGTTCAGCCTATTCATTATTCCCATAAAATACATGCAGGTGAAAATGCTATTGATTGTAAGTTTTGTCATTCTTCAGCTCGCGTTAGTAAGCACTCAGGAATACCTTCGTTAAATATTTGTATGAACTGTCATAAGTCTATTTATGAAGTGGCAGAGGGAACAGCTACAGCCGAATACAGCAAGGAATTCTATGATGGTGAGATTAAAAAACTTTATGCGGCAGTTGGATGGGATGAAACAGAACAAAAATATACGGGAGAAACTCAGCCGGTAAAGTGGATAAGGATCCATAACCTTCCGGATTTCGCTTATTTTAACCATTCACAACATGTCACCGTTGCAGGTGTGGAATGTCAAACTTGTCATGGTCCTGTTGAGGAAATGGAGATCATGTATCAATTTTCTCCGCTTACTATGGGATGGTGTATAGATTGCCATAGAAAAACAAATGTAAATGTTAAAGACAATGAATATTATGTAAAAGTGCATGAAGCATTGTCAAAAAAATATGGAGTTGATCAATTAACAGCTGCTCAAATGGGTGGATTGGAATGTGGTAAATGTCATTATTAATTTTTTAAAGAAGTAATTCAATTATATCATATGTCATCAAACAAGAAATACTGGAAAAGTGTTGAAGAGCTAAAACCAAACAGCTCTATTGTTGAGACGCTGAAAAGCAAAGAGTTTATAGAAGAAATTCCGACAGATGAATTCTTAGGTAATAAGGAAGCATTGGATTCATCTAATACAACTCGTCGTGATTTCTTAAAATACGTTGGTTTTAGTACTGCAGCTGCAACTTTAGCGGCTTGTGAAGGGCCGGTCATAAAATCTATACCTTATGTAGTCCAGCCGGACTCAATTATTCCGGGTGTAGCAAATTATTATGCCACAACTATAGCTGATGGATATGATTTTACTAATGTTTTAGTAAAAACTCGTGAAGGACGTCCAATTAAAATTGAAAATAATTCCCTGGCCGGATCAAATGGAAATGCAAATGCAAGAGTCAATGCATCTGTGTTAGGATTATATGACAGTTTGAGAGTTCAAGGGCCAATGAAAGATGGAGAATTAATTTCATGGAGTGATTTTGATGCGGAAGTAAATCAGAAATTATCGGGTATAAAAGATTCAGGTAAAGAAATTGTATTGCTGACACAAACATTTGCTAGTCCTTCTACTACTAAGTTGATTTCAGAGTTTAAAGAAAAATATGGGAATGTAAGACATGTAGTTTATGATGCTATTTCAGAATCAGCTGCATTAGATGCATACCAAACAAAATATGGAGAAAGAGGATTAGCTAATTATGATTTCTCAAAAGCCACGACAATCGTTTCCTTAGGAGCAGACTTCCTGGGTGATTGGCAAGGTGGAGGATTTGATTCTGGATACTCTCAAGGACGTATACCTAATGGCGGAAAAATGTCTCGTCATATACAGTTTGAATCTAATATGTCCTTAACTGGTGCCAATGCTGATAAACGAGTTCCTTTGACTCCTGGTCAGCAAAAAGTGGCTCTGGCAAAATTATATAGCTATGTTTTAGGAGGATCTGTTTCTGGAGAGTTGCCTCAATCCATTGACGATGCAGTTCGTGAAGCAGCATCCGAACTTAAAATGGCTGGAAGTAATGGTGTTTTAGTTTCAGGTATTCAAGATGTGAATGCACAAACGATTGTTTTAGAAATTAATGAGTCGTTGAGTAGTAAGGCATTTGATCCAAAAACAACCATTAAAACACGTCAAGGAAACACCAGGGATGTGGCTAGTTTAGTTGCAGATATGAATGCAGGCAAAGTGGGTGCAATCATAATGAATGGTGTAAATCCAATGTATACTTTACCAAATGCATCAGAATTTGCAGAAGGGTTGAAGAAAACGGAATTGTCAATTTCGTTTTCGATGAAGCAGGACGAAACATCTTCTCTGGTCCAATATATAGGTGCAACACCGCATTATTTAGAATCCTGGGGAGATGTAGAATTGAAAAAAGGTCATTTTGGGTTGATGCAACCTACAATTAGACCATTATTCAATACAAGACAATTTCAACAAGCTTTATTAGTATGGAATGGAAATGATATTTCCTATAATGATTATATAAAACAAATCTGGAATTCAGATATTTTAAACGGAGCATCCTTTAATCAAGCCCTTCATGATGGCATTTTTATTGGAAGTGCTTCAAATTCTCAAGAATTAAGTTCTGTGGAAGTATCTGAAACACCTTCAGGAGATGCTGCAAGAGCACTTGCTTCATCTGTGTCGACTGATGGATTAGAATTGACTTTGTATTCAAAAGTAGGTATGGGAGATGGTCAGCAGGCTAACAATCCTTGGCTGCAGGAATTCCCAGATCCTATAACAAGAACTTCTTGGGATAATTACTTGACAATCAGTAAGACGGATGCAGATGAATTAGGGTTTGTAAATGAGCATGTTGCAACTGGAGCTTTAAATGGAAGTTATGCTGAAGTTACGGTCAATGGAAATACCTTAACAGTTCCGGTTATTATCCAACCAGGACAAGCTAAAGGTTCAGTAGGTTTATCATTTGGATATGGAAGATCTGAGGGTTTAAAAGATGAATTGATGACAGGCGTAAATGCTTATACCTTCTATCAAAATTTTAATCCGGTTCAAAATGTTAGCTTAAGCCCTGCTTCCGGTATGCATGAATTCGCATGTGTACAGTTACAAAATACCTTGATGGGTCGTAATGACATAATTAGGGAAACCACCTTAGAGATATTCAATACAAAGGATAAAAATTACTGGAATGCTATTCCTAAAGTATCTTTAAATCATATTGAGACACCTATTACATCTCCTGATGTCGATCTTTGGGATGAGTTTGATCGTTCAATTGGGCATCACTTCAATTTGTCAATAGACCTTAATGCATGTACAGGATGCGGTGCTTGTGTTATTGCATGTCATGCGGAAAATAATGTTCCAGTAGTTGGTAAGGAAGAGGTTAGACGAAGTCGCGACATGCACTGGTTGCGCATTGATAGATATTATTCTTCAGAAGAATCATTTGAAGGTGATAATATCAAAAAAGATTCAATAGAAGGATTATTTGGAGATACAGGTGTTAAAAATACATTATTTGAAATGGAATCTGCAGCAGTAGAGAATCCTCAAATTGCATTCCAGCCAATAATGTGTCAACATTGTAATCACGCACCATGTGAAACCGTTTGTCCGGTAGCGGCAACAACGCACAGTCGTCAAGGTCAAAATCATATGGCTTATAACCGTTGTGTAGGTACTCGTTATTGTGCAAATAACTGCCCTTATAAAGTAAGACGATTTAACTGGTTCTTATATTCACAAAATGATGAGTTTGATTATTTCATGAATGATGATTTAGGTCGTATGGTTATAAATCCGGATGTTACAGTGCGTTCTCGTGGAGTAATGGAAAAATGTTCGTTCTGTATCCAAAGAACTCAAAAAACTATTTTGGATGCCAAGCGTGAAGGTCGAGAAATTAAAGATGGTGAATTCCAAACAGCTTGTTCTGCAGCATGTAGTAACGGAGCGATGATATTTGGAGACATTAATGATAAAGAAAGCAAAGTTGCAAAACTAAAAGAAGATAAACGTATGTATCGCTTATTAGAAAGTGTTGGTACTAAACCAAATGTTATGTATCAAGCCAAAGTGAGAAATACAAAAGAAGCTTAAAACTAATTAAGAAACAATTATAAATTATTATGGCGTCTCATTACGAAGCACCTATTAGAAGACCTTTAGTTACCGGCGAAAAATCATATCACGATGTATCGGTAGATGTGGCAGCTCCCGTGGAAGGACCGGCAAATAAGCAATGGTGGATTGTATTTTCAATAGCTCTTGCTGCTTTTCTTTGGGGAATCGGTTGTATAATTTATACCATATCTACAGGAATTGGTACTTGGGGTTTAAATAAAACTGTTGGTTGGGCCTGGGATATCACTAACTTTGTTTGGTGGGTAGGAATTGGACACGCAGGAACTCTTATTTCAGCAGTACTTTTATTATTCCGTCAAAAATGGAGAATGGCAATTAACCGTTCTGCAGAAGCAATGACAATATTCTCAGTTATTCAAGCTGGTTTGTTTCCAATCATACACATGGGAAGACCTTGGTTAGGATATTGGGTATTGCCTATTCCAAATCAATATGGTTCTTTGTGGGTTAACTTTAATTCACCACTTCTTTGGGATGTATTTGCAATATCTACTTATTTATCGGTTTCACTCGTTTTCTGGTGGACAGGATTACTTCCTGACTTTGCGATGATCAGAGACAGAGCAGTTAAGCCTTTTCAAAAGAAAATATATTCATTATTAAGTTTTGGCTGGTCAGGACGAGCTAAGGATTGGCAACGATTTGAAGAAGTGTCATTGGTTTTAGCTGGATTGGCTACACCTCTTGTACTTTCTGTACATACTATTGTATCCTTTGACTTTGCTACCTCAGTTATTCCAGGTTGGCACACAACCATATTTCCGCCATACTTTGTTGCGGGAGCAATATTCTCTGGTTTTGCAATGGTACAGACCTTACTTATTATCATGAGAAAGGTAAGTAACCTTGAAGATTATATTACCGTTCAACATATAGAATTAATGAACATTGTGATCATGATCACAGGTTCAATTGTTGGTGTAGCTTATATCACTGAGTTATTCATAGCTTGGTATTCAGGTGTGGAATATGAGCAATATGCGTTTTTGAATAGAGCAACCGGACCCTATTGGTGGGCCTATTTATTGATGATGAGCTGTAATGTATTTTCACCTCAGTTCATGTGGTTTAAGAGATTAAGAACCAGTATAATGTTCTCTTTCTTTATATCTATTGTAGTAAATGTTGGAATGTGGTTTGAGCGTTTTGTAATTATTGTGACTTCATTGCACAGAGATTATTTACCATCATCATGGACAATGTTCTCCCCAACTTTTGTAGATATAGGAATATTTATTGGAACCATAGGCTTCTTCTTTGTATTATTCCTTTTATATGCAAGGACATTCCCGGTGATCGCGCAAGCAGAAGTTAAAACAATTTTAAAATCTTCCGGTGAGCGATACAAAAGAATGAGAGATGCCGGACAAAGTCTGGTAGGAACAGGAACAGATGAAAGAACTTCTGGAAAAATTGTAAAAAAGGTTAAATCTAAACCTAAAACTGAAGAAAAGACCGGAGATAAGTCTGATTTGAAGAATTCATTACTGGGTAGTATTGGAACATTTGATTCATCAACTCAAACTCCGGACGATCTAAAGAAAATAAAAGGTGTTGGACCGAAAATGGAAGAAGTACTAAACAGTATTGGAATATTTTCATTCCTTCAGGTTAGTAAAATGACCAAAAAAGAATACGACTTGTTAGATTCAATTACAGGATCCTTCCCTGGAAGAGCCGAAAGAGATGATTGGTCTGGTCAAGCTAAAAAATTAATAAACAAAAAGTAGCATATGAAACCTCAAGTAAAAATTATTAATATAAATAATGGTGTTATTTTGAGGTTGCATCTGACAATAAAAAACAATAAATATTAACAGATGAAATCTTCAAAAGTTATTCAGGCTATTTATACCGATGATGATGTGCTGATGGCTGCTGTAAAATCAGTAAAGGCCAATAAGTATCACATTGAGGAAATATATACACCTTTTCCGGTTCATGGACTAGATAAAGCTATGGGATTAGCACCTACGAGGATTGCTATTACATCTTTTATGTATGGGTGTGTTGGATTAATAGTGGCAATATTAATGATGAAGTTCATAATGATTGATGACTGGCCACAAGATATTGGAGGTAAACCAAGTTTCAGTTATATCGAGAATATGCCTGCATTTGTTCCTATTATGTTTGAACTTACTGTTTTCTTTGCAGCCCATTTAATGGTAATTACTTTTTATTTACGAAGTAAAATGTGGCCTTTTAAAAAAGCTGAAAATCCGGATCTAAGAACTACAGATGACCATTTTTTAATGGAAATTGAAGTTCAAGGAAATGAAAAGGAGTTGACCAAACTTTTGGAAGAATCAGGTGCGGTTGAAATAAATTTAATTGATAAAGCGCATTAATATAGATATATGAAAAGCTTAATTAAAATATTTGTGGTAATTATGGTTTTGATTTCTTTTACTTCATGTAAAAAGAATTCAGCTCCAAACTATCAATTTTTTCCTAACATGTATGAATCTGTTGGTTATGAAGCCTATGGAAGTTATGAAGTATTTCCAAATGAACAAGCAGCATTGATCCCTGCTGAAGGGAGTATTCCAAGAGGATATACGCCTTTTGAAATAGAAAATTCAACGGAAGGGTATGAATTGGCAAAGGCGACTTTAAAAAATCCTCTAAGCGAAGAGGAATTAGATTTAGAAAAGGGTAAAGAACTTTTCGAAATTTATTGTGGTATTTGTCATGGCAATAAAGGAGATGGTCAAGGAAACCTGGTTAAGAGAGAGAAGATTTTAGGGGTTCCAAGTTACGCAGATGTGGGAAGAGCAATTAATGAAGGCAGTACATACCATGTTGTTTATTATGGTAGAAATGCAATGGGATCCTACGCGAACCAGTTAAATGAAAATGAACGTTGGCAGGTAATTGCTTATGTGATGAAATTGAAGGCCGATTTAGAGAAATAAAATTTAGATATAGTATATTTATTAGATATGTACACATTTTCAAATAAATTAAAAGTTTTTGCGATCGTATTAGTAATTCTGGGGGCAATTGGTGTTGCTAGCGGATTTATGAATTCTCATAAATCCCTGGAGGACGTAAAAGTAATGCTGGCTGATGAAGCTGCTCATCATGGTTCAGATCATACCGATACAACCCATGAGGTTGTTGCAGGCGATTCACACGAAGTAAGTAGTGAAGCACATGAAGCAACTACTGAGTCTAATGATCATGCTGTTTCTGAGGAAATAACTCAAGAACATCATGAAGATGAGCATGCAGAACATGTTTTGCATCAAATACACAACAGACCTTGGTCTGCTTTATATGTCGCTGCATTTTTCTTTATGATGATCTCTTTAGGTGTATTGGCTTTTTATGCTGTACAATTTGCTTCTCAAGCAGGTTGGTCACCTGTCACATTCAGGGTAATGGAAGCAATAACCTATTACTTATTACCAGGAGCCATAATTGTTGTTGCAATTGCACTTTTAGCGGGGCCTCACCTTTTTATATGGATGGATCCTGATGTGGTAGCCCATGATGAATTAATTCAAGGAAAAGCTAGCTGGTTGAATAAACCATGGTTTATAATAAGAGCTATAATTTTTATTGGAGGCTGGAGTTTATACAGATATTTTGCACGCAAATTTTCAATAGCACAGGATAGTGCAAATGATAATAAAAACTTCAAAAAATCATTCCGTATAGCAGCGGCATTCTTGGTATTCTATATTTACACAGAATCGATGATGTCTTGGGATTGGATAATGAGCGTAGACCCTCATTGGTTCAGCACCTTATTCGGATGGTATGTCTTTGCAAGTATGTTTGTAAGTGGTATTACTGTTATTGCGTTGATGATAATTTATCTTAAATCAAGAGGATATTTAGATTTTGTAAATGATAGTCATTTGCACGATCTGGCAAAATTCATGTTTGGCATTAGTATATTCTGGACATACCTTTGGTTCTCTCAATTCATGCTTATCTGGTATTCTAACATACCGGAAGAGGTGACTTACTTTGTTACAAGAATTGAAGATTATAAATTACCATTCTTTGGTATGGTAGTGATGAATTTTGTTTTTCCATTACTGATACTTATGAATAGCGATTATAAAAGAATTCCTTGGTTCGTAGTTATGGCCGGAATTGTTATCTTATGCGGACATTATATTGATGTATTTAACATGATAATGCCTGCAACTGTTGGTGACAGATGGAGTATTGGAATTCCGGAAATTAGCTCAGTAATGCTGTTTGGGGGATTATTTATACTTATAGTGTTCTATTCGCTGACAAAAGCACCGTTATTAGCTAAAGGCAATCCTTTTGTAAAAGAAAGTGAACATTTCCATTATTAAAAAATTAAATAAAGAAGAAAAAGAACGATGACTGCTTTATTATCAATTATAGTATTATTATTTATTGCAATTGCTATTTGGCAAATAGTAAAGATGTTTGATCTGGCTCAGGCTAATATCAAAACCAGTCAGGTAGCAAATGATAAAGACAATAGGATCAATGGGTATTTGATGTTAGCTTTTTTAGCCTTCATTTACATTATTACAATTTATAGTTTTGTTAAGTGGGGAGATCTGCCATTAGTATCAAATTCTGCTTCTGAACATGGAGTGGATATAGATAATTTGATGATAATATCTATGATCCTCATATTTTTTGTGCAAACGGTTACTCAATTTCTTTTGCATTATTTTGCATTTAAGTATAAAGGAGAAAAAGGAAAAAAGGCATTGTTTTTTGCAGACAACAATACCTTAGAAGCTATCTGGACTATAATACCTGTCATTGTCTTAGCTGGATTAATAATTTATGGATTGTTCACCTGGAATGATATAATGAATGTTAGTGAAGATGAAGATACTCTGGTTGTAGAACTATATGCTCAGCAGTTCAACTGGAAAGCGAGATATGCAGGTGAGGATAATACACTTGGAAAAGCAAATGTTAGATTAATTGATATAGATAAAGCTAACATTTTGGGTGTGGATGAATCAGATCCTAATGCCCAGGATGATGTGATTACAACAGAATTACATTTACCGGTAAATCGTCCTGTAATCTTTAAAATGAGATCTCAAGATGTGTTACACTCAGCGTATATGCCTCATTTTAGAGCACAAATGAACTGTGTTCCGGGAATGATCACCCAGTTTGGTTTTACACCTACCATAACTACAACGGAGATGCGACAGAATCCGGATATGATTAAAAAAGTAGAGAATATAAATAATATACGGATTGAGAAAAGTAAAAAATTAGCAGCAAAGGGAGAGGAAGCTTTAGATCCTTATGAATTTGATTACCTGCTGTTATGTAATAAAATTTGCGGTAAATCACATTATAATATGCAAATGAAAATAATAGTGGAAACTCAGGAAGAATATGATGCCTGGATCAAGGAGCAAACGGTTTTCGCCAATTCATTGTTAAAATAAAAATGCTTAAATAACAGAATAAGATTATGTCAGAACATTTAGATACACTTGCGCACGAAGCGGATCACGGACATCATCATAAAGAAACATTTGTAACTAAATACATATTTAGTCAGGATCATAAAATGATTGCTAAACAGTATTTAATTACAGGAACAATTATGGGGGTCATTGGCGTAATGATGTCAATAATGTTCCGTTTACAACTTGCTTGGCCGGAAGAACCGAATGTAATTTTTGAAGCCCTTTTGGGTAAATGGGCTCCAGGTGGAGTAATGGACGCAGATATATATTTGGCCCTGGTAACAATTCATGGTACTATAATGGTATTCTTTGTCCTTACTGCTGGTTTGAGTGGCACCTTCAGTAATTTATTGATTCCTTTACAAATTGGAGCCCGAGATATGGCTTCCGGATTTTTGAATATGGTATCCTATTGGTTATTCTTCTTATCAAGTGTGATCATGGTGGTATCTCTTTTTGTTGAAGCAGGACCGGCAGCAGCTGGATGGACCATTTATCCTCCATTAAGTGCCTTGCCATTGGCTCAGGGAGGTTCGGGAATGGGAATGACCTTATGGCTGGTTTCTATGGCTATATTTATCTCATCATCCTTATTAGGATCCTTGAACTACATAGTTACAGTTATTAATTTAAGAACAAAAGGAATGTCAATGACTAGATTGCCTTTAACCATTTGGGCATTCTTTGTTACAGCAATAATTGGTGTAATTTCATTTCCGGTATTATTATCGGCGGCATTATTGCTAATTATGGATAGAAGTTTTGGAACTTCGTTTTTCCTTTCAGATATTTTCATTCAGGGAGAAGTTTTACATTATCAAGGAGGTTCTCCGGTTTTATTTGAACATCTGTTTTGGTTCTTAGGACATCCAGAAGTATATATAGTTTTGTTGCCGGCGCTGGGAATCACATCAGAAATCATTGCAACAAACTCTCGCAAACCAATTTTTGGATATCGTGCCATGGTAGCATCTATTTTAGCAATTGCATTCTTGTCTACAATTGTATGGGGACACCATATGTTTGTCTCCGGAATGAATCCGTTTTTAGGTTCGGTATTTACTTTCACAACATTACTTATTGCTATTCCGTCAGCAGTGAAAGCATTTAATTATATCACAACGCTTTGGAAAGGAAATTTGCAGCTCAATCCTGCGATGCTCTTCTCTATTGGATTAGTTTCAACTTTTATAACAGGAGGTCTTACAGGTATTATTTTAGGAGATAGTGCTTTGGATATTAATGTACATGACACTTATTTTGTGGTGGCCCACTTTCATTTAGTGATGGGGATTTCCGCTTTATATGGAATGTTTGCCGGAATTTATCACTGGTTCCCAAAAATGTTTGGCAGGATGCTTAACAAGAATTTGGGATACATCCATTTCTGGATAACTGCCATAAGTGCTTACGGAGTCTTTTTCCCAATGCACTTTATAGGAATGGCTGGATTACCAAGACGTTATTATACTAACTCAGCATTTCCTTTGTTCGATGATCTGGCTAATGTGAATGTGGTCATTTCCATTTTTGCAATTGTTGGTGGAGCGTTTCAATTAGTATTTCTATGGAATTTCTTTTACAGTATTTTCTTTGGAGAAAAAGCATCCCAAAATCCTTGGAGATCAAATACTCTGGAATGGACAACTCCTGTAGAGCATATGCATGGGAACTGGCCTGGAGCAATTCCAAGTGTTCATCGCTGGGCTTATGACTATAGTAAACCAGGTCATGACGAAGATTTTGTTTCTCAAATAATACCTTTAAAAGAAGGAGAAGAGGAGCTACAGCATTAATGATTAGTAAGTTTTATTCACAATAAATTAAAGGCTCATCATAACGATGAGCCTTATTTTTTCTATAATTTCAGGATGTGATGAAAATATTTTTAAAAAAAAATGAAAATATTTCGATGAAATACAAAAAAATCCGTTAAATTGCACAAAATTTAGGATTAAATGTTTTATTTCAAAACTGTTTATAGCCTAAAATAATAAATTAAAAAGCCTTAAAATAACCTTAATCTAACTTGATCTATTATGGAAAAAAGTCTTTCATTAGAGAATTATATAATTCATAGATTATTACTTCTATTATTTCTTTGGGTACCATTATTTTTAAATGCGCAGTGCCCCACAGTTCCTGATCCAAATCCAGTTATTTGTGATGCCAGTAACTTTACATTTGCCGATCTAAACGCGTATGCAACTCCTTCGACAAATGTTGTCTGGTATGACTCGGCAACTGGAGGCAGTGCCTTTTCATCAACTCAATTAGTTAGACAAACCACATATTATGCGGGAGATAATACTGGAACTTGTAGTCCAAGACCATCTATTACTGTCGATTTTGTCGTCAATCCAACAGGTCAAAATCTGGATGGTATTTTCTGTAATAATGAAAATCCAACAATTCAGCTTTATATTGATGAGGTTTTACAACCAAACGTACCTTCAGGAGGTTCTGTTGCGGTTTTTACAGATAATAATTTGTCCAATCAGGCAAATCCAACTGACATTATACCAGATGGAGCCACTAATTATTTTATCGTGTTCGCTGATAGTGGTGGATGTAAAAGCCAAATTGAGCCTGGAAGTACAGCAGTATTTGATGCTCCTGAAGATCCTACACCTCAAAACCCGCAACAATTGTGTTCAGATGCCAATCCTACTCTTAATGAATTGGATCCTGGTACAACGAGTAGTTTTAGCTGGTACCAAAATGTTGATGGAGCTGGAGAGCCAATTCCACCGGCCTTGCCACTTTCAACACCTTTGGTTGACGGAAGTACTTATTACGTTCAGATAAATGATATATTTTGTGTTAGTAATGCAGTACCTGTAACAGTTGCAATTGACGAGCCGCCAGATCCGGGTTTATCTGCGACGCTAGAATTTTGTGAAGATAACATTCCGGCTTCAGACTTCAATTTATATGATGAACTAACAGGTTCACCAGCTCCAGACACCTCAGGTACCTGGAATGGACCTTTATCCACTTCTGGTGGATATTTGGGGACAGTGAATATTTCCAGCTTAACGACAGCTGGTACATATGTATTTACTTACTCTTTAGATGCTGTGGGTGTTTGTCCGGAATCATCATCGAGTGTAACTATAATAATTAGAGAAATATTAAGTTCAGGAATACCTTCAGCCGAGAACCCGGCATCTTTTTGTGAGGCAGAACTTCCTTCAGATTTTGATCTGTTTTCATTATTAGATAATGAAGATCCGGGAGGACTTTGGACTCAAGGGACTTCAAGTTCTGATACGGCTGTGTCATCTCCAATCGATCTGGTTGGTTATGCCCCCGGGACATATAATTTTACATACTCACAAAATGTTGATCCAAATCCGTGCCCGGAAGAATCTACTACAGTTCAAGTAATTGTTTTAGAAGATCCAAATGCTGGAGTTGCAATAAATAAGATCTTTTGTGAGAATGATCTGGCAGCAAACTCGCCATTTGATCTTTTTGATGCTTTAGATGGCTCTCAGGATAATAATTCTGGAATCTGGACAGATTCAGATGGAGCAACGGTTACAAATCCAATCGATATTTTAGGATTCACAATTTCAGGAAGTCCATACACCTATACATATACTATTGATAATGGAACTTGTTTAGATACAGAAGATATTACTATAACCGTTGAACCTGCACCGGAATCTGGAACTGCTAATCCAGATGAAGAAATTTGTGTAGCGGATATAACTTCAGGCCAAACGTTCGATCTCTTTGATCTTCTTGAAGGAGAAGACCAGTCAGGAGTTTGGAGTGATGATTCATCTTCTGGTGCATTATCAGGCAATTTGGTTACCATTGATGGTCTATCTCCAGGCACATATGATTTTACATTTGATGTGAATGCTATTGGAACTTGCGATGACGTTTTAGTTACAGTAAGCATAATAATTAATGATACACCAACTCCAGCTGCTTTAGCATCTCAATCGTTTTGTGATTCGGCAACTATTGCAGAGCTGTCTGCAACCGGTACAAATATATTGTGGTATGATGAGGCAACGGGAGGAACAGCTTTAGCTACAACGGATGCCTTAATTGACGGAGAAAACTATTTTGCAACTCAAACGGATGCCACAACAGGTTGTGAATCATCTGTTCGTTTTGAAGTGAACGTGATCATAAATCAATCACCTAATTCTGGAGCACCTAATGCAACACCACTAACCGTATGTGATAATAATACAGGCGTGGATCTGTTTAATGGATTAGATGGCACTGAAGATGCAACAGGAACTTGGTTCGATACAGATAGTACCGGGGCTTTATCAGGAAATATTTTTGATGCTTCCATGGTAAGTGCAGGATCCTATCAGTTTACGTATACCGTAACAGGTAATCCTCCTTGTGTTGATTCTAGTACAATAATTTCAGTAACCGTTGAAGAAACCGTTTTTGCGGGAACTGATACGACTCTCGATATTTGCAGTGATAATGGTACAGTTGATATTTATGCCCTTCTGGGAGGTGCAGATTCAGGTGGAACCTGGTCACCTGCTTTAACAAGTGGAACAAATATTTTTGATCCAACGAGTGACGCATCAGGAACTTACACATATACATTAACCAATTCATGTAGTACAGACAGCAGTGATATTGTGATTACTGTGACTCAGGCTCCTGATGCGGGAAGTGATGCAACAGCTGATCTTTGTATTGTTAATGGAATTGTTGACCTGACTACTTATTTAGGAGGAACACCAGATACAAATGGTACATGGTCACCGCTTTTAACAAGCGGAACAAATGACTTCGATCCGACCATGGATACAGCAGGAATATATACTTATACAGTATTGGCAATAGCACCTTGTACAACCGATTCAAGTGCACAATTAACTGTAACCATCGGTGATAGCCCGGCTCCAGTAGTTGTTGAGCCTAATGTGATATTCTGTTTAAGTGAAAATCCTACGGTTTCAGATTTAAATATTGCTGTAACAGGAGATTCTATAAGTTGGTATGACGCTGAAACCAGTGCAACTCCATTAGATCCAGGTGATATACTTCTTGATGGAGATGATTATTTTGCAACTCAAACAACAAGTTCAGGTTGTGAATCAACTCAACGTGTTCAAGTCGATGTAACAATAAATGATACTCCAACACCAACATTGATTTCTGAAGGAGATGAGTTTTGTATAAGTGATTTTCCCACAATACTTGAATTATCACTTAATATTCTAGAATATGATTCAAATACGAATAATATAACTTGGTATGATTCAGATACTGGGGGTTCAGTATTAACGAGTACAACACTTTTAGAGCATGAAACGTATTACTATGCTGCATTATTTGATGCTTCAACAGGCTGTGAAAGCAGATATAGATTACCGGTTTTGTCGGATCTTACTGCTTGCGGAACCTTGGTACTTCCTGACGGATTCTCTCCAAATGGAGACGGTGTCAATGACAGATATGAAGTTGAAAATTTAGCTTTTCTATATTCAAGCTTTGAGTTGGAAATATACAACAGATATGGAAACCTGGTTTATAAAGGAAATGCAGGTACACCGCCATTCGATGGTACGTCGAATCAATCCAGATTGGTGACAAAAGGAGATCTTCCTGTAGGCGTATACTTTTATATTTTGAATTATAACGACGGAACAAAATCTAAACAAGGGCGATTATACCTAAGTAGATAAATGAAAGGATTAAGAAAAATAACATTTAAGAAAATGAAAAAAATAAATAGTTCTCAAATCTTCATGACATTTACCTTAATGCTCCTTGCATTTTATGGTTACAGTCAACAAGACCCTCAATATACTCAGTATATGTATAATATGAGTGTGATAAATCCTGCATATGCTACTGCCGAAGAAGGTATTCTTAACATAGGTGGATTATACAGAGCACAATGGATTGGAATTAAAGGTGGGCCTAGAACAGGAACATTTTTTGTACACACACCAATTAACGAAAAAATCGAAGTGGGCATCTCCTTTGTAAATGATAATATAGGTGATGTTGTTAGCGAAAACAATGTGTTTGCTGATTTTGCCTATATATTACAGGTAGATGATAAAAGTAAGTTGTCTTTAGGTTTAAAGGCAGGAGTTACTATGTTGAATACAGATTTTTCCGGATTTAATCTGCAATCAGGAAATGTAAGTACGGATATTGCTTTTAATGAAAATATTAATAAGGCTTTTCCAAATTTAGGTATAGGTGGTTTTTATTTTAGAGACAATTTCTATGCAGGACTCTCCATACCAAACCTTTTAACAACAAAACATTTAGAATCTGAAAATGGTATTAAGACGACCGGAGTGCAGGACATCCATTTCTTTTTAACAAGTGGATATGTGTTTGACTTTATTAATGATTTAAAGTTAAAACCGGCAATAATGGTTCGTGGAGTTAAAGGAGCGCCTTTAGCTGTTGATCTTACGGCTAATGTGCTAATTAATCAAAAACTGGAAGCAGGAATTGGATATCGACTTGATGACTCCGTAAGTGCTTTGGTAAATTTCAGAGTACGTCCGGATCTTCGCATAGGTTATGCATTTGATTATACAACTTCCAATTTGAGTAGTTTTAATTCAGGATCACATGAACTCTTTATTTTGTTTGATGTGGATCTGTTTGGGCTTCAAAATAAATATGATCGTTCACCAAGATTCTTCTAAACTAATATTACTAATTATGAAAAAACAGATATATATTTTTATAACAATGATGTTAGTTAGTGCAAGCATAAGCGCTCAAAATGCTAACATAAAAAAAGCAAACAAATTATTTAGTTTGAAGGCTTATAGCGAAGCGGCAAGTTTATATGAAGCAACTAATGATCTAACACAGGAAGCACTTCAGAATTTAGGAGACTGCTATTTCTATAATTCAGACATGGATAAAGCTGCAAAAGCTTACCAACAATTGATCACTACATACGGAATCATTCAGAATAAAGAAGTGCAATTTAGATATGGACAAGCTTTAAAAGGAGTAAAAAACTATGAAAGATCAGATATAGTCTTAGGAAATTATTTTGGCGAAGATAGAAATACCGAAGCTTTTATAGAAGAAATAACTAAAAATACACCACATGTTTTTACTTTGTCAGACCTAAAAAGTGCTGATAATTATAATGATTTTGGAGTTTATTTTTATGGGGATGACAAGGTTACTTTTGCTTCAGACCGAAATACTGAAAAACCTATTTATTCCTGGAATAACAAACCATATCTTGACTTGTATAGTGCAACATTGTCTGATTCGGGAGAATTGACCAATGTCACCCCTTTTCCACCTCAGATAAATACAAATACACATGAAAGTAATGCCGTAATATCAAAAGATGGAAAAACGATGTACTTTAACAGAACCAATTCAAATCGGGTAAAAGTTGATGGTTACAAAGTAGCAAATATTAAAATTTATAAAGCTGAATTGATCAATGATGTTTGGTCTAATATTAAAGCACTGCCATTTACAGGCAATGATTTTAACACCGAGCATCCATCTGTAAGCAAGGATGGGCGAACACTATATTTTGCCAGTGATATGCCAGGCGGATATGGAAGCTTTGACATCTATAAAGCAGCGATTAATCTGGATGGAACATTCGGGGAACCAATCAATCTTGGGCCTAATGTTAATACCAGTCAAAGAGAACAATTCCCTTATATAAGTGAGATCAATGTGCTTTACTATGCGTCAAATGGACATCAGGGGTTTGGTGGATTGGATGTTTTTAGAAGCGAATCGGTTAATGGTGAATTTACAAAAGCTCTTAATTTGGGAAAAGTTGTAAACAGCAATCTTGATGACTTTGGATATATAGTAAATGAAAAAAAGGATTATGGTTATTTCACATCTAATAGGTCGGGTAAAGACAAAAATTACAGGTTTACTCGTGAAGAGAACGTTTTAACCAAGTATTTGGTTAATGGTATTGTCCAGGATAAGAACAGCAAGGAGTTACTGCCAGGATCTTTAGTAACCTTATTTGATGATTTTGGAAATGTAATTCAAGATACAATAGTTAAGGATGATGCTTATTATTTGTTTAAAATAGAACCTAATAAGAAGTATAAGATTAGGGGGACGCGAAAATTATATATTCCATATGATGAAGAATTCTCAACAGACAGCCAAGGAAAGATCAGCCATAACATTTATCTGATTCTGGAATCCTATGCAGACGCCGAGGAACGAATAAAAGAGAACGAAATTGGAGAGGTCCAGGTTGATCTGGAAAAGATATTCTTTGATTTCAATAAATGGGATATAAGACCAGATGCAGCTGAAACATTACAGACATTAGTTGATCTAATGAAAAAATACCCTGAAATGGAAGTTGAAGTATCTGCACATACAGATGCCAGAGGACCCGATGAGTATAATTTAAACCTGTCTAAAAAACGAGCCGCATCAACCTTGGATTATTTGGTTAGTCAGGGAATTGAGAAGGAACGCTTAAAAAGTATTGGGTATGGAGAAATGCAGCCTTTAAACAAATGTGTTAAAGAAGGTATTTGTACCGATGATGAATATGATATTAACAGGCGATGCGAATTTACATTGTTGAATTAACCATTAATCAATTTTAAAAAAGCCTTTCTAAATTTTAGAAAGGCTTTTTCTTTATATTTGCTTATACTGAATTTATTTCAGTATCTTTTGAATAAGATGTGCAGAGTTTTATGAATGACAATTTAGATCCAACCAACGAAAATATTTCACCGGAAGAATTAGAAGTAGAACAAAAGTTAAGACCTATAACTTTTAATGATTTTACTGGTCAGGAACAGGTATTGGATAATCTAAAGGTATTTGTACAAGCAGCCAATTTACGGAATGAGGCACTAGATCATACATTATTTCATGGTCCACCGGGATTAGGTAAAACAACTCTGGCTTATATACTGTCCAATGAATTAAATGTAGGAATTAAAGTGACTTCTGGTCCTGTATTGGATAAACCAGGAGATCTGGCAGGTTTACTGACCAATTTGGAAGAACGGGATGTTTTGTTTATAGATGAAATCCATCGATTAAGTCCTATTGTTGAAGAATATTTATACTCGGCAATGGAGGATTATAAGATTGATATTATGATCGAGTCAGGACCGAATGCCAGAACGGTTCAGATCAATTTGAGTCCTTTTACTTTAATTGGTGCAACTACAAGATCAGGATTATTAACCGCACCAATGCGAGCAAGATTTGGCATTAACAGCAGGTTGCAATATTATGAAACCGACCTACTCACAACTATCGTCCAGCGAAGTGCAAATATTTTGGATGTTCCAATATCAATGGAAGCATCAATAGAAATTGCTGGAAGAAGTAGAGGTACTCCAAGAATTGCAAATGCCCTTTTACGTAGAGTTCGAGATTTTGCCCAAATTAAAGGAGATGGAAATATTGATATAAAAATTGCAAAATATGCATTAAAAGCTTTAAATGTGGATGCATATGGTTTAGATGAAATGGACAACAAGATCTTATCTACAATTATCGATAAATTTAAAGGAGGACCAGTTGGTATTTCAACCTTAGCAACAGCCGTAAGTGAGAGTGGCGAAACTATTGAAGAAGTCTACGAACCATTCCTAATCCAACAAGGCTTTATTATGAGAACACCAAGAGGTCGTGAAGTAACAGAATTGGCCTATAAACATTTGGGAAGAATAAAAGGAGGAAATCAAGGAGGATTGTTTTGACATTATAAAATTCGAATTATGAGACTATTTTCAAAAGAACCAAAAAGACCTGAGAACATAGTTGTTAAAGGAAAACAACTAAAGTGTCGAATTTGCGATAATACAACCTTTTATTCAAGGCAAGCACAATTAAATACATCCGCAATGTCACTATTAGACTTAGATTGGGCTAACAAATCAGCAACTTGCTATGTGTGTTCAAAATGCACTCATATCGAATGGTTTTTGGAAAAAAATTGAGTTGAATTTAAAGCAAAAACATACACAATTAATCAAAACCGAAGCCAAACGCCTCGGTTTTTTGTCTTGTGGAATAAGTAAAGCTGAATTTTTAGAAAAAGAAGCACCTCGATTAGAGTCCTGGTTGAACAAGAATATGCATGGGGAGATGCAATACATGGAGAATCATTTTGATAAAAGACTTAGATCCAACAAAACTTGTTGAAGGTTCAAAAAGTGTAATATCATTATTGTTAAATTATTTTCCTTCTGATACTCAAAAGGATACTGAAGCACCTAAGATCAGTAAATATGCTTATGGGACCGATTATCATTTTGTAATAAAAGACAAACTCAAAATTCTGCAAAGGTTTATTCAAGAAGAAATTGGAGAAGTTCATGGTCGTGCCTTTGTAGATTCTGCACCAGTTTTAGACAAAGCCTGGGCTGCAAAATCTGGTTTAGGCTGGATAGGAAAACACAGTAATCTATTAACTCAACAAGTTGGTTCCTTCTATTTTATTGCGGAGATTGATTATTGATTTAGAGTTGGATTATGATACTCCGGTTACTGATCATTGTGGAAGCTGTACAGCATGCATTGATGCTTGTCCTACACAAGCAATTGTGGAACCTTATGTTGTAGACGGCAGCAAGTGCATATCTTATTTTACAATTGAATTAAAAGATAATATTCCAACTGAGTTTAAGGGTAAATTTGATAATTGGATCTTTGGTTGTGATGTATGTCAAGATGTGTGCCCATGGAACAGGTTTTCCAAATCACACAAAGAACCTTTGTTTAATCCTCATCCTGATTTGCTTTCTATGTCAAAAAACGATTGGGAAGAAATTACAGAAGACATTTTCAAAAAAGTGTTTAAAAACTCTGCAGTAAAAAGAACCAAATATTCTGGGTTAAAAAGGAATATCAAATTCCTAAAATAATAAGCTTTTAAGAATTACTATTCTTACCTTTGATTTTCTAATTAGATCACAAATGAATAAGCAAAGTAAACCAAGAAATCCTAACAAACGAAATGAAGCTTTATTATATCATTCTGAACCAACTCCGGGAAAAATTCAGGTCGTACCTACAAAAAAATATGCAACCCAAAGGGATCTTTCCTTGGCCTATTCTCCGGGTGTTGCCGTTCCTTGCTTAGAGATTGCCAAAAATGTTGATGATGTTTATAAATATACAACTAAAGGCAATTTGGTTGCGGTAATATCTAACGGAACTGCAGTTCTAGGACTTGGTAATATAGGTCCGGAAGCCTCTAAACCAGTAATGGAAGGTAAGGGTTTGCTTTTTAAAATATTTGCAGATATTGATGTATTTGATATTGAAGTGGATACGGAAAATGTCGAAGAATTTATACAAACGGTCAAAATGATAGCTCCAACATTTGGGGGAATTAATCTGGAAGATATTAAAGCACCGGAAGCTTTTGAAATTGAAAAAAGACTTAAAGGAAGAATTAGATATCCCAGTAATGCATGATGACCAACATGGAACAGCTATTATTTCTGCTGCTGCTCTCTTAAATGCTGTGGAATTATCCGAAAAAAAGATTGCCGATGTTAAGATTGTGATAAGTGGTGCTGGTGCCGCAGCCATTTCATGTTCTCGTTTGTATCAAGCCTGTGGTGCTAAAAGAGAGAATATGGTTATGTTGGACAGTAAAGGAGTTATTAGAAAAGACAGAGAAAATTTATCTTCTGAAAAGGCGGAATTTGCTACGCATAGAAAAATAGATACTCTTGAGGAGGCTATGAAAAATGCCGATGTGTTTATTGGGCTTTCAAAGGCCGATCTGGTTACTCCAAAAATGTTAAAAACAATGTCAGCAAACCCCATTGTATTTGCAATGGCCAATCCTGATCCGGAAATTAAATATCAGTTAGCTATTGATGCCAGAGATGATATTATCATGGCAACAGGTAGAAGTGATCATCCGAATCAAGTTAATAATGTTCTTGGATTTCCATTTATTTTCCGGGGAGCACTTGATGTTAGAGCAACCAAAATAAATGAGGCCATGAAAATGGCAGCAGTTAAAGCTTTGGCAGATCTTGCCAAAGAGCCTGTGCCCGAGCAAGTGAATATCGCTTATGGTGAGACCAGACTCACTTTTGGCAAGGAATATATAATACCAAAACCATTTGATCCGAGATTAATTGCTAAGGTGCCTCCAGCAGTAGCAAAAGCAGCTATGGAAAGTGGTGTTGCCAAAAATCCAATTAAAGATTGGGAAAGTTATATAGATCATTTATTAGAAAGATTAGGTCATGATAACAAAATGGTTAGGTTATTACATAGCCGAGCAAAAAGTAATCCAAAGCGTGTTGTTTTTGCTGAAGCTGATCATCTTTCAGTATTAAAAGCAGCTCAAATAGCTTATGATGAAGGAATTGCACTTCCAATTTTATTAGGAAGAGAAGATAAAATAAATGAATTAAAACAAGAAATTGAATTTGATGCAATTGTACCAATCATAGATCCAAAATCTGATGGTGAAGAAGAGAGAAGATTGAAATATGCAAAAGACTATTGGGCTGATCGGAAAAGGAGAGGAATAACTTTGCATTCCGCAAAAAAAATTATGCGCGAGCGTAACTATTTTGCTGCTATGATGGTTAACGAAGGAGATGCCGATGCTCTAATCACGGGGTATTCGACTAATTACCCATCAGTTGTAAAGCCAATGATAGAACTCATTGGCATGGCTAAAGGTGTTACAAGGATAGCGACAACAAATCTTATGTTGACAAAACGAGGCCCTATGTTTCTAAGTGATACTTCAATTAATATAAATCCTACGGCAAAAGATCTTGCCAAAATTGCAATTATGGCATCAAATGCAGTGAAAATGTTTGGTTTAGAACCAGTTGTAGCAATGGTATCATATTCAAATTTTGGATCCTCAAATTATGAAAACGCATCAAAAATCCGTGAGGCTGTTTCTTATTTACATAGATATCATTCCGATTTAATTATTGATGGAGAATTACAAACAGATTTTGCTTTAAATAAGGAGATGCGTCAAGAAATATTTCCATTTTCCAAATTAGCCGATAAAAAAGTGAATACACTAATTTTCCCAAGTTTGGATGCTGCAAACATAACTTATAAATTATTGAAAGAATTAAACAAAGCAGATTCTATTGGGCCAATAATGATGGGGATGAAAAAACCTGTACATATTCTTCAATTAGGAGCAAGTGTTGACGAAATAGTAAACATGACGGCAATTGCAGTAATAGATGCACAACATAAAGGCAAAAAGTCAATATAAATCAGTTTTGTTGTAATATATTTATGCGAATAATTTTATTACATTTGGAGTGCTAACTAGACGAAATTAATGATTACACATATTCAGGGAAAACTTGTTGAAAAGAACCCGACAGATGTTGTTATTGACTGCAATGGTATTGGTTATTTGCTTAACATTTCATTGCATACTTATTCCCAAATTCCGGATAAGGAAAATATTAAGCTTTATACACATTTACAAGTTAGAGAGGATTCCCATACTTTATTTGGATTTTCAAGTTTGGCAGAGCGAGAGATATTTCGATTATTGATCTCTGTTAGTGGCATTGGAGCGAGCATTGCTAGAACAATGCTGTCCGCATTAACACCTAAAGAGGTTAGGGAAGGAATTGCTACAGAAAATGTGGCTTTAATTCAGTCAATAAAAGGAATTGGATTAAAAACAGCACAACGTACAATTATTGAATTAAAAGATAAAATATTAAAAGTTTATGATATAGATGAAGTTTCGGTTTCTCAGGACAATACTGCAAAGGTTGAAGCGTTATCAGCATTAGAGGTTTTGGGCTTTAATAAAAAACAGTCAGAAAGGGTTATTGACAAGATTGTAGCTTCTCAGCCTCAGGCAAATGTTGAAACAATTATCAAAGAAGCTTTAAAAAGTTTATAATAAATTTTGATTCATAGAACTAACCATATATTTATTAAATTTTTCAAGGTCATTATAACGCTTGCTATAATGATTTTTTCATTTAATGGATTTGCTCAGGAGACAGAACCTGTTGAACAAGATTCTACAAAAACAGGTTATAGTATAGGTAGAATTGAAATGCCAAACCCAGGCAGCATAGTTTCAAAATATACTTATGATCCTGCTACTGACAGATATTTTTATACAGAGTCGGTTGGTGAATTCAATATTAATTATCCTATAATTTTGACTCCAAAAGAGTTTGAAGAATTAATAACCAGAGAGAATTTACAGGCCTATTATAAGGAGAAAATAGATGCCTTTGACGGAAAGAAAGCCGGATCTGAAGAAAGCCAGAAAAATCTTTTGCCTGAATTTTATGTGAATTCTAATTTCTTTGAATCGATTTTTGGAGGCAATACGATTGAAGTTATTCCTCAGGGATCTGTAGAGATGGATCTGGGAGTTATTTTCACAAGAAATGATAATCCTGCCTTTTCTCCCAGAAACCGAAGAAACTTCACATTTGATTTTGATCAGAGAATAAGTTTAAGCCTGCTTGGTAAAGTAGGAACTAAATTGCAGGTAAATGCCAATTATGATACCCAATCAACTTTTGATTTCCAAAATCTTATTAAACTGGAATACACGCCAACAGAAGATGATATTTTACAAAAAATTGAAATAGGTAATGTCAACATGCCCTTAAACAGTTCATTGATAACCGGTGCTCAAAGTTTATTTGGTGTTAAAACGCAACTTCAATTTGGTAAAACTACTGTAACAGCGGTTTTCTCTGAACAGCAATCACAAACCAGAAACGTCATAGCACAAGGAGGTGGAACTTTAGAAGAATTTACTGTTTTTTCAAGAGATTATGACGAAAACAGACACTTTTTCTTGGCTCATTATTTTCGGGATACCTATGATGCTACATTAACAAATTACCCATTCTTAAATACCAATGTTCAAATAACAAGAGCCGAAGTTTGGATAACCAATAGGGCAAATCGAACAGATAATGTTAGAAATATTGTTGTTCTCCAGGATTTGGGGGAATCAAACCCTGAAAATATAAGTTCAGGTGTAAACCTGACAAGCGGACCCAATGCGTTTCCTGACAATTCAAATAACGGATTCGATCCATTTACAATTGGGTCTGGTTCAGTTTTAACAAGCGCCATTAGGGATATTGCTACAATTCAGGCAGGTTTTGGCAGTTTAAGCGCAAGTGTTAGTGAAGGTACTGATTTTGTATCACTGGAAGGGGCCAGAAAATTGACTGAAGGTACAGAATATCGTTTACACCCTCAATTAGGTTATATTTCTTTAAATCAAAGGTTGAATAACGATGAAATTCTGGCTGTGGCGTTTCAATTTACAGTTGGAGGTCAAGTTTATCAGGTTGGAGAATTTGCAAATGATGGTGTTGATGCAACAGATGTTACTACAGATACAAATGGAACTATTACATCATTGAATAATAACAATCTGGTATTAAAAATGCTAAAGAGTAGTGTGACTAACGTAAATGAACCTGTTTGGGATTTAATGATGAAAAATATTTATGATACAGGGGCTTATCAATTAAGTCAAGATGATTTTACATTAAATATTTTTTATACTGAAACGTCACCTGTCAATTACATAACTCCTATTGGTACAACTCCTTTTCCTGATCAAGGGCCAAACCAGACACCAATTGATGAAATGCCGTTATTGAGATTCTTTAATTTTGATAAATTGAATTTTAATAATGACCCTCAGGGCAATGGAGATGGTTTCTTCGATTTTGTTCCGGGCCTTACTGTTATTACAGAAAATGGCAAGATCATTTTCACCAAGGTAGAACCTTTTGGGGAGTATATATTCGATAGATTATCTCTGGGAGGTGAAGATTATGACAACGATATTACATACAACGATAACCAAAACAAATACGTTTATACTGAATTATATAAATTAACAAAAACTGCAGCGCTGGAATATTTTGAAAAAAATAAATTCCAGATGAAAGGGCGTTACAAGTCAACAGGAGGTGATGGAATACCAATTGGGGCTTTTAATGTGCCTAGAGGATCGGTACGGGTAACCGCAGGTGGGCGTGTTTTAGTAGAAGGAGTAGATTATACGGTTAATTACCAGATAGGCAGGGTCCAAATACTAGATCCTGCATTAAAAGCATCCAATACACCAATTCAGGTATCTGTTGAAAACAATTCATTCTTCGGTCAGCAAACAAAACGGTTTTCAGGGATAAATGTCGAGCATCAGTTCAATGAAAATTTTGTTTTAGGTGCTACATTCTTGAATTTAAACGAAAGGCCGATCACTCAAAAGGCCAATTACGGAACCGAACCTATTAACAACACGATATTTGGCTTTAATGGAAATTATTCTTCTGAAGTACCTTTCCTGACACGTTTGGCAAATAAATTACCGAATATAGATACCGATGTGCCTTCAAACATTTCCATAAGAGGCGAGTTTGCAAAATTACTTCCCGGCTCACCAAAGGGTACAGATTTTAATGGAGAAGCAACCTCTTATATAGATGATTTTGAAGGCTCGCAAAATGCCATTGATCTAAAATCGCCTCTTTCGTGGTTCTTATCTAGTACTCCGGCAGACCCGGCCTTAGGATACACCTCTGGAGGAGATCCTGAAGACCCGATTTATTTGCAAAACGGATTTTTTCGTTCTAAATTAAACTGGTATACAATCGATCCTATTTTTTATACCAATCAGCAACCAAATGGAATAAACGATGACGACCTGTCATCACCTTATACTCACAGGTATTTTATTAATGATCTTTTCCCTATCGATTTGGTTCAAGGGCAAAATGCCTTATTGAACACACTTGATCTGGCATTCTATCCGGGGCAAAGAGGACCTTATAATTTTAACCCTAACCTAAGTTCTTTATCTCCTGATCAAACTTGGGGAGGAATTACCAGACAATTGACAACCAATGATTTTGAACAGGCTAATGTGGAGTATATTGAATTTTGGCTTTTAGATCCTTTTTTAGATAATCCTGCAAATATGGGAGGTACATTGTCAATTAACCTTGGAAATATTTCTGAGGACGTATTAAGAGATGGTCGTAAACAGTATGAAAATGGATTACCGGATGGCAGTATCAATAATGATCTAACCAATCCTACCGCCTGGGGTCAAGTGCCTGCTAACCAGTCTTTAATTTATGCCTTTGATTCAGGCGGGGGAGGAAGGGCCCTTCAGGATGTAGGCTATGACGGATTGAATGATGCAGAGGAATTGGCTAAATTCGGAACGGCTTTTGGCGAGGACCCCGCAAATGATAATTACCAATATTTTTTAAATGCAGAAGGCAATATTTTCGAACGTTATAGTTTGTACAATGGTGTGGAAAGGAATTCACCGGAACAGGTTACAGATACCAACAGAGGTAATACAACTCAGCCTGATGTAGAGGATATAAACAGGGATAACACAATGAATACCATTGATAGTTATTTTGAATATTCAATTCCTTTAAATCCTGCATCGCTTAACATAAATAATGAATTTATAAAGGATGTTTCTCTAACGAATGTTGCGTATCCTAACGGAGAAACACAAACAGTTAGCTGGTACCAATTCAGGATTCCTGTGTCAGAATTTGATAATGCCGTGAATAATATCGCAGATTTCAGATCTATACGGTTCATGCGGATGTACTTGAAGGATTTTACACAGCCAACAGTATTACGTTTTGGTACTTTAGAATTAGTCCGTGGAGATTGGAGAAGATATCAGTTAACATTAGATGATGAGCCAAATAATAATAATGACAATACTGTGTTCGAGACGGGGGTTGTTAGTGTTCAAGATAATCCAAACAGCTATGTAAGACCTCCAGGTGTCGTTCAGGAAGAGTTATTCAACAACAATACTGTTGTAAGACAAAATGAACAATCACTAACAATAATTGCTTGTGACCTTGAAAGTGAAGACTCAAGAGCTGTTTATAAGAATATTAATGTTGACATGCGTCAGTTCAATAAGTTAAGGATGTTCTTGCATGCCGAACAAGGTGTTAATCCAGGTTTGATGGATGGAGAACTTGTAGCCTTTATAAGAATGGGGAATGATTTTACCGAGAATTTCTACCAGGTTGAATTACCATTAAAAGTTTCTGAAGGTGTTTCTACTTCGCCAACGGTTGTCTGGCCTGAAGAAAATGAAATTAACCTGAGAATAGAATTACTTCAACAAATTAAAGCAATTGGAATTTCAGATGGAACTTTGTTAAATCAGGATCCCACTTTTTATGATGAACAATTAAACGTAGTCAATGAATTCGATCCACATACATTAGGGGAATTAAGGTTAGCAGTTAAAGGAAATCCAAATTTTGGAGATATCAGGACCTTGATGGTTGGGGTAAAAAATGTTTCTAACAGTAATGCTTGTGCTACAGTATGGTTTAACGAATTACGCTTGTCAGACATGGATAACCAAGGAGGTTGGGCAGCAGTTGCAAGTATGGATGGTAATATTGCCGACTTCGCAAATGTAAGTGCAACAGGAAGAAGAAGTACAATTGGATTTGGTTCTCTGGAACAGGGTCCGAATGAGAGAAGTAGGGAAGATGTAAAACAATATGATGTTGTCACAAATGTAAATCTCGGACAACTTTTACCTAAAAAATGGGGAATTCAATTGCCATTTAATTATGGAGTGGGTGAGGAAATTGTAACTCCGGAATATGATCAACAGTATAAGGATATAAAATTACAGGCAAGACTGGATGCGGCAAATTCAAATGAAGAAAGGGAAATTATTAAGCGTCAGTCAGAAGAATATACGAAAAGGAGAAGCATCAATTTTATAGGTGTCAGAAAACAGAGGACAGGTGATGGCAAACCAAGGTTTTACGATGTAGAGAATTTTACCTTCAATTACTCCTATAATCAAGTAGAACATCGCGATTTTGAAATTGAAAATTCACTGGATCAAAACCTAAGAGTTGGAGCCAACTATAATTTTAATTTCAATCAGTTAAAAGTCGAACCATTTAAAAAGAACGATTCCTTATTCACCGGTAAGTATTGGAAGATTATTAAAGACTTTAATTTCAATTTATTGCCAACAAGTTTTAGCTTAAATTCAGATATTTTAAGACTCTTCAACAAACAGCGATTCAGACAGGTTGGTTTGAGTGAAAACGACATTCAAATTCCAGAATTATTCAGACGTAATTATACGTTCAATATGCAATACACCTTAAATTACAATATAACAGATGCATTGCGATTGAACTTCTCGGCATCTAACAATAATATTGTAAGGAACTATTTTGAAAATGAAACAGATATTCAAGATCCTGAACTGGATATCTGGGATGGATTCTTCGATTTCGGAGATCCTAATATACAATCTCAACAACTTGGTATTAACTATGAGATTCCTATTAACAAAATTCCTGCTTTTAGCTTCTTGAATGCCACCTATGCGTATACAGGGAACTTTCAATGGACAAAAGGATCTGATTTATATCAGAACTTAAATGTGAATGGAATAAATTATAATTTGGGTAACTCGATCCAAAATGCCAATACCCATAATCTAAACACTACTTTAGATATGGACCGGTTTTATAAGTACATAGGATTTGTAAAAAAACCAACTAAGAAAAATCCAAATATCAGGCCTCAGGGTGCTGGTTTACCTCCTGGTTCCAGACCAAATAATAAGGCGGATGACAAGAGCAAAAAATTAGATACCAATAAGAATTCAGTTGGAAGAAAAATTTATAATACAGCTGTAGGTTTATTGACATCCGTAAAAAGAATACAAGTAAATTATTCTGAAAATAATGGATCCTTTTTACCAGGATATTTGCAAACTCCAGGGTTTATTGGAACCTTAAAACCAACAGCCGGATTTACCTTTGGTAGCCAAAACGACATAAGACGATTTGCGGCCAGAAATGGATGGTTGACGATCTTCCCGGATTTTAATCAACAGTTTTCGCAAACTAAGAACAGGCAACTGGACGTTTCGGCAAGTGTAGAACCTTTAAATGATTTAAAAATAGATTTAATTGGAACGAGATTATACTCAGAGAACCTAACAGAAAATTATAACACTACAGATACCAATGGAGACGGATTTAGTGATATTTATAATTCCTTGATCCAAAACACTTATGGCAACTATAATATTTCAACAGCCTTAATAAAAACAGCTTTTAATAAAAGTGATGAAATGCGATCAAAGACTTTCAATGATTTTAGGGCGAACAGGTTAATAATTGCCAATAGGTTAGCGAGGGATTATTACGGGTCATCAACATATCCGTTGAATTCTAATGGTTTTCCTGTAGGATTCGGTAAAACTAATCAAGCAGTATTATTGCCATCTTTCTTATCAGCTTATACTGGTCAGAATGCAGAGAAGTCAAAATTAGGTGCTTTCAGGGATATTCCAATCCCAAACTGGACACTAAAATATACAGGATTAATGAAACTGAAATGGTTTAAAAAGCAATTTAAACGTTTTTCCATAACTCATGGATACAGATCAAATTATACTATTAACCAGTTCAGAACTAATCTGGAGGGAGTTCAGGCCTTGGATAATGGAATAGCAACAGATGATCTTGATGTTAACGGCAATTTATATAACAGAGAGTTGTATACCAACATTAATTTGTCAGAAATGTTCAGTCCGTTGGTAAGGTTGGATTTTGAAATGAAGAATTCTATAAAAATACTTACTGAAATTAAAAAGGACAGAGTGTTGTCCCTTAGTTTTGATAATAACCTCTTGACCGAAATAATAGGTAATGAATATATTGTTGGCTTAGGTTACAGAATTAAAGACGTTAGAATAAAATCCAAATTAGCAGGACCAAAAAAATCTGTTGTTAGTGATTTAAATTTAAAAGCAGACGTCTCAGTAAGGGATAATAAAACGATTATTCGTTATCTTGATTTGGAAAATAATCAAATAACTGCGGGACAAACCATTTGGGGACTTAATTTTACAGGTGATTATGCATTTAGCAAAAACTTAACAGGTATATTTTATTTTGATTATACTTTTTCTGAATATGCTATTTCTACGGCATTTCCACAATCCACAATTCGTTCCGGGATTACTTTAAGATATAATTTCGGTAATTAACTAAATGTTGTTTGATATTACAGGATGAATAAATAAATTTGTTGATATTAAAAACTTAAAAATAGATAAATGAAGATTCCATCAGAATTAAAGTACACGAAAGACCACGAATGGGTCAAAGTGGAAGGAGATATTATAACAATAGGTATTACAGACTTTGCTCAAGGTGAATTAGGCGACATTGTATATGTTGAGGTTGAAACGGTCGACGAAACTCTGGAAGCAGAAGAAATATTCGGTACTGTAGAAGCGGTTAAAACCGTTTCCGATCTGTTTTTACCGGTTTCCGGCGAGATTATTGAATTTAATGAATCTTTAGAAGATGAGCCGGAAAAGGTGAATGAAGATCCCTACGGTGAAGGATGGATGATTAAGGTAAAAATATCTGACAAATCTCAGTTGGATAATTTATTGGATGCCGATGCTTACAAAGCTATAATCGGTGCGTAAAAATTTATATTTATTTATATCAATTTTAATAGTAGCTTTTTTTACTTATTTAAGTTTAAAAGAAACATTTTCATTGGCATCTAATTTTGTTCCCTTTATTGATAAAATAGTTCACACCTGTGCATACATAGTGCTCACCTTTTTTTGGAGCAGATCCTTGATGCTATTTAAACCATCATTTTCATTAGAAAAAATTTTAGTGATTGTGTCTCTGTTTTTATTGATTTACGGCATAATTATTGAAGTACTTCAAACTAAATTGACTACCAATAGAATGGGTGAATTTCAAGATGTTCTGGCTAATGTATTAGGAATCGTTTTAGGCATTTTGTTATTTAGATTTTTTAGAAAGTTGGAGTTAAATTATAATAAAGGTTTGTTTTTTTGATAAATATTTGGTTAATTTAGCAAACCTGTTAAAAACATAGAAGATATGGAACTGAAAAAAAGTAAAAAGGCCGATATAACCGGAAACAGTAAAGTGTATATGGCATTGGGTTTAGTCTTAATGTTGTTCATCGCTTATCAAGCGATCAATTATAAAACTTATGACAAGTCTGCGATAGATATAGGTCAATTGAACCTTGATGAAGAACTAGTTGAGGAAATTCCAATCACTCAACAACTTCAAACACCACCTCCTCCACCGCCTCCACCTGCAGCTCCTGAAGTAATAGAAGTTGTAGAAGACGAGCAGGAAGTTGAAGAAACCGTGATCGAATCTTCTGAGACAGACATGGAAGAAGAAATAGTTGAGGTAGAAGAAGTAGAAGTAGAGGAAATGGATGAAGATATAGAAGTTCCTTTTGCAGTTATTGAAAACGTGCCAATATATCCGGGATGTGAGAAAGGAAATAACGCAGCTAAAAAGGCATGCATGTCTGAGCAGATCAGTAAGTTCGTTCAAAAGAAATTTAATACTGAATTAGCAGGTGAACTGGGTTTAACAGGAAGACAGCGTATCAACGTGATATTCAAGATTGATAAAAATGGAAATATTACTGGCGTAAGATCAAGAGCTCCGCATCCAAGACTGGAAGCTGAAGCTGCAAGAGTGATTAATATGCTGCCTAAAATGAAACCGGGAATGCAACGTGGAAAGGCTGTTATTGTTCCTTATTCTTTACCAATTGTATTTCAAGTACAAGATTAATAATATATATTTCAAAAATATAAAACCGTTAGCTTTTTTAGTTAACGGTTTTTTTATGGCATTGTAAAAAATGTAGTATCTTTCGACGTATTAAAATCATATTTAAAATAATGAAGAAATTATTCCTACTAATAATTCTTATATCTTTTCAAACAAACCTTTTTGCTCAGGACCTTACCAATTACGAAAAGCCTCCTGTTTTTCCGGAATGTGACTCCGTTCAAATTCAAGATACCAAGCTATGTTTTAGCAATAAGTTGTATCAATTTATCTTTGAAAATTTTCAAGTCCCTCAAATAGTAAAAGATGAAAATTATAAAGGAGAAGTTGCCGTACTTTTTGAAGTAAATGAAAAAGGTAATTTTAAGCTTTTATATATTGAAGCCATGTACAATGAGTTGAAGGAGGAAGCTGTCAGAGTTTTTGGTGAACTTCCAACTGTAAAACCGGCAACATATAATGGCCAACCTACCTATGCTAAATATAGTATTTCAATAAAAATACCTTTAAAAGATCAAACAGTCACTGGAAGTCAAACCAATGAAGACATTGAATCAAATGAATTGATTCATCCGGCAAAAAATGAATTTGATGACCTCAATAAAAGTATAAAACCATATGAAGATCTAGAGTTTTCGAGTCAATTGAACATTCCTTTTACTCACAGTTTTTATTCAATATTCGATCAAAATATGAATCTGGTTGGCACAAATAGTCACACAGGTTCCAAGCCTTTCATTTATGCTGATGTTGCTCCATATTATAGTCTAAAAGACAGGAGAAATAATCTTATAAAAAAATCAGATTCCTGGTTGGAAAAGAAGTTATTAAATGAGCATTTGGTGCAATTACAAGGGAACAATTATTGGTTTACCTTAGATCCGATTTTTGACCTTTCTGTGGGTAAAGATACAGATGCCGATTTTAATTCTACATTCAATAATACTAGAGGCATCGTGTTTCAGGGAGGAATTGGCAAAAAATTAAATTTTTATACTTCCTATTTTGAAAGTCAGGGACGCTTTGCACAATATTATAATCAATATGCCGAGAGTTTGGGAAAACCAAATTCTGATACTGAGGTGGCCATTGTTCCTGGACGTGGAATAGCAAAGCGATTTAAAGAAAATGCTTATGATTATCCGGTTGCCGAAGGGTATTTATCCTTTACTCCAAGCAAGTACATGAACATTCAGTTTGGTCATGCTAAGAACTTCATTGGAGATGGATATCGGTCTTTACTCATAAGTGATGTTGCAAACCCTTACACTTTTTTTAAACTGAACACTAATTTCTGGAAGATAAAATATACTAATACTTGGATGTGGCTGCGTGATGTACGACCTGAAGTGCAAGAAGATGGTGCTTTTTTAACTAAATATATGGCCAACCATTATTTAAGCTTGAATGTTTCAAAGAGATTAAATGTTGGATTATTTGAATCAGTTATGTGGACTGATAGTAACGGCAGAGGATTTGACATCAATTATTTGAATCCGGTAATTTTTTATCGAGCAATAGAATTTGAATCCGGGCAGGATGCAGGAAATGCAATTTTAGGAGCTACTGCAAAATACAAATGGAATGATAATGTAAATCTTTACGGACAGTTTATTTTGGACGAATTTTCTCTGGAGGACATTAGAGATGGTAATAAAAGTTATAAGAATAAATTTGGGTATCAAATAGGAGCTAAATATTACAATGCTTTCAAAGTAAAGAATTTATTGCTTCAATTGGAATACAATCAGGTAAGGCCATATACCTATTCACATCCATCCATCGTTTTGAATTATGGGCATAGTAACCAATCTATGGCACATCTATGGGGATCAAATTTTAAGGAATTCATTATAATAGGAAGATATAATTACAAAAGATGGTTTGGAGATGCAAAAGTAATAATAGGTAAGAGAGGATTTGATTTTAATACTTCTGAGGACAACTCAAATTATGGAGGAGATATCTATAAGAATTATTTTGAGAGAGTAAGCGATAGTAACAATGAAATTGGACAAGGAAATACTACAGAATCATTTTATTTAGAATTGGAAGCTGGTTATCTGATTAATCCATCAACCAATCTCAAATTTTTCTTTAATATAAAAAACAGAAATTTTGTTCCTAACGTAGATACAGATTCAACATTTGACAATAGCACAGTTTGGTTCAACATAGGAATACGAACAGATATATTTAATTGGTATTTCGATTTGTAGAATTAACTTTTCAAAGTATCTTTGCTCGCTCAAAAGAGTAATTCAAAGTTGAATAATACACAAACTTCGATACTACCCGTTTCATTTATTTCAAATTTCAAGGAAATAACAAAGATCAGGCTTTCTATAAGCGTGGTGTTTTCTTCACTTGCAGGTTATTTACTGGGGGCAAGCTTCGTGGACATTAAGACATTGATCCTCCTGGCTATAGGGGGATATTGTATGGTTGGAGCTTCTAATGCCTATAATCAAATCATTGAAAAAGATCTCGATGCTTTAATGATCAGAACCCGGAATAGGCCAATTCCATCAGGAAGAATGTCAGTTAATCAGGCATTTATCATTGCCGTTTTGTTGACATTGATGGGTATTACTATTCTTTATCTAATAAATCCTAAAACAGCCATGTTTGGCGCAGTTTCCATTTTTTTATATACTAGTATTTATACTCCGTTAAAATTAAAAACACCGTTTTCAGTTTTTGTTGGAGCCATACCGGGAGCCATACCATTTATGTTAGGTTGGGTAGCTGCAACCAACGATTTTGGTATAGAACCGGGTACCTTATTTATGATCCAGTTTTTTTGGCAATTTCCTCATTTTTGGTCTATTGGCTGGTTTTTATATGAAGATTATGAAAGAGCAGGTTTCTATATGTTACCAACCAAAAGGAGAGATAAGGGAACTGCTGTTCAAATAATTGCATATACGGTCTGGACCATTATGGCATCCATACTTCCTGTTTTCGGATTTACAGGAAATTTACAACTATCAATTGTGTCAGCAATCATTGTATTTTTATTTGGATTGGTAATGTTGTATTTTGCAATCATGTTATTTCAAAAAATGACTGCTAAAGCAGCAAAGCAACTAATGCTGGCAAGCGTGTCCTATATTACGCTACTTCAAATAGTTTATGTACTAGATAAGTTTATAAGATAATGGATTTAACAGAAGGAACTTTACAAGAAAAAAATATCAGAGCTAAGAAAATGATGCTCTGGTTTGGTATTGCATCGTTAATCATGTCATTTGCAGGTTGGACCAGTGCTTATGTGGTAAGTAGTACCAGAGAAGATTGGTTAAAGGATTTTGTGTTGCCGGATGCATTCATATTTAGTACTATTATTATTTTAATAAGCAGTCTAACTTTCTTATTGGCTAAAAACGCAATTAAAAAAGATAACAGATCACAAACCACTCTTTTCCTTTTCTTAACTCTTTTCCTAGGCTTATTTTTTATAACTAATCAGTTTAAAGGATTTAGGGAGATCATCGATGCCGGATATAATTTTACAGGACCAACAAGTAATGTGACCATGTCCTACATCTACTTAATTGCAGTTGTGCATATTGTGCATGTAATAGTTGCTATTATCTGCTTATTGGTCGTAATTTATAATCATTTTAAACAACGATATAATTCTAAAAATTTGTTAGGTTTAGAACTGGCGGCTACTTTCTGGCATTTTGTAGATATTTTGTGGCTTTACCTGTTTTTATTTTTATATTTCTATAAATAAATTAAATGTTTATTTTTGTTCAAATTTTAATTAAAGATATTATATGGATTCGACAGTTGTAAATACTGGAACAGAAGGAAAAGCTTGGGGAGGAGGCCAAAAACCTATAAAAGCAAGTTATGGTAAATTGATGATGTGGTTTTTCATTGTTTCTGATGCTTTGACTTTTTCAGGATTTCTAGCCGCATATGGTTTTTCCAGATTTAAGTTTATAGATGCCTGGCCAATAGCAGATGAAGTGTTTACACATGTTCCTTTTTTACATGGTCAGGAATTGCCAATGATATATGTGGCATTTATGACTTTTGTGCTTATCATGTCTTCTGTAACCATGGTATTAGCTGTAGATGCAGGGCATAATCTGAATAAGTCCAAGGTTACATTATATTTATTTTTAACAATAATAGGCGGATTGATATTCGTAGGATCTCAAGCATGGGAATGGGCCACTTTTATAAAGGGAGATTTTGGTGCTGTGCAAACAAAGGGAGGGAACATCCTTCAGTTTGTTAATAACGAAGGAGAAAGAGTAGCTTTAAATGAATTTGTTGTTGCCGGTGAAAGTGAAAGAGTAGCACAGCAGCGAAATAGTGGCATCTGGTTTTTAGAGGAAGCGGCTTTACCAACCTATACAGTAGATGATGTAGTTAAAGGTTTTGAAGCAAACCCGGATTTATTAGTAAGAACTCAGTTCATTGATGAGCATGGAGAAAAGACTATCTTGAGTAGAGATGAATCACTACAGCAGTTAAAAACAAATGGTAAGAATGTGGTTGAGGGAGCAAATTTGAAGGTAAATGAATATGGTTCCCCTTTATTTGCCGATTTCTTTTTCTTTATTACAGGCTTCCACGGTTTCCATGTATTTTCTGGTGTAGTCATAAACATTATTATTTTCTTCAATGTAATCTTAGGAACTTACGAAAGAAGAAAAAGTTACGAAATGGTTGAAAAAGTTGGACTTTATTGGCACTTTGTAGATTTAGTTTGGGTATTTGTATTTACATTCTTTTACCTTGTTTAATTTAGAAAACAGATTTAAAAATGGCGCACGATCATAAATTAGAAATATTCAGAGGACTTATTAAGTTTAAAACAATTACTCAAAAAATTTGGGGTGTTTTAATTTTCTTGACAATAGTTACAGGAATAGAAGTTGTCCTTGGTATTTATAAACCGGAAAGTTTATTCGTAAAAGTTTTGGGAATGAAGGCTATTAACTGGATTTTCATTCTTTTAACAATCGTAAAAGCATATTATATTACTTGGGACTTCATGCATATGAGAGATGAAACACCTGCATTAAAACGTATGGTAGTGTGGACAGCAATATTTTTAATTTGCTATTTGCTTTTCATTCTTTTGCAAGAAGGAGGATACGTTTTTGACGTCTATGAAGACGGGTATATTAAACATGATTTTTAATAACGTTAAATAATAGTAAAAGGCGGTCTTTTTAGACCGCCTTTTTTTATTTTTGCACTATGAAAATTAACGATTTTAAAAATAAAACTATACTAGGAATTTTATTCATACTCCCTGTTATTTTTCTGTTGTTCTTATATCCTTCTACTAATAATTACAATCCACTAGAAATCGTCCAAACAGATATCATGGAATTATTGAATTTTACTTCGGATGATGGAGAAGATATTAAATTAGAAGGTAATTTAACATTGTTGGGGTTTTTAGGCAGTGACCCCAATAGTATGGCCCTTCCTGCTTTAAACCTGAAAGAACTTATCTATGACAAATTTAAAGGGTTTAAGAAATTTCAAATTGTTATGCTTGTGCCCAATGGGAGTGAAAATGAAGTCAGACAATTGGAAAAGGAGCTATATCAATATGATAATTTAAAATATTGGCATTTTGTTTATGGAAACAGCGATGACATACTTAAAGATATTTAAGAGTTTAAAATCTGATTTTAATTTAGATGCCAGCTTGGCAACGGATCATGTTTTTATAATTGATAAAGAAAAAAATCAAAGAGGGAGATTGGATGACAGAGATAAAAAAGAAATAGAAAGAAATATTGCTGCTTATCCATTACTTTCTTACAATTGTATTGAAGTAGCCGAATTAAAGAACAAAATGGCTAGCGAGGATATGAGAGTATTATTCACCGAATACAGACAAAAACGAAAAGGAGATTTTAATTCTGACTCAAGAAGAGAACAAGATCTAAAAGGAAATCATGAAGAAAACTAATTATTCATACATAGGCATTTCATTTATCATTTTAGTATTCGGAATTATTTTTATTCCTAGAATAGTTGAAAGATTTAAAAGTGGTGATATTACTCGTAATGAAAGAATGAGTAAGGATAACATTATTGATAAAAGAGAAAATTCAAATGAAAAATTATCATTTCTTGAAATAAACGGTGAAAGAAAAACGGTCCCGAAGTTCAGTTTTAAAGACCAAAATGGAAAAACAATTACAAATTCTGATTATGAAGATAAAGTCTATGTAGTCGAATTCTTTTTTACAACCTGCCCAACAATTTGTCCTAAAATGAATTTTAACCTTATTCAAATACAAAATTATTTTGAAGATTATGAAGATGATTTTGGAGTGGCTTCATTTACTATTAATCCCGTGAATGATACCGAGGAAGTTTTAAAAGCGTATGCTGATAAATATGGAGTGACAAACCCAAATTGGCATTTCATGACAGGTGATCGGGATGTCATTTATGAATTGGCTAATCAAGGATTTAACATTTATGTGGGTCAAAACGATGAAGTTGAAGGTGGATTTGAACATTCAGGCAATTTTGCTTTAATTGATAAGGATGGGTTTATCAGATCCAGAATGGATGCATTTGGAAATCCTAAAATATTTTATAAAGGCATAATAAGCGAGGAAGAAAAGATGGATGAAGATGGAGAAGAAGAAGAAATTAGCATTTTGAAAGAGGATATAAAAAAATTGCTGAATGAGTAAGAGTCAAGTCACTTTAGATGAAAAGAAATATAATAAATGGATAATTGTATTATCTATTGTTATTCCAGTATTTGTGGCTGCCTTATTTGGAATTAAAATAGATGCCGAGTTACCCATTTTTCTGCCACCAATTTATGCCACAATAAATGCCATTACAGCCATAGTTTTGATTGTGGCAGTTTGGGCAATTAAGAATAAAAAAAGGAATCTTCATGAGAATTTAATGAAGTTTGCAATTGCCTTATCCATTGTCTTTTTAGTAATGTATGTGGCTTATCATATGACCAGTGATTCAACAAAATATGGTGGTGAAGGTATGATAAAGTACATTTATTATTTTATATTATTGACACACATATTGTTGTCGATTGCCATTATTCCATTCGTGTTGATTACTTATGTTAGGGCTATAACGAATAATTTTGAGAGACATAAAAAAATAGCAAAGATCACTTTCCCCCTGTGGTTGTATGTAGCTTTTACAGGAGTAATTGTTTATTTAATGATTTCACCTTATTATATAAGTTAATGATCAATAAAAAGACATTCGTCATACTAATTCTTATTTTATTGATTTCATTTCAAATAGATGCTCAATGTGCTATGTGTCGTGCAGTATTGGAAAGTGAAGATGGACAAAGCAGTGCTAAAGGAATTAATGATGGAATTATATACCTCATGTTGATACCCTATATTTTAGTTGGGGGTATTGGTTATATTATCTACTATAAATTCTTCCGAGCAAAAAAAAATTAGCTTTATTAACTATAAGATGTAACAATCTCTGATATTAGTAGTCTTAATCAGTATAAGTAATCATTTCTTAACACTTTATTAGGACATAAAAAGTCTTGTTTTACGTAACATTGCACGATTAACCGTCCAAATTATGATTCAATTAAAAGATCTGCATAAATCTTATTTTATGGGTACTAATACCCTTCATGTTTTAAAGGGTATTAATTTTGATGTAAAAGAAGGTGAAATGGTATCGATAATGGGATCATCCGGTTCCGGGAAATCGACATTGCTCAATATTCTGGGAATATTGGATGAAGCCGATTCAGGATCATATTTGCTTGATGGGATTCCAATAAAAAACCTGAATGAAAAAATTGCTGCAAAGTACAGAAATGAATTTCTTGGTTTTGTCTTTCAATCTTTTAATCTGGTTAATTACAAGTCCGCATTAGATAACGTAGCCCTTCCTTTATACTATAAAGGAATGAAACGTAATGAGCGTATGGATCTGGCTCTTCACTATTTAGAAAAAGTAGGTCTGGCTGAGTGGTCACATCATTTGCCAAGTGAAATGTCCGGAGGCCAAAAACAACGAGTAGCAGTGGCAAGAGCCTTAGTCACTAATCCAAAAGTACTTTTAGCTGATGAGCCAACGGGTGCTTTGGATTCAGTTACCTCTCTTGAAGTAATGGAATTGATACAAGGAATTAATGATGAGGGAAAAACAATTTTGATTGTGACCCATGAGCATGATATTGCGAATATGACAAAACGCATTGTTAACTTAAAGGATGGTGTAATCATAGATGATAGTAAAGTTGAACAAGTAAGAGTTAAACAACATGTTTAATATAGAGCGCTGGCAGGAAATATTCGAAACACTAAATAAGAACAAGCTTAGAACCATTTTAACCGGCGTTTCTGTGGCTTCAGGAATTTTTATCCTTGTTGTTTTATTAGGTTTTAGTTCTGGTATCGAGAATGGAGTGAGATCAGAATTTGAGAGAGACGCTACCAATGAGATCAGTGTTTGGACAAGGCAAACTACAAAGGGATATAAAGGCTTAAACCCAGGCAGATACATTCAGTTAAAGAATGAAGATTTTAATTCCTTATCAAGGGATTATGATGATTATTTGGAGTATAGGTCAGCCAATTACAGTTTATGGGGTGGACAAGTTGTATATAAGAATGAAACCGGAAATTTTAGAGTTCAGGGAGTTTTGCCGGATTTCCAATTTATTGAAAATGCTGATATCATTAAAGGAAGATTTTTAAATCAATCTGATATTCAGGATACTAAAAAAGTTGTTGTTATTGGTAATAAGGTAAATACCGATCTGTTTAAGGGTGAAGACCCCATAGGCAAAAGTGTCTCCATATATGGTATCAATTTTAAAGTTGTCGGTGTATATTCAGATCCGGGAGGAGAGCGGGAGGAAAGCAATGTTTATATTCCTCTAACAACAGTTCAAACTTCTTTTCACGGTGATGATAATATCAGAAACATGGCGTTTACCGTTAAAATGTCAAAGAATTTTGATGAAGCAGTGGAGTTATCCAAGAATTTGACCTTGGCTATTGAAAATGATATTAAACAAAAACATATTGTTGCTCCAGATGATATAGCGGCTGTTCGAGTAAACAATACTTTGGAAGAAGCGAAGAAAATATATTCGCTTATAGATACCATTAAAGCAGTTTTTTGGTTCATTGGGATTGGCACTATTATCGCAGGAGTAGTTGGTGTTGGTAACATTATGATCATTATTGTAAAAGAGAGAACCAAAGAAATAGGAATAAGAAAAGCCTTAGGTGCCAGACCTAACTCTATAATTGGAATGATCCTACAGGAAGCAATTTTTGTGACCATGTTTTCGGGATTATTTGGTTTGATCGCTGGACTTGGTTTATTAGAGATTGTTGGTCCGCAAGTAGATAGTCCGTATATAAAATTTCCTCAAGTAGATTTTAAAACAGCCTTAACAACAGTTTTCGTGCTAGTATTAGCAGGGACTCTTGCTGGATTTCTTCCGGCTTACAGGGCTGCTAAAATAAAACCTGTTGTTGCATTAAGAGACGAATAATTATGTTCAATAACGATCGGTGGTCTGAAATAATTGAAGCATTAAATGCTAATAAGGTAAGAACTTTCTTAACTGCCTTTGGTGTTTTTTGGGGTATAACCATTTTAGTTCTATTACTTGCCTTAACCAACGGACTAAGAACAGGGGTGACTGCTGATTTTGGAAACTTTGCCACCAATTCTATGTTTATGTGGACCCAAGGAACCTCGATGCCCTATAAAGGACTTCCGAGAAGAAGATGGTTTACCTACAAAATAGATGATGTTGAAGCACTAAAGAACCAATTTCCCCAGTTAAAGTATGTATCTCCAAGAAATAAGTTGGGTGGTTACATGGGAAGTAACAACGTGACGAGAGGTATCAAAACAGGAGCCTTTGAGATTTATGGAGATTATCCCGAGTACATTGAACAACTACCAATGGATATTCTTCAAGGCAGATTCCTGAGTTATTCTGATATTAATGCCAAACGTAAAATTTGCGTCATAGGTGTTGATGTGATAAAGGGATTATATGATAAAAATGAAGAGGTTTTAGGTTCGTATATTAAGATCAACGGTGTTAATTTTATGGTAGTGGGGACCTTTAAAATTAGCAATAGCCAAGGAGACTCCGAAGAGGAAGCAAATACTATCTTTATACCCTTTACAACATTCAATCAAGCATTTAATTATGGTGATAGAGTGGGTTGGATGGCAATTACCGCGAATGATGATATAAGTATTACAGGTTTAAAAGAGGATATTTTTACACTTATGAAAGCTCGACATACAGTGCATCCCGATGATAAAAGAGCCATAGGTCATCGAGATATAGCTGAAGATTTTGAACGAGTTAATGGCTTGTTCAATATATTAACTGTAGTGGGATATTTTGTAGGAGCTCTTATTTTAATGTCAGGAATAATTGGGATTAGTAACATCATGCTTATAGTAGTTAAGGAACGTACACAAGAAATTGGAATACGCAGAGCTCTTGGAGCAACACCCTGGACTATAAAAGCACAGATTTTACAAGAAAGTCTCATATTAACAATTTTATCTGGCATGGTAGGCATCTCATTTGCTGCCGGAGTCATTTGGCTGATGAATTATATTTTGGACCAACAAGGGCCGGTTGAAAATTTTGCGAATCCAAGTGTCAGTATGCAAGTGGTTTTCATTGCGTTGATAATATTAGTGGGTTCAGGATTATTGGCTGGATTAATTCCGGCTAACAGTGCTACAAAAATGAAACCTGTGGACGCTTTAAGAATTGAATAAGTAATTATTAATTATAAAATGAAAAGAACAAAGACCGTTATTATTTTAGTTGTTATAGTAGTTGCATTTACATCTGCTTTATTTTATTTATGGAAAAAGAATCAGGAAGACCCTGTGACCTATACAACCGAAAACCCGTCTGAGCAAACAATTATAGTTCAAACATTGGCAACTGGAAGTATTGTTCCAAAAGAAGAAATTTTGATCAAACCAAATATTTCCGGCGTTATTGAAGAGGTTTACATTGAGGCTGGTGAATATGTCAATTCAGGTGACCTTATTGCAAAAATACGTGTCATTCCAAATGTATCGTCTCTTACAAGTGCCAAAAATAATATTGCTTCAAATCAAACTGCTATGCGAACAGCAGAAATAAATTATCAGACTCAGCAGGCGAGCTACGAAAGACAGAAAGCATTATTTGAAAAAGGAGTGATATCAGCCAACGATTTTGAAACAATTAATAATACATATCTACAGGCAAAACAAGGCGTTGAACAAGCTCGTATTTCCGTTAATTCTGCTAGACAGAACTATGATATTATTAAAACAGGCACGACCAGCGGACTTGGTTCTATTGCACAAACCCAGGTTAGAGCAACGGTTTCAGGGATGGTACTTGACGTTCCGGTAAAAGAAGGTAACCAGGTCATTGAAGCCAATAATTTTAATGAAGGAACATCTATTGCCTCATTGGCAGATGTGAAGAAAATGATTTTTGAAGGAAAAGTTGATGAAAGTGAGGTTGGAAAGATTAAAGAAGGATTGCCATTAGAGATTACTGTTGGTGCTATTGAGAATAAAAAGTTTGATGCTATTTTAGATTATATTGCACCAAAAGGGGTAGAAGAAAATGGAGCTATTCAATTTGAAATTAAAGGATCCTTAAAGAAAATAGATTCAATATTTATTCGGGCTGGTTTGAGCGCCAATGCTTCCATTATTTTGGATAAAGCAGAAAATGTATTGGCTATTAAAGAAGCTCTGGTTCAATATGACCCAAAAACTAAAAAACCGTTTGTGGAAATTGAGGTTGGTGACCAGAAATTTGAAAGAAAAGATGTGGAACTTGGAATAAGTGATGGTATATTTGTGGAAGTTAAAAATGGAGTAACTAAAGATGATAAAATAAAAGTTTGGAATCAACTCAAAGGAATTCCAAATTACAGGTAGTGCAATTAATTTAAAAATTCTGTAACACTAAAGCATCATTTTAGACATATAATCAATTATGAAAAAACTATTCGCCTTACTATTTATCCTTTCTATATTCTCTTCCCAGGCTCAGGTAAAAAAATGGACACTTAAGGAGTGTGTAGATCATGCCATTGAACAGAATATTAGTATAAAACAAGCAGAATTAGATCTGGACCAAACAGAGCTGAATAAAAATGACGCTATCGGAAGTTTTCTGCCTAATTTAAACGCCAGAGCGTCTAACTCTTGGAATACAGGTTTAACTCAGGATCCCGTTACTTTTAACGCGGTCACTTCAACTTCACAAAATCTGTCAGGAGGTCTAAGTTCAAGTTTAGATATATATAGCGGCCTAACAAGGTTAAATGAATTACATCGCTCTAAATTGTCAATTTTAGCCAGTCAATATCAATTAGAGAATATGAAAACTGATATTTCGTTATTTGTGGCTAATTCATTTTTACAAATACTCTTTAATAAAGAACAAATAAAGGTGTTGACTTCACAAATTGAAGTTACTTCCAATGAGTTAGAGCGAACTAAAGAACTAATTGATGCTGGCGTAGTACCGGAAGGGGATTTATTAGAAGTACAAGCAACCTTATCAAGTCAGGAACAGCAATTGGTTATTGCAGAAAATGCTCTTTATATCTCAAAACTTTCCTTGGCCCAGCTTTTATTGATAACAGATTATGATAATTTCGACATAGTAGATATAGAATATATGATTCCGATTTCAGATATTCTTAATCAATCACCGGAATTAATTTTTGATAAAGCTCAGGAAACACGTAAAGAAGTTTTAATAGCAGAAACGAATTCTGAAATTGCAGAATACGATTTAGAAATAGCAAGAGGTAGACTACAACCAAACTTATCATTTACTTATAGTTTTGGTTCAAATTATTTTACTTCACAGGTTTTCGATACTCCTAATTTTGAAACACAAATGACAGATAATAAAAGCCATAACTATGTACTTTCATTAAATATTCCAATTTTCAATAGATTTTCTGGAAGAAATAATGTAAAAAGAAGTAAAATTAATGTTGAGCGAGCAAACTATCAATTAGAGCAGGAAAAACTAGATCTGCAAAGTACTGTTTACCAAGCCCATAACGATGCTAAGGGTGCTATAAAAGCTTATGAAGCTGCCGTTAAAACTTTGAAAGCAAGAGAATTGGCTTATAATTTCTCACAGGAACGTTATAATGTTGGGTTGTTAAATGCATTCGATTTTAGCCAATCTCAAAATCAATATGTGGCTGCCCAAAGTGAAGTAGTTAGGACTAAATACGATTTTATCTTTAAATTAAAAGTATTGGAATTATATTTCGGAATACCAATAACTGATATAAATTAACCATCATGAGTAAAAAAACACTTTATATAGTAATAGCTAGTGTCATTGTATTACTTGCCGTATTAATTGGAGGAAAAAAAGCAGGCTGGTTTGGCAAGCAAGGTAATTTTAAAGAAATTGAAACTACTAAAATCTCTAGAATTGATATTGTTGAAACTGTTTCGGCAACTGGTAAAATACAACCCGAAGTTGAAGTTAAATTATCAAGTGAAGTATCGGGAGAAATTATTGAACTTCCTATTGTTGAAGGGCAACAAGTTAAAAAAGGCGAATTGTTAGTTCGTGTCAATCCGGATATTTATCAATCAAGTTTAAATCGTTCACAAGCCACTTTGCAGAATACCAGAGCAGGATTAAATCAGGCAGAAGCAACACTTAAAGAAGCTAAAGCAAATTACGACAGAAACAAACAATTGTTTGAAAAAGGGATCATTTCTAAAGCAGATTGGGATAGAGCCGTATCTTCTTATGAAGTCGCTCAGGCCAATCAGCAGTCAGCTTATTATGGTGTAAAAAGTGCAGGTGCTACTGTTAATGAAGCACGTGATAATTTGAACAGAACAAATATATATGCTCCAATGAGTGGTACAATCTCTAAATTATCTGTAGAATTAGGAGAACGCGTTGTAGGAACGCAACAAATGGCAGGAACTGAAATACTTCGTGTTGCCAATTTGAATAATATGGAAGTGGAAGTAGATGTAAATGAAAACGATATTGTTAAAGTGTCAATTAGTGATTCTGCAATTGTTGAGGTAGATGCGTATCTTAAAAAGGAATTTAAAGGAATCGTGACTGAAATTGCAAACTCTGCTGATGGTGTTTTAACATCAGATCAGGTAACTAATTTTAAAGTCAAGGTCAGAATTCTGGAAGAATCATATAAAGATCTTATAGAAGGTAAGCCGGAATACTATTCACCATTCAGACCTGGAATGACAGCTACAGTCGATATAATTTCTGATAGAAGGGAAGACGTAATCGGAGTGCCAATTAGCGCAATTGTTATCAAATCGGATACGTCGTCGGTCAAAGGCAGAAAGGATAAAGAGAAGAAAATAGAAAGTGAAGAAGAGAAAAAATTTGAATGTGTCTTTGTGAAGGAAGGCGATAAAGCTAAGCTTAGGGTTGTAGAAACGGGAATCCAGGATGATACCAATATTGAGATCATCAAAGGTTTGGAAGAGGAGGATGAAGTAATTACAGGGCCATATACAACGGTTACCAAAACTCTTAAAAATGGTGATAGTGTTGAGTACAAGAAAGAAGAGAAAGAGAAAGAAGAGGAAGAAGATTCTTAATTACATTGGCTTTAATACTTAATATAGAAACTGCAACCACAAACTGTTCTGTTGCTTTAGCAAGAAATGGCAAGACAATTGTGATTAAAGAGGATAATGATAAAAATTATTCTCATTCAGAGCGATTACATGTTTACATTCAGGATCTATTTGATCAATCTAATACTAAATTAAGTGATCTGGACGCCATAGCTATTAGCAAAGGACCGGGTTCTTATACCGGTTTACGTATTGGTGTTTCTGCAGCAAAAGGACTATGTTACACTTTAGATATCCCTTTGATTTCTGTATTGACATTAAAATCATTGGCTCGTAAGATAGAAATTCAAAAAGGATATATTGTTCCAATGTTAGATGCCAGAAGGCTGGAAGTATATTCTGCAATTTATGATCATAATGGGGAGATGATCCGTGATACAAAAGCTGAAATCTTAAATGAACAATCATTTAAAGATCTGCTAATTACAGATGAAGTTTATTTTATTGGGAGTGGAGTAGAAAAAAGTAAATTGATCATTAAACATAAAAACGCTCATTTTATTGAAGATAAATTACCATCTGCAAATGAGATGGATTTACTGTCCTTTGATAAATTTGTAAATAATGACTTTGAGGACGTCGCTTATTTTGAGCCTTATTATTTAAAGGATTTTGTAGCCTTAAAGCCAAAAACTTAAGTCTGTTTTTTTATTTCAACTCTATGTGGATAAGGGATTTCTATTCCAGCCTTATCTAGGTCATATTTTACTTGTTCTGTTACTTCAAAGTAAACATTCCAATAATCACTTGTGTTACACCAGGGGCGAACTGCAAAATTAACAGAACTGTCAGCCAATTCCTTAACATTGACCGTAGGTTCTGGATCTTGCAAAACTTTTGGATTGGATTTTAAAACCTTCATTAAAACATCTTTGGTTTGTTTTATATCTGCATCATAGCTAACACCAAAAACCAGATCTACCCTTCTTGTGCCCATAGATGTGTAATTAACAATATTGCCGTTTGACAAAGCACCATTTGGAATAATAATTTCCTTGTTCGATAATCCTATCAACTTAGTTGTGAAAATTTCAATTTCTTTAACAGAACCTATTTCTCCTTGAGCTTCTATGAGATCCCCAATTTTAATTGGTTTGAAGATCATAATTAAAGCCCCTCCGGCAAAATTAGATAAAGAACCTTGTAATGCTAACCCTATTGCCAAACCGGCTGCTGCAATCACCGCCGCAAATGATGTTGTTTCAATTCCCAGTTTTGCTACAACAGAAACAAATAGTAATATTTTCAGCGTCCAGCTTAAAAGGTTAGTAAGGAACTTTTGAAGTGTTTCATCAACACCTCTTTTTATCATTATTTTCTTGGCTAGTTTTTTTATAAAGCCTATAATAACAAGCCCAATAATTAATACTACTAAGGCGGTAAGAACCTTTGGAGAATACTCAATTAAAAGTTTTTTGATAGCATCTAAATAGTTGTCCATTCTAAAATAATTTTTGCAAATCTAAAGATTCCTTCATCAAAGACAAAGAAATGGGACTTAGAATGATTAAATAAATAAAGCAGATAAAAGAGCTATTAGTGCGGGAATAGATTGAACATAAAAAAGCTTGATCTTATTAGTAGAGTAAGCTCCGTATACTCCGGCAATTATTATACAGCACAAAAAGAAAACCGAAACAATTTTGTCTTCTATAATTAAGGAAAATATTAATCCTGCGGCTAGAAAACCATTGTATAAACCTTGATTTGCGGCCAATACTTTTGTTTTTTCTGCAAATTCCTTACTTTCCAAATTAAAGGTTTTAATTCCTTTTTTGCTTGTCCATAAAAACATTTCTAATATTAAGAAGTAAAAATGTTCAACGGCTATAATAATTATTAAAACCTTGAATAGAGAACTCATAAGTAATTAATAAACAATGATTCAAACACCATTAATATAGTTTGTAAGTTTGATCAAATCTTCTTCTTTATTGGTCTTGATCTTATTTTCCTTTATGAATTTTAATATTTCATCCTTTTTCGCTGGGAAAAGACTTGCTATATTTTTTTTGTTTTTAGGTAATTCAACAGCGATTGGACCTTCTTTCAATTTAATAAAAAACTGATCATTCAATCTTTTAAATTGTGGCGGTCTGTAAGCATCGTAACCTGTTTTTGACATCTTTTCTTCAATGAACATTATCTTTTCTTTTTTAAGTAAAGCAACAGTTTCTCCAACAGTTAATTTTTGAAAATATCCCGGCACTTTTTGACCATCTGAATTGGTATAATCAAATAAACCGTAGGTAATTTTGTTATCCAGAAAAGTAACTTCAGCATTTTTTTCATTTTTATTTAAGGCAAAGGATGTATTGTCTTTTCCCTGGACTTCCATCTCATCATCGTAGGCATTATATTTTACGTTGAATTTATATCCGGAATAAATAGATATGGTTGCCTTATTAAAATCGTCTTGTATATATTTTGAACCTTCAACATCAACTTTATCATCAAGACCAATAGTTATAAAACTGCTTGATCTGTCAAAAGCCCCATCCGCAAAAGCAATATTTTGTTGAGAGTAAATACCGGTACTGAAAAGAAGTAAAAGGATAAGATTTAATATAATTTTCATTCTAATTTTTTATTTAAGTTTAATATTATTTGTCAATAAATATACTGCATTTTATTCAGTGGACAAAAGCTGTAAAGCCTTTTCAATTGAATCAACTGGTAGTTGACAGGTGTTATTAACACAGACATAAATATAAGTCTTGTTTTCAACATATCTGTCCTTAATTAGAGGCGCTTCTGCTTTGGTAGGACTGCTCGCAATGAGGATATTTGGCAAATAATAACTGCTAATTTTTTGAGATATCTGTTTAGAATCTTTTCCAACAATGGCCACTTCAAAAAACGGATTACTATAATTAAGCATCAGGTCCAGCCAGTTTGAAAATCCCGAGCCATAAGATTTAATCTCCGGCTTAACGTTATTAAGCATTGTAGTTGCTGATTTTAAGTAATTGGCATTATTAAAATAATGGGATAATTTAAATAAGTTCTTTGCCATTATTGAATTACTGGCAGGAATTACGTTGTCTCTAAATTCAATATTTCTAGTAACAAGTTTTGCATCTTTGACAGAAGTGAAGTAAAACATATTACTTGATTCATCAAAGAAATTGTCAAAGGTATAATTTGTTAGATTTCTGGCGGTATTTAGCCATTTTTCATCACTGGTTACCTGATAAAGACTTATGAAAGCCTCAATTGTAGTGGCATAATCAATTAAATAGCCGTTGATACTACTTTTTCCATTTTTATAGTTTCTGTATAATCCACCTTCTTCATTAATTTGTTGATTCAAAATAAAACTGGCATTTCTTAAAGCTATTTCCAGATAGGAAGAATTGCCAAAAACTCGATAAGCATCAACATAACCTTTTAACATAAGAGCATTCCAGGATGTAAGGGTTTTATCATCTAGTCTTGGTCTTGAGCGTTTATCTCTTTCTTTTAAAAGGATCTGTTTCCATTCCTTTTTCTTTGTTCTTAGTTCATCTTGTTTGATCTTGTTATCTTTGGAGAATTGTTCATCTTCTTTATCTCGTATCAACACATAATTATCATGTTCCCAGAACCCATACGCATTAATGTTATAATACTTTGAAAATAGATCATAGTCTTCTTTCAATAAACTTTGTAACTCTTCTTTTTTCCAAACATAGAAAGCACCTTCTTCTAATTTTTTTTCTTCGTTCAAACTATCAGCATCAAGGGAAGAATAAAAAACGCCTTCTTCAGAAGTCAAGTCCTTTTTTATAAAATCCAAAGTTTCTATAACAACATCTTTATAGAGTTCATTTTTGGTCACTAAAAAAGCATCTGAATATAAACTGACCAATTGGGCATTATCATAGAGCATTTTTTCAAAATGAGGAACATGCCATTTAGTATCTACAGAATACCTTGAAAAACCACCTCCTAATTGGTCATAAATTCCACCTAAAGCCATTTTTTTCAATGTCAGATCTACATATTTTTGTAATTCGGAATCTTTATTTTGATGGGCATATCTTAATAAAAAATGATAATTGTTTGGTAGCATGAATTTAGGTGCACGATTTGGTCCTCCCATTTTCATATCAAAGCTCTGGCTCCAATCCTTTATAACCTGATCTATAAAACTTAGTTTAAAATCAGGTTCGTCATTATTTAAAATCACCATGTCCATACTTTTCATGCCTTGCTCCAAATTATCGGCATAGTCAGTTAATTTCTCCGGATTTTTATCATATAAACTTGCTAACTGGTTTAATACATTGATCCATTGGTCTTTTTTAAAATATGTTCCTCCCCAAACCGGTCTTCCATCTGGTAAAGCAACTACATTTAAAGGCCATCCTCCATGTCCTGTCATTAGCTGAACAGCATTCATGTAAACCTGATCCACATCTGGGCGTTCTTCACGGTCTACTTTAATATTTACAAAACTTGAGTTCATGGATTTAGCAACTAAGGTATCTTCAAAACTTTCATGTTCCATAACATGGCACCAATGGCAAGCCGCATATCCAATACTTATTAATATAAGTTTGTTCTCACTCTTTGCCAGGGATAGTGATTTTTCATTCCAGGGCATCCAATTGACCGGATTGTGAGCATGTTGAAGTAAATATGGACTTGTTTCGTTTATGAGGTCGTTAGTGAATTTATGAGTCATTTTTTTTGATGTTTGACTGTTGCAATTAAAAAGTATTATTGACAAAAAAAGTAATAAATAATAGGATTTGGTCATAACCCAAAGGTAAACAATATCGCATAAAAAAAGCGCCCTGATCCAGGGCGCTTTTTTTAATAAATTTTAATTTTACTTGACTTCAAATGTCAATTTTACATTTACACGAAATTCGGTTACATTATCTCCACTAACCATAGCACTTTGATCCTGAACATAAACCGATTTAATATTTTTTACAGATTTTGATGCTTGTTTTACAGCATTTTTTGTTGCGTCTTCCCAACTTTTGTCCGAATTTGCTAATACTTCAATTACTTTTAATACTGCCATAATAATGTTTTTAGGTTATTAATTAATTTTGAATTCTAAATTTACGAATTATTCACTTGAATATTGAAGTTATATAATCTTAAATAATATTCTCGAATAGACAAAATGCAACTTTATCGGTTAAATTGAAAATTGCTAACCGTTAATTGCTTCAACACTACTAATTTTATCCTTCAGCATTTCCTTCAGCATATTTTCAATACCATTTTTAAGTGTAAAAGTGGAAGAAGGACAACCACTGCAGGCGCCTTGTAAAATCACTTTCACAATTTTAGTTTTGGCGTCATATGATTTAAATTCAATATTACCTCCGTCACTGGCTACAGCTGGTTTTACATGTTCATTTAATATATTAACAATTTCCTTTGAAGTATCGTCCAGTAGCTCAAACTCCTGTTCTAATCGATCTTCGGTTTGCTTCATTTTTTGAGGTGCATTTTCAGAAATTATTTGTTTGCCATTTTCAAGGTAGCTCCTTATGAATTCTCTGAGTTCCATTGTGATATCATCCCATTCTGCAACATCGAATTTTGTAATAGAAACATAATTCTCATCAAAAAATACTGATTTGACGAAGGGGAAATGAAATAGTTCTGAAGCTAATGGAGAGAATTTTGCTTCATCAATAGACGTAAACTCAAAAATAGAATTAACTATTTTTTTATTGGCGACAAACTTAATGACACTTGGGTTTGGTGTACTTTCGGCATAAATGGTAATAGGTGTTTTTTTCTTGCCTGTTATTTTACTAACTACAGCACCTCCGTTATTTAAATAATCCTGAATTTGATTAGAAACTTCGTCCTGAACATCTTTCCATTCTACGATATTGAATCGTTCAATAGCAATAAAATTCCCCGAAATATATATTTTTTTTACAAAGGGTAAATAAAAAAGCTGTTGAGCTAAAGGTGAATCTTTGGCCTCATCTATATTATTAAATTCAAAGCTTTCGTAATCTGTTATGAATTCATTTGTTTCAAATTTTAGTATTGTTGGGTTGGAAGTTTCTTTTGGCTTAACCGATATATTTTTCATTACAACTAATTTTTTTCAAAAATACTAAAAGAAAAGTTTTGATGTGTATATTTGAAATTCTTTATTTTCCTCACATGCAGAAGAATTTATTCCTTTTATTCTTGACATTAATAACTCTGTTTGGCTACTCGCAAAATGTAACCATAGATCAATCTACATATACAGTAGAACAATTAGTTACTGATGTTTTAATAAATAGTCCTTGTGCCGATGTATCCAATATAACTTATTCTACGGGCACAAATTTTGGCTCGAGTAACGGAATTGGATATTTTCAGAGAACCAACTGGTTTCTTTCCTTTTGATCAAGGTTTAATTATGGCATCTGGAAATGCGGGCTTAGGTGGAGGTCCTAATCCTGGTACTGGTCAACCTGATTCAGGTTCTTCATTTTGGCCTGGAGATGCTAACTTAAATGTATTAGTTGGTGAAGATACATTTAATGCGACAATAATTGAATTCGATTTTGTACCTACTGCATCAGAGATAAGTTTTCGATTTTTAATGGCTTCAGAAGAATATGACCAAGGTAGTTTTTGAATGCAATATTCTGATGTTTTTGCATTCTATTTAACAGATTCTTCAGGTGGTGGTACTCCAATTTAGCAGTATTACCAAACACAACTACTACCAATACTGGTAACAAATGTCCATCCAGATAATACAGGAAATGGGGCGCCTGCCAGGAATCAATGAAAATATTTTGGCGAATATGTTGCTATAGGAATGACCTCCAGTAGCTTATGATGGTTATACAAGATCCTTTACTGCTTTTTCAAATGTTAATCCTGGGGAACAATATCATATAAAATTAGCAATAGCAGATGCCGGAGATTACCAATATGACTCAGCAGTTTTTTTGGAAGGTGGAAGTTTTAATATTGGACTTGATTTAGGTGAAGATTTAACTATAGCTACTAACAATGCTGCTTGTACAAATGAAAATACTGCCATAGATACAGGATATAATAGTTTGAGTCATGTTTGGTATTTGGATGGTACGGTTATTTCTGGTGAGACTTCTTCAGTTTTAAATATAAGTGTTGCGGGGACATATTCAGTTGAAGTGACTTTGGCTAATAATTGTCTGGCTACTGATAGTATTGTTGTTGAATTTTCTCAAAGTCCCGTCGCAAATGCAGTACCAAACCAATTTTTTTGTGATACAGACAATGATGGTTTTTGGGATTTAGATTTGCTGGCTTTTAACGCAACTGTTTTAGGAGGTCAAAGTGCTACAGATTACTCGGTCACTTACCATACTAGTTTAACAGATGCTGAAGACAATAGTATTCCGTTAGCTTCACCATATACAAATCAAGTGGCAAATCAGCAAGAAGAGATCTTTATTAGAATCGAAAATAATATAAGCCCGAATTGCTTCGAAACGGAAAGTTTTTTATTTAATGTGTTCGATATTCCATCCGCGAATTCTGTTACTTTTCAACAATGCGATAATACCAATGATGGAGATGATACCAACGGATTTGTTGAATTTGATTTAAGTACTATTAGCGCACAAGTTTTAGGAAGTCAAAGTGAGGCATTATTCAACGTATCTTACCACATTAATCAAGCAGATGCTGACACGAACAATTCACAATTATCATTATTATTTATAAATACTGTAGCAAATACTCAGCAAATTGTATCTAGGATAGAAAATATTAACGATCAAAATTGTTACAGTACTTCTCTTATCGATTTAATTGTTGATCCATTGCCCGTGGTTGCTCCTCTTGTAATTTTAGAGCAATGTGATGATGACACCGACGGCATCACATTATTTAATTTAACAGAAGCTAATAGCCTTATTTCAAACGATTGCGGCAAATGAAATATTTGCATATTACCTGACTCAAACTCAAGCAAATTCTGGTTTAGTGGCAGATCAGATCACTAATGATACATCTTATCAAAATCCAACGCCTTTAATAGGTACGGTTTATGCAAGAATTGAAACGAGCAATGGTTGTTGGCGAACAGCCCAAGTTGACTTGCAAGTAGGAGCTACTCAAATTCCGGCAGCATTCAATTTAACTTATAACGTTTGCGATGATATGTTATTAGATGGCGACAATACCAATGGTATTGCAGCTTTTGATTTTAGTGATGCAACGGCACAAGTTGAGGGGCTATTTCCCGCAGGACAAAATATAACCATTACCTATTATACAAATCTAGCTGATGCATTATCAGAAACCAACGCAATTGCAGACCCAAGTAAGCACAGAAATGAAACATCCCCCAATATTCAAAGTATTTACGTAAGAATAGATAGCGATGATGTTAATGCTTGTTTAGGTTTAGGAGAACACATTATGCTGATCGTTGATCCTTTGCCCGTTTTAAATACAATAGAGCCTTATGTATTATGTAGTGATACTGAAGAAGCTACTTTTGATCTTTCAATTAAAGATATAGAAGTGATTGGTACGCAAACTCAAAATATACTAATAAGCTATCATTCTTCGTTATTAGAGGCAGAAAACAACACCAATAGTATTGTGAATCCATATTCGAATAATAATAATCCTCAAACGATTTACGTTCGTGCGCAGTTTGACGATAATTCTAATGGTGTTGGTGATGCAGAAGAATGCTTTTCTGCAGATATGTCCTTTGAATTACAAGTTATCCCTAATCCGGATATAGTTGACCCTGATCCAATTAGTATTTGTAGCAATCAGGTAGAAACGGTTTACGACCTAACTCTTAGATATAACCAAATAATAGATGGCGATACTTCAATAACACTCGAATATTTTGAATCCCAAACGGATTTAGACAATGATAACCCTATTGTAACACCTAATACTTATTCTAATCTCACTTTAATTAATCAGATTATTGTTGAAGGGACAGGATTTAATGGATGTACGAGCACTACTACATTGGATCTGGTCACCATTTTATATGCTCAGATTAACCCTATTCCAGATACCCTTGAAGAATGCGAAATTGATGGAGATGGATTTGACAATTTTGATTTAACAAGAAGAGAAATCAGATACTTAATGGGCTTAATCCTGATGATTTTACATTCACTTATTATGAATTAGAAACTGATGCCATAGCCGGTAATCTTAATAGTATTTCTAATCCAAATAACTATGTTAATACTATTTCTTTATCACAAACAATATTCGTGCGAATAGAACCAGTTGCTAATGAATGCTTACAGATTGTGCCTATTAATCTAATAGTTAATAGGGTACCTGAAATTCAAATAGAAGAAGAATATGTGATTTGTTTTGATAATGATGAATATCCACTAGATCCAGGGTCAAACACCTTGTTGCCTATTTTACCAATAGATACACAATTAAATGATTCTGAATATTCATTTGAGTGGTACAGTGGAGATGTAGCTTCTCAAGAAAATTTGATAATTAATGAAAATGGACCAACTTATATGCCTACGCAATCAGGTCAATATACTATAATTGCCACTAATTTGGGAACGGGTTGTACTATTCCTGCAACCACAACGGTTATGAGTTCATATCCTCCTGAAAGTATAAGTATTGAAATTATTACACCGGCCTTTTCTGAAAATAGTACTATTGAAGTAACAGTAATTGGAAATGGTGAATATGAGTATAATATTGATGGAGGACCCTGGCAGATATCTAATGTTTTTACAGATTTGCTTGGAGGAGATCATTTAGTTGGGGTTAGAGATATGCTTAATTGCAATCTACTTACTGAAACAATAGTTATATTGGATTACCCAAAATTCTTTACTCCAAACGGAGATGGTTATAATGATGCATGGAATATAAAAGGGATATCAAATCAAGTTGATGCAAAAATTTATATATTTGATAGATACGGTAAGCTATTAAAACAATTAAGTCCAATGGAAATAGGCTGGGATGGAACATTTAATGGCGAAGCCTTACCACCATCTGACTATTGGTTTATTGTGCAGTATAGAGAACCAAGAGATGATACTCAAAAAGAGTTTAAAGCTCATTTTACTTTAAAGAAATAGAACATGAATTTAAAAAAGTATTGTTTATTATTTGTTATAGCAGTATTTTCTCAATTCACTTTTGCCCAAGAAGGTCTACCAGTGTATTCAGATTATTTAACCGATAACTATTATTTAATTCATCCATCAATGGCAGGCGTTGCTAATTGTTCTAAACTTAGATTGACTGCCAGACAACAATGGTTTGGACAGGAAGGTGCGCCGAATTTACAAACTCTGAGTATTAATGGCAGAATAGGTGAATCGCCTTCAGGAATTGGAGCCATATTATATAACGATAAAAATGGTTATCATTCGCAGATGGGGGTATATTTTACCTATGCACATCACATTATGTTCTCGAGAAACGAAATAGACTTGAATATGCTTTCTTTTGGTTTGAGTGTCGGAGCTATTCAGTATAAACTGGATGAAACAGCCTTTTTAAATGAAGGGTTTGATCCAATAATTGCGGGAATTGAACAAAGTGCAACGAATTTAAATATAGATTTTGGATTCTCCTATCACCATATTGATTTTTATGCACATATTACTGCAAAAAATATTTTAAAAAATGAAGGGATAAATAACGACATTGAAATTACCAGCAATTTGAGACGTTATTTGGTTTCAATTGGTAATGTGGTAAGTAGTTTAGGGAGTGAATGGAGTTATGAGCCTTCGATAATGTTTCAATATAAAGAAGGAACAAGTGAATCTTCAATAGATCTAAATGCTAAGGTTTATAAATCAACCGATTTTGGAAATATTTGGGCTGGTTTGTCCTACCGAAGAAGTTTTGATGGTGCCGAATATTTGGATGGCTCTGGAATAAGCACACAAAAACTTCAGTATTATACTCCGGTTTTAGGAGTCAATTATAATAATATGATGTTTGCTTATACCTATTCCTATCAGTCAAATTCAATAGTTTTTAACAATGGTGGATTTCACCAGTTATCCTTAGGATTCAACTTTAACTGCAGAAGAGAAAAATTTGAATGTAATTGTCCTGCAGTTAATTAATTTTTATAGATGGTATTACATAGTAAATGTTTTACGAATCCAAATATTTTCTTGATCAAATCAATAATTTCAATACTAGAACATGCCCGTTATAAAAGCAGTAAAAGGTAAATTTCCTAAAATTCCTGATGATTGTTACGTTGCAGATAATGCAACCATTGTTGGTGATGTCACTTTAGGAAACAACTGCAGTATATGGTTTAATGCTGTATTACGCGGTGATGTTCACTATATTAAAATAGGAAATAAAGTGAATGTTCAGGATGGGGCTGTGATACATTGCACTTATCAAAAACACCCAACCATTATTGGTAATAATGTATCTATCGCTCACAATGCCATTGTTCATGGTTGTACTATTCATGACAATGTTTTAGTTGGTATGGGAAGTATAATTATGGATAATTGTGTGGTACACAGTAACAGTATTATTGCAGCTGGAGCTGTAGTAACTCAAAACACAATAGTTGAGTCCGGTAGCATTTATGCAGGAATGCCGGCAAAAAAAGTAAAAGATATCAGTGAAGAGTTGATCTCTGGTGAGATCGATAGAATAGCTAATAATTACGTAAAGTATTCTGGTTGGTTTAAAGAGTAATATTATTTAATTTTTGGAGAAAGGTTTATTTTTTGGACGTTACCCAATTTTTATTGAAATTCTTAGACAAGCTCATAATTTCAATAAATTGCGTCACGCTTTCAGTTATATCTTTTCTTTTTTGTGTAAATCGTTTCGACTGCGCTCAACATGACAAAAAAGAAAAGGATGTCACTTCAATCGTTAACGCGATCAAAAATCCAAATATTCAATTTCAAATTTATCTCCTAAAAGAGATTTCATCACTTCTGGATTTCCATTTGTATAGAATTGATTTTTAGAGAAAGTACTACGCATATTTAGCAATCCGTTATTTTCTAGTACGGTTTTGGTTTGTTTTGCAACTGCCTCCCCGGAATCGATAATTCTCACATGGCTTGGTATCAATTGCAGCAACTGCGGAATTAAATAAGGATAGTGTGTGCAACCCAAAACCAAATAATCCATGTTTGCATCTATCATTGGCCTTAGATATTGCTTTAATAGGCCTTTCATATGATCAGAATCCAATTGACCATTTTCAATTAATTCTACAATACCTTCACCATTTTGCTCAATAACATCAATTCCTCTGGCAAACAGATCACTGGTTTTAGCAAACAATTCACTACTTAAAGTACCTTTTGTTGCCAGAATTCCAACAGTCTTGGTCTTACTTTGCAGTGCAGCAGGTTTTATGGCTGGCTCAATACCAATAAAAGGAATATTGTAATGCTTTCTTAAATAGTCGATAGCGTTGGTTGTAGCCGTATTGCAGGCCACAACAATTAGTTTGCAACCTTTTTGAAGTAAAAGTTCTGTATTCTTTATACTTAGCTCAATGATCCTCTCTTTTCCTTTTGGCCCGTAAGGTGCATGTATACTATCGGCTAGGTAAATAGTATTTTCATTTGGCAAGAGATGATGAATCTCTTTCCATATTGAAGTGCCACCAACTCCAGAATCGAATATGCCAATAGGCTTTGTACTCATTAAATTTATGTCTAATACAAAAATATAAAAGCCACTTATTAATAGTGGCTTTTAAAAATATTTTTTTGGATTCCTGCTTTTGCAGTAAATACAAAATAGAGGTTTATTAGAATCCTAATTCTTTTTTAACATCGATTAAAAGATCTTTACCATCTGCCATAATAACACCTCCACCTTGAGATGAATCAAGAACATAGTTGAAACCTTGAGCTCTGGCAACTTTTAATATAGCAGCTTTTGCTCTTTCTGTAATAGGTTTTAAAAGATCAAGTTCTTTTTGTTGCATATCTTTTTGAGCAGTACCTTGATACTGACGAATTCTTTGTTCCATTGACTGAACTTCCTGAACGCGTTTTGCATTTTCGTCATCAGTTTGGGTTGCAGCTTCAGCATCATAAACTTTCATTTTATTTTGTAAAACTGTAGCTAATTCTTTTATCTCAGCCTCATAAGTCTTGCCTAATTGCTCCATTTGGGATTGAGCTGCCTTCATTTCTGGCATAGCTGAAACCAAATCTTGCGTATTGATATGTGCAACTTTACTTTGGGCACTAGTAAAACTTACTGCGCCAAAAAATAATGCGGCTGCAAATAAAAGGGTTTTAAATTGTTTCATTTTTAATAGTATTAAGTGTTATAAATTATTAGTTTTTAATTATTTTCTTCTCTGGCTTTTATTTTTTCCAGTCTTGCCTTTTCGCGTTCTTCAATTATTTTCTTCTTTTTGGCTTCAAGGGCTTTTTTGCGTTCTTCTCTTTCTTTTAATTTTTGTTGTTTGCGTTCTTCAATTATCTGCTCTGGTGTTTTTGCTTCTTCATTTACTTCTTCTACCGGTTCGCCTGTTTCATTTTCGTCTGATTCAGGTTCTTCTTCCAGAGTTTCATCTGTCTTATCATTGGAGACACCATCTTTTTCATTCAATTTATCCTGTCTGGCTTTTTCTCTCTCCTCTAATTGCTTTTGTCTTCTTTCTAAGGCAGCTTGTTTTTTAGCTTCGCGTTCTTCCAAAATTTGCTTTCTTCGATCTTCCGCTGCACTTGTTCTAGCAGCTTTTGTTTCTTCAATTTCTTTTTGTCTGGCTTCCAATTCTGAATTTACTTCAGGCACGACATCCTCTGCTTCAGCATTTTTCTTTTCTTGTCTGCCTTGAACTTGTTTACGTTTTGAAGCTCTTGATATTGCTCTTAAAACCTGCTCGCTCATATCAAATCGCTCTGCGGAAAATAGCATGACCACATCTGCAGATTTATCGAAAATAAAATCATATTTTTTGTTTTCAGCTATGTCTTGTACCGCGGCAAAAATTTGATCCTGTATGGGTTGAATTAACTGTTTTTTTTGGATCATTAAATCCCCATTGGGACCGAATCTTTTTTGTTGATAGTCCAGGATCTCATTTTCTTCTATCTGGATATCTTCTTCACGCTCCTTGATCAACTCATTAGTTAAAAGAACACTTTCGTTCCTGAGATCGCTCTTTTTCTTTTCGATCTCAGTTAGTTTTTTTTCAATTTCCAGTTTCCATTTTTGGACTTTACTATCTAATTGTGAGGTTGCTTCTTGGTATTCCGGAACATTTTCTAAAATGTATTCCGTATCTATATATCCAATTCTTACACCTCTTTGAGCCTGAGCACAAAAACTAAGCATAAAAGCTATTGTCAGTAAAAAAAGAACTCGTGTTTTCATTCTGTTTTTGTTTAATATTTTATTGACTTATTTATTTGATAAATCTATAAAATGGACGAATGAACTTCTACAACTTCGCCATTTGTTTAATCTATATTCAAATTAACGAAAATAAATTCGAAAAATTTTAACAAGGGCTACTTGTTGTTATCCAGTGTATAGAAAATATCGTGCCAAATTTAAAATTGTTGACCAATAATGAAATGTGTTTCCCATCCATTTTTGATAGTTTCGCCAGGTAATGCATCAAATCCATATCCAAAATCAATACCTAATAATCCAAATGCAGGCATAAAAATTCTAATTCCTGCACCCGCAGAACGATTTAAATTAAAAGGGTTATAATCTCTAAAGCTGTCATAAGAGGCTCCACCTTCTAAAAACGTTAATGCATAAATAGATGCTGATTGAGCTAAAGTTATTGGATAACGCAATTCCAATGAAAATTTGTTATAAATACTGCCACCATCCTGTGAAGACAAGGATTGATTTGGATATCCTCGTAAAGCTATAGCTTCGCGCCCATCTAAACTGTATGTTCCAAGGCCATCTCCACCTACGAAAAACCTTTCAAATGGTATGATTCCTCTATCATTATTATAAGCTCCTAAAAACCCAAATTCCAGCTTTGGTCTTAAAACTAATTTTTCGACTATTCGTGTATACCATTCACCACTGAATTTAATCTTATAGAATTCTAACCATTTATATCGTTCTTGATCAATATCAGCAACTCTTTCACTTGCAGCGGTAGCGTTATTCAGGCTAATATTAGGATCTGTTAGAGATTCAGATAATTCATTACGCTCTTGTTTCAACCCTTTGTAGTCAACATCATTAAATAAGGAATAGGGAATGGATAGTTTTGCGCTAACATTAAAATTAGATCCGACCATTGGGTAAATGGGTCCGGGACCTGAACTGTTCCTGCTTAAGCCAACAGTATATGATAAGTTGTTGGAATACCCGTCACCAAAAGTAAAAAGTCCGGTATTATAATTATTAAGGTCATAATGCTGGAATCCTATTGACTGAGACAAAGTAAAATAATCATCTGGAACATTCAGTCTTTTAGCTAATCCTACAGATAATCCTGTTATATTAAAGCTTCTGCTTTTATCTGCATTTCTGGTTAAAGGATTATATAAGAACTGTTTTGTATGAGAGATAGATGTTGAAAATTGTACAGGCTTCTTACCTCCAAACCAAGGTTCTGCAAAAGAGAAACTATATGTTTGAAAAAATCGACTTGCCTGTAAACGCAAAGATAATTTTTGACCATCTCCCATGGGTACAGGTTTGTAGGCTTCCTTATTAAAAAGATCCTTTATTGCGAAATTATTGAAGGACAATCCTAATGTACCTATGAATCCACCACCACCATAGCCACCTTGAAGTTCAATTTGACTGGATCCTCGTTCTACAACAGAATATTCCATGTCCAATGTACCATCGGTTGGATTTGGATTTTTGAAATTAGGTGAGATCTGTTCCGGATCAAAAAATCCTAACTGACTCAATTCCCTAATTGTTCTTACGACATTTTCCTTACTGTATAATTGTCCAGGACGTGTCCGCAATTCTCTGTAAATAACATGATCGTTTGTCTTTTCATTACCAACAACAGTAACATTATTGAAATAGGCTGGTTTTCCTTCGGTTATTCTAATCTCCAGATCAATGATATTGCCATCAGCACTAACTTCAACAGGATTTATAGTTGAGAATAAATAACCATTGTTTTGATAGAGATTAGTCAGGTCATCCCCATCTGGTTTCGAGTCATCTGCAATTCTCTTTTTTAACAAGACTCCATTATAAGTGTCTCCTTCACGTAATCTTAAAACACTGGATAGTTGCCTATCTGTATAAACACTATTACCAACAAAATCAATTTTACCAAAGGTGTATTTCTCACCTTCCTCTAAATCAATATTAATGGAGATGGTATTATCAATATTAACACTTATAGAATCACCTAAAATTCGAGCGTCTCGGTAGCCCTTTTCTTTGTATTTATCTACTACATTTTCAAGATCTTCCTTAAAATCACCTTCAATATATTTGGAGCGTTTTAAAATACGGATTGGATTTTTCTTTTTGGTATTTTTCATGGCCTTACGGAGCTTTTTGCCCTTGATCACTTCATTACCATTAAATACGATTTCCTTTACTTTAATTTTATTTCCCTTGTCAATATTGACGATCATATCAACTCTTTTCTTTTGAATGGAGTCGATCACTTCTGTTGTTGTGATACTGATTCTCGAATTTAAAAAGCCTTCTTTTTTATATTTATTTGTGAGATAATTTTTCGTAGTAGTAATAAGGTTTTCTGTAACCTTAGCACCTTTATCAAGTTTATTATCCTTGATAACTCCTTCTTTTTTCGATTTTTTTATTCCCTTAATGGTAACCTTATTAAGTTCGGGCAGGTCTGATAATTGAATTTCTAAAAACACGGTGTCTCCCTCAATTTTGGTAACATATAATTCAATATCACTGAAGAGGTTAGATTTCCATAATTTTTTAATAGCATTACTTATTTTCTCTCCTGGAATGAAAACGTCATCATCTTTTGTTAAACCTGAATAAGTAACAATAGTTTGAGAACTGAAGCTCGTATTTCCCTTAACTGAAATATCACCAATAGTATATTTTTTTCCAGTATCAAATGAAATCTCCTGAGCCTGGAATTCAGTGCAAATAAAAAAGAAAATTAAGGGAATTACTTGAAATAGAAACTTTTTCAATTGTAATTTATTGTTTACTGAGCTGGTCACTTGTTTTTCCAAATCGTCTTTCTCTATTTTGATAATCATGTAAGGCTAAATACAGTTCCTCTTTTGTAAAATCGGGCCAAAGCACATCTGTAAAATACATTTCTGCATAGGCTATTTGCCATAATAAAAAATTACTGATACGCTGCTCACCACTCGTTCTGATAAGCAAATCCACATCTGGTAAATTTCGCGTGTAAAGATGCTCATTTATTATGGTTTCATCAATATTTTCGGGCGAAATTATATTATTTTTAACTTTATTCCCAATTTCTTTGACAGCGTGAACTAATTCTTCTCTGGAACCATAGCTAAGAGCGAGGGTTAATGTCATTCTAGAGTTATTCTTTGTTCTCTCAATGACATCCATCAATTCTTCTAAAACCTTTTTTGGTAATAGGTTTAATTTGCCTATTGCGTTTAGTTTAATATTGTTATCCTGTAATTTGTCAATTTCTTTTCTTAAAGAAGAAACAAGAAGTTTCATTAAAGTATCAACCTCAAATTTTGGTCTTTTCCAGTTTTCGGTTGAAAATGCATATAGTGTTAAATTCTCTATTCCAATTTCTGCAGAAGCTTCTACCACTTCTCTTACCGCTCTAGACCCTTTTTCATGTCCAATGGTTCGAAGTAACCCTTTTTGTTTTGCCCATCTTCCGTTACCATCCATTATTATGGCAATGTGCTTTGGCAATTTTTCGGTATTTATTTGACTTTTTAAATCCACTTTCTTAAAAATTACAATAACAGGGTTTCCTGCCAAAAGTATAGGTTATAGTTGCTCCGGTAAAAACATACCAGTCGTTGTTATTTGTGTTCCCAATACCATAAGTGTCAATTAGATCATTGTCATCTGGTAAACTTCCATCCAACTTATCCGAAAAAGTATATCGTGCACCTATTTCTACAGCAAAAATAATGTTTTCTGTAATAGTAGTTTTAAAACCTAACACCATAGGAATTCCATAAGCATTGCTATTGGTATTTTCATAAATTCTCGTACCACCATTGTTGTAATAATAATTCTCAAAATTAGCGAAAGTTATTCCAGTAAATAAATAAGGTGTTGATTTATTTCCGCCTTCATGTAAATTAAAATCTAAAAAGGTAAATTCTATACCTGCTGAAAGTTCTGTAATATTATTCTTAAAACTAAAATCCCTTTGTTGTCTTCTGGGATCATCAGATTCTGAATCTAAACCTTCCAGATCAGTCACGATTAATGAAAATCTAAGAGAATGTCTAGGGCTTCTATTCCACTTGTAAATTGCACCAAAAGCTGGTTGATTTGGTGAAATATATTTTGTTGATCCAATATCACCAATAAAATTGCTTCCGCCGGCAAATATTCCAATTTCATGGATTTGTCCTGAGCAAAAAGTATAGTTGAAAATGATTATCAAAAATATGGTTAAATACCTCATTAAAATTTAAAAGTTTGCAAATATAATAATTAAGAACTGCCTAAATCAATTAGTTGCTAATTGTCTATGAGATAAACAAAAATTCTTACAATTTATTGCCTAATTACGCTTGTCTTCTCCCCAGAGTAATTTTTTTCGAAGTGTTCTTAAAAAGCTTTCATTTTTTAGTTCAATCATCCTGATCTTAAAATCAGCTTTCTTAATTACAATAATGGTCTCATTTTCCAGCGTAGCAATTCTTGAGTCTAATGATACCAAGTAGTTGTCTTCTCTGCCACTTATTTTTAATTTGATTTCGGTTTTATCCGGAATGACCAGAGGTCTGGCATTTAAATTATGAGGAGCAATTGGTGTGAGGACAATACTATTGGATCCGGGAGTAATGACAGGTCCACCACAACTTAAAGAATATCCGGTAGATCCAGTTGGTGTTGAAATGATTAACCCATCTGCCCAATATGAAGTAAGGTATTCGTCATCCAATTGTGTTTGTACCGTTATCATGGAAGTTGTATTCTTTCGGCTAACGGCTATCTCATTGAGCGCAAAATTTAATTCTTTGAGGTCCTTATTTACAGGATTCGTTTCAATTTGGAGAAGTGACCTTTCAGAAATGTTGTAATCATTACTGAAAATACTGGTCAATGCTGCTTCAATTTCATCATCCTGGATTGTCGCAAGAAAACCTAATCGGCCTGTATTTATACCAACTATAGGAATCCCCGAATCTTTGACGTAGGTAATGGCCCTTAAAATTGTTCCATCACCTCCTACACTTATTAACAGGTCAAAAGAGTTGTCTATTTTAGAATAAGTTTTAAAATTTTCATACTCTTTTGAAATAACTTTTTTTGATTTTAAAAGAGAAAAATACTCTTCTTCAACAAAGACATCTGCTCCTTTTTTTAACAGGAAATTATATAGTATATTAATGGATTCTCCCGAAGTATTATGATAGAATTGTCCAAAAATTGCAACCTTCATTCAATTATATGTTAAGATATTTATTCAAATAATCAGATCGTTCTTTTAAGTTTTCCAAATAGGTATCTTCTTCATGACCGGATACTATATTATAACTGTAACGCCTGAAGGATTGAATAATATCATTTAGTCCTGTATTGCCAATCTTTATTATAATTTGAGCCACATCTTTTTCCATTTTGGAAATAAAACAACCCAGTACTTTACCATCATTGGATTCCACTATCTGACTTATTTCACTAAATGAAAAATCATTTATCCCTTTTTCAACAATAAGGATGCCACCTGGTTCAGAGAAGAATGGGGTTTCGCTAAAAAGGCCAATAATGTCTTTCAATTCATAATACCCTAAATATTGATTATTGTCGTTCAATACAGGCATAATATTGGATGAATTTTCAGCAAAAGCTTCTAATATATCAAGCCAATTAGTATTTTTTCTAACATAAAAGCCACTTAATGCATATTTGTATTCATCAATTGACTTATCGGCATCAAAACAGTAAGCATCGTTTTCAGATAAGCATCCAACATAAATACCGTCATTTTCTACAGGAATATGAGAATAAGTGAATTGATTGAACAAAAGTTTCAATTCTCGACATTTTAAACTGCTCTTTATCGGTTTTAAATCATTTATAATATAATCGGAAAGATTCATGGCGTATTAAATTATATGCAAATTAATCAAAAAAATACCACAATAAGCGTTCCGTAGTTTGTATTTTTGACCAAAATTCCATTAATGACAAAATTAAGCGTAAATATTAATAAGATAGCTACGTTACGCAACTCCAGAGGAGGTGATGTCCCAAATGTGGTTGAGTTTGCTAAAGATGTTCAACGTTTTGGAGCAGAAGGAGTTACAGTTCATCCACGTCCAGATGAAAGGCATATTCGCTATCAGGATGTCTTTGACTTAAAACCAGTTGTATTTACGGAGTTTAATATTGAGGGTAATCCTATAAAAAAGTTTATCGATTTAGTTCTTAAAGTACAACCAACTCAAGTTACTCTTGTTCCTGATTCTGTTGATGCCATAACAAGCAATGCCGGTTGGGACACCATTAAGCACAAAGCTCTTTTAATTGACATTATCAAGGAATTCCAGCAAAATAATATCAGGACCTCTATTTTTGTAGATCCTGTTTTAACTCAAATTGAAGGAGCAAAAGCAACAGGGACAGATAGAATAGAATTATATACCGAAACTTTTGCACATCAGTATGGTCTTGGAAATAAAGAAGCTGTAAAACCTTTTGCAGAATGTGCAGAACTAGCAAATAATATTGGTTTGGGTGTTAATGCCGGACATGATCTATCGTTGGATAATATCAAATTCTTTAAAGAAAATATTCCAGGGTTATTAGAAGTCTCCATCGGCCACGCGTTAATTGTTGAAAGTTTGTATTTGGGTATTGAGAATGTTATAAATATGTATTTACATAAGCTGAAGTAATGCGGGTACTTCATTCAAATATTTATGGGCAGGGCAAACCATTTATAATCTTACATGGTTTTTTAGGAATGAGTGATAACTGGAAATCTCTTGGAATGCAGTTTGGAGACTTGGGATTTGAAATGCATTTGGTAGATCAGAGAAATCACGGAAAAAGTTTTCATGATGATCACTTTAATTATGAATATCTGGTAGAAGACCTAAAATATTACTGTAGTGTACATGATTTGAAAGATGTTATTTTCTTAGGTCACTCCATGGGCGGAAAGACAGCCATGTTATTGGCCGCTACCTACCCCGAACTTGTTTCAAAATTGATCATTGCCGATATTGCTCCAAGGTTTTACCCAAGGCACCATCAAGATATCCTAAATGGATTATCTGCATTGGACTTTAGCAAAATAAAGTCAAGAAATGAAGCTGAAGATATCTTAAAAAAATATGTTCGGCATTTCCCAACAAGACAATTCCTTCTCAAGAATGTGTACTGGAAAGAAAAGGGTAAATTAGACTTAAGAATTAATCTGGAAGCCTTAATGGAGAATATTGATGAAGTTGGGGAAGCACTTCCCAATTATATGAAATTTGATGGCGACACTTTGTTTTTGAAGGGAGACAGATCAGAATATATAACAGATCAAGATGAGAAAAGTATTAAGCTTCAATTTCCAAATGTTAAAATAAGGACCATCAAAAATGCTGGTCACTGGTTGCATGCTGAGAACCCGGAAGACTTTTTCAATACAGTTGTCCAATTCATTCAAGAATAATATTGTATTTTTAAAAAAAAACATAATCATGAAACTTATCGTTAGACTCTTATTAAATGCTGTAGCCGTAATTATTCTTGCTAAAGTTTTAAATGGTGTTCATGTAGATAGTTATTTGACCGCTGTGATTGTAGCTGTCGTGTTATCCATTCTTAATTTACTGGTAAAACCTTTTCTGATAATTCTTACTTTACCTATTACGATTTTAACACTGGGTTTATTCTTATTGGTTGTCAATGCCTTGATCATTTTATTAGCCGATAAATTAATTGACGGATTCTCAGTAAATAGTATCTGGACGGCAATTTTATTTAGTATTCTGTTATCCATTCTCCAATCATTATTGCATTCTATTCTTAAAGAAGACACAAAACGAACATAAATTCAAGATATTAAACTTTGTAAGGTCTGTAAAATGTTGTAATTTTGCAGGCTAAATTTTAGGTTACTTAATTTTTTACAAATGAATATTACATTAGAAAACATTGACCCTTTAAATGCTGTGGTAAAGGTTGATATAGAGAAAAAGGACTATAGCGATAAGGTTGAGAAAATATTATCTGACTACAGGAAAACAGCAAATATTCCCGGTTTTAGAAAAGGCCATGTACCTATGGTAATGGTTAAAAAACAATATGGGAAAGCCGTTCTGGTTGATGAAGTGAATAAATTGCTTCAGGACGCTTTAAACAAATACCTTACCGAAGAAAAGCTGGATGTTTTAGGAAATCCTTTGCCAAAACAACAAGATGATTTGGACTGGAACTCTGATGTCTTTTCTTTTGAATTCGAATTAGGTTTAGCACCAGCATTTGAAGTTAAACTAAAAAGCAAAAAAGCTATTACTCATTACAACATAGTTGCAGATAAAAAAATGATCGATGATCAGATCAAAAATATCCAGAAGCAATATGGTAAGTTAGTATCTCTAAAAGTTGTTGATAAGGATAGTGAGATTGTCGGGACCTTCAAAAATGAAGAAAAAGAAATTGAAAATACTGTGACTTTAACTTTAGATAAGTTTAAGAGTAAATCCACTGAAAAGAAATTTATCGGGGCAAAAGTTGGAGATGTGATCGAACTGAAAACAAAAGGTTTGTACAACGATGATCATGATCTTATGCATGCTTTAAAGGTAGCTCACGATGATGCTCATGGATTAGATATAAAAGTAAGCTTTACAATAACTGAGATCAATAAACGTGAATTGGCTGATCTTGATCAGGAGTTATTTGATAAATTATTTGGCAAAGATGTTGTAAAATCTGCTACAGAACTTAAAGCAAAGATCAAAGAAGATGCAGAAAAGCAGTTTGTTCAGCAATCCGATCAGAAATTACTGAATGATGTAACTGAGCATTTAGTTGATTCAACAAAGTTCGATCTTCCGGCAGAATTCTTACAAAAATGGATTCAAAATTCAGGAGAGCAGCCATTAGATGAAAATCAGGCCAAAGAAGAATATGATAAGTCAGAAAAAGGATTGCGTTATCAATTAATTGAAGGCAAGTTAATGCAGGATAATGGTATCAAAGTTGATTTTGAAGACGTAAAAGAAAGTGCAAAGGCAATGATAAAAGTTCAAATGGCTCAATTTGGACAGATGAATCCATCTGATAAGGAAATTGAAGATATTACGGCAAGAGTGTTGACAAACCAGGATGAAGTTAAACGTATTTCTGAACAGGTAGTAAGTCAAAAACTATTGGCTTTATACAAAGAAAAAGGTAACATTAAAACTAAAGAAATTACATACGAAAACTTTGTGAAAGAAGTTTATGGTGACAAAAAATAAACAATCTTTTATAGAATAAATCATTATATTTAGGCGTTGAATTATAAGAGTTCAACGCCTATTTGTTCTAATCAAATATTAAAAATACACAATGGATTACGGAAAAGAATTTGAAAAATTCGCAATAAAGGATCAAGGGATTAGCAGTACTTACTACAACAAAATTATGAGTAGTATGTATCCAACAAATTTAACACCAAACATTATAGAAGAGCGGCAAATGAACATTGCCATTTTTGATGTTTTTTCCCGGTTAATGATGGACAGGATCATATTTATGGGTACTGGTATAAATGATCAGGTTGCAAACATAATTCAGGCACAATTATTGTTTTTGGAAAGCACAGACTCCTCGAAAGACATACAAATTTATATTAACTCACCTGGAGGAAGTGTTTATGCAGGTCTAGGAATTTACGATACCATGCAATTTATAAAGCCGGATGTAGCAACTATTTGTACAGGTATGGCTGCATCTATGGGTGCTGTTTTACTGTGTGCCGGAGCTAAAGGGAAACGTAGCGGATTAACCCACTCAAGAGTTATGATCCACCAACCATTAGGTGGAGCACAAGGACAAGCTAGTGATATAGAGATTACAGCTCGTGAGATCCTTATTTTAAAAGAAGAATTATATAAAATAATAAGTAAGCATTCAGGTCAGGATTACGACAAAGTTTATGCTGACAGTGATCGGGATTATTGGATGAAATCTGACAAAGCCAAAGAATATGGCATGATTGATGAAATCTTGGTTAGAGAGTAAAAATAAAGTATGGCAAAGGAAATATTAGAATGTTCATTTTGTGGTAGAAAAAAGCCGGAAACCAATTTATTGATTGCCGGGTTGGATGCTCATATTTGTGACAGATGTATCGAACAGGCTCATGGTATTGTTTTGGAGGAATCCAAAGATTTGAGCAGTAATGATCTATCAGCAGAGTTAAAATTAAAAAAACCTCAGAAAATAAAAGACTTTTTGGATGAGTATGTTATAGGTCAGGAGCATACTAAAAAGGTTATGTCAGTTGCTGTTTATAATCATTATAAACGATTGTTGCAGCAACCTACAGATGATGATATTGAAATTCAAAAAAGTAATATCATTATGGTTGGGCAAACAGGAACTGGAAAGACCTTGATAGCTAAGACCATTTCAAAAATGTTGAATGTTCCTTTGGCAATAGTTGATGCGACCGTTCTAACTGAAGCCGGATATGTTGGAGAGGATGTTGAAAGTATTTTAACACGATTGCTTCAAGCGGCTGATTATAACTTAGATAAAGCTCAGAAAGGGATTGTTTTTATTGATGAGATCGATAAGATCGCCCGAAAAAGTGATAATCCATCCATTACCAGAGATGTTTCGGGAGAAGGTGTTCAGCAAGCCTTGTTGAAGTTATTAGAAGGTACTGTTGTAAACGTGCCACCTAAAGGAGGTCGTAAACATCCGGATCAAAAATTCATAGAAGTCAATACCGAAAATATACTCTTTATTGCAGGTGGTGCTTTTGATGGGATCGAACGTCATATTTCAAAACGATTGAATATGCAAGCCGTTGGCTACAGTGCTTCCAAAGCAGAAGAAGTTGTCGACAGGCATAATTTATTGCAATATATTATTCCAAAGGATTTAAAGGATTATGGCTTAATTCCTGAAATTATAGGTCGTTTACCTGTATTAACCTATATGGACCCATTAGATGCCAATACTTTGAGAGCTATCTTAACAGAACCTAAAAATGCGATAATCAAACAATACAAGAAGTTGTTTGATATGGATGGTATTAATTTCACAATTACAGATGGCGCATTAGATTTTATTGTAAACAAAGCAATAGAATATAAATTAGGCGCTCGTGGATTGCGTTCATTATGTGAAGAGATCTTAACTGATGCCATGTTTGAAATGCCAAGTAATAATGAAACAAAACTTAATGTTACTAAGTCTTATGCCGAAAACAAAATAACTAAAACAACTTTAAAGAAATTAAAAGCGGTGTCTTAGAAAATAAATAATATTGGACAAAAAAACCACGCTATTTGCGTGGTTTTTTATTTTAATTGGTATGCCTATTTACAATTTATGCATGCTTGTTAATTTGAATATTAGTTTCTGTTTTAGCTTTTGCATCTGTTTTGCAATATCTTTTTTTACAACTCCAACTACTTCCGCAAGAGCTTACTAAAAAAAGTAATCCAATAGCAAGAATTAATTTTTTCATTGTATATATAGTATTGATTAATATCCTTATTTTATAATTACAAACTCAATTCTTCTGTTTATCTGATCTTCTGCTTTTGTACAGTCTTTTTTGCAATTTATTAATAGTTGTGTTTCTCCATATCCATGAGACGCTAACCTATTAGCATCAATCCCTTGACCAATAAGGTATTGCATTGCAGAAGCCGCACGTTTTTTAGAAAGGTTGAGGTTGTATTTATTATTACCTTTATTATCTGTATGAGCATTAATTTCAATATTTATATCTGGATTTCCTTTCAAAATATCTACTACCTTATTAAGTGAAATCGTCGATTCATCTTTAATAGTCCATCTGTCAAAATCAAAATAGATATTTTCAATATCAATGATCAATCGATCTTCAACCTCAACAATAGATGCTTTGGTTGGCTTTAATTCTAAATTGTAAGTGTAAGTATGTCTACTTCCTTTTTCAGCTACAAAATCTACAATACTGTCTTCGAAACCGTCTTTTAGAGTTGTTATGGTATAAGTGTCGAAAGGTACAACCGGAAAATTATATTCTGCTTTATCATTAGTAATTTGACGACCAATTTCTCTTCCTTCTTCGTCTACTAGAATAACTTCAGAATTTGGTAATGGAATTTGAGTTTCGGCGTCTACCACAACACCTTGAATAAGTTGTTTAATGTCTTCTTTAAAGAATCTGTAAATATCAAAACCTCCTTTTCCACTATCTTTATCAGAGCTTACATAACCTACATTGTCTTTAGCTAAAAAGAAAGCAATCTCGTTGTCTTCTGAATTAATTTCATAGCCTAAATTATTAGGAGCTTTGTAATCGTCATTTATTATTCTACTTGCAAATACGTCAAATCCACCAACTGTTTGATGTCCTTTTGATGAGAAATATAAGTATTTACCTTCTTTAGTTACAAATGGAAATTTATCATCTTTATCTGTATTAACAACATTTCCCAAATTTTTTGGTTCAGATAAGGTACCATCCTTTTTAATTTCGGAAACATATAAATCGAAACCTCCAAAACCGCCAAGTTTGTTTGAAGAAAAATATAATTTATTGTCTTTTAAAAAAGGGTTTTCAACAGAATAAAGGTCACTGCTTATACTCAACTTTTTAATATCGACCCAATTACCTACTGAGTTCTCTTGTAAAACAGCACTGTAAATCTGGTAGTTTTCTGGGTTTTCTCTGGTGCTACGAGTAAAATAAATGGTGTTTTCATCTTCAGAAAATGCAACCATTCCTTCGTTATCTTTTGTGTTTAGTATTCTTGAAAATAATAAAGGTCTTGTTAATTGCCCACTTTCTTTTACATCTACACAAAACAAATTTGTGTAAGGTTGGTTAGTATTTGGATCAACTCCTGTACCTATAGCTCCAATCTTTTTTGATGAAACCAATATCAGTTTATTTTTAAATAGACCTGATCCAATTTCAGAGTATTTTGTATTGATGGCTGTAGTTAATATTGAAAAATCGGCAACATTATTCTCTTTAATATTTTCTTTGCCTTCAACTTTATTAAGTATTGTATCAATTGATCCTAAATCATTGAAAGATATGTCATATGAATCTTGTCCAAAAGCAAGATTTCCACAAAATAAAACTAAGGTTAATAAGTAGTTTGAGGTTTTCATAATTCTACGGATTCATTAATTGTTTTATAAAAATAAGTGTTAAATAAGGTTTGAACTAACAAATTGAACAGTTTTAGATGAATATGGATCTATATTCGATAAACGACGTTTTTGGTAGTTGCGTTTTGTCGAAAACAACGAAAACATTGAAAAAAGATAAATTATTATCAGCGTATTGTATTATTTCTAAATATAATTTAATTAATACATCATATTTATGAAAATAATAAAATGTTAAAGAAAGGTGTGTTTCATCGATTTCAAGCTTTATCGATGATAATTACGGTTAAACATTGGTTTAAGAAAAGTATTACAAAATAAAATCGACGAAGAGTTGTTCAAAAACAACCATTTATTTGTTTTATGTTAATAAAGCAATAGAATATTAATTGGGTGCTCGTTGATCGTGTTCGTTATGCGAAGAGATTTTGACTTATGCTATATTCGAAATACCAAGATACATTGAAACAAAACTTAATGTTACTAAATCATATGCCGAAAACAAAATAAATAAAACAACTTTAAAGAAATTAAAAGCGGTGTCTTAGAAAAAAATAATATTGATAAAAAACCACACTATTTGCGTGGTTTTTTATTTTAATTGGGGATGCCTATTTACAAGTTATTCATGCTTGTTAATTTGAATAATAGTTTCTGTGTATAAGGTATTGATTAATGACCTGATAATTCATAAATGAGCAGAAATAATAGTAGAAGAGGTATTGAGGTAATTTGTTACTTTACCAAAGAATTAGGGGCATAATTAATAGAATTAATTATAGCCCTCATAATTCAATGGATTGATTAATAGCACAGTAAATATATAGTTACAATAACTTCTAACAAATTAATTTGGACAGTTTTAGATGAAGCTATTTTATATTCGATGAACTGTCTTTTAGGAGAGTGTATTTTGTCGATAATTAATATAAATGGCAATATCACAACATTTTATGCAACAAAATCACGAAAAACCTAATTATATTAACAAAATAGCAGTGTTACTGGCAAAATGTATAAAATAGAAAAGCACTGTTATTATTCATTCTTGCTTTAAAACGAAGAATCGGGTAGTTTAACTTTTTTGTAGGAAAAGTATTTAAATTTTACTCGATGAAATACACAGTTAAAAATGCGTTTATTAATTTAATTTTAAAAGTTCATCCATATAATCCCTGGTGTTGGATAATCTTGGAACTTTATGTTGGCCACCTAGTTTATTATTTTGCTTTAACCAATCATAAAACAAATTTTCTCTGGCAATGTGTACCTTTGGTTTATTTAAAGTCATATTGTTATATCGTTTTGCTTCATAATCAGAATTCAATGATTTTAAAGCATTGTCAAACAACTCGTTAAAATAATTGATATCCTTTGGAGGTTTCTTAAATTCAATCAGCCATTCGTGAGCACCTTTTTCTTTCCCATTCATAAAAATTGGTGCTGCAGTGTAATCAACAATTTCAGATTTAGTTTTTTTACAGACCTTTTTTAGTGCATCTTCTGCATTTTCAATTATTAATTCTTCTCCAAATACATTGATATGGTGTTTGGTTCTTCCAGTAACTTTAATTCTATACGGATCTGTTGAAGTAAATCGAATTGTATCTCCAATTTTATATCGCCAAAGTCCGGCATTAGTTGTAATGATTACCGCATAGTTTTTATTTTTATGGACCTCACTAAGCGGAATCACTTTTTCATTATCACTACCATAAGTATCCATATCAATAAATTCATAGAAAATTCCATAATCAAGCATCAAGAGTAATTCAGAAGAATTATTTTGATCTTGAATGGCAAAAAAGCCTTCGGAAGCATTATAGATCTCATAGTATTTAAATGCTTTGCCCGGAAGGATATTTTTATATTGATCGACATAAGGGACAAAGCTCACACCTCCATGAAAATAAACTTCCAGATTTGGCCAAATTTCCAATAGATTCTCTTTTCCTGTTGTTTCAATAACTTTATTCAATAAAACCAACATCCAGGAAGGCACACCTGCAAGACTAGTGACATTTTCCTGGATAGTTTCATTTACAATAGCCTGCATTTTAGATTCCCATTCGCTCATTAAGGATACTTTACTACTCGGTGTACTACTAAACTCAGCCCAAAACGGCATATTATCAATTAAAATAGCACTCAAATCACCAAAAACAGTCCCATTTTCTTTATATAATTCTTTACTTCCTCCAAGTCTTAAACTTTTTCCTGTAAACAATTGAGAATTTTCATTGTTATTTAAATACAGACATAAAAGATCCTTACTTGCTGCATAATGGCAATCTTCCAATGATTCCGGACTTACAGGAATAAATTTACTCTTTGCATTTGTTGTTCCGCTGGATTTAGCAAACCACTTTATGGGTGTTGGCCAAAAAATATTGTTTTCACCGCGTCTGGATCGTTCAATGACATTTTGGTAACCTTCATAATTTGTTATTGGGACCCTGTTGGAAAAATCGGAATAACTTTTAATGGATTCAAAGTCATATTTTTTGCCTATTTCGGTGTCTTTCGCAAAATCCACAAGAATCATAAGCAATTCATTTTGAACTTCATTGGGGTATTTTAAAAACAATTCAATTTGATGAAATCGCTTTTTTAAAAACCAGGAAGCAATAGAATTGATTAAAGGAATTGGCATATTTGCTGTATCTTTAAAGTACTAAAAATAACACTTTTTTTACTATGAATTACCAAGGTGTTTTGACAAAAATGGAAACTGAATTTTCTCATCCTGTACAATACTATTTGGTGTTTGAAAATGATTTTATAAATATGAATCAATTGCTTGATAGAGCACTGATTATCAGCTTTGTAAAACACCAGTGTTTGAATTGCGGCTTGGACTTGCCAATTTATAGACAAGGTTTTTGCAGATCTTGTTTTTTTGAAATTCCTCAAGCGGCAGATTGGGTTATTCGTCCTGAATTGAGTACAGCTCACCTTGATAAAGAAGACAGGGATCTGGAATATGAAAAGAAAGTCCAATTGCAGCCCCATGTTGTTTATTTGGCTAATTCCAGCAGTGTGAAGGTAGGAGTGACCCGTAAAAGTCAAATTCCTACTAGATGGATAGATCAAGGAGCCCATGAAGCAATAGAAATTGTCGAGGTACCAAACAGATATCTTGCCGGGATAACAGAGCTAGCTTTAAAGGATCATGTTTCAGATAAGACAAACTGGAGAACAATGCTTCAAAATGATCTAAAAGATGAAGATCTTGTGGAATGGAGAAATAAATTAAAACAATATATCCCCGATGAAGCAATGGAATATTTTATTGCTAATAATACAGAAACACATTTGGATTTTCCCGTATTACAGTATCCTAAAAAACCAAAAAGTCTGAATATTGAAAAATCGGTAAGCTATAAAGGCATATTGAAAGGAATAAAAGGCCAGTATTTGATTTTTGAAGATGAGACCGTTTTTAATATTCGATCTAATGAAGGATTGGTAGTAAATATTGAAATTTTAAATTAATCAGTCAATTTCAATGAGTATCCTGTCAAAACCGCCATCCAGTCCTAAGACAAAAGCATCTTGATAGCCTCTTGAACGCAGTTCATCACAATATGAAATGGCGTCTCCAATACTTCTAAACAATCCTGAAAAGAATCTGTTAAAATTGTCATCATACCTTTTTGAGAATAAATTCTCCACACCATCATAATATCCCTTTCTTGGATTTTTCTTCAATTTATATGCACCAACCTGTACGCTGTAAATTATTAATGTAGAAGATTTGTCTTTTAAGGTGTCCATTAGTTCATCAAAATTGTTAGAATTTTGGGAGCTTGCAGGAGAAAACGATAACAAAACTGCTAGAAAGAGTATAGAAAAACTAACTTTCATAGTTTATTTAGGATTTATTTCTTTACTAAATTACAATTTTTTTAATTATTTTTATTTTAATTCAACACGAATAATAGTTTTCACATTTTTTTAACTATTAAAATGCTGATATTAAGTATATTACAAATAAAAAAATATGAAGATTCCAGTAATGTTCTATGTGGCCAGTACCACTATAATGCTTATAACAGTGACGATTATGGTATCAATGGATATGCCTTTCAATTGGGTGTTCTATTTAACATGTTTGGGTCAAATAATGGTAGCAATAATGGTTTACAAAGTGCTGACCGATAGTTATAAAACGGATAAAACCTTTGCCGATTTTTATGAAGATCATCCAATAGGAAACCAGCAGGTCAATTAATTAACTGTATCCTTTGGTTTTTTCTTACCACTCAAAATACCACCTAGCACATCCTTTACTGGATTTTTTGGATTGGTCTTAGCTGAATCTTTTTGTTGAGATTTTACGCCAATTATGCCATCCAGTACATCTTTAACAGGATCTTTGGGTTTTGTTTTAGTGGTGTCATTTGGATTTGTTTTTCCACCTAAGACACCTCCTAGTAAATCTTTGATTTCGTCTTTTCCCTGGTTGATAAGTTTTTTCTTTTGAATTTCTACTAGCTGTTTGGTTAAATTGGTAATTCCACTTGTCAGATCTGTAGAAACCTTAGGACTCGTAAAAGTGCCTCCAATAGATGCTGTAACAGGAATAGTAATGTTATTGATGGCTTTATCATCTATTTTAGAGATTAAATTATTGATTTCACCTCCCAAATACTTTGCAGGCACATCAAATACTGCTTTATAGCTCATGGTTTTATCAAAATTATGAGAACCATCAACAGTTATACTTATGTCTTTATATTTTAAATTAAATGGTTTAACAGTTACTGTTCCATTTTCAAAGGATAATTTTGTTTTTAGATTATTTAAATCCAGTTTATCGAAATCTACAAAGGATAATGCACCTTTCAATTGATCAAATAAAGCTGCATTTTTTGGTTCAATTTTGGCAGCTAGTAATTCTGCAAAAGCATTACCGGAAATCTTATTTAATTGAGGTGTAAACTCATTGTTAAGTGTCCCTTTTAGATTTATGGTAGAATTAAGTTTTCCTTGTAAGGCCTTCGCAATTGGAGCCAGATTTTGAAGGAGTTGCATACCATTAAAAGACTGGGAAATATCAAATTTATTTACGCCTAGATCCATATTGAACGAAGGAGTGTCAGTTTTTGTAGATACATTTCCAGAAAGTGTTAAATTGCCATCAAACACACTTGATGTCATATTTTCAAGAGTTGCCTGTTCATCTTTAATAATCACTTTTCCTTTAACATCTTTCAGGATTAAATTATCATAAAGAATGGTTTGTGCATTGGCATTGATAGAACAATCTAAAAAAGCCGGTATTTTAAGCGATTCTTTGACTTTATTTTCAATCGATTTAGTGCTTCCATCCATCATAAAATCACTAACTGCAAATGTGTTTGAATCAACATTGAAATTACCTTGTAGTTTTTTGTCACTCAATATAAAGCCCAATAAATTATAAATAGTTCCTGTTGCTGATATATCACTTTTTCCTGTTTTTGCATCAAATGATTGCAGAGTCACAGTTCCCGGTTTAAATTGAATATCTGCTTTTGATATATTAATTGGGTTTACCATATCATCAGAAGAAAATATAAAATTGCTTAATGTAACAAAACCATTGTTCTTTGTGCGTTCATATGCGTTGGTTTTGATAGAATTCATATCAAAAACAGAATGCAATTTCCCTTTTAAAACTCCGCTCAATTCATTTTCTAATTTAACGGGATAGGCTTTTGTAATATTAGCCAGATTTAATGTACCATCAATATTGGCGTCAACCAACATATTCTTAGTTAAATTCTTAATAGTTGCCGATGATTTAAATATATCCTGGTCTATTTTAAAATTGAGGGCATTGATTTGTACATAGGTGTCATCAGATATTCCCGAATCGTTCTTAATATTGGTATTAATAGTAATATTCTCTACACTTTTTGGCAGATTCGGATATTTGAACGAAGCATTGTCAGAAACTATGCTAATGTCAAATTTTGGTATTGTTGTATCTGAATTCAATCCAGTTATTGATCCGTTGACTTTGAAGTTTCCGGTAGTTTTTACTTCTTCAAGGTTTTTTGAATATTCCTGAGGGATCACGGCAAGAAAATCTTTAAATGATGAACCTGAATTCTTAAATGTTATATTGATATCCTGACCTTCATCCAACAGTTTTACAAAGCCGTCAAACTCTAGTGGTAACTGATTTATAAATCCTTTATTTTCTTTAAAGGTGTATTTATATTGGGTGAGATCCAGATCTATTAAAGCATCTAATTTTACAGAGTTGTTGTTGAGGTATTTCGTGCTGTCAATGCTCAAACTTACATTAGCTGTAGAAGTAGTCTTTAGTTCCGATAGATTTGCAGAAAAAGATCCTTTACCTGAATGGTTTAACTCGGTTACATGTAAGGCTATTTTAGAAGTTTCATCTAGGTAAGTAACAACGCTGTTTTTAATGTTGTAATCCTCAACACTGAATTTAAAGTTGTTTGCAGATTGGATTTCTGCATTTATGCTGTCGGTCTCTTTGTTAATGTCGTAATTATCATTACCGAATTTATCTGTTTTTAAAGTTAATAAAGCTTCATTGATGTAAAATGAATTTACAACAATAGGTTCATCACTGGCCTTTTTAAACAATTCTTTCACAGACATATTGAAAGAGATAGATTTAGCGGTAGCAAAAGTCTCTCCTTCAAATGGCTTATAGTTCACTATTGTTAATTGATCTACAGTAACTGTGGCTTTGGGAAAACTCCTTAAGAGGCTTAAATTTACATCGTCAAAATCAACTTTTGCATTTACATTGTTATTCAAAAATGTTTTAACTACATTTTTTATTTGATTTTGAAACAAAAATGGAGTGGCTATTAAAAGCAATAGAACTATTACTAATGAAATACCAAAGATTTTAAATATTTTTTTCAATTCTATAAGAAATTAGGTCCTTTATAATGTATACAAAAATGATGCAAAAAGATGAAGATTGTGCTAACTTTAATATTTATTTCACAATAAATTTATTTCTTCATTAACATTTAAGTTGAAACGTTTTCTGAAGCCATATACACCCAGATATAAAAATGGTGTATCAGTCATGGCTATAAGTACTTTAAACATAAATCCTGATACCAATAGTCCGCTAAAATTATCCCACTCTATTTTACCGAACGAACAAAGTAAGATCAAGACTGCGCTTGTGTCTACAAACTGTGAAAAAAAAGTAGAGAAATTATTGCGCAACCATAGATGTCTGCCTTTGGTAAGGCGCTTCCAGAAGTGATAAATATGTATGTCAATAAATTGCGCTAAAAGATAGGCAATCATGCTGGCAAAAACTGCTATGGCCGTACTTCCAAATACAGTTTTAAATATACCGTCATTTACAGGTGACCAGCTTGTTGCTGGAACGGCATTGGCCAAATAAACAATTAGCATGGAAAAGAAGGAGGCGAATATTCCAATAACGACAATATCATTAGCCCTTTTTTTACCATAAATTTCACTTATTAAATCGGTGATCAAGAAGGTGATCGGATATGGTAAGATACCAACAGATATCTCAAATAATTTAGTTCCAAAGATTTCAATATGAAAAGGATACCAATAAAAAAATTTTTGAAAAATTAAATTTGATACAACTAATGATGTGATAAATAATCCACCTAATAAAAAGTAAATCCTCTGCGCAACAAGTTTATCTTTTAAGGTCATTAAAATGGTTAATAAATACTTGAGGTAAATATAAACTAATAAATTTTCTTTTAGTTATTTTGCGTAATCGAATGAAAATCACCAAAAAAGTTTACATATCACTAGGCAGCAATAAAGGCGACAAATTTAAGAATTTACAAGCGGCCATTAATGCGATCTACCATAAGATAGGAAATATTAAAATCATTTCTAAGGTATATAAATCAGTATCCTTTGGTTTTAAAGGGGATGATTTTTTAAATGTATGTGCAATAATTGAAACCAGTTTGTCAGCTGCTAATGTGTTGAAGGAACTCTTGAAAATTGAAAAAAGTTTAGGCAGAATTCGAAGTGCTAAGAAAGGTTATGAGAATAGAACCATCGATTTAGATATTCTTCTTTTTGAGGATGAGATCATCAGTACAAAGATCATTAAAAATTCCGCATCCGGGAATGCATAAAAGAAAATTTGTCTTGCAACCCTTAAATGACATTGCTTCAAAATATGTGCATCCAAAATTTAAAAAAGAAATATTCGATCTGCTTCAAGAGTGCGAGGATAATAGCATTCTTGAGCCAATAAATATTTGGTTAAAAAACCCAAATAAGAAACATCAGTTCACTAATTGTAACTATATAGCAATTGAAGGTAATATTGGAGCTGGGAAAACTAGTCTGGCAACTCAAATTGCACATGATTTCAATGCCAAATTGATACTGGAGCGATTTGCAGATAATCCTTTTTTACCAAAATTCTATAAAGAACCTCAACGTTATGCATTTCACATTGGAAATGTCTTTTTTGGCCGACAGATATCAGCAAATAAGTGATGATCTTTCACAGCTGGATCTATTTAAGGATTTTATTGTGAGTGACTATGATGTATTTAAGTCGTTAATATTTTCGAAAATAACCTTACCCGAAGATGAGTTTAAATTGTACAGAAAATTATTTTATTTGATGTATAAAGACATTGCAAAACCCGATATTTATGTATATTTATACCAAAATACCGAGAGGCTTAAAGAAAATATTAAGCAGCGGGGAAGAGAATACGAGCAAAATATTGATTCTGAATATTTGGAAAAGATAAACACTGGTTATTTGGAGTTTTTAAGAAATCAAACTGATATCAAAACAATGGTAATTGATATTTCAGAAAAAGATTTTGTAAAAAATCGGGAAGATTACTTAAATATAGTAGAAGAAATGACTAATTTATTCGATAATTTGTCAAAATAACAAGAAAGATTTGTAATTATTTGCTTCTTACAACTTAGTATTGTTATTTTGGCGTTAAAATAGTACGATATTTGATGAAAAACAAAGGATTTATTTTAGCCATTGTTGCCTTAATGCTATTAGGTACTCAATCTTTTTCTCAAATTGCTACAAAAAAAGGAAGACCTCAAATAACCGCACTCTCTAAGGTTGATGTAAATAATTACAACCGATGGTATGCCGGAATGGGTGTTCAACATATTTTTGTGCATGCTGATCTACGAAATTTTGGTGTAAATGACAAAAAAGGGAAACTTAGCTATGGTGCTTATGCATATGGAGGCTATATGTTCAACTCTATAATTGGTTTAGAAGCTAAGGTGCATTTTAACGATCTCTATGGTGAGCCTCAACAATGGTCAGATACTTATAGTGTTAAATATACACCTCTTCCATTACATGAAGTTTATTTTGAAGGAGAATCCATTGGTATTAGGTTATTGGGAGTTTTTAATTTAAGCAATATAGCCCCTAGTGGTAAACGATACCAGAGAAAATGGAATTTTGCATTTTATGCCGGACTTGGTTATCATCAATATACTTCAAAATTGTATTCCCTGGAGACAGACGAATTGTTATCCGGGCCTAATTTCCAGGAAAATGAATTACGAGGAGACTGGGCGAGTTCCTGGTATTTACCTGTGGAATTTGGAATTAGTTATAGATTCAACAGAAGAATTGATATAGAATTTAGACCTTCCTTGAATATTAATCACGAAGATGATTTTGATGCAGCCATTTCTTCAAAACAACAATATGAATTATTCTTTACTACCAGTTTAGGTGTTGTATATAAATTTGGAGATAAAAGAAAACACTTGAAATGGACAAATCCTTATGATGAAGCATTGATTGAATTGAGCGAAGGAGGTGAAGAATTTGAAATCAAGGATATAGATGGTGATGGTGTAATTGATGAATTGGATAAAGATAATTATACACCAAAAGGTGTTAAAGTTTATGGTGATGGAACCTCTATAGATTCAGATGATGATCAAACGCCGGATTACAAAGATAAATGTCCGTTCAAGAAAGGTAAGCCATATCTTGAAGGCTGTCCTCCAACTAAGGATACAGATGGTGACGGTGTATTTGATGATGTTGATGATTGCCCTACGATTCCTGGACCAAAATCAAATAGTGGTTGTCCAACGATTCCGGAATCTGTATTGAAGGAACTTAATTATATAGCTAAGAGCATTTATTTTGAAACTGCATTAGCTAAAATTAAAACTCAATCGTTTGGTGATCTAACAAGAATTGCTGAAATATTACAACAATTCCCTAATGTACGTTTCTACATTGATGGTCACACTGATAATGTAGGTAATGATACGTACAACCTGGCATTATCAAGACGTCGTGCGGCAGCTGTTGTAACATTCTTAGAGACTAAAGGAGTTGATGGACGCCAGTTAGAATCGAGAGGATTTGGAGAATCAAGGCCAATAGAATCTAATAGTTCACCAGGTGGACGACAATTAAACAGACGTGTGGAAATCAACTTGATAGAACCTGACAGGAATTAAAAGTTAGATTCATATTATAAAAAAGGGAGCAATTATTTTGCTCCCTTTTTCTATGAATTGAATTTGGAAAACAAATCCCAAATTACTACTCCTGTACTTACAGAAATATTTAATGAATGTTTGGTTCCGAATTGTGGAATTTCAAGAACCACATCACTGGCATCAACTACTTGCTGTGAAACACCCTTAACCTCATTTCCAAACACCAATGCATAGGTTTTATTTTTATCAGGATCAAAATCATTAAGCATGGTTGTGTTTTCAGCCTGTTCTATGCTTATTATTACAATGTCCTCTTTTTTTAACTTGTTAATAATATCCAAAGTGTTTTTGGCATATTCCCATTCCATAGATTCCGTACTTCCAAGGGCTGTTTTATGAATATCCTTATGAGGAGGAACTGCTGTAATACCACAGAGATAGATTTTCTTTACTAAAAATGCATCACTAGTCCTGAAAACACTTCCAATATTGTTCAGGCTTCTTATATTATCTAAGATAATTATAAGAGGTGTTTTAGGAGCTTTTTTAAATTCTTCAATGTTTAATCTGTTTAACTCGCTATTTTTTAATTTCCGCATAAATTGTGAATAAATGTAAATAACTTAAAGACTAACAATTTCTAAAAAAATTAAATATTAGTTACATTAGCTATCCTTTCATAATTGCAAAAATAATACTAATAAACTACATAAGGCTTGGCTAAAAAGACTAAAAAGATAACACCTTTAATGCATCAGTACAATGCTATAAAAGCAAAGTATCCTGATGCCTTGTTATTGTTTAGGGTAGGTGATTTCTATGAAACCTTTGGTAAAGATGCTATAAAGGCGGCTAAAATACTGGATATTATCTTGACTAAAAGAGGAGCTGGAAGCCAGAGCGAAACGGAACTAGCTGGCTTTCCGCATCATTCAATTAATACCTATCTTCCTAAATTAGTAAAAGCCGGTGAACGTGTAGCTATTTGTGACCAGCTTGAAGATCCAAAACTAACAAAAACCATTGTAAAAAGAGGGGTCACTGAATTGGTAACTCCCGGAGTGGCATTGAATGACGAGGTACTTAATTCTAAAAGCAACAATTTCCTGGCTTCGGTTTATTTTGGCAAGTATATTGGAGTTTCTTTCCTGGATGTATCCACAGGAGAGTTTTTAACATCACAAGGAAATGAGGAATACATAGATAAGTTATTACAAAACTTTAAACCCAGTGAAGTCTTGATTTCAAAGCAAAACAGAAAAGAATTCACTACTAGTTTTGGCAATGATTTCCATACATTTTTTTTGGAAGATTGGGTATTTCAAGACGATTATGCGAATGAAATATTACTTAAACACTTCAATACAAAAACCCTGAAAGGTTTTGGCGTACAAGATCTGTTTGAGGGAATCGTGGCTTCAGGATCCATTCTACATTATCTGGGAGAAACCCAGCATCATAAACTTTCTCATATTACATCAATTAACAGAATAGAAGAGGATGAATATGTCTGGATGGATAAGTTTACAATAAGAAATTTAGAACTTTACAATTCTTCAAATAGCAGTGCTGTTACACTCCTGGATATAATCGATAAAACCAGTTCTCCAATGGGAGGACGCTTATTAAAGAGGTGGTTGGCATTACCACTTAAAAATGTTGATAAAATTAAGAACAGACATGAGGTTGTTAAATTTTTGTTGGAAAATGGTACGATACTAAAAAAGATACAAAACCAAATAAAACATATTGGCGATATAGAACGCCTAATATCTAAGGTAGCAACTGGAAAAATCAATCCTCGAGAGGTTATCCACCTTAAAAATTCGCTGGAGTCAATTGTACCTATAAAGTCCTTGGCTGTGAATTCTAAAAATGAATCTTTACAGATCATTGGAGATAGTTTACAAGGATGTTCCATTTTAAGAGAGAAAATAAAAGAAACCCTGTATGAAGATGCTCCCGTTAACATTTTAAAAGGAAAGACTATTTCATCCGATTTTTCATCTGAGTTAAAAGAGTTACGTGAATTGGCTTTTTCAGGGAAAGATTACTTAGATAAAATGTTAAAAAGGGAATCCGAGAGAACAGGAATTCCCTCTTTAAAAATAGCTTCTAATAATGTTTTTGGGTACTATATTGAAGTCAGAAACACGCATAAAGATAAGGTGCCGGAAGAATGGATTCGCAAGCAAACATTAGTTAATGCAGAAAGATATATAACAGAGGAATTAAAAGAATACGAGTCTAAAATCCTTGGTGCGGAAGAACGCATTTTAGCCATAGAACAACAATTGTTTTCTGAATTGATAAACTGGATGCATTCTTTCATAAAACCTGTACAGCTTAATGCCAGTTTAATAGGTCAGTTAGATTGTTTGTGCGGTTTTGCTCAATTGGCAAAAGAAAACAACTATGTATATCCTGATATCGATGATACTTATGAACTGGATATAAAAGAAGGTCGTCATCCGGTAATAGAAAAGCAATTACCATTAGGTGAATCTTATATCCCAAATGATCTTTTTCTGGATAGGGAATCACAACAGATCATCATGATCACAGGTCCAAATATGTCTGGTAAATCGGCTATATTAAGGCAAACAGCATTAATTGTATTACTGGCTCAAATAGGAAGTTTTATTCCGGCAAAAAAAGCCCGAATTGGTTTGGTGGACAAAATATTTACGAGAGTAGGAGCCAGCGATAATATTTCAATGGGAGAGTCTACTTTCATGGTGGAAATGAACGAAACAGCTTCAATATTAAATAATATATCTGATAGAAGTTTAGTGTTATTGGATGAAATTGGTCGCGGGACCAGTACTTATGATGGTATCTCAATAGCCTGGGCAATCAGTGAATATTTGCATGAACACCCTTCGAGGGCAAAAACGCTTTTCGCAACACATTATCATGAATTAAATGAAATGACCGAAACGTTTGACAGGATCAAAAATTATAATGTTTCAGTAAAGGAGTTAAAAGATACTGTGCTGTTTATGCGCAAACTTGTTCAAGGAGGAAGTGAGCACAGTTTTGGGATACACGTGGCAAAAATGGCTGGAATGCCTCAACAAGTAATTCAAAGAGCTAATAAGATTCTTAAAAAGCTCGAAAAATCTCATTCAAGTGAAGAATTGACAGATAAAGTTAAGTCCTTAAAAGATGATATGCAACTGAGTTTCTTTAATCTGGATGATCCGCTTTTAGAAGAGATCAAAGAAGAAATATTGAATATTGATATTGATGTTTTAACACCTGTAGAAGCCTTAATGAAACTCAACGGAATTAAGCGAATGTTGCTCAAAAAGAAAAGGGCTTAAAATAAATTCTTTTTTATAAAAAGGCTTTGCTTTTACTAGAAATATTATAAATTTGCATCCGCAATCATGGGTTGTACGTTCATTAAAATCTGCGAAAGTAGCTCAGGGGTAGAGCATCACCTTGCCAAGGTGAGGGTCGCGGGTTCAAATCCCGTCTTTCGCTCTATACTTTAAATATACCAAGCGATGTGCTGAGCATGTCGAAGCATGCTGAAGTGGTGGAATTGGTAGACACGTTGGACTTAAAATCCAATGCTCTTTGGAGCGTGCGGGTTCAAGTCCCGCCTTCAGTACAGATGAGAAAAAACCAAGACGAAAGTCTTGGTTTTTTTGTTTTAAGGCATGCCAAAAGCTCGCTTTTGTAACATGCAATAAAACAAAAAACTAAGCGCATAGCGCTAGTTTTTTCTCTCAACATGTTGAAGAAGGGACTCGCCAAAGGCAATTCTCGCCTTCAGTACATCAGAAAACCGTAATAACTTCATTATTGAAGTGTTACGGTTTCATTGTTTTAAAAAATATGTAAAATATTTATTTTGTGATCAGTCAACTTAAAAGCAATGTAAAAAACCGAAGTGATTAGTACATATTTTAATTAAATAGAATTAAAATATGTACTAATCAAACTACAATAATCAATTCTCTTTCAACTTCAGTATTAGAATATCCATATTATTCTTTTGATCCAGTAGAAGTGCCGCTTAATGGGTTATTTGGGTCATTATTTTGCCAAGTCCCTGTATAACCACCAGTTTCTGCGTTAAATTGGCCCAATGCGCTTCCTCCATTAGAAATAGACACGTTAACTGCTCCACTCTCTGATACAGTTCCAGTCTTAGTATGCATAGTGCCGTTATCAACTAAAGCCGATCCAGTTAAAGTGCCATTCCCCGAGACATTATAAATCCACGTTCCACTGGAACCTCCAGAAAATGTTCCACTCCATGTTCCCTCATAAATAGTGGTATCTGGTGCAGTAGGAGTAGGAGTGTCATCATCTTTACTACAGGCAATTATTATAATTGATAGTACACTTGTCAATGTCAACTTAACAACCCAGATTAATAATTTTTTTGAATTTTTCATAGTTACTAGTTTTAAGATTAATAAGACTTTTTATGCAGGCTGGTTACAGCCTATGGTAAACTTATTATTGGGTTAGTTAAAACCTATAAAAGCACTTTAATTACAATATGAAAATAGACTAGTAAAAGAGGAAAGTCTTGTGTTATTTATT